>CAZTPF010000012.1:42075-56926 GCA_964614655.1 uncultured Bifidobacterium sp.
GTCTTCTCACTCGCCACCATGGCGATCGCCGTGCCCACCGGTGTGAAGATCGTGAACTGGGTCATGACGATGTGGGGCGGCAAGCTCACCTTCGCGACCCCGATGCTCTTCGCCATCGGACTCGTGGTGCAGTTCACCATCGGTGGCCTCTCGGGTGTGACGCACTCGGTTGCGCCGAGCGACACCCAGCAGACCGACACCTACTACATCGTGGCCCACTTCCACTACGTGTTGTTCGGTGGAGCCATCTTCGGTCTGTTCGCCGGCTTCTACTACTGGTGGCCGAAGATGTTCCGCAAGCAGCTCAACGAAACGCTGGGCAAGTGGAACTTCTGGCTCATGGTGGTCGGTATGAACATGACGTTCGGGCCGATGCACATCCTGGGTCTGCAGGGACAGCCGCGTCGTATGCAGGTCTGGACCGAGGCCCGAGCCGGAGAGGGATTCTTCAACCTCGGCTTCTGGAACTTCATCGCCTCGGTCGGTTCGCTGATCCTGTCGCTCGGCATTCTCTTCTTCATCATCAACGTGGTGTACACGCACAAGTCGAAGAAGGTCGCCATCGCTCCGCTCGACCCGTGGGACGCCCGCTCCCTCGAGTGGATGACGTCGAACCCGCCGGTCGAGCACAACTTCGATTCGATTCCGACCGTCGACCATCTCGACGAGTTCTTCCATCGCAAGTACGAACAGGACGCGACCACGCACGAGATCAAGCAGGTGGCGACGGCCGAAGAGGTTCTGGCCGACATGAACGCCCACCCCGACGAGCACATCCACATGCCGTCGCGCTCGTACTGGCCGATCCTCGTGGCTCTCGCATTGCCGATCATCTGCTACGGCCTGATCTACAACCGTCTGCTGATGGCGGTCGGCGCAGCGTTCCTCTTGCTCACCATGTTCGGCTGGGCCATGGAGCCGGCCACGGCGCCCGACGACGATTTCGATCCACCGGCACCCGAAGAGGGTGGCGGCACCACGAAGGAGTTGGCACCCCTTGGCTGACACCGCTGTCGCTCACGGCGCCGATCACGGCGCGCATCACACCAGCACCGGCTTGTCGAACAACAAGCTCGGCATGTGGATCTTCCTCGGATCCGAGTGCCTGCTGTTCGGTGGTCTGATCTCGACCTACATGCTCTACAAGGGTCGTGTGGGCGAAGGTCCGCAGCCCGATCAGATCTACGACATCCCGTTCACATCGGTGAGCTCGTTCGTGCTCCTCATGAGTTCGCTCACCATGGTGCTCGCAGTGTCGGCCGCCAACCGGCAGGACGACCGCAACACCAACTTGTGGCTCACCGTGACCGCCATTCTGGGCGCCACGTTCGTGGGCGGCCAGGTGTACGAGTTCACGGCGTTCTACCGCGAAGGTTTGGGCTTCACCACGAGCCTCTTCGGATCGAGCTTCTACACCCTGACCGGATTCCACGGTGTGCACGTGACCGTCGGCATCATCATGTTGATGGCCCTCGTGGGCATGGTGCGTCGCAACCGGATTCCGGGAAGCAAGGCCGAGACGGTCGAGATGATCGGTCTCTACTGGCACTTCGTCGACGTGGTCTGGATCATCATCTTCACCCTCGTCTACCTCATTCCGGCCTGATCGGCCGCCACCAAGGATTGACCATGAGCACAGCCACCGAACACGCAACGCACGAATCCACCGAACACGGTGAGAGCCACGGCGCATCCGACAAGCAGTACGTCATCATCGCCGTCGTCCTGGCTGTGCTCACGGCCATCGAAGTGTCGACGTACTACGTCGACTTCGGCCCGTTGTTCATGCCGACGCTCCTCGTCTTGATGATCGTGAAGTTCGTGATCGTGGTGTCGTACTTCATGCACTTGAAGTTCGACAACAAGCTGTTCAGCTATCTCTTCTACTCGGGGCTTTTCCTGGCCATCGGCGTCTACGTGGGGGCGTTGGCGACTTTCAAGTTCTTCATGTCGTAGGAGGTCTCCATGTCGATGCTGGCCGTCGATCCGTGGCGTTTCCAGCAGCACGTCGAAGTGTGGCTGCTGGTGGCGTTCCTCACCATCTCGTACGTCTACATGGTGCGGGTCATCGGCCCGCGGGCCGTCGGTCCCGGTGGAACCGTCGTGACCCGTCGCCAGAAGACCGCCTTCGTAGCCGGGATTCTCATCTTGTGGTTGTCGAGTGATTGGCCGATCCACGACATCGCCGAGGAATACCTCTACTCGGTGCACATGTTCCAGCACATGGCGCTCACGTACTTCATGCCGCCGTTGGTCGTGTTGGCCACGCCCGAGTGGTTCGTCCGCATCCTCATCGGCGACAAGGGCCTGTATCGCTTCGTCAAGTTCATGGCCCATCCGGTGCGGGCGGCCTTCGTGTTCAACGTCGCCGTCATGGTGAGCCACGTTCCCGGTGTGGTGAATGCATCGGTGTCGAACGGGCCGTTGCACTATGCGGTACACGTCTTCCTAGTGACTACCGCCATCATCATGTGGCTACCCGTGTGCGGCCCATTCCCTGAGTTCCACATCTCACCGATGGGCAAGATGATCTATCTCTTCATGAACAGCGTCGTCGCCACCGTGCCGGCCGGCTGGCTCACCTTTGCCGAAGGCGTGGTGTACAAGCACTACAACATCCCGTGGCGGGTGTGGGGAATCTCGGTCACCGACGACCAGCAGATTGCCGGCGCCATCATGAAACTCGGTGGTGCGGTGTTCCTCTGGACGATCATCGGGGTGCTGTTCGTGCAGAAATTCGCCAAGACCTTCCGGGCCGAGAACGAGTCGGCCTACGTACGCGAACCGCTCACGACAGCCGATGTCGAAAAGGCGTTCGCCGAAACTGCTCCGGCACGCGAACCCGAGCGCAGCTGAGTTCGACTACTCCCAACGGAACGTGAAGGCGGCGACCACCGGGGCCGCCAATGCCCACGAGCCGAGCACGGCCCACGACGTCGAGGCTTGGGTGGACGCGCCGACCAAGGTGTCGCGCATGACGTCGGCGAGCGCTCCCGACGGCAGATAGGGGCTGACGTCGGCCAGTGGACCGGGCAGTTCGTCGAAGGGGATGACCATGCCCCCGAGCAAGAGCAGCACGATGTACAGCCCGTTCTGGGCGGCCAGGTTGATCTCGGCTCGCAGGCGCCCGGCGATGGCCAGCCCGAGTCCTCCGAAAGCGAAAGTCCCGAGGGCGACGGCTCCGAGGGCCAGTCCCCACGAGGCACGGTCGGTGTTCCAGTCGAGGCCGATGGCCACCGGGACGAGAACCACGAGTTGCACGATCTCGACCACCAGCACGGTGAGGATCTTGGCGAGCAGCCACCGAGGCCGGCCAAGGGGAGTGGGACCGAGTCGCTTCAGCACCTGGTAACTGCGTTCGAAACCGGTGGCGATACCAAGGCTCACCATGGCGGTACTCATCACGGCGAGAGCGATCACGCCGGGCGTGAGAAAGTCCATGTGGTCGTCGAGCGAACTCGGCAACACGTCGGTGATCCCGAAGAACACGAGGACGAGGACCGGGATGACGATCGTCAGCAGCAGTTGCTCACCGTTGCGCGACAGGATGCGCAGTTCGGCGCCGAGTTGGGCGCGAAGCGGACCGCTCATGGCGAGTCTCCGGTCAGTTTCTTGAAGACGTCCTCGAGACTCGCGACCCCGGCTCGCAGTTCGACGACGTCGATTCCGTGTTCGCTCAACCAGACGGCGAGGGCAGCCACCAGACCTTGGGGGGCGTCTTCGATCGTGTAGTGGCCGGGCTCGACTTCGACCAGCCAGTCGCCGATGTTGGGTGGCATGTCGCTCAACACGAGCGGACGAACCGTGCGCAAGCGAACGGCCTGTCGGGCTCGACGTACGTCGTCGAGGGTTCCTTCGACGAGGACGCGTCCCTTGTCGAAGATCACCACCCGGTCGGCGATTCGCTCGGCCTCGTCGAGTTCGTGGGTCGCGAGGATCACACCGCAACCTCGGTCGGTGAGCGAGGTGATGATCGAACGGATCGTGTCGCGTCCGTTCACGTCGACTCCACTGGTGGGCTCGTCGAGGAACACCACCTCGGGTCGGCCGACGAGGGCCATGGCGAGCGACAGACGCTGCTTCTCTCCGCCCGACAGACGTCGCCACGGGGTGCGGGCCCGATCGGTGAGGCCGACGAGTTCGAGGAGATCGCGGGGAGCACCCGTGTCGGAGACACGATGGATTCCACAGTGCTGTCTCAGCACGTCGAGAGGCCGGGCCGACGGGTAGACGCCGCCTTCTTGGAGCATGAGCCCGACTCGTCGGCTGAGCGCGCGACGGGTGGATCGCGATCCGGCCGGATCGAGTCCGAGGACGCGCACGTCTCCCGAGGTTCGTCGGCGGAGTCCTTCACACACCTCGATGGTGCTCGTCTTGCCGGCCCCGTTCGGCCCGAGCACCGCCGTGACCTGCCCGGCCCGAGCAGTGAACGAGACCCCGTCGACGGCCGTCAGGGCGCGGTCACCGCGGCCGTAGCGAACGACGAGATCGTGCACCTCCACGACGTTCTCGATCGAGCCCGAGACGATACGGGAGCCGAGAGAAGTGGTCGTCGCTGTTCCCTGACTCACTCGTTCGAGGCTAGTGCCGTGTGATCGACCGCGAACCGACACCGGTTCGCTGCGACGGTGGGCGATAACCTCCGTTACCTGTGATCGACGTCCGGCTACTGCGCACCGATCCCGACGGAGTTCGGGTGTCGCTCGCTCGACGGAACAAACCCGAGTTGCTCGAGCAGCTCGACGTGGCGATCGCCCTCGACGTGCAGGCGCGTCAGATCTCGACTCGGCGCGACGACATTCGCGCCAAGGTCAACGAACTGTCGAAGGCGGTTGGTCTGGCCAAGCGCTCGGGAGACGAGGCGGCCGCCGAGGCGGCGCAGGCCGAAAGCCGTGACCTCGGGGCCGAAGAGCACGCCTTGGCCGCTCAGGCCGACGACGTCCAGTCCGAACTGCGCGAGGTTCTTCTTCGTATCCCGAATCTTCCCCATCCCGATGCTCCCGACGGAGCGGGAGATCACGAGAACCCGTTGGTGAAGGGCCCGATCCAGATGCCCGAGTCGTTCGCCGATCATCAGCGGGTTCCTCACTGGGAGACGGCAGCCGAGCTCGGCATCCTCGACAGCGAGCGGGCCACCAAGATCGCCGCCTCGATGTTCACGATGCAGCGAGGCGCGGGTGCCGCGTTGGCCCGTGCTCTGTGCCAGTTGGCTCTCGACCGCAACGCCGACGTGTTCGAGGAGGTCCGCCCGCCCACCATGGTGAGCACCTCGACGCTCACGGCGACCGGTCACCTACCCAAGTTCGCCGACGACGCCTATGCGATCGAGCGTGACGATCTCTGGATGATCCCGACTGCTGAAGTTCCGCTCACCTCGATGTATGCCGGTGAGGTGGTCGACGACACCCAGTTGCCCCTGCGGCTCATGGCCTACACCTCGTGCTACCGACGTGAGGCCGGCTCGGCCGGTCGCGACACGCGTGGCATGTTGCGCTCCCACGAATTCGACAAGGTCGAGATTTTGGCTCTGGCCACACCCGAGCAGTCGCCGGCTCTGCTCACCGAACTCGTCGACCGGGCCGAAGGAACCATCGCCTCGCTCGGGTTGCCCTATCGCATCATCGAAATCTGCACCGGCGACATGGGTCAGAGTCATCACCGCAGTTTCGATATCGAGGTGTACGCACCCGGATGCGACTCGTGGCTCGAGGTGTCGTCGGTGAGTTGGTTCGCCGACTATCAGGCGCGCCGTGCCGACATCCGTTTTCGCCGGGCCGGGCAGAAGGGCACCGAGATCGCTCACACCCTGAACGGTTCGGCTCTCGCCGTGCCCCGTGTGTGGGCCGCGATCGTCGAGAACTTCCGCCAACCCGACGGCAGTGTGATCGTCCCCGAGGTCCTGCGGCCGTACATGCGCGGCCTCGAGCGCATCACGGCCTGAGTCGATGTCGGAGCGAACGAGCGACCGTCACGACGACCATGTGCGTGATCGGCGGGTTCAGTACGAGACAGCCGGTCTCGATGCCAACGATCTCGATCCGTCACCCATCGCCATGTGGCACCGGTGGTACGCCGATGCCGTGGAGGCCGGTGTCGCCGAACCGAATGCGATGGTGCTCGGAACAGTGGGTGTCGACGGAGTCCCCGATGCACGGGTGGTGTTGGCTCGCGGCGTCGACGAGAACGGCATCGCGTTCTACGGCAACTACGAGAGTGTGAAAGGGCTGGAACTAGCCGGGCGTCCTGTGGCGTCGCTGGTGTTTCCCTGGCTCGATCTGCATCGGCAAGTTCGTGTGCGTGGACGGGTGGAGACCTTGAGTCCCGCCGAGAGCGACGCCTACTTCGCTTCCCGTCCCCGTGACAGCCAGATCGGTGCGTGGGCGTCCGAACAGAGTCGACCCCTGGCCGACCGCGCCGCGTTGGAAGAACGCGTGCACGAGTTGGAGATTCGATTCCCCGACGCCGTCCCGAGACCACCGCACTGGGGTGGGTGGCGTCTCGTTCCCGCCGAGTTCGAATTCTGGCAAGGTCGACCGAGTCGACTGCACGACCGCTTCCGTTACGTCGCAGGGTCGACGAACACCTGGTCGATCACCCGCCTCAACCCCTGACCCCTTGGTGAAACTGGCGGCAAAAACGTCACGTAAAACGCCGGATTTTGCCGCCAGAATCACCAAGAAGTGGCGGCAGCGGCGAGTGCGTCGATGAGTGAGCGAGTGTGCGGGGTCACGTCGGGACCTTCCCAGTCCCACCAGAGCGGGCTCGAACCCCGAACGCGTGGTGGTAGTTCGATCTGCACGCCGGCTCCCGGCGGAAGGTTCACCGGATTGCGCGAGTGCAGGCCTCGCAGTTCGTTCGGTATGGCATCGATGTCGGTGACGATCGAGTAGGCCGGCAGGTTACGGCGCAGATGTTCACCGATGTGCTCGGCGAATTCGCGGTGGCGTCCGCCCACCAGAAGTGACGAGAAGAGTCCACGCCGACCGTACCCGTGGATCGTGATCACGGTGTGGACGTGATCGATGAACGACGCGAGTGCCGGAGAGTGATCGGGTGACACGTCGATCGAAGGAATGTGATCCTCCATACCGGGTGGCTGATGAACTCCGTAGTAGCTGACTCCCGATCGATCGGCCGCTTCGCGAGCGATCACGTCGGTCATCGCCTCGAGCCCACCACCGTGGTACGCCATGAAGCCGATTCGTCGCGTGCGGGGAGTATCGTGGTTGCGCAGCACGCAGACCTCCTCGACGTCGGGATGAGCGAGAAGATCGCGGAACCGAGACATGTCAGTGGCTGTGTCGGCGACGATGGACGATGGTCGTCGACACAGCGGCGATCATCACCACGCCGAACACGACAGCGAGGCTGCCGCGATTGCCGTCGATCCAGTTGGCGAGCGACTCCTGCCAACCGATCACGTTGCCGGTGATCTCGTCGTCGTAGTTCTCGCGGATGTCGTTGAACCAGTACCACGCGAGGTAGAGACCCGACAGGATCATGACGACAGCCGAGCCCATTTCGACGTAGGTCATTCCCTTGCGCAGGATCTTCAGGAGTCCGCCTTGGGCGACGGCCAGCGACACCGTGAGGGCCGTGACGAGAAGGGACATCGCCCCGCCGTACAACACGATGGCCACGAGACCGGCGGCGAATCCCGACGTGTCGATCGTGCCGAGCACCGTGGCCGAGAAGGGGCCGATGGTGCACCCGATGGAAGCCACTGCGTAGGCGATTCCGAAGAGGAACATCGACAGAACCGTGCGGTCCTTGGCTCGACCGCCGACGTCGAGTTTCGGCGTCGTCAGTGGAAGTCGGTAGCCGAACAGCATCGCGACACCGAGAGCGACCAACGCCAGACCGATCACGAGTGAGACGTACTTGGCGTTCTGGTTGATCCAGTCGGTGAAAAGACGGCTGATCGATCCGACCACCAGGAAGACCGACATGAAGCCGGCCGACAACGACAGACTCACGACCAGAGCCCGTGACACCGCGCCCTCCGACGAGCGCGTGTCGCCGGGACGCCCGGACAGGCCGAGGTAGTACATGAGGTAGGTGGGAAGAAGGACGAAGCCGCACGGGTTGACGGCGGCCAGTAGTCCACTGCCGAAACTGAGCCACAGACGATCGCTCGTGGCCGCCCACAGCGCCGTCGTCACGAGACGAGTCCTTCGATCGCCTGACCGAGCATCTCGAGAGTGACCTCACCCGAGATCTGCTCGACCACGATGCCGTCGGCGTCGACGAAAAGCGTGGTGGGGAAGGCGGCGATGCCGTTGGCCACCAGGAGTTCGCTGTCGGGATCGCTGAGCATCGTGTAGGTGACATTCATGTCGGACGCGAAATCGTTCATTCGCTTCTCGGTATCGACCGGGTTGACCCCGACGAACGTCACCGATTCGCCGTACTGAAGATGGGCTTCTTCGATGGCGGGCATCTCGCGTTTGCAGGGCGGGCACGCCGAGAACCAGAAGTTGACGACCAAGGGTCGACCGACGAGGTCGGCCACGTCGACGGCGGATCCGTCGGAGCCTCGGACGACGGCCGTTACGAAGGGCTCGCCACGGACCGGTTGATTGACTGCGATTCCGGGCTCTTGATACTCGCCGGGTTCGTCGAGGAGAACCGACTCGACGCCGTCGGAGGAAGAACCGCAAGCGGAGAAAACGAACGTCGCCATCAGCAGGCCGATACCGATCGATCGAAGACTGCTCCTCACGAGGCCAGGCTAACGACTGCCTCGAAGTCGTCACTGGCGGGTGGCGGGGAGCCGCAGCCGTGACCGCCGTCTCGCGGGGGATTCGAGACGGCGATCACGACCGGGATCCCGATCAGTCGCGGATTCGTCATGCGTCATCCGCAACCGTGGTGAAAGTTCCGCCGAAGATCGACGGCTGGTGAACGAGGCCGAGTGTGGGAGATCAGGCGACGCGAATGGCGACCTCGAACTCTCCCTTGTCGGCCGGATCGGTGATCGCGCGAATCGTTCGATCCTCGTCGATCACCAAGGTGGGCCGGGGCAGTACGGCCGGACGTCCACGCGGTCGTTTGCTGTGGACGATTCGACCGTTCTCGAGGAGCTCACCACCCCAGACTCCCCAGGGTTCGGCGCGTTCGAGCGCTCCGGTGAGACAGGGTCCACGGAGCGGACATCGTGCGCAGATCGCTTTGGCGCGGGCGATGTCGACGATGTCGTCGCTGAAGAAGAGTGGGGTGAGAGTGCCGTGACCGTCACCGCAGCGGGCGACGGGCTTCACGATCGGGCCGGCTTCGTCGAAAACGGGTGACGGGATCGTGGCGTCAGTGGTGATGTCGGTGATGGTCATGGTGGTCTCCGTGTCGTTCGTGTTGTTGGTGATGGTCGTGATGGTCGTGGGGTACTGATTCGGGACAACGAAAAAGGCCGCCGGGTTTCGGATCCCAGCGGCCTCGGTGGCTGTCTCGACGTGTCGTGTGACTTACGTGAGTTGCTCTCCGAGCCGCTGGGGCGGGCGCTTGGTCGCCGTGAAGGCGGGCTTCACGAAGGCCACGGCCGCAGCAGCGTTGGCATACATGGCATGCGATGCTGCGGAGCCGTTCTGCCACATCGAACCGAGACGCGACGACGAGCCGGCCGAGCCGGAGATCGAGTCGAAAGAGCGCACGGAGATGGACATAACGGTCTCGAAGGAAACCACGTCAGCGACGACTCCGCAAACGAATTACCGAAAATATGCCTGTGAACAGGGATTTCACTCTTCGGCGAGGGCGCGGTCGTAGCGCTCCTGGCCGCCCTCCACCGAATAGCCGAGGTTCTCGAGGCGCACTCGGAGGCGTGATTCGGTCATGAGTGCCTCCTCGTGGTCGAAGATCACCTGGGCATCGGCCAGGTCGAGGCGGGCTCGTACGAAGTTCTTGCGGACCTTCGCACTTCCGAGACGATTGGTTGCGTCGAGATGCTCGGCCAGACGTGCCTCGAACGTCTTCGAGGTCTGACCGACGTACAGCCAGCCTAGGTGCTCGGGCCTTTGCGAGCCGTCGAGCTCCAGGACGTACGTGCGGTACACCCGACTGTTTCCGTTGACGGCATGTCCGAGACGGGTGAGACGATCGATCGTGGCCTGTCGATGGTGTCGAGCGGTGGTCCGGTCGTCGAATGATCGACGATCCATGAGGTCGTAGCGGATCGGTCCCCAGACTCCCGGCGACTTCGTCCTTCTGCGCTCCCAGACGGAATCCAGGCGGGGTCCAGGTTCGGCGATCGTGATCGACACGTGCACGTGCGCGAGACCCGGGTCGCGTCTCGCCGCGTCGTCGGCTCGCTCCACGACCACGATCCAGAACTTCGAAGGTGTGGCCGCTGACTTCTTCTCGTGTGTACGTGTTCGCATGCGCACATTTTCTCGCTTTCTCGCCGGCGCCCTGGATGGTGCACGACTCGAGGCGGTCAACGAACGTCAGGCGATCTGCTGTGCGAGTTCGCTGAAGAGCGGAATGCCGATCACGAGATTGAAGGGGAAGGTGACACCGATCGCCGCGCCGAGACTCACCCCGAGATCGGCCTCGGGCAGCGCTACGCGTACCGCGGCCGGAGCAGCGATGTAACTCGCGCTCGCTGACATGATCGCGAGGACAGCGGCACCACCAGCCGACAGACCAGCCAGGGTTCCGGCAATGGTTCCGAGAACACCGAACAGGATCGGCAACGCGATGGCCAGGATGACGAGCCGAACACCCGCTCGACGAACGTAGGTGAATCGCTGTCCGGCGAGAGTCCCGAGATCGAGGAGGAAGAGGCACAGGAATCCGGGGAACAGTGTGATGAAGAACGGTTCGATTGCGGTGACAGCGTCACGTGATCCGATGCCACCGATCACGAGACCACCACCGAGCAGGAGAATGCTCTTTCCGGTGAGCACTTCGTGAAGGGCAGTCTTCACAGTGGAGCCGAGATGACGACTGGCGATCACCAAGGCGACGACGATGCCGGGAATTTCGAGAATGGCGACGAGCGCGGGGAGGAAACCTTCTTCGAGGATCCCCGAGTTCTTGTTGAACGCCTCGGCCGCAGTGAACGTCACCGCCGACACCGAACCGTAGTGAGCGGCGAGGGAAGCGGCGTTCGTCGTGTTGAGGCGGCCGATTCGGCGGGCGGCGACGAAGGCGACGATCGGTGTGATCACGCCGAGAGCCACAGTGGCGAGGACCGGACCCCAGATGTCGGCGAATTCGGCTTCGCGAAGTCGGGTACCTCCTTTGATGCCGATCGCCAGAAGCAAGTAGATCGACACGAGAGTGGAGACCTGATCGGGGAGACGAAGATCTCCGCGTATGGCGACGGCCATGATGCCGAGGACGAAGGCGAGAACCGCCGGAGACGTGAGGTTGTCGACGATCAGTTCCGAAAGAGGCACCGGGCGAAACTACTGGCCTCGATTACATGAAATCAACTTCTCTTGAATGGGTCGTGTGACATGAGTCGAGACCCGTCAGAGCACACCCTTCAGCAGGTCACCCACGGTCTTGTGAGATTCGAGCGGATGCCGTAGTCGGGCTCGACGATCGATCTTGTAGGAGTTCCGTCGACCCGACTTGAACACGGTCACGATCCCGGCCGCTTCGAGATCGGCGAGGATGCCATTGACACGGCGTTCGGTGATCCCGACCTCGGCGGCGATGTCGCGAAGCCGTGAATCGGGATCGGTGGCCAGGCAGACCAGGACGTGGGCGTGATTGCTGAGGAACGTCCAGGTCCGGGGCTTGTCGGGCATGGCGGAACGATACCCCTCCGGCTCAGGTCAGACCTGGATGTCCCGTCTCCGGAACGTCGCGTCGCTGACGACGAAACCCGCGAGCGTCAGTGCAACGAGCAGGACGAGGTAGCCGAGCGACACACCTGAGGTGAGAGGTCGAGCACCGAGCATCCATTGGAGAGGGTTGTAGGGATTGATCGATCCGAAGAAGTCGACAAGGGGAGCCAACGAGTAGAAGACGAAGCCGGCGATCAGGACGACCAACGCGACCCCGAGGCCGATGCTCCGCCGGCCAGTCGAGGTTCCGACGGCCGCGGCGAGGGCGAAACTGGTGAGGCCGGTGAGACAAAGCATGAGGGCGACGTTGGCGAATTGTCCGGCCGCGATCTTCATGTCGAGAACGAGATTGCCCACCCAGAGCGAAGTGGCGAAGAGAAGCGCTGTTGTTGCGACGACCAGCGCTCCACTCGCCCAGCGACTAGCCAGGTATCGCCGACGGGTGATGGGAAGCGACCATGTGATGTCGGCGGTTCCGGCCTCCTCTTCCTCGGCAGTGGCACGCGCACCCCATGTCGCACCGAGGGTCATGAAGATGAAGGGAACGACGAACGAGAGCAACTCGGTCGAGAGATATCCCGTGGGGGAGGTGTAGTCCTCGAGGCGCAGGATCTCGCGGAGTGCCTCGGGGAACGATTCGACGGCTCCTTCCCAATCGGTCGACGTGTCGCGCACGGTCGGATACACCGCCATCTGAACGGTGACGAGCGCCAACAATCCGACCTGCCAGGCCACCAAGCTCTTCCATCGATCGCGGAGAGACTTCCCGACGATCGCGTCAAGCCGCATGATTCGACCGGGTGATCGCGATGAAGACGTCGGCGAGAGTCGCTTCGTGCGACACCACCTTCACGACGCCGTCGTCGACGGCGAGACGGAGGACATCGGTGTGAGGGGCGACGGCGCGCACGATCACGTCGTGACCTTCGGCGTGCACACTCGTGACTCCGGGGCAGTTGCGATAGCGGACGAGGTCGACCTCGTCCGAAAAGCTGAGTCGTATCTCGGTGGCGATGCGTTCACGGAGACGATCGACGGTGTCGACCGCGAGTACCCGACCCTTGTCGAGGATCACGACCCGATCGGCGACCGCTTCCACTTCGTGGAGAACATGGGTCGAGAGAACGATTGCGGCTCCGTCGTCTCGACGTTCGTCGACGATCCGTGCGAACTCGTCCTGTGCGATCGGGTCGAGACCCGACGTCGGTTCGTCGAGAATCAGGACTTTCGGACGATGCATCAGTGCCTGTACCACTCCGACCTTCTGGCGGTTTCCTTTCGACAGTCCAGAAATGCGAGCTGTCAGATCGAGGCGGAGGCGGGTGGACAGACGATCGATCTCGACGTCGCAGTTCTGCCCTCGCAACCGAGTCAGGAAACTCAGGAATCTCTGCACGGTCATGTTGGAGGGCAGTGCGAGTTCACCGGGCAGATAGCCGACCGACGCGCGCCACTGTCGAGGGTCGGCCGACGTCGCCGTTCCACCGACGAGGACGTGCCCGGCGGTCGGCCGGAGGAGTCCGACGACCGTGCGCAGAACGGTGGTCTTTCCTGAGCCGTTGGGTCCGAGGAAGCCGAGGACCTCGCCGTAGGCGGCGTCGAAGGTCACGTCTTCGACACCGAGATGCCGTCCGTAGTACTTGGTCAGTTCGACGACGTCGATCGCCGCAGTCGAGCTCGTCGGCACCCGTTCAACCTAGAGACGTGGGCGTCTCTGGGATCGGGACGATGGTCCTCAATCCTGTCGAAGGTGGGCGGTCACCTGCGGGAAGGGGATTTCGATACCGGCCGTGTCGAAGGCGTACTTGATGCGGCGACGCAATTCACGAGAGACCTCCCACTGGGTCGCCGGCTCGGTGACGACCCACATTCGCAGCACCACCGACGAGTCCCCCAAATCCTGCACACCGAGGATCTCGGGATGCTCGAGGAATTTGGTCGACCACGGCTCCTCGGTGGACATCGTCGTCGCGACGTCGTTCATGATTGACAGTGAACGATCGATGTCGGACCCGTATCCGATCCCGACGTCGATGACCGATCGTGACCAACCCTGGCTCATGTTGCCGACCCGGCGAATCTCTCCGTTCGGAACGTGCCACACGGTTCCGTCGACCGACCGGAGTCGAGTCGTGCGAAGCGACAGCGATTCGACGACTCCCGATGCTTCTCCGACGTCGATGATGTCTCCGACACCGAATTGATCTTCGACGAGCATCAGGATTCCGCTCAGGAAGTCCTTGACGATGCTCTGGGCGCCGAAGCCGAGCGCGATACCAGCGATACCGGCACCGGCCACGAGAGGTCCGAGGTTGATGCCGAGTGTGCCGAGGATCATGAAGATGGCGACGAGCCAGATCACGACCTTGATCAAATTGTTGGTGATGTCGGACAGTGCGTCGACACGCTTGTGATTTCGATTGACCGTGATATCTCTCGGCGGAGCCTCGCCATCGGCCAGGCCGAGCTTCTCCAGGACTTGTCGTGATCCGATCAGAGGGCTGTCGCCTCGTTCGATGAGCTTTTGGAAGGCGGCGCGGGTGGTACGTCGCAGCACGATCACTGCGACTTCGGCCATGACGACCACGACCAGAATTCGTAGAGCAGGAACGGCGATGTCCCCAAGCCAGGAGACCACTTCGTCACGGGTGAGTGCGAGCATGCTTCGAACCTAGGACTGTCCCGTCCGCCATCTGGTGAATTCCGGGAAACTGTCGCGAAACGGTTGCGAAACACCACGCTGACTACGCTCGGCACATGTCGGTGGACGTCGATCTCGTCGTGGTCGGAACGGCGTATCACGCGCCGCGCGCTGATCGTCTCGACGTTCTCGCCGATCACGTGATCGCTGTCGATACGACGGGTGTGATCGTCGATGTGGCGCCCATCGGTGACCAGCGAGCCGATGATCTCGTGTCGTCAGCCCGCCGGCTCGTGCGTCTCGAAGAATCAGAGCGCCTGCTTCCCGGCCTGATCGACACGCACATCCATGCTCCTCAGTGGCCGCAGCTCGGAACCGGCCTCGATCTTCCTCTCGAGGAATGGTTGTTCGCCTACAC
>CAZTPF010000013.1:0-15932 GCA_964614655.1 uncultured Bifidobacterium sp.
CTGCGGCATCGTGATCAGCGATTGGGTGTCCATCCGCTGACCTGACGCCCTCACCGCAGGGCTGAGGCTTCTCGTCGTGGGGCGGGGCAAGGGTTTCGACCCGAGCCCCGCCCCACGCTTTTCTCACACCTTGTTGCGGTGATGTCCCAGGAGTTCATTACCGCAACAGAGTGTTGACTTGTGGCGCTCAACCGAAGAGGCGTTGGCGATGCGAGGCGACGTCGAGGATCTGCCTGACAACACTCTTGAGATCGGTCTCGACATCCCCTGTCGAAATCCTGAGAATCTGCCACCCGACCCTTGCAGCAGCGAGGTCCCGGTTCTTGTCGCTTCGAACTCCGATCTCGGTTTCGTGGTGACTTCCGTCTACCTCGACTCCGAGCCGGATTTCGGGCCGGGCGACATCGATTCGAATCCTCGACCCACCTGGAATGGGGATGCCGACCTGCCGTTCCCAGCGACCGTCTTCCTTTTCCAAAGCTACTGCCAGGACCAACTCCGGATGACTCATCGCCACTGGCAGGTCGTCAGGCCGACCGAGAATCACGCGTTTGAAGCGAGTGGATCCGGGACGGCCCATCTTCACAACCTTGCTCCCGAATTCCCTCATGCTCGCCTGGGTGATCAAGCCCTTGTTCAGGCAGTCCTCATACGCAGACAACAAAGTTCGGTCATCAGTCTCGAAGGCGATCTCGAAAAGTGTCTGCCGAGGCGTACTCACTGCACCTCCGCTGACAGGGTGGAAGAACTCGACATCGGGAAAGTTCGTTCGTCGGATCCTGATACCACTCATTCGCGGAGTTCGATTCGAATGAGTGGAGAGCTCGAGTCGACCTCGAGGAATACGCCTGATCCCCCAATATTCAGCCGCTGTACTACCTGATGCCCACGAGTTCGGAACTGCCCAGCAGGCCGCCGCAATTTCTGCTGCGATGTCGAGAGGCGCCCGTCCCAGCGCGAACACGGTGCCACGATGAACTGGTCGGATCACTCCGTCTTTTTTCAGCTTGTACCTCGCCGACGCGCCGATCCCGAGCTCCTTGAAGTCCTCGAGGAGTATCAGCCCATTGCGAGCTTCCGCCGCCGCCACCAATCCCGCAATCCGCTTCGTCACAATTCTGATGTGTGAGCGAAACCCCTCGAAAAGTACCCACTCTGTTGCGCAGATACCTCACGGGTTCACCACCGCAACACGGTGGGCGAAATGGGGGGGGTTAGTGGGCGGTGACGGTGTAGGTGTCGCGGCCGGACTTCAGGACCGTGCCCGGGGTCGCCCCGTTCGCCACGCCGTCCTCCACGATCACCGTTCCGTTCACGATCACCCGCTTCACACCGAACGATCCCGCCGTGAGTCGCGACGAGTCGCCCGGCAGGTCGGTCACCAGTCGGGCGTCCTCCGAGCCGATGGTCTCGGGGTCGAACACCACCAGATCGGCGAATGCGCCTTCGCGGATCTCGCCACGGTCGACGAGCCCGAACAACTGCGCGGGGGCCGTCGTCATCATGCGAACCGCATGCTCGACCGACACCAGCTTGCGACCACGCAGACAGTCGGCGATCCAACGTGTGGGGTAAGGCGCGCCGCACATGCGATCGAGGTGGGCACCGGCGTCGGAGCCGCCGATGATCGCCCGCGGGTCCTGCCACAGCTCGGCGCGCATCCGCCACGACTCGTCGTCGTTGTCCTGCGGGATGGGCCACAGAATCGTGCACAGTTCGTCGGCGATCACGATGTCGAGCAGCGTTCCGAAATTGCTCGTTCCGCGTTCGGCGGCGATGTCGCGCACGATCCGCCCCGACAGGCCTTCGTTGGCCGCCGAGTAGGTGTCGCCGATCACGTATTCGCCCCAGTCGGCGAGACGGCGGAACACACCGGCTTCGGGCGACTGGCTCGACTCGAGCATCTTGAGGCGGGTATCAGGATCACGCAGGCGCTCGACGCGCTCGTCCACCGGCACACCGAGGATCTTCTGCCAACCCGGAAGCAGCCACAGACCGCAGAAGTTGAGGAAGCTCATGTTCATCGGCACCTGAACCGGCATCGTGAGCGCCACGACCTTGCCACCCAGCTCGGCTGCCCGGTCGAAAGCCGAAATCTGACGCGGTACACGGTCGGGCTCACGTGAATCGACGGTCAGCACGTTCCAGTTCATGGGGCGATTGGCCGCCGCGCTCATCCGCCCGAGCAATTCGATCTCGTCGTCCTCGAAACGATCGAGACAGCCGGGGACGATGCCTTCGAGTGTGGTTCCCTCGTGCTGGCCGGTCTCCTCGCACAGTGCGATCAATTCGTCGTGCGTCGCCCAGCGGCTGGCCACCGGTTCTCCGTCGCCGTCGCTGTGCGAGGTGCTGTTGGTGAACGAGAAACCGAGCGCGCCGGCCTCGAAAGCCCGGGCCAACTCGGCACGCATGGCCCCGATGTGATCGGCCGACGCTTCGTCACCCACGGCCTGCGGGCCCATCACGTAACGGCGGATCGCGCAATGCCCCACGAGGAATCCGGCGTTCACCGCCACCTTGCCTTCGAGTCGACCGAGGTAGTCGGCGAAGGTCTCCCACGACCAGTCGGTGCCGTTCTCGAGTGCAGCGAGCGGCATGCCTTCGACCTTCGACATCATCTTGCGCAAGTAGTCGGCGTCGCCGGGAAGAAGAGGAGCGAGAGTGAAACCACAGTTGCCGCCGATGATGGTGGTCACGCCGTGAACACTCGACGGGCTCGCCGTCGGATCCCAGAGCAACTGGGCGTCGTAGTGCGTGTGCGGGTCGACGAAACCGGGTGAGACCATGAGTCCGTCGGCGTCGATCACCTCGGCCGCTGCTTCGTCGACCGTTCCGACGGCCACGATGCGCCCGTCCTTCACCCCGATGTCGGCCCGCCGGGCCGGCGCTCCGGTTCCGTCGATGACCAGTCCGCCGCGAATGACGATGTCGAGCATGAGCTTCTCCACTTCCCGCAGTCGCCCGGCCATCCGCAGACCGCCGAGCGATGAAATCTGACGACTCGTCAGATTGTAGCCTTGGCGCCGGACCGTTCCGAGGGGGAGCTCATGACCGCAGCCACCGACAAGCACTACCGACTTCTCATCGACGGCCAATGGGTCGACGGGGCCGAGGGCACGACCCCGATCATCAACCCGGCCACCGAAGAAGTGGTGGGTCACGCACCCGAGGCGTCCGTCGAACAGGCCAACGAGGCCGCGCGCGCCGCGCAACGCGCCTTTCCGGCCTGGTGGCGCACTCCCCCCGCCGAGCGAGCCCGACTGCTGCAGGCCGTCGCCGACAAGTTGAAGGAGCGACAGGCCGACCTCGTCCCGCTCATCATCAGCGAGACCGGCGCCACCGCACAGGTCGGTTCGCGCATGCAGGTACCGGTGGCCATCGAACGTTTCGAGCGCTACGCACGAAGCGCCACACGCAGTCTCGACATCGCACTCCCCCCGTCACCGATGCAGGCGACTCCGCTCGCGCCCGGCGGACTCATCGGTGGAGTCGTTCAACGACAGCCGGTCGGTGTCGTGGCGTGCATCTCGCCCTACAACTTCCCGGTCGTCAACATGGCCGGAAAGATCGCGCCGGCCCTGGCCGTCGGATGCACCGTCGTCATGAAGCCGGCTCCGCAGGACCCGCTCGCCGTCATCGAACTGGCCGAGATCATGCACGAGGTCGGTTTCCCGCCGGGAGTCATCAACATCGTCACGTCGTCGAAGCCCGAGCCAGCTGCGGCTCTCACCACCTCGCCCGACGTCGACATGGTGTCGTTCACCGGCTCGACTGCTGTCGGTGTCCGCATCATGCAGGCCGGCGCCGCCACCATGAAGCGTCAACTGCTCGAACTCGGCGGCAAAGGCGCCGCCCTCGTCATGGACGACGCCGACGTGGCCAAAGCCGTGGGCGCGATCCAGAGCGTATGGGCCTTCCACAGCGGACAGATCTGCACTGCGCCCACACGGGCAGTGGTGCATCGTTCACGCTACGACGAGCTCGTGTCGGCCCTCGCCAACGTCGCACCACACCTCAAAGTCGGTGCTCCCACCGACGCCGACACTTTGGTCGGGCCGGTCATCTCGGGTGCGCAGCGCGATCGCATCGAGTCGTACATCGCCGCCGGGGCCGCCGAAGGAGCCGAGATCGTGGTCGACGGGCGCCGTCCCTCGCACATGGACCGCGGCTACTACGTCGCACCCACACTCATCGCCGGTTGTCGTCCCGACATGACACCGGTGAAAGAAGAGATCTTCGGCCCCGTCGTGGTCGTGGTTCCCTTCGATGAAGAAGACGAGGGCATCGCCATCGCCAACGGCTCCGAGTTCGGACTGTACGACTACGTGTTCTCGCAGGACTCCGATCGGGCCTACCGCATCGCTCGCCAACTCCGCAGCGGCAACGTCGGCGTCAACACCGCCCAACGCAATCATGAAGCACCTTTCGGCGGCTTCAAGATGAGCGGCGTCGGTCGCGACGGCGGCGACTTCGGACTGCACTGCTACACCGAGATGCAGTCGATCGTCTGGCCCGGCTGAGTCAGCCGAGACGTCGATCCTCGGCGTCAACCGATCACTGGCACTTCGACACGACGTTGGTCGCGAAGTCGTCGATGAAGGGCTTGTAGGCCGCCGACATCTCGGCCAGTCCGGCGTGATCGCCGGCGGATGGGTTGCCGAGTGCCCAGGGCATGCACAACGTTCCGGTCATGCCGAGCTCTTCTTCGGCACGCTTGTACAGATCGGCGGTGGGCATGGCGTACAGACCGCAGATGATCTCGAAGTCGTCGTTCTCGCGCCCGTACTCGCGCAGGTATCCCTTCAACTTCGCGATGTGCACTTCGGCCTCTTCCCACGGGTACGCGTTGCCGATCCAACCGTCGCCGACTCGGGCCGCACGCTTCAACGCGGCATCGGTGTGCCCACCGACGTAGATCGGCACCGGCTTCGGCGGACTCGGCTCCATCGTCACCGGAGGAACGTCGTAGTAGTCGCCGTGGAACTCGACCCAGCCACCGGCCCACATGGCGCGCAGCGCCTGGATCATCTCGGTGAGTCGCTTGCCGCGGTTCGAGAAGTCCTGGCCTTGCAGGTCGAACTCCTCCTTCATCCAGCCGGCACCGGCACCGAGTGCCACCCGGCCGTCGGAAAGAACCGATGCGGTGGCGATCTCCTTGGCCAACTGCAGAAGCGGTCGGTGTCCGGCCACGTAGATGTTGGTCGTGAAGTTGAGGTGCGTCGTCACACTCGTCATCGCACCGATCAGCACCCACGGATCGGGCCAGGCGGTCTCGGGATCCCAGATCGGGCGGCCGTCGGGGTGCGGTGAGTACGGGTACTTCGACTGGAGATTCTTCGGGTACACGAGATGATCACTGACCATGAGGCCGTGGTAGCCCGCCTCGTCGAGCAACTGCGCGATGTGCACCAGTTGCTTCGTCTTCATGAACGCCGTTGCGCACCAGAACTTCATGCGTTGCCTTCCTTGTGATGCCGTTCGCGGGCGGCCATCCATGCTTCCACGACCGGAGCGAAGTTGGCCGGGTTGTAGACGTCCTCCTCACGTCGGAACTTCATGTCTCCCGCGTACTGCAGGATCGTGACATTCGGAGATTGATACACCTCGCCGTCGCCCGGATCGTCGAAGCGGTTCTGGATCTGGCAGATCCACCAACCCTTCTCCTCGTCGCACACGCACCAATCGTGAGGGAACTCGCGCATGTGGCTGCTCGGATAACGATCCATCGTCTTCGTGATCCAGGCGAGGATCTGTTCGCGGCCGTGGAACTTGCCGTACAGGTGCTCCTCGTACTCGGCATCCTCGGTGAACAACTCGCTCCATGGCCGCCAGTCGCCGCTTTGGGCCGAACGATGGGCCACCGCCACGAAATTGTCGTGGGCACTCTGCAACTCCTCGCGACTCCAACGCCCCATGTCTCCCCCTCTCACGATCGATGACCGCCGGTCGACGGAGACCGCGGCTCTTCTGACACTATGTCAGAACCAGTCGGACACGAGATGCCGACGAAACATCATGAGAAGGGGGCGACGATGAGCAGCACGGTTCTGGCCGAGATCATTGCGAACGACACAGTTGCGGTCGTCACCTTGAATCGACCCGAGGCGCGGAACGCGATCGACGCCGAGTTGGGTCGCGCGTTGCCCGAGGTGATTCGGCGTTGCGACGCCATCGACACGGTGAGGGCCATCGTGCTCACCGGATCCGACCCCGCCTTCTGTGCTGGGTTCGACCTGCGCGACGTCACGAGTGGCAAGAAGAGGGGCGAGAACGTTCATCCCGGCTATTGGGGGGCCCTTCCGCCCACGCGCGTGCCGATCATCGGAGCGATCAACGGAGCTGCGGTGACCGGCGGCTTCGAGATCGCATTGGCGTGTGACTTCCTCGTGGCTTCCGAGCGAGCCCGCTTCGCCGACACCCACACGAAAGTCGGCATGGCTCCCGGCTGGGGACTCACGGTCCTTCTACCCCGGCTGATCGGACCGGGCCGCGCCCGCTACATGAGCTTCACCGGCGAATTCGTCGATGCCGCGACTGCGCTCGCATGGGGTCTCGTCGTCGAGGTCACACCACACGACCGATTGGTCGAGCGCGCCGTCGAGATCGGCCACGCCATCGCCTCCACGCACGCCGACGCGGCGGCCGAGACTCGCGCGCTTTATGACGCCGTCCGCCCGCTCGGTGACTCCGACGACGCCTTCGCCCTCGAGAACCAGCGCGCCCGCCAGTGGGCCACCAAGAGATTCGGCGGCTCCTCATGAAGGGCTCCTCATGAAGGTGTACGCCGGCATGGATCCCCGACTCGCACTGCGCGACGTTCCGGCCCACGCGCGCCGCATCGAAGCCTTGGGCTACGACGGCCTGCACGTCGCCGAGACGGTGCACGATCCGTTCCTCGTGTCGCTCGTCGCGCTGCAGTCCACGACCGACCTCGTCGTGCGCACATCGGTCGCGCTCGCCCTCGTTCGCAGTCCGATGGCCGTCGCCTACTCGGCCTGGGATCTCGCCGAGACGTCGAACGGGCGCTTCCAACTCGGCCTCGGTACCCAGATCCGCCCACACATCGAACGTCGGTTCGGCGCCGAGTTCGACGATCCGGTCGGACGCCTGCGCGACCACATCGGCGCCGTGCGAGCTTGCTGGCGAGCCTTCGACGGCACGGCCCCTCTCGACTATCGCAGCGAGCACTACGACCTCACCCTTCTCACACCGAACTTCACCCCCGACCCTCTGCCCGACGGTGTCACGCGTCCCAGCGTCTGGATGGGCGGCGTGAACAAGAAGTTGGTCGAGACCGCCGGCGCGATCGCCGACGGATTCGTCACCCACCCCACCAACAGCCATCCGCGCTATCTGCGCGAGGTGTGTCGCCCCGGACTCGCCACCGGAGCCGAGAAGGCCGGTCGGTCCATCGGCGACGTCGAACTCGTGGTCGGGACGCAATGGATTCTCGGCGCGACTCGGGCCGACATCGACGAACGGCGCGAGCACAACCGTCGCCTGCTCGCCTTCTTGTACTCCACACCGGCCTACGAACGAACACTCGAGCTGTTCGGATGGGCCGAACTCGCCGGCCGACTGCGCGCGCTCATCCGCGAACAACGTTGGGGCGACCTCGCCGATCTGATCACCGACGACGTCCTCGACACCCTCGTCCCACAAGCCACGTACGACGAACTCCCCGACGTCGCCATGGAGTGGTTCGGCGACACCGCCGACGGCATCCTCGTCGCGCCGCCGCCCAACGACGATCACGATCGACTGCTGGCCACGGCCGTCGATCGCCTTCGTTCGCGCTGAACGGTGGTCAGCGCAGTTGCGCTGCCACGTCGCGCGCCACGACTTCTTTCCCTGACATCGCCATCGCGTCATCACCACCGGCGAGCAACCAGGCGATCGCCGCCACGGTGTCGTCGGGCCCCTGTCCGGTGACTTCACGTCCGGCGCGTTCGGCCCGCTGACGCATCACGTCGGTGGTCACGTGTCCGGGATTGAGGCTGTAGGCCCGGATCCCGTCGTCGAAGTGTTCGGCGTGCAACACACCGGCGATGCGATGGGCCGCCCCTTTGGCCATTGCGTAGGCGACTCCCCAACCGCCTCGTCCGGTCGGGGCCTTCGGAACGAGGGTTGCCGCGCCGGAGGTGAGATGTACGAAGACTCCTGACTTCGAAGCGAGCATCGTCGGCAACAACTCCGAGAGCAGGACGATCGGTGCCACCGCATCGCCTTCGATGACCTTGCGCAGCAACTCGATCGGTAGGTCGGCGAAGGGATCGTTCACACCCGGCCCCTGATAGATCGCGTTCGACACCAGCGCGTCGACCCGCCCGAATTCGGCGAGTGCCGAGCGAGCCGCCGACCGCACGCTCTCCTCGTCGGTGAGATCCATCGCAACGTTCAGAACTCGACACGCCGAATCGGCGGCGCAGCACGTCGATGCGGTCTCGACGAGAGAACCCGGTAACGGCACCCCGGCCAGATCGTCGTGGCGAGACGTTCCGTCGAAGGTCGCTCCGCCGTCGATCGAACGTGCCGTGAGGACCAGGTCGAAACCTCGGGCCGCCAGATCGACCGCCACGGCGCGCCCGATACCTCGACTCGCTCCGGTGATCATGACGACAGGTCTCCGAGCCACGACGAGAACTGTACGGTGTCGACACATGAACGACGTTCGCTTCGACGATCGCGTCGCGATCGTGACCGGAGCCGGCCGCGGCCTCGGACGCGAGCACGCTCTTCTCCTCGCGTCGCGCGGGGCCCGGGTGATCGTGAACGACGTCTCGCCTGAACACGCCGAGGCGACGGTCGCCGACATCGAGTCGTCCGGCGGTACGGCGATGGCCGATACTCGTTCGGTGGCCGATGCCGAGGCCGCCCGCGCCATCGTCGATTCGGCCATCGCACGATTCGGCGATCTGCACATCGTGCTCAACAACGCCGGGCGAGGCGGACCCACCGGATCGTTCGTCGACACGACCGAGCGCCAACTCGACACGATCCTGTCCACCCATCTGGTCGGCACCTGGAACATGTGTCAGGCCGCCTGGCCACACTTCGTTACCCGCCGGTTCGGTCGTATTCTCGTCACCTCGTCGGCGGCCGCCATCGGCTCGCTCGGTATGCCCGCCTATTCGGTCGCCAAGGCCGGACTGATCGGCCTCACCCGGTCACTGGCCAACGAGGGTGCCGAACACGGCATCACCGTGAACTGTCTGATGCCCATCGGCTACACGCGATCGGCGGCCCTCAATCCGCACGAGGACACCCGGCGCTGGATGGAGGAGAACTTCCCGCCCTCGGCGTGCAGCCCGGCCGCCTGCTGGCTCGTGCACGACGACATCGACGTCACGGGTCGCATCGTCACGGCTGGGGCCGGCCGATCCTCCCTGATCTCGACGGTCGGCCATCCAGGGTGGTCGGGCGGACCCGACCTCACCCTCGAAGACCTGCGCCGGCATTGGCCCGAGGTTCTCGACACCTCGGTCGGTCGCGACCTGCTCACGAGCCGGGACGACCTGGTGTTCTTCGAGGGTTCGGCGGCCTGGCCCGACTGAGCGCAGCGTCCCCATGGGGGAGCTCTCAGACGTTTCTGACAGACTGTCAGAAACCGTCCAGCCAGGGGAGACAGGCACGCACATGCACATCGGCGACACACCGGACGAGGCCGCTTTCCGGGTCGAAGCGCGGACCTGGCTCGGCCAACACGCCCGCTTGAAGTCGGAAGGAGCCGGGGAACTCGGCGAACACGATCTCGCCGGCCACATCCAGAAGTGCCGCGACTGGCAGCGCGTTCTCTTCGAGAACGGGTGGGCCGGGATCACCTGGCCGAAACAGTTCGGGGGGCGGGGCGCCAGCGCCATCCAGGCGGCGATCTTCGCCGAGGAAATGGCGGCCTTCGATGTGTCGACCGGCGCCTTTGCCGTGTCGATCGGGATGGTCGGCCCCACTCTCATCGCCCACGGAACTCCCGAACAGCAAGAACGCCACTTGGCGCCCATCTTGCGCGGCGACGAAGTGTGGTGCCAGCTGTTCAGCGAACCGGGTTCGGGAAGCGATCTGGCGTCGCTCGGTACCCGCGCCGTTCGCGACGGCGACGAGTGGGTCGTCAACGGCCAGAAAGTGTGGACGAGTTTCGGCCAGTTCGCCGATTACGCGATTCTCCTCGCCCGCACCGACACCGATGCACCCAAGCACGCCGGCATCACGTACTTCATTCTCGACATGAAGACCCCCGGACTCGACATCCGCCCGATCACGCAGATCACCGGTGTCCAGCACTTCAACGAAGTGTTCCTGAGCGACGTTCGTATTCCGGATGCCAACGTCCTCGGCGACGTCGACGGCGGTTGGAAGGTCGCCCAGACGACTCTCAGCAACGAGCGCAGCCACATCGGTTCGGGTGGTGGCGGCTGGACCGTCCAGCAACTCGCCGACATCGCCCGCGAGCGCGGGCTGGCCGACGATCCTCGAGTCCGTCAAGGCCTCGCCCAAGCACACATCCGCTCCGAGAATCTACGTTTTCTCGGTTTCCGGATGAGGACGGCCATGAGCCAGAAGCGCATGCCGGGACCCGAGATGCTCACGCTGAAGTTGGCCTACGCCAATCACTGGCGGCTCACGGCCGATCTCGCCGCCGAGATCGTCGGCCCGGGCTTCACGCTGTGGGGCGAGGACGCTCCCCACGACAATCAATGGGGTCAGCACCTGCTCTCGCAGTTCGCCATCCGTATCGGCGGTGGAACCGACGAGATTCAGCGCAACATCATCGCCGAGCGAGGCCTCGGTCTGCCTCGTGAACCTCAACCCGACAAGGACCGACCCTGGAGCGCACTCACGCGCGCCTGACCGCTCCCGCCGAATCACCCGCCAGAAAGCACTCGAGAACCATGACTTCCACCAGTACTGACATCGTCGTCGACGAGACACCCGAAGCGAAGGCCGCCTTCTTCGCCGAACTGCAGACGTACGTCGGCCTGGAAATCGGACCGCCCGAACCGGCACCCGATCTCGTGAACGCGCCGATGATCCGCCACCTCGTCGAGACGGTTGGCGACAAGAACCCGGTCTACACCGACGCCGATCTGGCCGCCCAGAGCGTGCACGGTGGCGTCGTCGCGCCACCCACCATGTTGCAGTCGTGGGTGATGGTCGGCATCGACGGCCCGAAGCGCGACGGCGACGGACCCTACGAGCGCATGAACCAGCTCCTCTTCTCGCGCGGATTCACGAGTGTGGTCGGCACGAACAGCGATCAGGTGTACCACCGCTACCTGCGCCCCGGCGACCGACTCACGATGCGCACGGTCATCGACACCATCAGCGACGAGAAGACCACCGGACTCGGCACCGGGCATTTCGTCACCACCCGCCAGGACTACTACGACGCCGACGATCAGCTGGTCGGCCAGATGATGTTTCGCATCTTCCGGTTCCGACCCAAGGCCAAGGCTCCGGCGACCAAGCCGAAACCGCCGCGCCCGCGTCCGGCCACCACGTTCGACAACAAGTGGTGGTTCGACGGCCTGAACGAGGGACGGCTTCTCGCGCAGCGCTGCGCCGACTGCTCGAAGCTCCGCTTCCCCACCGGCCCCATGTGTCCGTCGTGCCATTCGCTCTCGTGGACCGAGATCGACATGCCGATGTCGGGCACGATCCACAGTTTCGTGATCACGCATTATCCGCAGATCCCGAGCTTCGACTATCCGCTGCCGATTCTGCTGGTCGACATCGATCCGCCGGCTGACGCGCGTCCCGACGACATGACGGTGCGCATGATCATGAACGTCTCGGGCAACTCGGCCGAAGGTCTCGAAGTCGGTGCTCGTGTCGGCATCATGATCGAGGCGACCGATCCCGACACCAAACTTCCCTTTGCAGTGATCGAAGGAACGAAGGCAGGAGGCGCACAGTGAACTTCGAACTGAGTGAAGAGCAGGAGGTCGTCCGCGACCTCGCCGAACAGATCTTCGCCGGACAGTCCACGGTCGATCGGGTCAAGAGCATCGAGAAAGGCGACGGCTTCGATCGCGAGACGTGGTCGCAACTGGCCGCCAGCGGCGTACAGGCCTTGTGCATCCCCGAGGAGAACGGGGGAAGCGGATTCGGTCCGGTCGAACTCTCGCTCGCCCTCATGGCTCAAGGTCGCCACGTCGCTCTGGTTCCCCTCTGGACCACAGGTGTGGTCGGGCTCACCGTCGCCGACTACGGGACCGCCGAACAACGGGCATTCCTGAACGGCGTGGCCGACGGAAGCACGGTGGTCACTCTCGGTCTCGCCGAGTTCGGCGCGAACGACATCACGCGTCCCAATACGACTGCGGTCCTCACCGGTGACACGGTGAAAGTCACCGGCACCAAGCCGGCCGTTCCTTTCGCCCAGCACTCCGACGTCGCTCTGATATCGGTGCGACGAGAGGACGACCGACCCGCACTTCTCCTCCTGCCCCTCGACACCCCCGGTGTGACGGTCGTTCCGGTCACCACCACCAATCTCGAACCGCAGGCTCATCTCGACATCGACTGCACCTTGCCGGTCACCGCACTTCTCGGTGTCGACTCGAACGGCACGGGCGAACACGACGGCGGCGAGATGTTGCGTTCGGCCTTCGAACACGCCGTGGTGGCCCTCGCGTCCATTCAGGTGGGTGTAGCCGAAGGTTCGGTCGCCATGACGGCGTCGTACTTGTCGACCCGCAAGCAGTTCGGCAAGCCGCTGTCGGCCTTCCAGGCCACGACTCAACGTGCCGCCGACGGCTACATCACGACCGAAGCCATGCGAGTGACCGCCCTCAACGCGGCGTGGCGTCTGGCCGAGGGATTCGACGCCCGACGCGACGTGGCAGTCGCCGCTTACTGGGGTAGCGAGGGAGCGCAGCAGGTGGTCACCGCATCACAGCATCTGCACGGTGGCATCGGAGCCGACGTCGACTACCCCGTGCACCGCTACTTCCTGTGGGGCATCCAACTCGCCAACCAGCTCGGCTCGGCCAGTTCTCATCTTGCCCGCCTCGGACAACTGATCGCCCGCACCTGACAGGAACTCACATGACCACCACCAGACTTCCCGACACCCGTTCGTTCGCATCGGTGAACGTGGGCGACGTCCTACCGTCGCTCGACGTTCCGCTCACTCGCACCCTCATCGTCTCGACCGCGATCGCGACTCGTGACTACCAGGTCGTGCACCACGATCCCGACGTCGCGAAAGAGCGCGGATCACAGGACATCATCATGAACATCCTCACGTCGAACTCGTTCGTCGGTCGGTTCGTGACCGACTGGACCGGACCGAACGCCGTCCTTCGCTCGGTGAAGATCCGTCTCGGCGCCCCCAACTATCCCGGCGACACCATGGTGATCACCGGCGAGGTCACGGCAGTCGACGCCGCCGAACGTCTGGTGACCGTCGCCGTGAAGGGGTCGAACTCGCTCGGCGACCACATGAACGCCACGGTCGAGGTGGTGCTGCCATGAGCATCTCCCGAATCGGCAACCGACTCGGTGGCCAAGCGGCGATCGTCGGCATCGGCGCCACCGAATTCAGCAAGGACTCGGGGCGAAGCGAGATGAGCCTGGCGAGCGAGGCCGTCTCCGCCGCCATCGCCGACGCCGGTCTGAAGCCGTCCGACATCGACGGCATGGTCACCTACTCGACCGACAACAATCCCGACATCGAGATCGCTCGTCATGTGGGCATCGGTTCACTCCGGCATTTCAGCCGCGTGCACTACGGCGGCGGCGCGGCCTGCGGCACCATCGTCATGGCCGCCATGGCGGTGGCCACCGGCGTCGCCGATGCCGTCGTGTGCTACCGAGCCTTCAACGAGCGGAGTGGACGACGATTTGGTGCCGGCGTACAAGATCTCGACGTCTCGGCCACTGCCGAGCGCGCCCAGTTCTCCTGGACGACTCCGGCCGGACTCCTCACACCGGCCAGCTGGGTGGCCATGGTCGCCCGTCGCTACATGCATCTGTACGGCGCGACGTCGCTCGACTTCGGCCGCGTCGCCGTGGCCGGACGTCGCCATGCGGCCAACAATCCGGCCGCCTGGTTCCACGAACAGCCCATCACGCTCGACGACCACCAGAACAGCCGCTGGATCGTCGATCCGCTTCATCTGCTCGACTGCTGTCAGGAAACCGACGGCGGACAGGCCCTCGTGGTCACGAGTGTCGAGAAGGCCCGCGACCTCCCCAACAAACCGGCCGTGATCCTCGCCGGCGCCCAAGGAGCCGGCGACCAGCAGTGGACGATGACGTCGTTCTATCGCGACGACATCGCGCAGCTCCCCGAGATGAAAGTCGTGGCCGACGAACTCTGGACGTCGTCGGGGCTCACTCCCTCCGACATCCAGACGGCGATCCTCTACGACCACTTCACTCCGTACGTCCTCATGCAACTCGAGGAGTTCGGGTTCTGCGCGCGCGGCGAAGCCAAGGATTTCATCGCCGACGGCGCGCTCGAGATCGGCGGACGACTCCCCATCAACACCCACGGCGGACAGCTCGGAGAGGCGTACCTGCACGGCATGAACGGGATCGCCGAAGGTGTCCGTCAGGTGCGTGGCACGAGTGTGAACCAGGTGGATAGTGTCGAGAACGTGCTGGTGACCGCCGGCACGGGGGTTCCGACCAGTGGGCTCATCCTCGGGACGGATCGCTGATTCACCACTTCACGACGACGAGGGGCACACGATGAAGTACGACCTGAGCTACGACGTTCTCGACGTGATCTCCCACGCGTCGTACAAGTTCGGACCTCCGTTCGATTTGTACCGTCAGCTGCGTGACGAGGCGCCGATTCTCAAGTGCCGCGGCGTCGAGCCGGCGTACACCGAGGAGTTCTGGGCGATCACCCGCCACGCCGACGTCGTGGAGGTGAGCCGCAAGTTCCAGACCTTCTCGTCGGCCAAGAAGGGCTCGCTCATGAACGAGACGCCCACCGAGATCGACAACGACTCGGCGCGCCTCATGATCGATCTCGATCCACCCGACCACACACGCCTGCGCACCCTCGTGAGCCGCGGCTTCACTCCGAAGGCCATGCGCATGCTCGAGTCGCACTTCCGCGACGTGGCAATCCAACTGATCGAGGAGGCGATCGAAGCCGGAACGGTCGACTTCGTCGACAAGGTCTCGGCCGAACTCCCCCTCATCGCCATCGCCGAACTGGTGGGCATACCCGTCGAGGATCGCCGCAAGGTGTTCGACTGGTCGAACGCGATGATCGGTGCCAACGATCCCGAGTACGCAGTCGACTCCGACGCCGGCATGCAGGCGGCGACCGAGCTCTACATGTACTCCAATCAGTTGGCTCTCGAGCGCAAGGCCAATCCCAAGGACGACATCATCACCACGCTCATCAGCGAGCACGACGGAGACGTGCTCACCGAGCACGAGTTCGACCTCTTCATGATGCTGCTGGCCGTGGCCGGCAACGAGACCACTCGCAACGGCATCAGCCACGGCGTGGCGGCCATGATCGACCATCCCGACGAATGGCGACGGCTGCAAGCAGATCCGTCACTCGTCAGCTCGGCGGTGGAGGAAATTCTCCGCTGGGCGACTCCGGTCAACTACTTCCGACGCGCCGCCACCTGCGATGTCGAACTTCACGGCGTGAAGATCGCCGAGGGAGATTCGGTCACGATGTTCTATCCGTCGGCCAATCGCGACGAGCGGGTGTTCACCGACCCCGACCGATTCGACATCGGGCGCTCCCCCAACCCGCACGTCACCTTCGGTGGCGGCGGCCCCCACTTCTGCCTCGGCTCGAATCTGGCCCGCCTCGAGATGCGCATCCTCTTCGAAGAACTCTCGAAGCGTGTCGCCGACATCGAACTCACCGGCGAGATCTCGAAGCTCCAGTCGAGCTTCATCCACGGCATCAAACATCTTCCGGTGGCGCTGACGCGTCGCTGACCCGTCCACCC
>CAZTPF010000013.1:16032-19669 GCA_964614655.1 uncultured Bifidobacterium sp.
ACTCACTCACGAAACGAGGATCACACCATGGGCAAGCCCGTCATCGTCGAAGCCGGTCGTTCAGCCATCGGCAAGCGCAACGGCCAGTTCGCCGAGACCCATGCCGCCACACTGCTCGGACGCATCCAGGCCGGTGTTCTCGAGCGCGCCGGCGTCGATCCGATGTCGATCGGCCAGGTGATCGGCGGGTGCGTGACCCAGGCCGGTGAACAGGCCAGCAACGTGTCACGGACGGCGTGGCTCAACCAAGGCCTGCCGTGGCAGGTGGCCGCCACCACGATCGACACCCAGTGCGGATCGAGTCAGCAGGCCAACCACCTCATCCACAACATGATCGCGGCCGGCGTGGTCGACACCGGGCTCGCCTGCGGGGTCGAGCACATGAGCAAGGTCTGGCTCGGCGCCAACGTGCCGCGTCTCGGCGAAGGCGCCGATGTCACGTTCGTCAACGGAAGTTCCAAGCCAGCCGATTTCTCGATCGACATGCCCGACCAGTTCGGGGCCGCCGAGCGCATCGCCCAGCGACGCGGTATCACTCGTGCCGATGTCGACTACCTGGGCCTGATCTCGCAGCAGAAGGCCATTCGGGCGACCGAAGAGGGCCGCTTCGAGCGCGAGATCGTCCCGGTGGAAGCCGTCGACGCCGAGGGCAACGTCGTCGTCGTCACTCGCGACGGCGGTCTGCGCGAGACCTCGGCCGAGAAGTTGGCCTCACTCAACCCGGTGTTACCCGATGGCATTCACACGGCCGGCAACTCGAGCCAGATCAGCGACGGCGCCGCCGCCGTGCTCTGGATGGACGAAGACAAGGCTCGCGCCGAAGGGCTGCGCCCCCGGGCTCGCATCATCGCCCAGTGCCTGGTCGGTGCCGAGCCCTACTACCACCTCGACGGACCGGTGCAGGCCACCGAGAAGGTGTTGAAGGACGCCGGAATGACCATGGCCGACATCGACATCGTCGAGATCAACGAGGCCTTCGCCAGTGTCGTGCTCTCGTGGGCCCAGGTGCACGGTGTGAGTCGTGACGACCTCATGACCAAGGTCAACGTCAACGGCGGAGCGATCGCCCTCGGTCACCCGGTCGGCTCGACCGGTAGCCGTCTCATCACCACGGCTCTGCACGAACTCGAGCGCAGCGACAAAGAGATCGCCCTCGTCACCATGTGCTGTGGCGGCGCCGTGTCGACCGGCACGATCATCCAACGGCTCTGACGAGCCGAAGGCATCCAAGCGCTCTGAGCGCCGACCAGTCGGCGCTGTCGATCAGCGAGCGCGGGCCAGGCCGAGGCCGGCCGAGGCCACGAGTTCGCGCTGGATCTCGTTCACACCGCCGCCGAATGTGTTGATCTGGGCGGCGCGAGCGGCTCGCTCGACTTCACCGTGGATCACCGCGCCGGGGGAACCGTCGCGCAGGTGCGACACCGGCCCGAGAATGCCTTGCAGGATGCGATAGACCTCGACGGCTCGTTCGGTGCCGAACACCTTCACACCACTCGACTCGGCCGGACCGAGCGTGTTGTCGGCCACGCTCTTGGCGAGCTTCCAGGTCATGAGGCGAATGGCGTCGAGCAAGGCCGCGCACTTGGCCAGGTCGGCCTGCACCCACGGCAGGTCGATCATCTTCTCGCCGTTCGGACCCCCCGACGGCGTGACCCGACACCATGTGGTGACGTCGTCGCACAGCCGCTCGGTGAGACCCGACAGAGCGGCCAGACCGACTCGCTCGTGGTTGAGCTGCATGGTGATGAGCTTCCAACCGCCGTTGATCTCACCGATCACGTTCTCCTTCGGAACGCGCACGTCGTTGTAGTAGGTCGCCGTCGTGACGACTCCGCCCACGGTGGTGATGGGTGTCCATTCGAAACCGGGCGTGTTGGTGGGCACGATGATGATCGTGATGCCCTGGTGCTTCGGCGCCTCGGTGTCGGTGCGACAGGCCAGCCACACGTAGTCGGACTGGTTGGCACCCGACGTGTACACCTTGTTGCCGTTGATGACCCACTCGTCTCCGTCGAGAACGGCGGTGGTGCGCAGACTGGCCAAGTCGGTACCGGCCTCGGGCTCGGTGTAACCGATGGCGAAGTTGATCTCACCCTTCAAGATGCCGGTGAGGTACTGATCCTTTTGGGCCTGGGTGCCGTGAGCCATGATCGCCGGCCCGACGGTGTTCACCGTGACGAACGGGAACGGGGCGTGGGCCCGCTGAATCTCGTCGAACATGATGAACTGATCGGTGGCCGGGCGGCCCTGACCACCGAATTCCTGTGGCCAACCCAGCCCGAGCCAGCCGTCGGCGCCCATTTGGCGCACGAGGTCGCGAAAGATGGGTTTCCCTTCCCCGGATTCACCGAGTTCGGCGCGAACCTCGGGGGTGAGCATGGCGGCGAAGTACTCGCGCAGCTCTTTGCGAAGGGCTTGCTGATCGGGTGTCTCGGCCAGATACATGCCCCGACCTTATCCCACCTATCTGACGCCACGTCAGATCGAGAACCTCCCTCGGCTGGCCCTCGATCACACGTCACATCCCGGTCACGGCCTCCCGTCCCGCACGGTAGACACGTGTCGTGCACCTTCTCCACCCCCACCCGGGCCAGGTCACGATCGCCGAGGCCTACGACCTCTCCAGTCGTCGACGGCGCCACGACCGACCGTGGGTCGTGATGTCGATGATCGCCACCGGCGACGGAGCAGTGGCGATCGAAGGTGCCTCCCATCTTCTCGGCGGACCGGCGGACCGTGACGTCTTCTTGCACCTTCACCGCTCGGCCGACACGGTGTTCGTGGGCGCCGAAACCGTGCGCGCCGACGGCTACTCGCCCCTGCCCTCGCATCAGACCCTCGTGGTGATGTCGTCGTCGGGCGATCTCGGACGTCACCACGATGCACTGCTCGCGGCCGGCAACACACGCGTCGTCGCCGGTGACGTCCGCGACGTCGTGTCGACCTTGCCCGGTGAGGTGTGTGCTCTCGAAGGAGGCCCGTCGCTCAACGGGCAGATGCTCGGTGCCGATCTCGTCGATGAAGTGTGGTTGACCGTCGCGCCGCGTTTCGTCGCCGGTCGCAGCGATCGCCTGGCCGAGGGTGCCTGGGCCATGCGCGAGCCGTGGCATCTGGCCCACGTCGCTCACGACGCAGGCTTCGTGTTCCTGCGCTACCTACGAGACGCCGAATCGGGCGAGTGACGCGACGGGCGGCCGCACCATCAAGTTGAGTTCGACCGGATCGCCGACCTTGCGGTGAAGACGGGGACTCGCGTCGGCGAAAGATGGTGCGTCGGGAAGACGGGCGAGAAGTGTGGCGGCCACTTCGGCGGCCTGGATGGCCAAGGTCTCGAGGCGATGGTGTCGGTGCAGACGCATCCCGAGATCGACCTGACCCACCGAGGCGACACCGAAACGCTCGTACATGTCGACGATCATCCCGATCTCGACTCCCCAGCCGGTGGCGAAAGGGATCGCTTCGAGCATGGAGCGTCGCCCGGCGTACTCCCCGGCCAGAGGTTGATCGAGTTGGGCGAGTTCGGGGAAGAACAACGAGAGCAGTGGTCGGGCCACCAGTTCGGTGGTCCGCCCGCCTCCGCCGAGATGAGTCGGGCGCTGGTAGCTGGCCTTCACCAGCCCGAGATCGTCGTCGATCA
>CAZTPF010000013.1:19769-40980 GCA_964614655.1 uncultured Bifidobacterium sp.
CTCAACACCGATTCAATAGCGACGACACCCGAGGCCGCTACCCAGCGGGCCAAATATCTTCTCGACCACGGATGTCAGGGAATCGATCTCGGTGGTCAAGGTTCCACCGACAACGCAACAGTGGTCACGTGGGAAGAAGAGTGGTCGCGTCTCGAAGCCATCGTCGACGCGCTCGCCGCTTTCGACGTGCCGCTCAGCATCGATTCGTGGAAGCCCGCCGTCACCCGTCGCGCCCTCGAACACGGCGCCACGGTGATCAACGCCGCCGACGGCATGCAGACCGACGAGATGTGGCAGGTGGCCGCCGATTTCCAAGTGCCGATCGTGCTGCCGTTCCTCTCCGGACCCAATCCCCGTCAGATGGAACTCGTTCGCGCCGATCCGGTCCAGGTCATGCTCGACTTCTTCACCGAGCAGTTGGCCGTCGCCGACCGTTACGGACTGCGAACTCTTTGCATCCTCGATCCCGGTACCGGCTTCGCCCCGTCCAACTGGCCGTGGGAGGAGCGCTACCTCTACCAGAAGCGGGTCTATTCGAATCTCGACGCGCTGCGGGTGTTCGACCTGCCGCTCTACATCGCGCTCCCCTGGAAAGAGACGTCCCAGCACGACGAACTCCTCGAGATCGTCCTGCGCCAACGTCCGGAGTACGGACGCGTGCATTACCCCGAAAAGGTGCGTCGGGTCGAACGCGAGCTCGGCCTGGCCTGAGTCAGTTCAGCGGACCACGCGGGTACACCGCGTCGGGTGGCAGATCGCGTTCCCAACCTTCGGGGCACTTCTCCGGCGCCACTTCGCTGAGTGGTGCGAGAACGAAACGCCGTTCCGCGTAACGCGGATGGGGCACCGCGAGATTGCCACCGGTGATCACGACGTCGTCGAAGAACAAGAGATCGAGGTCGAGGGTGCGCGGACCCCAGTGGACGACACGTTCGCGGCCGGCGTCGGCCTCGATGCGATGCAGCCATCGCAACAGTGCGTACGGGTCGAGTTCGGTCTCGAGCGCGACCACCATGTTGAGATACGCACCTTGGTCGTCGGGGCCGCCGATCGGGTCGGTCTCGAAAACCTGCGACTGGGCCACCACGCTCTCACCCAGACGTTCGACGGCGAACCGCAGATGAGACTCGCGACTGCCGAGGTTGCTTCCGAGCGCCACGATCGCGCGATGGCGGGTGCTGGACGACACCTCGGCCCGCACCCGGCGGATACGAACGGCGGTCGAGTCGATCTGCTCGGGAATCGGCGGCTGCAGTTTCGTGAGGGTGATGTCGACCGCCCGCACGAGCGGAAACGACAGCACCACCTCGGCCATGTGCTGGGCGAGACGTTCGAGCAACAGATACTGCGTGTCGCGGGCCAGATTCGCAAGGGCAACCGCTACTTCTCCGTAGTGCACCGTCTGCTCGAGATCGTCGGAGGATCCGGCATCGTGCAGATCGATCTCCATGTCGACGTCGACACGAAGCGGTTGCGGTGCCAGACGTTCGTGATCGAGAACACCGATGATGCTCTCGAATCGGAGATCGTTGATCAGAACGTGGTCGGCCACGAGCTCACGAACCGCGCTTCGACTGCAACAACGCCGTCACGGCCTTGCCGTCGGCCTTTCCCTTGCTCGACTTCATGATCGCACCAACGAGGGCACCCATCGCCTTCTCTTCACCGCCGCAGTACTTGGCCCAGGCGGCCGCATTGGCGGCGATCGCCTCGTCGACCATGGCCTCGAGTTCGGACGTGTCCATGGCTTCGAATCCCTTGGCGGCGGCGATCGCCGTCGCGTCACCGCCACCGGCTTCGACGATTTCGGCCAACACGGTCTTGGCCTGAGTCGCCGTGAGAGCCCCGGACGTCTCCATGGTGATGAGACGGGCCAGATCGGCCGCCGGAACCACCGGAGTCGCACCTTGTTCGGCGTAGGCCTCCTTCACGTGCACGAGCGCTCGAGCGACGTCGGCACCGGAGTCGCCAACGGACAGGACGTAGTCGTCCTGACCTCGTTCGACCACGACCATCACGGCTTCACCGTCGGCAGCCGCACCCGTCGCCTCGGCGAGACGTCGGCGCCGCTCACGCGGGAGCATCGGCAACGCAGCCCGGACTTCCTCGATCCACGAGTCGGCGGGAACCAACGGAACAAGGTCGGGTTCGAGGAAGTAGCGGTAGTCGTCGGCGTCCTCTTTCGAGCGCAACGTGTGAGTACGGCCGTCGTTCTCGTCCCAGTGCCGCGTCTCCTGGCGAACCTTCTCACCGCTCTCGATGAGAGCGATCTGACGACGGGCCTCGTATTCGATGGCCCGACCGAGCGAGCGCACCGAGTTGACGTTCTTGATCTCGCAACGAGTGCCGAGCGGATCTCCGGGCTTGCGCACGCTCACGTTGGCATCGCAACGCATGGATCCCTCTTCCATCTTGGCGTCGGACGCACCGATGGCCACGAGGATCTGTCGGAGCTCGGTCACGTACTGACGTGCCTCCTCGGGCGACGTGATGTCGGGGCGACCGACGATCTCGACGAGCGGCACACCGGCTCGGTTGAAGTCGATGAGCGAGTAGTCACTGCCGTGAATGCGTCCGCCCGACCCACCGATGTGAGTGCTCTTGCCGGTGTCCTCTTCGAGGTGGGCCCGTTCGACGCCGATGCGCTTGCCACCCGGCAACTCGAGCCAGCCGTCGACGTTGAGAGGCTGGTCGTACTGCGAGATCTGATACGCCTTCGGCATGTCGGGGTAGAAGTAGTTCTTGCGGTGGAACGTGCACGGCTGCACCGTGCAGTTGAGAGCAAGGCCGATACGCATGGCCAACTCGACCGCTCGTCGGTTGAGCACCGGTAAGGCTCCGGGCAGACCGAGAGTCACCGGATCGATGTGCACGTTGGGTTCGTCGCCGAAGCGATTGGCGCTCGCCGAGAAAAGTTTGGTCGCCGTCGCCAGCTCGACATGCACCTCGAGACCGCACACGAGTTCGTAGCCGTCGATCATGAAGGTCTCGCTCATCGCACACCTCGCTCGAGTTCGGCCGCGACGCGGAACATGACCGCTTCGCCGAGAGTCGGTGCGAGCACCTGCATTCCGACCGGCAAGTCGTGGGCCCCGGTTCCGAACGGAACGCTCATGGCCGGGTGTCCGGCCAAGTTGGTGGGGATCGTGAACACGTCGCACAAGTACATCGACAACGGATCGTCGACCTTCGAGCCCACCGGGAAGGCCACGATGGGCGACGTGGGTGTGAGGAGTACGTCGGCCTTCTCGTAGGCGCGGGCGAAATCGTCGGAGATGAGTCGTCGAACCTTCAGAGCCTTGCCGTAGTAGGCGTCGTAGTAGCCGGCCGACAATGCGTAGGTGCCGAGCATGATCCGCCGCTTCACCTCGTCGCCGAATCCGGCCGCTCGGGTGGCCATGTACATGGCGTTGGTGTCGGGGGCGTCCACGCGGACCCCGTACCGAACACCGTCGTAGCGGGCGAGGTTGCTGCTCGCTTCGGCCGGTGCCACGAGGTAGTAGGCGGTCAGGCCGAACTTCATCGACGGGAGCTCGACGTCGACGATCGTCGCGCCGGCCGCCGCCAGGGCGTCGAAGGCCTCGGCGAGTCGGGCGTCGACCTCGGGCTCGCTACCGCCGGGCAGATCGGTGATACGACCGATGCGCAGACCCTTCACACCGCGATCGAGTTCGCCGAGCAGCTGCAGCGGTGGTTGCGGGATCGACGTGCTGTCGAGCGGATCGTGACCGCTGATCGTCTCGAGAAGAAGTGCCGAGTCGCGCACGTCGTGCGAGAAGGGTCCGATCTGGTCGAGGCTGCTGGCGAAGGCCACCAGTCCGTGACGACTCACCGTGCCGTACGTGGGCTTCACTCCGACCACACCGCACAGAGCCGCCGGCTGCCGAATGGATCCACCGGTGTCGCTACCGAGCGACAGCGAGGCGAATCGCGCCGCGACCGCAGCCGCGCTTCCGCCGCTCGATCCACCGGCCACCCGCGTGACGTCGTGAGGGTTGAAAGTGGGACCGAAGGCCGAGTTCTCGGTGCTCGATCCCATGGCGAACTCGTCGAGGTTGGTCTTGCCGACCACCACGGCGCCGGCCTGCGCCAACCGCTCGACCACCGTGGCGTCGTACGGCGGCCTCCATCCCTCGAGGATCTTCGACGAACACGTGGTCGGGACACCACGGGTGCACATGTTGTCCTTCAGGGCGATCGGGACGCCGGCCAAGGGCCCGGGGTCGCGGCCGGCCGCCACGGCGGCGTCGACGGCTTCGGCCGATCGACGGGCCTCGTCGGCGGTCACCGTGTTGAAGGCATGGATCTCGGATTCACGTGCCGCCACGTTGGCCAGATGAGCCTCGAGAACGTCGGTCGCGCGGAGCCGACCGGCCCGAACCTCAGCGGCGATCTCGAAGGCTGACGTCTCGGTGAGCGACATCAGCCCTCCAGTCCGATGATCGGAGGAACTCGAAAGCGTCCGTCCTCGGCGGCCGGAGCGGCGGCCAAGACCTCGTCGCGATCGAGACTCGGCGCCACGACGTCGTCGCGCATGACGTTCACGAGCGGATACGGCTGCGTCATGGGCTCGACATCGGCCAGATCGAGGGCGTCGATGTCGGCGAAGTGCTCGAGCATTCCGTCGAGCTGCGACGTGAGCCGGGCGATGTCGTCGGGAGTGACGTCGAGGCGAGCCAGTCGAGCGACCTTGGCCACGGCGTCGGCGGAGATACGAGCAGACGTGTGATCGGACACGAAGTCCGAGCCTACGAGCAGGAAAGGTGGAGCACTACGGCCCGCTGTGGAGCCAGGGTCGGCGCCGGTAATCCGACCGCACGCAACATTTCGGCCGACACGTGGACGACCTCACCACGAGCCGTCGTCTCCCACCACTCGGGCTGTCGGCGCACCGAACCGACCACCGATTCCGAGTCGCGGGCGGGTACGAGTGACACGTTTCGAATCGACCACCGCTCGTCACCACGAAGGCCCGGGAGCCGCCATGGTGCCGGGTCGACGCACGAGTCGATCTGCATCCAGCACACGAGAATCTCTCGACCGTCCTCGCTCTCGACTCCGAAGCACAGACCCGAGGAATCGCGGTCGACCCGGAAGAAGCGACCCGAGTGAACCAGTTCACGATGAGACTTGTAGAGCTCGACCCCGTGTCGCAGCACAGCGCGATCTCCATCGTCGAGTCGTGTGACGTCGGCTTCGATTCCCATGTGGCCGAACAGTGTCAGTGCCGCTCGAAACGCCATCGACGTTCGTCGGCCGGTGTTGTGCGCCGGCGACGGTCCGACGTGCGTTCCGAGGACGTCGGGAGGGAGAAGCATCGTGGCCGAGCGATGGATGCGCGCCCGTTCGATCGGATCGTTGTTGTCGCTCGTCCAGAAACGCTCGACCCGACGAAGGATCTCGTGATCGATACGTCCGCCACCCGAGGCACAGGATTCGAATTCCACGCCCGGATGCCGTCGACGCAACTCGTCGACGAGTCGGTACACGGCCTTCGTCTGCTCGTGCGATCCGGCCTTGCCGTCGACTCCGCTCCCCTGGACCACCCATCGGTTCATGTCCCACTTCACGTAGTCGATGTCGTTCTCGGCGAGGAGCGTGTCGAGACGGGCGAGCACGTGTTCGAACGCATCGTTGCGAGCGAGATCGAGTACCAGTTGCCGTCGACCGAGCGGTGCCTCGTACCCCTCGGTGGCGAGTGTCCATTCGGGATGGGCGCGGAACAACTCGCTGTCGGGATTGATCATCTCGGGTTCGACCCAGATACCGAAGTCCATGCCGAGCGAGCGCACGTGGTCGATCAGTGGTGTCAGACCATCGGGATACACAGCGCGAGCGACTTCCCAGTCTCCGAGACCCGATCGGTCGTTGCGGCGAGAGCCGAACCACCCGTCGTCGAGAACGAAACGCTCCACACCGAGTTCGGCCGCCGAATCGGCCAACACCTTCAGTCGATCGACGTCGTGATCGAAGTAGACCGCCTCCCAGGTGTTGAGATGCACTTTGCGCGCCGATTGCAGAGGCGGACGCCGCCGTCTCGCCTCGCGGTGGAAAGCCTGTGACGCCGGCGAGAAGCCGCGCGTCGAATGAACGCCGATCACGGTCGGAGTCGTGTACGTCTCCCCCGGGTACACGCACATCTCGCCCGGATGCAGAAGTTCGCCCATCTGCACGTAACGGCGTCCGTCGACGAGGCGCTCGGCGTAGACGACATGATTTCCACTCCAGGCGGCGTGCAGCCCCCACACCAGGCCTGACCATTCGTCGGCCTCGTGCGACGTCGCCCACACGTACGGCGGATGTTCGTGCGAGGTACGGCCGGTTCGGTTCTCGGCACTCCAGGCCCCGATCGGCCACTCGAATCGCTCGAAGGAGAATTCGGCTCCCCATCGACCCGAATAGGTGCCGAGTCGAACGGCGCGATCCGAGATCGGCACCGTGACCGACAGCGCGTCGAGCATGTACGGACCGTCACCCACGTTGGTGAGCGAGACGGCGATCGACATCACCTCGTCGACGAGTGATACACGGGTGACCACCTCGAGTTCGGCGACGTCGTCACGTCCGAGGATCTCGAGGGTCGACCCACCAGTCACGTCGTCGAGTCGATGGTCGACGTGACGGAATCGGGGCGACCAGTGGCGGCCACCTCGTCGATGGCCGGCCAGACCGGGACGCCCGACGAAACCTTCGGCGGGAACCACCGACATCGGCATCACCTCGTCCAGCCCGGCGTGCGGGACCGCCGGTGCCGTCGACGACCAGTCGTGGATCGAAACGAGTCGCTCTCCCCAGTGCTCGATCACCGGTAGTCCGCCCGTCACGTCGAGCACGACGCTCACCGAGTCTCCGGCCAGATGAACGACGGTCGGCGGGGAATTCACAGTTGTTCCCTATCGTCGCCGATGCCTGGTCGTCAACCGGTTGGCTCCGACTTCGGCTGGCAGACTGAGAGGGTGACGAACGAACCGGGTCACCACCGCGATCGCCGAGTCGACCCAATCCTCGGAACCGTCGTACACGTGGTGGGCCACCGTCAGACCCGGCCCAACCTGCCCACCAACGACGACACCAGTCGCTGCCCCTTCTGCCCGGGAGGCCTCGAAGCTCCGGACCAATACGACGTCCGATGGTTCGTGAATCGCTGGCCGGCACTGCCCGACGACCGATGCGAAGTGGTGCTGTACTCCCCCGAGCACGATGCGTCGCTGTCATCGCTCGACGTATCGCACGTGGCACGCCTCGTCGACGTCTGGGCCGAACGCTCCGAAGCGCTCGGAGCCCGAGACGACGTCGACTACGTGTTGGTGTTCGAGAACCGGGGTGCGTCGGTGGGCGCAACGATCTCCCATCCCCACGGCCAGATCTACGCGTACGACCACGTCCCCGAACGATTGGGCCGTCGTCACGACTCGTCGACCGACGCTTCCGACGAGCGAACGGTCCACCTCGACTCGCACTGGGTGTCGTACGTGCCCTACGCGCCGGTGTTCCCCACGTCGGTCACCATCGCCCCCCGTTCACCCCGAGGGCGACTGAGCGAACTCACGGCCGACGAACGTCGATCGCTCGCCGCCGTGCTGATCGACACCTGTCGACGACTCGACGCGCTGTTCGACGCTCCGCTGCCGTACATGATGTGGATCGACCAGATGCCTTTCGACAGCCGTTCCGACGACGACGGCTCCGATGCCGTGATGGCGATCGAGTTCGTGTCGCCGTGGCGGGCCCGCGATCTCCCCCGCTACATCGCCGCCGCCGAGATCGCCGCCGGCGAATACTTCAACCCGGTCGTACCCGAAGAGCTCGCCGAGCGCCTACGGGCTCTCTGAACCGGCCGTCGTCAGTCGCGCACCGGTTCGAACCGCGGCGCCCGCTTGTCGAGATACGACTGCACGCCTTCCTGGAAGTCGTCGCGGACGAGCGACTCGTTCATCAGCCGGATCGCCGCGGTCGTCGCAGTGTCGGCATCGGTCTCCCAGTCGCCGTAGACCTGCTTCTTCATGACGGCCCAACTCGTCGGACAGCAGTTGTCGGCCAGATCCTGCGCGTAGGCGAGAACGTGAGGCATCAACTGTTCGCCGTCGACCACGCCGTTGATCACACCCAACCGCTCGGCCTCTTCCGACGTGAACACTCGTCCCGACAACAACAAGTCGAGCGCACGCGCGTTGCCGATCAGGCGGGGAAGCATCCACGACGAGCCGTACTCGGCGATCAGACCGCGTCGCGAAAAGGCGGTGGTGAACTTGACGCCGGAGGCCGCGAACCGCAGATCGCAGAAGAGTGCCATGACGAGTCCGACACCGGCCACGGCACCGTTGATCGCCGCGATGATCGGCTTCGGGTACGACAGCATGTCGCTGAAGCGGCCGACACCGGTGGCCGCACTGGCCCCGGCCGACGGATTGGCCCTGATGGTGTTGAGGGCGTCCATGTCGGCCCCCGGGCAGAAACCACGTCCCGAGCCGGTGACCACGACCACGCGAACCTCGTCGTTCGTTCGGGCCTCGTCGAGCCGCGCGAAGAACGCCGCCGACATCGCCGCACTCCACGCGTTCAGGCGATCAGGTTTGTTGAGGGTGATCACGCCCACACCGGGTGAGACGACGTCGAGAAGGACCAGATCGGAAGGCGAATCGCTCATTACGTGGACGGTAGTTCATCCTCTTGCGTCGACGGCACCTGGGCGACCGGGCGCAGTCGGCAATAGAGCAGATACGCGAGTCCGCCGACCACCAGCACGATCGCCATCCACTGATTGAGGCGAAGTCCGCCGCCTTCTTTCGCGGCGTCGATGCGCAGGCCCTCGATCCAGAATCGACCCACTCCGTAACCGATCACGTACATCGCGAGCAGTCGAATGGGACGTTCGTTCATGACGCGACGCCCGATCACGATCAACACCACTGTGAGGGCCAGATTCCAGAGCGATTCGTAGAGGAACGTCGGGTGGAAGAGGGTTCCGGGATCGAAACCGGCGGCGATCGTCTTGTCGGCGTCGATCTCGAGACCCCACGGGAGATCGGTCGGACGTCCGAAGAGCTCCTGGTTCCACCAGTTGCCCCAACGCCCGATGGCTTGGGCCAACGGAATCGCCGGAGCCGCCGCCCACAAGAACGGCTGCACGGCGAGGCCGCGCCGCCGGGCGAGAACGACAGCCACGATCGTGCCGAGGAGAATGCCGCCCGGAACACCGAGGCCGCCCTTCCAGACCTTCAAGATGTCGCCCGGAGCATCGGAGAAGCGCTCCCACTCGGTGGCGACGTGATACAGCCGGGCGCCGATCACTCCGGCCGGAACGGCCCACAACAGAATCGCCGACGCGTCCTCGGGGCCACCGACGCCGATCGTCGTGAGTCGACGACCGAACAACCATGCCCCCACGAGCACTCCGATGGCGATCATGAGGCCATAGGCGCGCAATTCGAGTGGACCGATGTCGATCGACGAACTGCCCGGACTGGGTAGCGATGCGAGAAACGACTGAATCACGACGAGACCCTCAGGAGGCGACGACGCGGTCGGCGAAGGCGACCGCCGCGGCGAAGATCGCGTCCTTGTCGTAGTCCTGGGTGGCCACGTGATAGCTGCGGTCGAGGATCATCCGCTCGACGGGGCCTCCCCACTGCTCGGCCAATTGATCACTCTGGATCGGATCGACCACGTGGTCGTTCTTCGACGTGACGAGCAGCATCGGAACCTTGCTGCTGCCGTAACGCGGAACCATGGGCGTGACCCCGTCCTTCACGAGCGACATGAGTGCACGCAACGGTGTCTCGGGATAGGAATTCTCGACCACGTCGGGATCGGCGATGTCGGATCCGATCCCGGGCATGACGTCGACACCTTCGGCGATCATTCCCTCCACCATCTCGACGACCTCGGGAGCCTGGGGCTGGGCGGCCGGATTGACGCACACGATGCCGGCCACTTCAGGGTGCTGAAGCGCAGTCCAGAGAGTGAGAGACCCGCCCATCGACAACCCGGCCACCACCACCCGATCGCACCGTTCGGCAAGGCGGCGATACGCGGCGTCGACTTCGGCCGACCAATGCTCCCAGCGGGTTCCGAGCATGTCGGACACATGGGTTCCGTGGCCGGGCAGACGCGGGAGTTCGACGTGGTACCCGGCTTCGGCGAAGGCTTCGGCCACACCTCGCATCGACGACGGGTTGCCGGTGAAGCCGTGAATGCACAATGCGCCGTGAGCCGAACTTCCAACGTGACTCCAGGGTTCGGCACCGGGCAGAACGGGCGATTGATCGACGTGTTCGCTCATCCGTCTTTTCTATCGCACGATCGCCCGTCGGACGGGCTAGACGCTTGCTGACGGTTCGGCGCGTTGGAGCAGCCGAAGACGCAGGATCTCGGAGTGCTGACGGGCCTGATCGGCCTCGTGCGCCACTTGCAGAGTTCGCAATCGGACCCGGGTCGTTTCGGCGTGGATGCTCGCGAAGACGTCGAAACGGGCTTCGAGATGTCGCACTGCGTCTTCGAGACGGCCGGCCACCTTGTAGGCCTCGGCCAGATCGGTGTGCACTTCCAGCAGTTGCGGACGGGCGTCCATGATCGTGGCGTGCTGCAATGCCCGCTCCAGATGGCCGACCGCCGCCTCCACGTCCCCGGCTTCCATCTCGACTCGCCCGAACGTCGCCTCCACTCGACTACGTGACACATCGTCGAACACCACCGTCGACGTGTCGAGTGACTCGAGGGCGCCCACCAGCAACTCGCGTGCTCGTTCCAGATCTCCCACGTCGCCGCGACGGGCGAGGACACGTGCTGCCGCGGTGAAAACGTCGGGCATGAACGCCGGCGCGCTGGTTCGACACGCCTCGAGGGCACGTCCGGCGATTTCGACACCGAGATCGTGTTCTCCACGCTCCGACCGCAACGAGGCGACGTTGGCCAGGATGAGGGCGTCGATGTCGTGGCGATCGAGCGGTTCGTTGGCGGCCAGAGCCGCCTCGTAGTTGACGATGGCTCGATCGGCGTCCCCCGACTCGTGGTGGATCGTCGCGATCGTGTTCAAGATGTTGCCCTCGTCGATCCGATGATCGGTGGTTCGATAGAGCGACAAGGCGCGCAAACAGTAGGTCAATGCTTCGGCGTGATTTCCGGAATCGGAGTGGATGAGACCGATGAGATGAAGACTCCACGCGCTCACGAGGGGGAGTCGATGTCGATCGGCGAATTCGTCGGCCTCGACAGCGAGCAGGTAGGCGTCACCGGGTTCACCGTCATAGTGAGCGAGAGCAGCCAGGCGATACAGACTCTCGCCCTCGTCGTCGAGACGGCCGTCGCGTCGGGCGAGGAGTCGAGCCTCTTGCACGAGACGGCGCGCCCGGCCTGGGTCAGTCGTCTCGAACGGGCGAGCCCGATCGAGAAGTGAGCGCGAGGAAACGTCGCCGGGTGGCGACCCCTGACCACCCCTCCCGGTGACGCGCTTCACATCTCTCACGGACCATGTATCGCCCGCCGGCGACCCGAACTTGAGGGAGAAATCGGCCCGATCCACGAATGTCGCAGCCGAGCGCGACCACAATCGAACCGTGGGGCACGACACGGGGCGACGGATCGACGGGGCGGCCTTTGCCGGACTCGTGCCTCTGGTGGCCGTGATTCCGACGTTTCTCCTGGCCATGGTGCCTTTTTGGTGGCTCGTCCAGCTGATCTGGCCGATCGGCTTCTGGCTGGCCACCGCGCTCTACGCCGCAACCGGCCTCCTCCTCTTCGTCCCCCTGATCCAACGCTCGATCCTGACCCGCCTGATCGGGGCCCGGCGGCCGTTTCCCGAGGAGGCTCCCCGCCTTCGCGCCGCGTTCGACGAAGTGACCCAGGCCCTCCACATCCGCGACCGGCGATTCGCCGTCGGCGTGGTGGACGACGATCACCTCAACGCCTTCGCCTGCGGAGGTCATCTGGTGGTGGTCACCTCGTACGCCGTGCGTGAACTCGATCACGACGCGTTGTGCGGAGTTCTGGCCCACGAGTTCTGCCACCATCTCGGGTCGCACACGATCGCGCTGACGTTGCAACAGTGGCTGCTCCTCCCCGTGGACGGATTGGCGCGCATCGGCCGCTTTCTCGACAACGTGGCCACTGCCGCTGCAACCACCTTCGGTCGGCGTTCACGGCCGGTGGAGGTCGTCGGCCTGGTGATCGCACCGATGTTCCGGGCACTCGCCTGGTTCTTCGGTGTCGGCCGAACGGTGTCCCAGATCGTGGCGAATCTGGTGGGCCGTAGCGCTGAGTTTCGCGCCGATCGACGGGTGGTGGCGATGGGCTACGGGCGACAACTCGCCTCGGCGCTGAGACGAACGATTCCCTCCACCAGGGTGAACCACGAACGCACTCGTTGGTCGCGCTTGTTCGAAACCCACCCACCGGCTCGAACCCGGGTGGCACGACTCGAGGCGCGCCTGCGCCGCTGATCGGTCGACGCCGATCAGACGACCGTGATGGTGACGGTCTCGTGGTCGCTGGCCGTGCACACACCGAAGAAGAAGCCCGGCTCGTCGAAAGTCAGACTTTGCGACTCACCAGGCCTGACCGTGAACGGACCGTACGTGTGCACCACGACGTCGTCGTTCACGACTTCAATCGTGTCGCCGACGTCGATCGTGTACTCCTGGGGCAGTACGTCCTCGGTCAGTAGTCCTCGCTCCCGAAGGTCGGCGGTTCCGAGCGGGATCTCGAGCGAATGGATCGTTCCCCGTCGCACCGGAACCGACTCGTCGGAGCCACCAGCCACGACGAACACGACGGCAAGAGCGGCCGACACCGGCAACAAGAGGGCCACAGCGGCCAGGATCACTCGACCGACACCGCCCTTTCTCGTTCCCTCGGTCGCCCCAGTCGACACCTCGGTCATGACACGACGTCACGCGCCGATCAGGGCGCGTCCTCCCGCACTTCCACCGGCACGATCACGTCACCGGCCTTCTCGAACGTGAGGGTCACGTCGAACGTCTGTCCGATCTCGAGCGGGGCGACCAGATCGATGAGCATGACGTGATAACCGCCGGGCTTCATCATGAGCATTTCGCCACCCACGATGTCGATGCCCTCGACTTCGCGCATGACCATCTCACCCGACGACATGGCCATGGTGGTCTCCGACCCCATGTCCATCGACGAATCGGAACCCATGTCCATTCCCGAATGGTCCATGCTCATGTCGGAGCCGTCGGCCATGACCACTTCGTGCACCTCGGCATGATCGGCAATCGACGAGTCGACGGCCGCGGCAACCAGCCGATCGTCGTCCATCGACATGATCATCATGTAGGCAGCCCCCATGGTCGCCATCATCGGGCTCGTTCGCGCCCAGGCGCCGGTGATCTCGATCGGCGACGACATCTCCATCGGCGTATCCGACGACATCTCCGTCGTCGTGTCCGACGACATCTCCATCGTCGTATCCGACGCCGAATCGTTTGCAGAATCGTCTCCCCCGCAGGCGACGAGGGTCACGGCGGCCACGGCCGACATAGCGACCAGCTTCGGGATACGGACAGATGTCTTCACGATGTTCTCCTTGTCGAGCCTCTCGGTGTTGGTGATCATTCGTCGCTCCAACGCCCGAAAAGTTCCCACCGTCATGCACCTACTCGATCCAGCAACACCTCGAGGTCGGACGTCACATTGTCGACCCCGTGCTGAAACGGCCACTCCACCAGCACGGTCCCGTTCTCGTCGACCACGTACGAGTTGACCGAATGACCCACCTCGATCGTTCCGTCGTCCAATCGGGTCACGCTCGAACTGGCGAGAAAGGCTGCTTCGGCCGTCCGCAGTTCGTCGTCCGAAACCGGGCGCAGCGCGTGGAACTGTTCGGTGAAGCTGCCCACGTAGCCGTTCAGGATCTCCTCGGTGTCGCGATCGGGGTCGACCGTGATCATGGCCAGATCGACACGGCTCGCATCGTCCCCGAGTCGTCGCAATGCCGTACGGATCTCGGTGAGCGTGGTCGGACAGATGTCGGGGCACTGGGTGTAGCCGAAGTACACGACGAGCAGCGATCCGGGCCGGGCCACGAGCTCGAACGAGTCGTCGTCGGCCGGGTAGGCCCCGGTGTCGGTCACGTCGGTGACGGTGATGCCGTCGGATCGCAACGGATCGTCACGAACGATGCCCGTCAGCGGACGGGCCACCTGGTCGCCTCCGCATCCGACCGCGCCGACGAGACCGAGCAACGAAATGACAATGGGAACCAAGTAGCGGGACGGGCGACCTCGACCCTCAGCTGACATGCGACCATCCTGCCCGCAACACGCCTCGGTCGCACGCGCACCTGTCGATCGTCACATCGTCGGCCAGAATGTCGGCATGAGTTGGCCGACCGCACGACGAATCTCGGCGAGTGTCGCCGCCGTCGCCTGTGCCGGTGCGCTGGCTGCCTGCTCGGGATCCTCGGGAACGCGTGAAGCTGCCGCTACTCCGTCGACCATTGCCGACTCGACGACCACCAGCACCACCACGTCGAGCAGCACCACGACCACGTCGACCACGACCACGACCGTGTACTCGGGTCCGCCCACACTCGCTCCGGGTGCCACCTTGCCGGTTCCCGTGTATCCACCCGGACCCGGCGAGGTCGACCCCGAGATCTACGTCGGCGAGATGGAGATTCCGGCGATCATGTTGACGTCGCCCGTGAACTTCGGAGTCACCGACGCGACCTTCGATCGCGGGGTGGGCTGGTGGCCCGGCACCGCCCGACCCGGAGAGGTCGGCAACGTGGTGCTCGGTGGGCATCGAACGTCGTGGCCCCGACCGTTCCGCTACGTCGACCTGCTCGAGCCCGGCGACGAGATCGTGTTCACCACCGACGACGGTCGTTTCGTGTACGCCGTGTCCCGAACCGAGGTCGTGTATCCCGACGCGATCTGGATCGTCGATCAGACCGAGGAGGCGACCGTGACTCTCTTCGCGTGTCACCCGGTCGGATCCACCGCTCAACGCATCGTGATCTTCGCCGACTACGTCCGCCAGGAAGTCTGACGTTGTCGGGTCTCGCACGACGACCGCTTCTCGTCGCGTTCGTCGCCGGACTGTGCGTCGCGGCATCGATGCCTCCGTGGGGTTGGTGGCCACTCACGTTCGTCGGCATCGCGCTCTTCACTCGTGTCGAGATCCGTCGGCGGACCGTTCGTCGACGGACTTTCGCCACCGGAGCCGTCTTCGGAATCGGCTGGTTCCTGCCGTCGATGGCCTGGATGTGGTTCCTGACCGCGCCGGGTTACCTGATCGCCGTCGTGGTGTTCGCCGTTCTTCACGGCGTCGCGTCGTTCGTGGTGTCACGCACGATCGCCGCCCGCGCCGTCGTCGTGGCTCCGGCGGTCCACACGTTGGTCGAAGCGCTGCGACTCTCTTTTCCGTTCGGCGGCGTGCCCTTGGCGACGATCGGCATCGCCCAGGTGTCGGGCCCGCTCCAGACGACGGCTCGCCTCGGAGGTGTGATCCTCCTCACCTGGGTCACGTGGCAGATCACCGTTCTGGCGGCGACCTGGCGCCGACCGGCGAACTTTCGGCGAACGGCACTCGCCGCCTCGATCGTCGTCGTCGCACTCGGCTGGATCGCACCGCGCGGCGCCGACACCGGAGAGGTCCTCGACGTGGTGGCCGTACAGGGTGGTGGTCCGCAGGGCACACGCGCCGTCGATTCCGATCCTCGAGAAGTGTTCGAGCGACATCTCGACGCGACCACCACCGTGTCCGGTGCACCCGACGTCGTCGTGTGGCCCGAGAACGTGATCGACGTGGCGACTTTCGACGGAAGTCGTGAACTCGTCGAACTCGCCGGCGAATCACGCCGACTCGACGCTCCATTCCTCGTCGGCATCACCGAAGACGTCGACTCCGAGTCGTTCACCAACGCGCAAGTCGTCATCGACACCGGAGGGTCGATCGTCGATCGCTACGACAAGGTGCGACGAGTGCCGTTCGGCGAATACATGCCGCTGCGTGGGCTCCTCGATTCGCTCGGTGCTCCCGTCGATCTGGTGCCACGAGACGCCGTGGCCGGCACCGGGCCGGCTCGACTCGACGTGCCGATGGCCGGTGACGGCTCGGTCCGCGCCGCCGTCGTCATCTCATGGGAGGTCTTCTTCGGCGGACGCGCGCGTGAAGGAGTACGCGACGACGGAGGGCTCCTGATCAATCCGACCAACGGCTCGAGCTACACCTGGACGATCCTGCAATCACAGCAGATCGCCTCGTCGCGACTTCGGGCCATCGAGACCGGACGCTGGGTCGTTCAGGTCTCGCCCACCGGATTCAGCGCCTTCGTCTCACCGTCGGGCGAGGTGTCGCAGAGAACCGGTGTAAGCGAGACCGCCGTGATCCGAGCCGACGTTCCCGTGCGATCCGGCCGAACCTGGTACGTGACGCTCGGCGATCGTCCATGGATCGTCGCGGTGGGCGCAGTGGCCCTGGCGGCCACCCTCGTCGGATCGCGCCCGATTCTCAGATCTCGATCAGGACGGTCGACGGCCCGTCGTTGACGAGCGACACCTTCATCTGCGTGCGAAATCGACCGGTTTCCACGTGAGCTCCGAGACGGCGCAACTCGTCGATCACCTCGGACACGAGAGGTTCGGCGACGTCGGGTTTGGCCGCTGCGATCCAGCTCGGACGACGTCCGGCACTCGTGTCGCCGTAGAGCGTGAACTGACTGACCACGAGAATCGACTTGCTCGTCTCGCGTACCGCCAGGTTCATCACTCCGTTTTCGTCGTCCATGATGCGCAGGTTCCACAACTTGTCGGCGAGCTTGCGCGCCGCCGCCGTGTCGTCGGAATGAGTGACACCGACCAGAACCATGAGACCGGGGCCGATGCGCCCGGTCGTCGTCGAGACACCGTCGACGATCGACTCCACCGACGCTTCGTCGACTCTTTGGACGAGGGCTCGCACACGACGATGGTGCCACAGTTGCGAGTGTGCGTGCGATGATGCCGTCGTGATCGAGTTGACGAGCGGCCGGGCGACAGTTCGTGTCGATCCGAATTGCGGCGGCCGAATCTCCCAACTGGTGGTCGACGGCGTCGACCTCGTCGTCACCGGCGACCGACAACATGACGATCCGCTCGACTGGGGGTTGTATCCCATGGTTCCCTTCGCCGGTCGGTTGCGCGACGGAGTTCTCGAGTGGAACGGTTCGACCTACGAATTTCCTCGGCTCCGACCACCACACGCACTCCACGGCACCGTTCACGACACGTCGTGGTTCGTCGATCACGAGGGCACCACGTCGTGCACCCTGTCGACTCCACTTGCGAATCCGTGGCCGTTCCCCGGACGCGTCACCCACGATCTGGATCTCCACCCCGACCGACTCGAACTTCGGCTGACCCTGCTCGCCGATGTCGACATGCCGGTGCAGATCGGATGGCACCCATGGTTCCGTAAGCCCGATTCCATCGATTTCTCCCCCGGCGCAGTTCATCGTCGTGATCCGGACGGCATCGCCGAATTCCGATCCGAGCCGTGCGAACGGCTCTCGTGGGGCGACCTCGACGACTGCTTCAGCAACGTTGACGAGAACTTGACGATCACGATCGGCGGCCGAGAAGTACGTCTTCGGAGTTCGTGCCGTCATTGGGTCGTGTACGACCGGCCGGCCCATGCCACCTGCGTAGAGCCTCAATCCGGACCGCCGAACTCGCTCAACGTCGATCCAACGATCGTGACCGCCGGTTCGACGATCGCCGAATGGTTCACCATGTCGTGGGCCGACTGAGACCGACGACACCAAGAACCTCAGACGACTCCAAGAACTTCGGGCAAACTTTCTGCCAGATCACGGCGGTTCGCTCCTCTCGAACCCCGTGGAGGCCAACACCCATGACCACTCTCACGACCGACGCACGTCTTGTCACCGACTTCTTGTCGGGCGACAAGAGCGCGCTCGCCGCGATCTACGACCGGTACGCGCCGGGTCTGTACGACACGGCGAGGGCCATGCTGTCGGATCGTCACGATGCGGCCGACATGGTGCAGGACGTCTTCTGTATCGCGGCCGAACGACTGGGACAGTTGCGCGAACCCGATCGGCTGAAGCCGTGGCTCTACTCGGTTCTGCGACACGAGGTGTATCGGCGAACGAAGAAGCGCAAGCGTGCCGTGCCCGTCGACTTCCAGGACGAGGGGACGCCTGACGTGGCGACCGGATACGACCCTCACGAAGCCGGCGAAGCGATCGCCCACGAGGAACTGGCGTCGCTCGTGCGTTCGGCAGCCTCCGGACTCGACGAGCGCGATCGCCTCGTTCTCGAACTCTCGGTTCGGCAAGGTCTGGCCGGCGCCGATCTGGCCGACGCACTCGGTGTGACACCCGAGCAGAGCTACTCGCTCGTGCACCGCATGCGCGACCGCGTCGAGAAGAGTCTCGGTGCACTCACGGTCGCCAAGGCCGGCCGACGCGACTGTTCACAATTGGCTCAGATTCTCACCGGTTGGGACGGCGAGCTGACGATTCTTCTTCGCAAGCGTGTGAACCGACACATCGAGGAGTGCGCCACCTGCGATCGCACACGCAAGAAGTACGCACCACTCGCACTGTTCGGCGCAGCACCGGTGTTCGCCATGCCGTTCGGGCTTCGCGAACGTGTTCTGGCGGCGGCCATTCCGGGTGGTTCGGGAGGCGCGTCGACCGACTCCGGCGGCTCGGGCGACGTCGGAGGTTCGTCGGGTTCGACATCCACCAGCTCGACGTCGTCCACGTCTCGCAACATTCGCTTCGACGCCCACAAGGGTTTCCCACGTGCCGTACGCGCTGGCCGTCACGTCGCAGCCTGGGCCGCGGCCGCCACGGCCGTCGCCGTCGTGGGCGGAGCGGTTCTCGTGGCCACCGTCGGTGACGACACCGGAGACTCGAGCGCTGCGGTGGCATCGGCGACGATTGCCGACACGACGGACACGACCGAGGGACTGGTGTCGAGCGACGATCGACAAGTCGTATCGGGAGGCGGATCGGTGATCCAGATCTTCGGCGACGACGAGGCACCCGCCGAGGTGTCGCCGACGACGGACGGGAACATCGGTGGCGCCGGCGATCCGGCATCGGGTCCGCCGCCGCCCTCGTCGTCACCGGACTCGTCCGTGACGTCGTCTTCCGGGCCGTCGACCCCGAACGCGCCGATCGTGCCCGTGGTGCCGTCGACCGACGCGCCCACCACATCGGAGGCCGCCAAAGCGACACCCTCGAGCTCGACCACCGAGGCTCCGATCGACGTGCAGTCGATTCAGGTGTCGAGCACCAAACTCGACTTCGGTTCGAACGGCACAGCCGCGAAAGTCGCCCTCTTCAACCCGAACCCGTTCCCGGTGTCGTTCACGACTGCTGTGTCGTCGTCGAAGTTCACGACGTCACCGGCGTCGGGAACACTGGCGGCCGGCCAACAGACATCGCTCTCGGTCGACTTCGATCGAGCCGGTGCCGTGGCCGACACCAAGAACTTCCCGACCGGTTCGTTCTCGCACTCGCTCACGTTCACCACGACGTCGACTGAATCGGGAGCGTCGTCACCCCCTCGTACCGCCTCGATGTACGGAACGATCGAGCGCGCCACCAACACGACCCCGACGATCACCATCTCGGTGAACAAAGTCGCCGGCGTGAACCTCCAGTGCTCGAACGTCGGGCTTCGCGCCGAGGTCACGACCAATGGCAAGGTCGCAACGGGAACGGTTCTAGGAGGCGCCGAGTTCTTGAACTCGGCCGGCAAGAAGATCGGAACGTCACCCACTCTCACCATGACCCGCGGGATCGACGGCCTCTGGCGAGCCTCGACTCCGCTGCCTCTCGGTACGACGAATGTCCTGATCAAGGTCACCGCCGAAACCACGACCGGCCAGAGCGCCATGGGCTCGGCCACCCTCTCCACAGCCTGCTGAAAGTGACCCGCCGGTAGGGTTGTCCCCCTATGGCGTCCGTCCTCGACCCCGACGCGCCGCTGCGTCTGGCCTACCTCACATATCGAGGAAAACCGCACGTCGGAGGCCAAGGCGTCTACACCCGTCACCTCACGAAGGCCCTCGTCGACCTCGGTCACTCGGTCGAAGTTTTCGGCGGCCAGCCCTACCCCGTCCTCGACGATCGAGTCCCCCTCACGAAGCTCCCGAGCCTCGACCTCGTGAACGACCACTATCCCTTCCGACTCCCGGCCATCTGGGAGCTGAAGAAGCGGGAGGACTGGCTCGAACTCGGACTCTTCCTCACCGGCCAGTTCGGCGAGCCCACGGCGTTCTCGGCCCGCGTGAAGCGTCACCTCGCCGCTCGGACCCGCGAGTTCGACCTGGTTCACGACAACCAGTGCCTCGGTCGAGGCATTCTCGGCGTCGAGAAGATGATCCCGACGATCGTGACCCTCCATCATCCGATCACCCGCGACCGCGCGCTCGAGATGGAACACGCACCCAACTGGTGGAAGAAGCTCGGCGTGTCGCGCTTCTATTCGTTCGTGAAGATGCAAGGTCGTGTGGCGAGCAAGATGCCGCGCATCGTCGTCGTGAGCGAGAACAGCATCAAGGACATCAACGCCGACATGGGTGTGTCGCTCGACCGCATGCGACTCGTGCCGGTGGGTGTCGACCCCCAATTGTTCGCACCGCGGCCCGAGGTGACGCGCATTCCGGGACGCCTCATCACCACGGCGTCGGCCGACGTGGCGTTGAAGGGTCTGCCTTACTTGCTCGAAGCCATGGCCAAGTTGCGCACCGAGCGCGACCTGACTCTCACCATCATCGGCAAGCCGAAACCGGGCAAGAGCATGGACCTCATCCAGAAGCTCGGACTCGAACCGCACATCCAGTTCGTGTCGGGTGTGCCCGACGAGCGCATCGTCGAGCTCTACGCCGAAGCCGAACTGGCCGTGGTTCCCTCGCTCTACGAGGGCTTCAGCCTCCCGGCCATCGAGGCCATGTGCACCGGAATCTGTCTCGTGGCCACCGACGGCGGGGCCCTGCCCGAGGTCACCGGGGCCGACGGCGACACCGTTCTGCAGTGCAAGGCCGGTGACGCCGAGGCCCTCGCTTCCACCGTTCGACGTGGCCTCGACGACCCCGAACTCCGAGCCCGAGTGGGCGCCAACGGCCGCCAGCGCGTCCTCGACCGCTGGACGTGGCGTCGCTGCGCCGAACTCACGGTCGAGCAGTACCGCGAGGTCCTGTCGATGCCGCACAACGTCGAGAAGCTCAAGCG
>CAZTPF010000013.1:41080-53734 GCA_964614655.1 uncultured Bifidobacterium sp.
TCGAGCAGTACCGCGAGGTCCTGTCGATGCCGCACAACGTCGAGAAGCTCAAGCGCAACGGTCGGCTCACCTGATGCTGACGGTCCGCTTCGAGAAGTTGGGACTCGTTCCGGGGGATCTGGTGCTCGACGCCGGTGCCGGCTTCGGACGTCACGCCTACGAAGTGGCGAGGCTCGGCGGACGGATCGTCGCTCTCGATTACGCCGACGACGAAGTGCGCACCACCCGCGCCACTTTCGGCGCCATGCTCGAAGAGGGGCAAATCGCTCGCGACTCCTACGTCGGCGCCCTGCGCGGTGACGCGACCCGGTTGCCGTTCCCCGACGACACCTTCGATCGCGTGATCACCTCCGAAGTGCTCGAGCACATCCAGGACGACGTGTCGGCCATCGCCGAACTCGTGCGAGTTCTGCGCCCGGGTGGGTCGTTCGCCTGCACCGTTCCGGCGTGGTGGCCCGAGAAGATCAACTGGTCGTTGTCCGACGAGTACCACGCGCCGAAATCGGTCGGTGGCCACGTCCGGATCTACAGCCGCACCGAACTCGTCGCCAAGTTGCGGGCTGCCGGTCTCGACGTCCGCGGATCGCATCATGCGCACGCCCTGCACTCCCCCTACTGGTGGCTGAAGTGCGCCGTCGGACCGCGTCGCGACGACCACCGACTGGTGAACGCCTACAAGCGTTTCCTCGAATGGGACATCGAGAAGCGGCCCCGCAGCGTGAAGGCCGTCGAAAAGGTGTTGTCGCCCGTCATGGGCAAGAGCCTCATCGTGTACGGAATCAAGAAGCCCGCCGTTCGCGAAGGTGGCATGACGAAGGCGGCGGCATGACGAACGTTCCCCACATCGAGGGCGTCCTCAGCGCCGACGAGATCGTCCGCACCGCCGAGTCGATCGCCGCGCTGCAGCTCGACTCGGGAATGATCCCGTGGTTCGAGGGCGGACACTGCGATCCGTGGAATCACGTCGAGACCGCCATGGCACTCGACGTGGCTGGCATGCACCGCGAGGCGGAACGGGCCTACGAATGGCTGACCGACACTCAGCACCGCGACGGCTGGTGGTTCAACTACTACCTGCCCGGTGGACTCGTGGAAGAGCCGAAACTCGACACCAACGTCTGCGCCTACGTCGCAGCGGGCGTGTGGCACCACTGGCTGTGCACCTGGGATCGCGGTTTCGTCGATCACATGTGGCCGACCGTCGAACGGGCCGTCGACTGGGTGCTGTCGATGCGTCGCCACGACGGAACGGTTCTCTGGGCGCGCGAGGAACACTCCTCGCCGTGGGACTACGCACTGCTCACCGGTTCGTCGTCCATCTGGCATGCCCTCACGTGTGCGGTCGAACTCGCCGATCTGGTGGGCGAATCCCGGCCCGACTGGCAGGACGCCGCCGACGTCCTGCGCGGCGTCATCGCCGAGCGCCCCGATGCCTTCGAACCCAAGGAACGTTGGGCCATGGACTGGTACTACCCCGTCCTCACCAACGCCCTCGAGGGCGACGCCGCCCGCGCTCGACTCGACGACGGCTGGAACACCTTCGCCATGCCCGGCAAAGGAATTCGTTGTGTGAGCGACGAGCCGTGGATCACCGCCGCCGAAACCGCCGAGTGCTCTCTTGCGTACTCGGCCGTGGGCGACGTCGAACGGGCCACCGATCTGCTGGCGTGGACGCGTTCACACCGTCACGACGACGGCTCGTACTGGACCGGCGTGGTGTACCCGAACCGTGAGAACTTCCCGGCCGGAGAGCGAACCGCCTACACCGGTGCCGCCGTGGTTCTGGCGGCCGATGCGATCACCTCGGCCTCTCCCGCCTCGCGACTCTTCATCCCGTCGCTCGTCACCGACTGACGACGCCGTGGCCGTCGAGTTCACCCCGTCCTCGTCCGACGAGATTCGAACTCTCGTCACGGGAGTCCTCGGCCGTCTGGCCGCGACGAGCGTCGTCACCGACGGCGAGGTGACGGCTCGTTCACCGATCACCGGACACGCCTATGCGACCGTGGCGTCCACGCTCACGGCCGATACCGCGGCCGCTCGGGCCACCGAAGTGTTCCGCTCATGGCGCGACGTGCCAGCACCTCGACGCGGTGACGTGGTTCGCCGACTCGGCGAACTCCTCCGTCTCCATCTCGACGATCTGGCGACACTCGTTCAGGTGGAGGCGGGCAAGATCCGCTCCGAGGCGCTCGGCGAAGTCCGCGAGATGATCGACGTCTGCGACTTCGCGGTCGGACTCTCGCGCCAGTTGCACGGACTCACCATCGCATCCGAGCGTCCACTCCATCGGCTCACCGAGACGTGGCATCCCATGGGTCCGATCGCCGTCGTCACAGCCTTCAACTTCCCGGTGGCCGTGTGGTCGTGGAACGCCGCCCTGGCTCTCGTGTGCGGCGACCCCGTCGTGTGGAAGCCATCCGATCACAGTCCGATCACCGCCCATGCGTGCAACACCCTGGCGCGTCGAGCCGCCGTCGACTGCGGATTCGACCCCGACGTGTCCCAACTCGTGTTCGGAGGAGCCGACATCGGACGCGCCCTCGCCGCCGATTCCCGCTTCCCCCTCGTGTCGGCGACCGGCTCGACTCGCATGGGACGTGAACTCGCGCCGGTCGTCGCCGCACGGTTCGGTCGGTCGATTCTCGAACTCGGAGGCAACAACGCGGCCATCGTGACTCCGAGTGCCGACCTCGACATGGCGGTACGGGCGATCACCTTCGCCGCCGCCGGAACGGCCGGCCAACGCTGCACGTCGTTGCGTCGACTCCTGATCCACGACTCGATCGCCGACGACGTCACCGAACGTGTCGAACGGGCCTTTGCTCGACTCCGCATCGGCAATCCGCTGCACGACGACCCGTTGATGGGCCCACTCGTCGGTCTCGACGCCCACCGACGAATGTCGGACGCCCTCGACACGGCACGGGCCGACGGAGGTTCGGTCGTCGGCGGCGAGCGCATGTTCGAATCCGAGGCCCCTGACGCGGCTTACGTGAGTCCGGCTGTCGTGCGCATGCCGAGTCAGACCGAGATCGTTCGCACCGAAACCTTCGCTCCGATCCTCTATGTGATGACCTACCGCGAGTTCGACGAGGCGATCGCCCTCCAGAACGGAGTCCCCCAAGGACTGGCGTCGTCGATCTTCACCACCGACGTACGTGAAGCCGAACGCTTCACCGGTCCGTCGGGAAGCGACTGCGGTATCGCGAACGTCAACATCGGACCGTCCGGTGCCGAGATCGGCGGAGCGTTCGGCGGCGAGAAGGAAACAGGTGGAGGACGCGAGAGCGGAAGCGACTCGTGGAAGGCCTACATGCGACGCTCGACCGCCACCGTCAACTATTCGAACGAACTACCCCTCGCCCAAGGCGTCGTGTTCGAGTAGTCGTCAGGCGTCGCTCGTCGGGTCGGCTTCCGGATACGTACCGGGAATCGGATCGACCTCGACGAATTCCACCAGTGAATCGACCATGTCGTCGAGAACTCGGTCGAGCGCGTTCACCACGTCGACTGCGGTACGCATCGAACCCTGCAAGTACACCGACAGGACGACCCCGTTGGCTCGGTCGACCACATCGGCTCCGCAGCCGCTCAGATCGGCGGCTCGATAGCAGTATCCGAACAGGTCGCCATCGAACACGCCACCCTCTCGCCGGCGCTGCACGTCGATGGTCACGGCGATGTCGGGTTCGTAGGCGTCGTTCGCCAGAAAATCTCGGTACGACCCGTCGGGCACCCCCGACACCGAGAAGCCGACCGCCGTCGGCCCGAAGCCGTCGTCCGCGTCGCTCGTCACGAAACACTGCACGATCGCCGGGTAGTCGTCGAACTTCTCGTACGCGTCGACGAAGACGTCTCCCTCCACCACCGATGCTGCGACCTCGACCACACCGGACACGGCACGCGCGAGCTCGCGTGCGTCACCCACCGGACACGACACCAACTCGACGTAGCCGTCGTCGCCGTAGTCGAGTGCGTCGTCGAGTCGGCGAAAGGCCTCCGACACATCGCCACCTCGTCGGCGATCGGTATCGCCGCCCAGGAACGCTGATGCGACGAGAACGACCACGACGGCTGCGACGACGGCGACGAGCAGACTCGTCACGAGTGGCGCACGTGAACGACGCGGCGGATCGACCCAGGCGGGCGGCGGCGGTAACTCGTCGGACGTCACACGTCGAGGGTAGAGGCATCGTGCGAGTTCGGGTCGAACGGGGCCTGTACGACCGCCGACCCGGCGGGACAGCCTTCTCGGTACCGCTGTAACCTCGGGGCATGGAACGGCATCCGGCTTTCGAGGAGTACTGCGAGTGCATCTTCGAACTGCACGAGGACGACCTCGACGTGATCCAGGCTCGCATCGCCGAGCGACTCGAAGTGAGCCGCGCGTCCGTGTCGCAGATGATCGACAAGCTCACCAAGGCCGGCCTCGTCGAGACGGTCGACAATCGGGTGCAACTCACGGTCGCCGGCACCGAATTGGCCACCACCGTCGTGCGCCGTCATCGACTGGCCGAGCGTTTCCTGACCGACGTACTCGGACTCTCGTGGGCCGAAGCGCACCACGAAGCCGGCAAATGGGAACACGTCATGAGCGACTCGGTGGAAGCGGCGATGGATCGTCTGCTTGGCGCCCCCACCACGTGCCCCCACGGCAACCCGATCCCCGGATCGTCGTACGTCGATCCCGACACCCGACCGCTCGGAACTCTCACCGCCGGCACCGAGTTCGTCGTGTCGCGCATTCCCGAAGAGCTCGAATTCACCCCCGGCCTTCTCGAATTCCTCGAATCTTCCAGTATCCAACCTGGGCGTCGTGGTTGCGTGTCGTCCATCGACCGTGACGGGTCCATGGAAGTCGACGTCGAAGGTCGACGCATCTCGGTCGACGCCTTCGCGTCGGCTCGCATTCTGGTGACCGCCTGATCATGCGACGCTCTCTCGGCCTGGTGGCCGCGACACTCGTGTTCTCTGCGTGCGGTACCACTACGTTCGACGAGACCGTGGCCACCACCACGATCGTCGCCACCACCACGACACTTCCCGAGGGAACCGCCGACGAGCTCCTTCCCCGACTCGTGACCGGCCTGTCGGATCTGTCGCTTCTCATCGGCCCGGTCCCGGCCGGTTTCGATCGTGGTGACATCGACAAGCGATCACGGCTCGCCGAGATCGAAGCGCTGTGGGCGGCCGTCGAACGAGAAGTGGTAGCCGACGATCCCGACACCGCCGACGCCATCGTGCGGATGCTCGATCTGGCCCGTCTGGCCGTGGAGCGCAGTCGTCCGGCCGATGCCGACAAGGCGGCCAAGTTCGTGGCCGATCTGGTTCGCGACTATCTCGCCGATCGCACCAGCTGACGTCACTCGGTGCGAAGCGGCGCCGGCAACTCCTCGGCATGAACGATCGACAGTCGTTGAGTGGACCGCGTGAGTGCGACGTACAGAGAGCGCATGCCCTGAGGTTCACCGACGACGATGCGCGTCGGCTCGACCACCACGACCGCATCGAGCTCGAGACCCTTCACCAGACCGACCGGTACGACCGTGACTCCGCTGTCGAGCGCCGAGCGATTGGCACGACCGTGGTCGACTCCTCGGGCCGACAGTGCGTCGGACACCGCGTCGGCCATGTCGTTCGGGGTGACCACCGCGACGTTCCCGCCGCCGACGGCGTCGACGAGGGCGAGCGTCTCGTCGACCGTTCGATCGAGCAATGTGCTCGCCGTGGCCGACACGAACGACGGCGGGGCCGGACCGAGGCGCACCGCCGACGGCGCCCGTAGTCCGGGAGTCGCCACCGCCATCACGCGATTGGCGAGTTCCATGATCTGCCCGGGGATTCGATATCCGACCGAGAGTCCGATGACTCGATTGAGTTCGTCGCGACCCGAACGAGGCTGCGGCAGGTGGGCCAACACGTCGTCCCACGACGACGGAGCGTGAGCCCCGGTGGCTTGGGCGATGTCGCCGACGATGGTCATCGAACCCGACAACGACCGTCGGGCCGCCATCCGCAACTGCATGGGTGTGAGGTCCTGCACCTCGTCGATCACGATGTGGCCATAGGTGCGAATCTCGTCGCTGTCGTCGATCTTGCCGTTCTTGCGGGGCCGGGGGCCGAGGACGACGAAGGCCTCGTCGAGCAAAGCCACGTCGGATTCGCTCCAGCGCACCGAATCGACGTCGGACGAACGTTCGCGGAACAAGGCGTCGATCTCGTCGGCCGACAGATACTTCTGGCCCGCCGACCGGAGCAGGGCCCGGGATCCGAAGAGATCGTGCAAGAGCTGAGCGGGCGTGAGGTACGGCCACATGCGCTCGAAGGCCATCCGCATCTCGTCGGTGCCTCGCAGTGCTTCGCGGAGTTCGCCGGGACCGGCTCCCGCTTCGCGCCAGGTGGACGCCATCGAGCTCCAGACTTCGGTCTCGACCCACTTGCGACCGGCGTTGTGACGACGGAATCGACGGCGGGCGGCCTTCACGATGCGCTCGGACTCGGTCGCCGTGAGCCGGACGTAACCGGTTCGGAAAGGAAGCACGAGATCGTCGCGTAGCGGACGCTCACGATCGAGAACGGCTCGATCGATCACGTCGATCATCCGGACGTCGCCTTTGACCCTCGCCGCCTCCGGCGACTCACGAACGTCATGACCGACGGCGACGTCGTCGACGAGGTCGGCCAGCACCACTTGTTCGACACCGGCTTCACCGAGTGACGGAAGCACCCGTTCGATATAGCGCAAGAAAACTCGGTTGGGACCGATCACGAGGACTCCTTGATCCTCGAGCGGGAAGCGATTGGTGTAGAGCAGATACGCGGCGCGGTGAAGGGCGACCACCGTCTTGCCGGTACCGGGACCTCCTTGCACGACGAGAACACCAGCTTGTGGCGAGCGGATGATCTCGTCCTGTTCGGACTGAATGGTGGCGACGATGTCGCCCAACTGCCCCGTTCGGCCGCGCTCGATCGAGGCCATGAGCGTGCTGTAACCGCGCAGGCCGCTCGAATGCACGAGGCCGCTCTCGGTGCCGTCGAGTCCTTCGTCATGGCCGATTCCGAGATGACCCTCGCCAAAGAGTTCATCCTCGATGCCAAGAAGCGTCGGACCGTCGACCACGAAGTGGCGGCGTCGGGCCAGCCCCATCGGCTGACGGCCCGTCGCTCGGTAGAAGGGCTCGGCGACTGGGGCCCGCCAATCGACGACGACCGGATCGCGGTTCTCGTCGGCCACCGCCAGTCGTCCGATGTGGAAGCTCTCGACGCCGTTGGGAGTATCGGCAGGAGTGTCAGCAGGAGTGTCGACCTGACGATCGATGCGTCCGAAGACCAAGGCGGCGTCGCCGAGATCGAGATCGGTCAGACGTCGGACCAACTGCTCGTCGATGGCGTTCCGCTCGAAGCGGTTCTGGAACGTTCCACCCACTCCGGCCTCGGTCAGGCCTCTGACTTTCCAGGCGTCCTCTCGGCTGCGCTCCAGACACGCGTAGGCATGCGAGATGTAGGCCTGCTCGTCGTCGAAATCCGGGTGCTGCGCCGTCATAGATGCCGTGAGGGGTTCATGAACTCTAGCGTCGGGACTCGTGCGGGGTCCGGATGGAACGATGTCGGTATGAAAGGCGCGACACCGGCCATGGTCGCCCTCGATCGAGCGGCCGTCTCGTACCAGGTACACCATTTGGCCGATGCCGAGGGCGGTGACATGACCGAACTCGGGTACGGCCGGGCCGCTGCTCAGGCACTCGGCGTCGACGAAAGTCGGGTGTTCAAGACCCTTCTGGTGTCGCTGCCGGGAGGCCCGCTCACCCAGGCCGTCGCCATCGTCCCGGTGTCGGGCCAACTCTCGTTGAAAGCCGTGGCCCACGCTCTCGGCGCCAAACGCGCCGAGATGATGGAGCCTCGCGCCGCTGAACGACTCACGGGCTACGTGGTGGGAGGAATCAGCCCGTTCGGGCAACGCAAAGCGCTACCGACGGTGATCGACGAAACGTGTGTGCTGCACGAGACGATCTTCGTCTCGGGTGGGCGACGTGGTCTCGACATCGAACTCGCACCAGACGACCTGGTCGGAGCCCTGTCAGCCACTGTCGCAGCTATCGCTGCGTAACAGCTGGCGACTCAGAGGGGGCGAACGTCGCGGGCTTCGTCGCCCTTGCGGCCGGGTCCGACTTCGAACTCGACCTGCTGACCTTCGTTCAGGGTCTTGTAACCCTGGGACTGGATCTGGGAGAAGTGGACGAACACGTCGGGTCCGTCCTCACGGGAGATGAACCCGTAACCCTTTTCTGCGTTGAAGAACTTCACGGTGCCGATGGCCACGGCGGTACTCATTTCTCTAAAAACGCCGGACAGTGTGCCCGGCTCCTCCCACCCTACGGCAACGACATGCGCTTTGCGCACACCGACTACCTTCGAGGCGTGACTCGGGACATTTCCACTCACCCGGGTGATTTCGTCTTCCGGCACGACATCCGGGTGCGTTTCGCCGAAACCGACGCCATGGGGATCGTGCACCACAGCCGCTACCTCCCGTATCTGGAGGAGGCTCGTGTCGAGTACCTGCGTTCGATCGGCCATCCCTACGACGCCGAGAGAGCCGACGGGGTCGACTATGCAGTTCTGGAGGCCCATGTCGCCTACCGCCAACCGCTCCATTTCGACGAGGTGGTCTCGGTTCACCTGGTTCTGTCGGCGGCCACTCGCGCCACGTTCACGATCGACTACTTGTTGACCGTCGGCGATCCGGCCGCCGACGGTGCCGTCCGATCGACTGCGCGTACCGTTCACGGATGCGTCAATCAGAAAGGTCGGCCGGTGCGCCTGCCCGGCTGGCTGAAAGAGATGGTCGCTGAACTCGAGTGATCAGACGACGGCTTCGATGAGTCGTGGCCCGCGCTGATTCATGGCCGAGACGAAGGCGTCGGAGAACTCGCGCACCGTCGACACGCGAACCGCTTCGACACCCATCCCCTCGGCGATCTTGACCCAGTCGAGATCGGGCCGGGACAGATCGAACATGTCGAGTGCCTGTCGATCTCCTTCGCCCATGAGGTCCTTGGCACCGGTTCGACTCATCTCGACCTGCAAGATGGCGTAAGCACGATTCGAGAAGATCACCGTCGTGACGTCGAGGTTCTCACGGGCCTGTGTCCAGAGCGACTGCACGGTGTACATCGCACCGCCGTCGCCGTGCAGACACACGACTTTGCGATCCGGACACGCCACCGATGCGCCGCCGGCGAGCGGGAGACCTTGGCCGATCGAACCGCCGGTGAGCGAGAGATGGTCGTACGGGCGCGCCGTCGCCAGAGCGAGTCCGACACCGAGTCCGTTGGTGGCCGCTTCGTCGGAGACGATCGCGTTCTCGGGCAGATGTCGGGCGACGACCTGGCCGATCGTGAACTGGTCGAGTCGACCGTCGGGTTCGTCGGGAAGCGACAGTTCGACTCGGTGTGGCGCCGACGAGAAGGCCGACGCCACCGCCTCCAGTGCACCGACGCCGTCTTCGTGCGCGTGAGCCAGGTAGGTGATGGGTGTTCCGTCGGCCGTGCACCAACTGGGCTTGCCGGGGTAAGCGAAGAACGAGACCGGTGGTTTGGTGCCGACGAGGATCAGATGCTCGACCGTGGCCATCGTGTCGACGATCTGCTCGGCGAAGTACGGCAGGCGCTCCACCGCCACGCGTCCGGCGCCGCGCTGCAGACGGGGTGCGAACGTGTCGCACAGGAGGCGAGCACCGGTCGCAGCGGCGATCCGGCCGGCCGCTTCGAGACCTCGACCGCGCAAGGCCTCTCCTCTCATCAGGATCGCCGCTCCGGATCCGACGGCGCGCAACGCGTCGACCACCTCGTCGACGACACGATCCGACACCGGGGCCGGACCGACCACCGGCAACGGCTCCGACGGACCATTCGCCTCGTTCCAGGCCACGTCGGCCGGCAGGATCAACGTGGCGAGACCGCCCGGCGCCTGACGGGCTGCCTGTACCGCACGCGCCGCATCGGCCCCGACTGTCAGCGCGCTCGTGGACGAATGGACCCACGACGACACCGGCCGTGCGAAGCCGACGATGTCGGACGCGAGCGGTGCGTCGAACTGGGCATGAGTGGTGGCGTGATCGCCCACGACGTTCACGACCGGCGTCGACGCACGACGGGCGTTGTGCAGATTGGCCAGACCGTTTGCCAGGCCGGGGCCGAGATGCAACAGCGTGGCCGCCGGCTTCTCGGCCATGCGTCCGTAACCGTCGGCCATGCCGGTCACGACTCCTTCGAAGAGACCGAGGACGGCCCGCATACCAGGAGCTCGATCGAGGGCGGTCACGAAATGCATCTCGGACGTCCCGGGGTTGGCGAAGCAGACCTCGACGCCCGATGCCACCAGAGTTCTGAGCAAGCTCTCGGCTCCGTTCACGACTCCCCTCTCGTCCGACGACGACGCGACCGTACTTCACACCACGCATGTCTCTTTCTCGCGTTCGGTACCTGCGTGTGACACGCCCGAAACATCGGCTCCTTACCTTGACGAGTGGCGAAAGGAGCTCGACATGAACAGTGAGGTGGTCGTGGCCGTCGAAGGTCCGCGAGAGACCAGTTTTTGGATCGTCCGTCTCGACAAGTACCTGCGGCCTATCGCGGTCGAAGCGTGGCTCGACGACGTCGTTCCCGAGTGCGTCGCCACCTACGTCGTCTCCCGGCACATGCCGGTTGCGTCAGAAGTTCTGTCGATCGTGCGTCGAGATTTCATGTACTCGCATCGCCTCAGTGCGTGACGCGAAGGTTACGGACGTCGTGCGACGCTGCTCATGACAGTGCCTACGTTGAGTCCATGACGATGATGGTGGTGGCGATCACGCGTGATGAAGCACGGGTTTGGCGGCGAGGACTCGACAAAGGATCCGATCCGAAGCGTCTCGATCGACCGAGCGAGGAAGGTCAGCACCAACGCACCCGTCAGGCCCAGAAGCATCGGGGACACGACGTCGACCACGACGACCCGAGGTTCTTCGAGGAAGTCGTCGACAAGATCGCCGACGCGACCGAGATCCTTCTCGTCGGTCACGGTGACGGCAAGGCCGACTTCAAAGATCGATTCCAGGCCCACCTGGAGCACCGTCATCCGGAGATCGCGGCCAAAGTGGTGGGCAACGTCGACAGCGATCTGAACGCCCTGACCGAGAACCAGATCCTGTCCCTCGCCCGCGACTGGTTCGATCAGTACCACCGCTGGGGGTTCGCCTCCGAGGATCCCTGGGTCCGCAACTGGTGACCCGAAGCCGGGTGGGTGTGTCGGGTGTCGCCGTCCGGATAGCCCGAAAAATAAGGGGTATCCACCACCTGCCGAAGACCGACAACTATGTTTCGCCCCATGAAGAAACGTGAACTCATCCAAGCAGTTGCACTCCACACCGATGTCGACAACAAGACGGCAGCCAAGATGGTCGAAGGAACCATCGACGTGATCCTGGCCACCGTTGCGAAGGGCGAGATCGTCAACATTTCCGGTTTCGCCAAGTTCGCGAAGATCAAGCGCCCGGCGCGCATGGCTCGCAACCCAGCGACCGGTGAGACCATCCGCGTGAAGGCCAAGACCGTCGCCAAGATCACGGCGCTCAAGGGCTTCAAGGACATCGCTCTCGGAGCCGCTCCTGCCCCCAAGCTGAACACCAAGCGCTCGGCTCCGGCCAAGCCGGTGGCCAAGAAGGCAGTGGCCAAGAAGGCCGCTCCGAAGAAGGCTGCCAAGAAGGTCGCCGCCAAGAAGGCTGCCCCGAAGAAGAAGGTTGCGAAGAAGGCACCGGCCCGCAAGGCCGCAGCCAAGAAGCGCCGCTAGAACCCTGGCGGCTCGACCGCCTCGAACTCTCCGAACCCCGCCCTCGTGGCGGGGTTCGGTCGTTTCGGACCCGTATTCGGCCTCGTGAACACGGCTCGCCCTGCTGATCCCCCTGGATTAGGGTCTCGACATGCCCAAGCGCTCGAAGAAGTCCGACGACATCGGCTACGGCGCCTCCGGACAAGCCATCCTCGACGCCGTCGGCAAGGTCCTGGCCACCCAGGGCCCGAGTGCCGTCATGGTGGGCGAGATCTGCAAGGAGATCGGGGTCGCTCCCAGCCTCGTGAACTACCACTTCGGCGGACGTGAGAGCCTGCTCGCGGCGGCCGTGGTGCACGAATTCGAGAGTCTCGTGGCCGAGATGAACCGAATCACGTACAGCACCACCACGTCGGCTGAGGATCAGCTGCGCAGCCGGATCCAGTACCGGATCGAATGGACGGCCTCCCACCCAGGTATCGATTCGATGATCAACTACTCCCACATCATCGATCCGGTCGGAAACGTGATGCAGGGTGAACTCGACACGCGAATCGGCCAGTGCACGATCTCCGACATGGTCGGTCTCCACACCTCGGTGTACGGCATGTACACCGGACACGTGCTCGATCGTCCCGTGGCCACTGAAGAGTCCGATCAGTACCCGGAACTTTTCGAGATCACCGGCTACGTCGCCCTGTCGGCCCTCGGCCTCGCCACCTGGATGACCGGCCACCACCCGGCCAACCGCTCGGTCGCAAACGAAAAGCCCGAGACTGTCAACCATCTGGCCAGCACGTTCATCGAGCGCCTCATTCGCAACGTTCGCCACGAACTCGACGA
>CAZTPF010000014.1:0-43728 GCA_964614655.1 uncultured Bifidobacterium sp.
GATCAGCCGCCGGAGGCCTCGCTGACCTTCTGCTTGCCGGCCGAGATCCACGGCATCATCGAACGCAGGCGCTTGCCCACCTCTTCGATCTGATGCTCCTGGCCGGCCTTGCGCAAAGCGTTGAACTTCTCGCGGCCGCTGTCGCTCTCGGCGATCCATTCCTTGGCGAACTTGCCCGACTGGATCTCCTTCAGGATCTTCTGCATCGTCTTCTTGGTGGCCGGCGTGATGACACGCGGTCCACGCGAGACGTCGCCGTACTCGGCGGTGTCGCTGATGCTGTAACGCATACCGGCGATGCCCTCTTCGTACATGAGGTCGACGATGAGCTTCACTTCGTGCAGGCACTCGAAGTACGCCATCTCGGGCTGGTAACCAGCCTCGACCAAAGTCTCGAACCCGGCCTGAACGAGCGACGTGAGACCACCGCACAGCACGACCTGCTCACCGAACAAGTCGGTCTCGGTCTCTTCGGCGAAGGTGGTCTCGATGATGCCGGCGCGGCCTCCGCCGATGGCCGAGGCGTACGACAGCGCAACGGCCTTGGCGTTGCCGGTCGCGTCCTGTTCGACGGCGATGAGAGCCGGAACGCCGCCGCCCTCGGTGTAGGTGCGGCGCACGAGGTGGCCGGGACCCTTCGGCGCGATCATGATCACGTCGACACCCTTCGGCGGACGAATGCGCTTGAAGCGGATGTTGAAGCCGTGCGCGAAGGCGAGCGCCTTGCCGGCCTTCATGTACTTCTTGATGTGCGCGTCGTAGGTGGCCTTCTGCTCGGTGTCGGGCATGGTCATCATGATGACGTCGGCCCACTTCGCGGCGTCGGCGATCGACTTCACTTCGAGACCGGCGGCCTCGGCCTTGGCGGCCGACGACGAACCTTCACGCAGACCGACGACCACCGGGACGCCGCTCTCCTTCAGGTTGAGCGCATGAGCATGGCCCTGCGATCCGTAGCCGATGATCGCAACCTTGCGACCCTTGATGATCGAGACGTCGCAGTCGGCGTCGTAATACATCTTTGCTGCCATGTTCAACTTGCCTTTCCTCGGACGGCCCGCAGGCGCGCCTCTTTGTCGAGTTTGGGTAGGGCCACGCGGCCGGTTCGCTGGAGCTCAACGATGCCGTAACCACGGAGCAATTCCTCGAAATCGTCCAACTTTTCCGGACTTCCCTCGAGAGAAACGGTGATCGCCTCCACCCCGACGGCCAGGATCTTGCCCTCGAAGATGTTGGTGAGCTCGACCACCTGGCCGCGCTCCTCGGCGGCGATGCGCACGGTCGCAATCATCAACTCGCGCTCGACCGAACGGCGCGGGTCGAGCTCGCTGATCTTCACGACGTCGACCAGCTTGAAGAGCTGCTTGACGATCTGCTCGAGCGGCGCCGACTCCACGTCGACCACGATCGTGATCCGCGACAGATCGGGATCTTCGGTGGGGGCCACCGCCAACGAGAAGATGTTGTAACCACGACGGGCGAAGAGGCCGGCGACGCGCGCCAGCACACCCGGGCGGTTCTGCACGAGCACCGACAAGATGTGGTGCGCGGGCAAATTGGTCATCGTGTTCGGTGTGATGCTCATCGCAGGTACTCCCGGACGCTGCACTGATCGGGGTGCAGCAAGATGTCGTCGTTGCTCTGGCCGGCCGGAATCATCGGGAAGACCTTCTCGCTCGCGTCGACGCGGAACTCGACCACGACCGAGCGGTCGTCGATGCTGTTGGCCTTCTCGATGGCTGGCTGGACCTCTTCGGGACTCTCGACGCGGATACCGACGCATCCCATCGCCTCGGCCCACTTGACGAAGTCGGGCACCTCAGGCGACAGATACACCTCGCTGTAGCGCTCTTCGTAGAACATCTCCTGCCACTGGCGGACCATGCCGAGGTACGAGTTGTTGAGCACTGCGACCTTGATCGGAATGCGCTCGACGCTCGCCGTGACGAGTTCTTGGGCCGTCATCTGGAAACAGCCGTCACCGTCGACCGCCCACACCGTGCGATCGGGTCGACCGACCTTGGCGCCGATGGCGGCCGGAATCGAGAAGCCCATCGTGCCGAGGCCACCCGAGTTCACCCACGTGTACGGCTCGCTGAAGTTCCAGTACTGCGACGACCACATCTGGTGCTGGCCGACACCCGAACACAGGATGGTTCCTTCCGGCGAGTTGTCGCGCAACTGCTCGAGGCAGTACTGCGGCTTCAGCGCATCGCCGGGTTCGGCCGCCGCGTAATGCAACGGGAACTGCTCCTGCCAGCCGCTCACACGGCTCTTCCACGCCGAGATGTCGGGCTTGACGGCACCGCCCTGAAGCATGTCCTTCAGTGCCTTCACGATCTCTTCGATCACGAGGCGGCAGTCGCCGACGATCGGCACATCGGGGCGACGAACCTTGCCCTGTTCGGCCGGATCGATGTCGACGTGGATGATCTTGGCATCGGGGGCGAAGGCGTCGACCTTGCCCGTGATGCGGTCGTCGAAACGCGCGCCGAGCGTGACGAGCAGATCGCTCTTCTGCATGGCGGTGACCGCCGTGGCGTTTCCGTGCATACCGGGCATGCCGATGCACAACGGATGCTCGTCGGGAATCGCACCCCGTGCCATGAGCGTGGTCACGACCGGCGCGTCGACCAGCTCGGCCAATTCGAGCAGCGCCTCGGCGGCGCGAGCCTTCAGGACTCCACCACCCACGTAGAGCACCGGCTGCTTGGCCTCGAGGATGAGTCGCGCCGCTTCTTTGATCATGCGCGGATGACCCTTCATGGTGGGCCGGTAACCCGGAAGGCTGTCGATCACTTCTTCGTCGCTCGGCCAGTGCCACGTCATCGAGTTCTGAAGAACGTCCTTGGGCAGATCGAGCAGAACCGGACCCGGACGACCGGTCGTCGCGATGTGGAAGGCTTGACGCACCATCAGCGGAATCTCATCGGGCGACATGATGAGTTCGTTGTGCTTGGTGACGCTGCGGGTGATGCCGACGGTGTCGCACTCCTGGAAGGCGTCGGTTCCGATGGCGGTGGTCGACACCTGACCGGTGATGCAGATCATCGGGATCGAGTCCATGTAGGCGTCACAGAGCGGGGTGACCATGTTGGTGGCCGCCGGACCCGACGTCACCATGGCCACGCCGGGCCGACCGGTCACGTGGGCGTAGCCCTCGGCCATGTGCCCGGCACCCTGCTCGTGGCGCACGAGGATGTGGCGGATCGGGCTGCTGAGCAGCGGGTCGTAGGCCGGCAGGATGCATCCGCCGGGCAGACCGAAGATGGTGTCGACCTTCTCTTTTTCCAGAGCTCGGATGAGGGCCTGGGCTCCGGTGATCTTCTCGCTCATGTCGATTCCTGTGGGTGTGATGGGTGGGCCGGAAAATGAAATGGCCTCCCATTCTGGGAGGCCGGCGACGCGTTCGGTATGTGGACGAACGCGTCTTACACGAGTACTACGACGATGGAGGTCGTGGCGTTCGCGTTCATCGATCGAAGTTTGCCAGGCCTGGACACCGAATCACAACCCCGCGACCACAACCCCGTGATCACGACCCGCCGATCACGATGCCGGGAAGGCGCCCTGGAGTCGGGCGGCCGTCAAGGTGTTCTCGAGGAGGCAGGCGATGGTCATCGGCCCGGTCCCCCCGGGCATGGGGGTGATGGCCCCGGCCACGGCCTGGACGGCCTCGAAGTCGACGTCACCGACGATGCCGGTTTCGGTGCGCGAGATGCCCACGTCGATCACGGTGGCTCCCGGCTTCACATGGTCGGCCGTGATCATGCGGGCCACACCGGCCGCCCCCACCACGATGTCGGCCTCTCGGCACAACGCCGTGACGTCGCCCGATCGACTGTGGGCGAGGGTGACCGTGGCGTCGATCCCCTTGCGGGCGAGGAGCACGGTGAGGGGCAGACCCACCAGCATCGACCGGCCGATCACCACGGCTCGGCGACCCGCCGTCGCAATGTCGTAGCGCTCGAGAAGACGCAGCACTCCAAGGGGTGTACACCCCACCAGACCAGGCAGGCCGCGCATGAGGCGGCCCATCGATTCGGTCGTCAGACCGTCGACGTCCTTGTCACCCGGGATGAGGCGAAGCACAGCCTCTTCGTCGTAACGGGGGTCGTCACCGGCCGGCAGCGGACTCTGCACCAAGATGCCGTGTACCGCCGGGTCGGCGGCCAGCCGGCCGACCACGTCTTCCACTTGGGCCTGACCGGCGTCGGCCGGCAGGATCTCGTTGCGACTCTGCAAGCCGGCCTTGGCCGCCTGCACATGCTTGTTGCGGACGTAACGCTGACTCGGCCCGTCGTCACCCACCAGAACCGTGGCCAGGCACACAGGGGGCGACCCGGCTGCGGCGACCTCGGCGGCCAGACGGGCCACGATCTCGTCCCGAACCAGATTTCCGTCGAGAACGACCGCTCCCCCGGGAGTGCGAGGCGTTTCCGGGGTGCTCATGGGGGTCATGCTACGAGACAGGCCGAGGGCCTAGCCTGGGAACGCTCATTCACACACGGAGCGGCCGACCGGATCTCTGGTCAGGCGCCCACGAGAAGAACGGCGAATTCACATGTCCACGCCCCCGTCCCCCACCGTCGCCCCGGCCTCCGGTCGACTCGGTGTCCTCACCGTCGGTCTCGGTGCCGTCGCCTCCACCCTCATCGCCGGCGTCGAACTCACCAAGCGCGGTCTCGGCAAGCCCATCGGCTCCCTCGCCCAGATGGGCACGATCCGTCTCGGCAAGCGCACCGAGGACCGGTCGCCGCTCATCCGTGACTTCGTTCCCCTGGCGTCACTCGACGACATCGTGTGGGGAGCCTGGGACGTGTACCCCGACGACGCCTACGTGGCGGCGAGTCGCGCCGGAGTTCTCGAGAGCGGCAAGCACATCGAGGCGATCAGCGACGCACTCCGCGAAGTCCGCCCGATGCAGGCCGCGTTCGAACGCAAGTACGCCCGCAATCTCGACGGCGAGCACGTGAAGCCCATCTCGTCGAAGCGCGGCATGCTCAACGCGATTCGCGAAGACATCAACAAGTTCCGCGAAGACAACAAGTGCGATCGCCTCGTGATGATCTGGTGCGCGAGTACCGAGATCTACATCGAGCCGGGTCGCGCCCACATCGACCTCGACTCGTTCGAAAAGGCTCTCGACGCCGACGACGAGACGATTTCGCCGGCCCAGATCTACGCCTACGCCGCACTCCTCGAAGGAGTTCCGTTCAACAACGGCGCACCCAACCTGGCCGTCGACGCTCCGGCGTTGCGCCAGTACGCCACCGATCACAAGATCCCGATTTCGGGCAAGGACTTCAAGACCGGCCAGACACTCATGAAGACCGTGCTGGCCCCCATGTTGAAGGCCCGCATGCTCGGTCTCGAGGGCTGGTACAGCACCAACATCCTCGGCAACCGCGACGGCGAGGTCCTCGACGCTCCCGAGAACTTCAAGACGAAGGAAGAGTCGAAGCTCGGCGTTCTCGAAGACATCCTTCAGCCGTCGAAGTTCCCCGATCTGTACGGCGACATCTTCCACAAGGTGCAGATCAACTACTACCCACCGCGCGGCGACAACAAAGAGGGCTGGGACAACATCGACATCACCGGATGGCTCGGCTATCCGATGCAGATCAAGGTCAACTTCCTCTGCCGCGACTCGATCCTTGCCGCACCGCTCGCCCTCGACCTCGTGCTGTTCAGCGACCTCGCCCAGCGCGCCGGAATGGGTGGCATCCAGGAATGGCTGAGCTTCTACTACAAGAGCCCGCAGGTGGCGCCTGGCCTCTATCCCGAGCACGACTTGTTCATCCAGCTCACCAAGTTGAAGAACACCTTGCGTTGGATCATGGGCGAAGACCAGATCACCCATCTCGGCCGCGAGTACTACGAAGACCTCTGAGTCGGGCGTGGCTCCACGACGCTGGAACCCGTCCTCGTGGGTGAGCCTGTCCCCCAACGGGATCGGCCACACCAAACCGAATCATCTCGCCGAGATGACGCGCGTCGCCGTGAACGTTCGTCACGCACCGCGCAAAGCGTGGAAGATCCTGTCGCAAGGCGTGTGCGACGGCTGTGCACTCGGCGTGGCCGGCTTCCACGACTGGACACTCGACGGCATCCATCTGTGCACCACTCGTCTGAAGCTGCTCGAGGTGAACTGTGCCGAACCGTTCGATCACTCCGTGCTGAGCGACGTCGCACCATTGCGGTCACGGACGAGCACCGAACTTCGCGAGATGGGTCGACTCGCCTACCCCATGCGACGACGTCGTGGTGAAGTCGGTTTTCGACGCATCTCCTGGAACGAGGCCCTCGACGCGATCGCCGATGGCATTCGCGTCGCCGGACCCGAGCGAACCGCGATCTATCTCACCAGTCGAGGCCTGACCAACGAGACCTACTACGTGGCCGGCAAAGCCGCTCGGGCCATGGGTGTGGCCAACATCGATTCGGCGGCCCGTACATGCCATGCCCCCTCGACGATCGGGCTCAAGTCGACGATCGGCGTCTCGGCGAGCACGTGCAGCCTGCAGGACGTGATCGAGAGCGATCTGATCGTGCTGTGGGGAGCGAACGTCGCCAACAACCAACCGGTGTTCACGAAGTATCTGTACGAGGCCAAGAAGAACGGCGCTCGCGTCGTCGTGGTGAACCCGTATCTCGAACCCGGTCTCGAGCGTTACTGGGTGCCGTCGAAAGCCGAGTCGTTCCTGTTCGGAACGAAGTTGTGCGACCTGCACGTGCCGGTTCGTCCCGAGGGTGACGTCGCTCTCGCCAATGCGGTGCTGAAGATCCTGATCGATCGCGAAGCGATCGACAGATCTTTCGTCGACGCACACACATCGGGTTGGGACGAGCTCGTCGATTTCCTCGGCACGCAATCGATCGACGATCTGTGCCAGCGAGCCGGCCTCGCGCTCGACGTGGTTCGCAGGTTCGCCGACGAATACGCGCGAGCTTCGTCGACGATCTTCGTCTGGAGCATGGGGATCACCCAGCATCGCCACGGCGTGGAAGGTGTGAAGGCCTTGGTGAACCTCGCTCTCGCACGTGCGAACGTGGGACGCGACGGTGCCGGCCTCATGCCGATTCGCGGCCACTCCGGCGTTCAGGGCGGTGCCGAGATGGGCGCCTACGCCACGGCGTATCCGGGCACCGTGAGCATCACCCCCGAGTCGGCTCGGGTTCTCGCCGACCACTGGGGATTCGAAGTTCCCGATCACCCCGGACTCACCGCACCCGAAACGGTGCTCGCCGTCGAGAGAGGCGAGATCGACGTGCTCGTCCTCGACGGCTCGAACCTCCTCGAGATCATGCCCGACCCGGCACGTGTCGCGTCGGCCCTCCAGCGGGTGCCCGTACGTGTGCACCAGGACATCGTGCTCACCTCGCAGATGCTTCTCGACGGCGACGACGTGATCCTCCTTCCCGCTGCCACGCGTTACGAACAGGAGGGCGGTGGCACGAGCACCACGACCGAACGCCAGATCGCGTTCAGTCCGCAAGTCGTCGATCCGCCCGGCGAAGCCCGCAGCGAGTGGCGAGTGTTCTCCGAGATCGCCCGACGTGTCCGGCCCGATCGAGCCGAGCACTTCGCGTGGGAGACCAACCGTGATCTTCGGGCCGAGATCGCACGGGTGGTGCCGTTCTACGCCGGAATCGAAGATCTCTCCCGCACCGGTGACGCCGTCCAGTACGGCGGCCGTCATCTCTGCGCCGGTGGTGACTTCCCCACACCCGATGGGCGAGGTGCCTTCAGCGTGCTCGACGTCGCGCCACCCTCGCTCGGCGACGGAGAGTTCTTCTGCAGCACGAGACGAGGCAAGCAGTTCAACTCCATGGTGTTCGCCGCCACCGATCCGCTCACTGGGGCGACCCGTGATGCGGTGTACGTCGACGAATCGGACGCCCGGTCGCTCGGTCTCTCCGAAGGAGATCCCGTTCGTCTCACGAGCAGGGTGGGCTCGTTCGTCGGCACGGCCCATCTCGTTCGACTACCGGCGCGAACCGTGCAGGTCCATTGGCCAGAAGGCAACGTTCTGATCGATGCGTCGATCAACGACGATGCCAGCCGCATCCCCGACTACAACGCCGTCGTGACCGTCGAAAGGTTGAACTCGTGAAGACTCGTATTCTCCTCTGGAGCCTCGTGACCGACGTCGTGTCGGTGGTCGCATTCGTGGCCATCGGCCGCCGCAATCACGACGAGAGCACCGGCCTCGACGGCATCGTCTCGACGGCGGCACCTTTTCTCGTGGCCCTCGCCGTCACCTGGCTCGTGATGCTCGTGTGGCGCGATCCCTTGTCTCCTCGTTCGGGAGTGGTCACCTGGATCGGCACGGTGGCCCTCGGCATGGTGTTACGCAATCTGGTGTTCGATGACGGAACTGCGACCGCCTTCGTGATCGTGGCCACGGTGTTCCTCGGCGTCGCGCTCAACAGCTGGCGAGCTCTTGCCCGTCGCCGGCTTTCTGGCGGCAATATTCCGCGAAACACGTGACGTTTTTGCCGCCAGAACGACCAACTACAGGAAGTTGGTGATGGCGCCTTTGTCGGCGCCTTGGGCGAGGCGCGCGTACTTGCCGAGCACACCACTCGTGTAGCGCGGCGGATTGGGCGTCCAGCCTTCACGGCGTTTGGCCAACTCGGCCTCGTCGACCAGCAGATCGAGTGACAGCGAACTCACGTCGATGCGAATGCGATCGCCATCGCGCACGAAGGCGATCGGACCACCGTCGACGGCTTCGGGTGCCACGTGGCCGATGCAGAATCCCCACGTGCCGCCGCTGAATCGTCCGTCGGTGATGAGAGCGCAATCGGCACCGCGGCCGGCCCCCTTCAACGCACCGGTGATGGCGAGCATCTCGCGCATACCCGGTCCGCCCTTCGGGCCCTCGTAGCGGATCACGAGCACGGTGTTGGGCTGGATCTCGCCGGCCATGATCGCCGCCATCGCACCGTCTTCTCCGTCGAACACCCGCGCCGTTCCTTCGAACTTGCGCTGCTCGGGGGTGAGGCCGGCCACTTTCACGACCGAACCCTTCGGCGCGAGTGAACCAGTGAGCACCACGATGCCGCCTTCGGCGTTGATCGGGTCGGACAACGGATGCACCACGTCGCCGTCGGGATCGGGTGGCGCGATCTCGGCCAGGTTCTCGGCCATGGTCTTACCGGTGCACGTCATGACGTCGCCATGGATGAGTCCGGCGTCGAGCAGATGCTTCAACACCACCGGCACACCACCGATGCGATGCAGATCGGTCATGTGGTACTTGCCGCCGGGCTTGGTGTCGGCGATGTGCGGCACGCGAGCGGCGATGCGGTTGAAGTCGTCGAGCTCGAGCGGAACACCAGCCTCGTTGGCGATGGCCAGAAGATGCAGAACGGCATTGGTACTGCCACCGAGCGCGTTGTAGAGAGCGATGGCGTTCTCGAACGCCTTCTTCGTGAGGATGTCGCGCGGACGAATCCCGAGACGCAGCATGTTGACGACCGCTTCTCCGGCGCGCCGTGCGTCGTCCTCGCGACTCACGTCGACGGCCGGAGCCGAAGCCGATCCGGGCAACGACAGACCGAGGGCCTCGCCGATCGACGACATCGTGTTGGCGGTGAACATGCCACCACATGCCCCCTCACCCGGACACGCCGCCTTTTCGATCTCGGTGAGTTCACCTTCGGTGATGGTGCCGGCCGCACAGGCGCCGATGGCCTCGAACACCGTCGTGATGTCGATGTTCTTCCCGTCGTGGCGACCCGGAAGCGTTGATCCGTTGTAGATGAACACCGCCGGAAGATCGAGGCGGGCGATGGCCATCATCATTCCGGGCATGCTCTTGTCGCAGCCACCGGTCGCCACCAGACCGTCGAGGCGCTCGGCGTGCATGACCGCCTCCACCGAGTCGGCGATGATCTCGCGGCTCACCAACGAGGCGCGCATGCCTTCGTGACCCATCGAGATGCCGTCGCTCACGGTGATGGTGCCGAATTCGAGCGGGACTCCGCCCGCCGCGCGAACTCCTTCTTTGGCGGCCGCGGTGAGACGGCGCAGCGACACGTTGCAGGGTGTGATCTCGTTCCACGACGAGGCCACGCCGACCTGGGGCTTCTCCCAGTCGTCGTCGGTCAGGCCGACCGCCCGCAACATGGCGCGGGACGCCGCCTTCTGAATGCCGTCGGTGACGTCGCGGCTACGGGGTTTCACGTCGACTGGGGTTCCGTCGGGAAGGGCCATGCCCTCACCGTAGCCGTGGCCGGCGAAGCGACCCACGTCGACTTCGGCGGACCTCGATCCGTCCGCTACTTCTTGCGACCGAATCCGAAGAGGTGCTGGCCGACCTTGCGCATCTGGATCTCTTCGCTTCCTTCGGTGATGCGGTAGCGACGATGGTGGCGGTAGATGTGCTCGAAGGGCATGTGGCGGCTGTATCCGACTCCCCCGCACGTCTGCATGGCGCGGTCGGCGGCGTCGCAAGCCAGGCGGTTGGCGCGGTAGTTGCACATGGCCACCAGGTGGGTGAACTCCATGAAACCTTCCACGTCAGGACGGTCGCTCGTCACCGAGTTGTCCATGAGCCAGGCCGTGTAACGGATGAGCTGTCGCAACATCGCAGCTTCGGTGTGCATCTCGATGAGCGGGAACTGGATCGCCTGATTACTCGAGAGCTTCTTGCCCCACGTGACGCGTGAGTTCGCGTAGGCCACCGCTTCGTCGATGCAGTACTGCGCGGCACCGAGCGAGGACGCGGCTTGGCGGATGCGGTTCTCGTGGACGAAGTGCTGGGCGAGGTCGAGACCGTGATCGAGTCGACCGAACACGGCGGTGTCGGGAACCCGAACGTCGACCATGCTCACCTCGGCGTGGTCGGTGGGCATGTTGAACGTCCACCAGAAGAAGTCGACGTTGAATCCCGGCGAATCGGTCGGCACGAGGAAGGCCGTGATCCCGACCGGGCTTCCCGGGTCGCCCGACGTCCGGGCGAAGATGATGTCGTGGGTCGCGTGGTGAAGACCCGAGTTCCACCTCTTCATTCCGTTGATCACCCACTCGTCGCCGTCGCGAACCGCCGTGGTCTCGAGGAAGGTCGCGTCGCTTCCGTGATTCGGTTCGGTGAGGCCGAAGGCGAGCCGCTTGGTGCCGTCGAGGAAACCCGGCATCCATTCCTTCTTCTGCTCCTCGGTTCCGAAGTCGCGCATCATGAGCACGGTCGGGAAGTTGCCGACGATCGACGATTCGTTCTGGAGATCGTTGTGCAGTCCGAGACCTTTGGTGGCGAGATGTTCGCGGATGATCGCCATCTCGAGGTTGCTCGCGCTCCGACCGCCGAATTCGGCCGGCAGTGCCAACCGCAGCCAGCCGGCCGCGTCGGCCCGCCGCCGCATCTCTCGGAGCAGTTCCTCCCATTCGGCTCGGGGCACTCCGCCGTTGTCGAAGTCGGTCCGGGCCCATTCACGTCGATGATCGAAGAATCGCTCGTTGTCGTCGGCGGCCTGCAGGGGCTTGATCTCGGCGTCGATGAAGGCGTCGAGGGCGTCGAGCGTGGCCTGGATGTCGGCGGGAACGGAGAAGTCCATGGCCCGACCGTAACCCTCGTCACCTGGTGGGCCGAACCCCGGCGTCGAACCGGACGGCCCCGATGAGTAAGGTTTCTGACACCCCGTCAGAAACCGCCATGACTGCACTCGACACCACCACCCGACCCGATCTGCCAAAGAGCGATCACGAGTTCCGCGAACTCGTTCGCGACTGGTTGCGCAGCAATGTGACCGGCGAGTTCGCCGCTCTGCGCGGCCGAGGTGGCCCCGGCGACGAAGACGTCGGCTTCGACATTCGCGTCGAATGGGAGAAGCTTCTCGGCGAGGCCGGCTGGATCGGCCTCGGTTGGCCGAAGGAATTCGGTGGGCGCGGAGCGACCGTCGACCAGCAGATCATCTGGGCCGAGGAATACGTGCGCGCCGATGCACCGGCCCGCACCAACCACATGGGCGAGAACCTGCTCGCCCCCACGATCATCGAATACGGAACCCCCGAGCAGTGCGCACGGTTCCTCCCCGGCATCTTGCGCGGCGACGAACGTTGGTGTCAGGGCTACAGCGAACCGAACGCCGGCAGCGATCTGGCCAACGTGCAGACCAAGGCCCGCCAAGAAGGCGACGAATGGATCATCGACGGCCAGAAGGTCTGGACGTCTCTCGCCCACGTCAGCCACTGGTGTTTCGTGGTGGCGCGCAGCGAACCCGGCTCTCAGCGTCACCAAGGCCTCACGTTCTTCCTCGTCCCGATGGATCAGCCCGGTGTCGAAGTGCGCCCGATTCGCCAGGTGACCGGCGGAGGCGAGTTCAACGAGACCTTCTTCACCGAAGCCCGCACCACGTCCGACATGGTGGTCGGTCGACCCGGTGACGGCTGGAAGATCGCCATGGCGTTGCTCGGCTACGAGCGCGGTATCTCGACGCTGGCTCAGCAAGTGGGTTTCGAGCGTGAACTCGACGCGACCATCGAACTGGCGCGTCGCTTCGGTCGGATCGACGATCCGGTCATCCGCCAGAAGCTGGCCGCGGCCCACTCCGGACTCCATCTGCTCAAGTGGAACGCCTTGCGTTCGATGTCGGCCAAGGGTGTTCCCGGTCCCGAGGCGAGCATCTCGAAATTGTTCTGGGGAACCTGGCACCGCGATCTCGGTGAACTCATGATGGAGATCATGGGACCGGCCGGACTGATCGGCGAAGCACTTCCCTACGAGCTGACTCTCGAACAGAAGCTCTTCTTGTTCACTCGATCCGACACGATCTACGGCGGATCCAACGAGATCCAGCGCAACGTTCTCGGCGAACGAGTTCTCGGCCTGCCGAAGTAATCTCGTCTCGCAGTCGGCACCAACGGGGGTACACATGTCATCTGGTTCATCGGCTCCGGCCTACGTGCCCGGCCACGGACTCCTCGCCGGCAAATCCGTCCTCGTCACGGCAGCCGCCGGAAGCGGAATCGGTTCGTCCACCGCCCGCAAGTGCCTCGAAGAGGGTGCTCGCGTGGTCATCTCCGACAAGCACGAACGTCGCCTGGCCGAGACGGCGGCCGAACTCGGCGTCACCGGCATCCCCTGTGACGTCACCGACGAGGCGAGTGTGCAGAGTCTGATCGCAGCCGCCGCGTCCGAGCTCGGCGGTATCGACGTCTTGATCAACAACGCCGGCCTCGGCGGTACCGCCGAACTGCACGAGATGACCGACGATCAATGGTCGATCGTGCTCGACGTGACGCTCAACGGAACGATGCGTTGCACTCGTGCCGCGCTCAACCACATGTACGAGCGCGGACGTGGCGTGATCGTCAACAACGCGAGTGTCCTCGGCTGGCGGGCGCAGGCCGGTCAGGCCCATTACGCGGCGGCCAAGGCCGGAGTGATGGCTCTCACCCGTTGTGCCGCGATCGAGGCTGCGCCACGTGGCGTGCGCATCAACGCCGTGTCGCCGAGCCTCGCCATGCACGCCAATCTGGCCAAGGTCACGAGCGACGAACTGCTGGCTGAACTCACCCAGCGCGAGGCCTTCGGCCGCTACGCCGAACCGTGGGAGATCGCCAACGTGATCGTCTTCCTCGCCAGCGACTACTCGAGCTACATGACCGGCGAGGTCGTGTCGGTGAGCAATCAGCACGCATGAGCGTCGACCTGAGCATCGACGGTGCCGTCGCCGTCATCACCCTCGATCGTCCTGAGCGCAAGAACGCCTTCACCCGAGCCCAGTACGACGCCTTCGGGGCCCATCTCGACCACGTCGCCTCGCGCGACGACGTGCACGTGGCCGTCGTGACCGGAGCTGGCGGTTCGTTCAGTTCGGGTCAGGATCTGAAGGAGATGGCCGAACTGGCCGCTGCGGTGTCGACCGACTCCGGTGTCGCCGATCACGACACATCGGGCACCGGAACCGGGTTCACGGTGCTGCTCGACGCGCTCCAGCAATTCCCGAAGCCGCTGCTCGCCGCCGTCGAAGGGGTCGCCGTCGGTATCGGCATGACTCTTCTTCCCTACTGCGACATCGTCGTCGTCGGCTCGTCGGCCCGCATGCGCGTGCCGTTCAGCGAATTGGGTGTTCCCCCTGAAGCCGGCAGCAGCGCCCTCCTCGCCGATCTGGTCGGATGGCAGAGGGCGGCCGAGATACTTCTCACGTCGCGCTGGATCGACGCCGACGATGCCGTCAGCTACGGACTCGCTCTCGAGAAGGTCGACGACGGCCGAGCGCTCGACCGGGCTCTCGACATCGCGCGCACGATCGGCGAGAAGTCGTCGTACTCGACGCGTGTCATCAAACAGTTGATGGTTGCCGCGCGCGGTTCACGATCGACCGATGCCCGCGCGCGCGAAGAGAAGCTCTTCACCGAACTCTTCCGCGGCGGTGGTTACGGTGGCTGACACCGATTCCGGCCCGAGCGCCGACTTCCCCATCACCCGCTTCATGGGGATGGACGTCCGCCGAACCGGCCACGGAACGGCCCGAGCCACCGCGACGATCGGCGAGAACCATCACAATCCGAACGGGGTTGCGCACGGTTCGGTCGTGTTCGCCATGGCCGACACGTCGATGGGTGCCGCCACGATGAGCATCCTCGACGACGGCTTCTACTGCTCGACCATCGAGATCCAGATTCGCTACCTACGCCCGGTGGTGTCGGGGCCGATCGTCGTCGACACGCAGGTGATCAAGCCCGGACGACGCATCGTCCATCTCGAATCCCGGGCCACCGATGCCGACGGACGCCTGGTTGCGACGGCAACCGGGTCGTACGCCGTGATCGAGATCCCCTCGTCGTGACCCGCCGATAGGTTGACCTGGTCCCCTCCCGAACGGAGAGCCATGTCGAACGATCTCACCACCGAAGTTCCCGTGCGCGTCGTCGATCGCGATCGTGCTGAACGTGCCGTGCGCGAACTCCTCGAAGCCATCGGCGAAGATCCCACCCGTGAAGGTCTTCTCGACACACCCGGACGAGTGGCCCGAATGTGGGTCGAAGTCCTCGACGGCACCAACAACGATCCCGATCATCATCTGTCGCGGACGTTCGAGATCGAGCACGACGAGATGGTTCTGGTGCGCGACATTCCCTTCACGTCGGTGTGCGAACACCACATGCTCCCGTTCAGCGGCACCGCTCACATCGCGTACCTGCCCGGTACCACCGGGCGATTCACCGGACTCTCGAAACTCGCCCGTCTGGTCGAGGGATACGCCCGTCGACTCCAGGTTCAGGAGCGCCTCACCAGCCAACTCGCCGATGCCATGCAGAACATGCTCGACCCGGTCGGAGTTCTCGTGGTCGTCGAGGCCGAGCACTCGTGCATGTCAATTCGCGGCGTCCGCAAGCCCGGCGCCAAGACCGTCACCACCGCCGTGCGCGGCATCTACCGCACCGACGGCTCGGCTCGTTCCGAGGTGATGGCCTTCATCCAGGGCCGCTGACTTCGCCCGACGCCCAATCCATGGCGTTCCCCCACCCCACGATCGACGTACCCGGCCACTGGCCGATCGTGAGCGACGAACTCTCGCGTCTGCAACACCACGACACCTTGTCGGCCGAACTCGTCCGACTCCTCGACGGTGATCGCAACGGCACCCCCGGACACGTGTGCGCGACCACTTGGATCGTGTCACCCGACGGCACGTCGACCGTTCTGGTCCGCCACAAGACTCTCGGCTGGAGCACACCGGGCGGTCACGTCGAACGCCACGAGTCGACCGAGGACGGCGGTCTACGCGAACTCGAAGAGGAGACCGGCCTCACCCGCTTCGACGTTCGTCGCGTGGGGGCCGGACCGGCGCTCGTGCACGTGACCGACACGACAAACCCGTCGCCGCACCGCCACTGGAACGTGGCCTGGCTCTACACGTGCGACACCGACGCCCCGTTGTCGATCACCGAAGGTGCCCGCTGGTGGCCGGTCGACGCTCTACCCGACGGACCGGCCGATCTTGCGTCGTGTCTGGCCGTGATGCTCCGTCTGCTCGCCGACAGTCACTGACCCGATCGCTAGGCGCGCACGAGGCGTCCGGGACGGGCCCCGGTGTCGGCACCGTTGCGTCGGGTGACGACGCCGTTCACCACGGTGGCCACGTAGCCCTCGGCCCCCTGGAGCAGACGCCGTCCGCCGGCCGGCAGGTCGTCGACGGCGTGCGGATAGTTGAGCTTCAGATTGTCGAAGTCGATCACGTTGATGTCGGCCTTGCGACCCGGCGCGATCACACCCCGGTCGTCGAATCCGAGGAACTCGGCGGTGGCCGAGGTCTGCAGACGAACGGCGTCCTCGAGACTCAACTTCGGTCCGCGCTGACGATCGCGCGCCCAGTGCGTGAGCAAATAGGTGGGCATCGAGGCGTCACAGATCATGCGCACGTGGGCGCCACCGTCGCTCAGACCGTTGATGGCCACCGGATCGGTGAGCATCTCGTGAATGACGTCTTCGTTGGCGTCGACATAGTTGAGGAGCGGCATCATGAGGAAGGCGCGTCCACCGTCCTCGTTGAGGAGGTCGTAGCACTTGGCCAGCGGATCGACACCGTCGGCGGCGGCCAACGCCGTGACCGAACGTTCACGAGTGGGTTCGTAGTCGCACTCGGGTCCGATCACGTACAACTGATCGAGGGCCATCTGCAGGAACCCGCCGATGCCGTCGAACTGCACGTTCGGATCGACCTCGGCGTCGGCCTCGGCGAGGATGGCGTCCCGATTCTCGGGACGGGCGAGCTCGGCGAACAACGCGTCACCGGAGAACTCGCCGGCCAGTCGCATGTACGTGGGTCGCTTGTTGAACGGGTGATAGCCCTGCCAGCCGATCATCATCCCGAAGGCGCGAGCGGCGACCTGCGGACGCAGATATCCGCCCTTGGCCATGATCTCGCGCGTGTACTCGAGCGACTCGCGCCACTGATCGGGAACGGTGCCGTACTGCAACAGGAGGTACGAAACTTTGAGGTCGGTGCGCAGCGCGATCTCGGCCATCCACTCGAGTTCTTCGGCCATGCTCATGGTGGGCTGCTCGCCGCCGGTGGGGAGCACCTCGGGAGCGACTTCGAAGATTCCTCCCCCCGCTTCCACGAGTGCGTCGGCGATGGCGTTCAGCTCGGCTTCGTCGGCGAAGGTGCCGGGCACCGGCTCACCGTCACGGGCGCGGTGTCCCATCGTGCGGCTGGTGGAGAATCCGACGGCACCGGCGCGTCGCGCCTCGGCGACGATCCGCGCCATCTCGGCGATGTCGTCGGGCGTGGCCTCCTCGTTGCGAGCACCACGGTCTCCCATCACGTAGCCGCGCACGGCACCGTGCGGAACGTAGGCCGCCACGTCGATCGCGTACTCGCGTGAGGCGATGGCGTCGAGATATTCGGGGAAGGTCTCCCACGTCCAGTTGATGCCTTCGTGCAACGCGGTGCCCGGGATGTCCTCGACACCTTCCATCAACTGCACCAGCCACTGCTCGCGACCCGGGCGGACCGGCGCGAAACCCACTCCGCAGTTGCCGACCACGACAGTGGTGACTCCGTGACAACTCGACGGTTCGAGCAACGAGTCCCAGCTGACCTGGCCGTCGTAGTGGGTGTGCACGTCGACGAAGCCGGGTGTGACGATCCGGCCGGTGGCGTCGATCACCTCGCGGGCCTCGCCCACCACCGTGTCGGCGACCTCCACGATCCGACCGTCGCGAATCGCGACGTCGGCGACGCGGCGCGACGCACCTGTTCCGTCGACGACCGTTCCACCCTTGATGATCAGATCGAACATTGCGATCCCCCCTGTCGAACACCTTCGAACACCTGTGTGCACCATCGAATGTAGTTCCCGATCCATGAACTCGGCGTCTCGTGAGGGTCGAACCGGCTTTCACCTCTACGCTGAGGGCCGATGACCGATCCGACTCTCACCCCCGAGGCGGTGGCCACTGCGCTCGAACAGCAGGGATACTCGGCCGACATCGGACTGTCGACGGCGGTGTTCCTCGCCCTGTCTCTCGAGCGCCCTCTTCTTCTCGAAGGAGAAGCCGGGGTCGGCAAGACCGAACTGGCCAAGGTGCTGGCCCGCTGGACCGGCGGCGAGCTCATTCGCCTCCAGTGCTACGAGGGGATCGACGCCACTCAAGCCGTGTACGACTGGGACTACTCGCGTCAGCTCTTGCACCTCCGCGCCGCCGAAGCCACCGGCGAAGCGTCGGCGACCGGGACCGAACGACTCGAGAACGAGCTCTACCAGGAACGCTTCCTTCTGAAGCGAGCCGTGCTTCGAGCGCTGTCCCCGGCGCCCGTGCGCCCCGTGCTGCTGATCGACGAGATCGACCGGGCCGACGACGAGTTCGAGGCCTATCTGCTCGAAGTGCTCTCCGACTTCCAAGTGACCATTCCCGAACTGGGTACCGTGCGCGCCGACGTTCCTCCGATCGTGGTCCTCACCTCCAATCGCACTCGCGACGTGCACGACGCCTTGAAGCGTCGTTGCCTCTACCACTGGGTCGAACACCCGTCGTTCGAACGCGAAGTCGCGATCGTGCGTCGCCGGGTTCCTCAGATCACCGAAGGCCTCGCCCGACAGGTCGCGGCCGCCACCGAGGCGATGAGGGCACTGCATCTCTACAAGCCGCCCGGTATCGCCGAGACGATCGACTGGGCCACCGCGCTCGGACGACTCGGAGCGGTCGCCATCGACGAGGACCGCGTGCGCGCCACTCTCGGTGCCGTCCTGAAGTACCGCGAAGACCAAGAACGCATCGAGGCGAATGGTCTCGGCGAGCTCGTCCAGGCCGCGGTCCGGCGGGCTCTGGTCGCCTGACCGGAGGTCTCGTGACGTCGACGACTCTCGACCACGCATCACCCGAGCAGATCGCCGTCGGCTTCTGTCGAGTTCTTCGTGGTGTCGGACTTCCCACTCCCCTCGGTTCGGTGCTGCTGTTCGTCGAAGCTCTCGGTCGCACCGGCGTCGAGTCGCGCGACGCCGTCTACTGGTCGGCTCGGGCGACGTTGGTCCGCCGTCCCGAGGACTTCGCTCTCTTCGATCGGGCGTTCTCGGTGTTCTGGACTCAACGGCACGAGTTCGTGCCGGCCGACGACGACGTACAGCACGTGACACTGCTCGTCGACACCGACGGCGACGAAGGATCCGACGACAAGGGCGAGGCGGATGCTCTCGACGACGACTCGATCGCTCTGCGTTTCTCGGCCGTCGAGACCCTTCGACACAAGGACTTCGCCCGTTATTCGCCGTCCGAGCTCGCCGAGGCCCAAGATCTCATGAGCCGCCTTCGCCTCGCCGGATCACCACGCCAATCGTTCCGCTTCGTGAAAGGTGCGTCGTCACGTCCCGATCTGCGCCGAACGGTTCGGGCCAGCCTGGCCACGGGTGGCGAGCCGATACGCCGCCATTGGCTCGAACCCGACGAGAGATTGCGTCGTCTCGTACTCCTGCTCGACGTCAGCGGCTCGATGGAGCCCTACTCGCGTGCTCTGGTGCGATTCGTCCAGGCCGCCGTGGCCGGACGTCAAAAGGTCGAGGCGTTCGCAATCGGAACGCGGTTGACGCGTGTCACTCGCGAACTGTCGCATCGCGATCCCGACCGGGCGCTGGCTCGGGCCGCCGAACGCGTCGCCGACTGGAGCGGCGGAACACGACTCGGCGACTCGCTCCGACGCTTCAACGACGAGTGGGGCGTACGCGGTATGGCCCGCGGCGCGATCGTCGTCATCCTCTCCGACGGTTGGGACCGAGGTGACACCGACGTCTTGGCCTCCGAGATGGAACGTCTGCACCGAGTGAGTTTCCGCACCGTCTGGGTGAACCCACTCAAGGTCACTCCGGGCTACGCACCGCTCGCTCGCGGCATGGCGGCCGCGCTCCCCCACGTCGATCACTTCGTCGAGGGTCACTCGATCGACGCCATGGAACGACTCGCCCGCATCGTCTCTGCGCCCTGACCACGTCTTTGCGACCCTCCGCACTCGTTCGAACGAGTCATCGGCTCCGGCAACGGGCAGAATGGGGCCGTGCGCGAGATCATCGACGACATCGATCGCTGGCGAGCCGCCGGCAAGTCGGTGGCCGTGGCCCGAGTCGTGAAGATCGAGGGATCCGGGCCACGTGATCCCGGTGCTGCGATGGCCGTCAACGAAGACGGTGAGGTCGCCGGCTCGGTGAGCGGCGGCTGCGTGGAGGGCGCTGTGGTGAGCGAGGCGCTCGGCATCATCGCCGAAGGCGGACCGGGGCGCATGGTGTCGTTCGGTTACAGCGACGACGAAGCCTTCGCCGTCGGACTCACCTGTGGTGGCACCATTCGTCTCTTCATCGAGCCGCTCGACTGGTGACCTTCGTTCGGTGATCCGATGAGCCTCTACGAACGTTTCCGCGACCTGGTTCGACGCGAAGTCCCCGTAGCCCTTGCGACCGTCATCGAGGGTCCTGGTGTGGGGGCCAAATTGATGGTCGTGCGCGAGAACGAGACCGAGACGATCGAGGGTTCGCTCGGTCATCCCGATCTCGATCGTGTGGTCGCCCGCGACACCGCTGGAGAACTCGAGGCCGGGCGCACTGGCGTGCGTCATTACGGACCCGAAGGGCAAGCGACTCCCGAAGATCTGATCGACACGCCCACCGTGTCGGTGTTCGTCGAGAGCTTTTCACCGCCCCCGCAGATGTGGATCTTCGGGGCCGTCGACTTCACCGCCGCCCTCGGACGAGTGGCCAAGGTGCTCGGGTACCGAGTGACCGTGTGCGACGCGCGCGAGATCTTCGCCACCAAGCGTCGTTTCCCGATGGCCGACGAAGTGGTGGTCTCGTGGCCGAGTCCGATGTTCGAGAATCGCGGCCACACGCTCGGCCCGCGCGATGCAGTGTGCATTCTCACGCACGATCCGAAGTTCGACGTGCCGGCTGTGCAGGGGGCGCTCGCCTCGAAAGTCGGCTACATCGGCGTGATGGGCAGTCGCAAGACCCACACCAAGCGCCTGGAACGACTGGCCGAAGTAGGTGTGAACGATCCGGCCGACCTGGCTCGTCTCATGTCGCCCATCGGACTCGACCTCGGTGGACGAACACCCGAAGAAACGGCCGTCGCCATCTGTGCCGAGATCATCGCCCGCCGCACCGGACACAGTGCGACGAGTCTGCGCGACACGTCGGGGTCGATCCACTCGTAACCGTGGGTTGGCTGACGCTCAGGCGTCGACGCGCACGAGAGAGTGCTCGACTCGATTCATCGGGTCGGGTCCGCTCTCGGTGGCCACCACGATGTCTTCGAGGCGCATTCCCCATTTGCCCGGAACGTAGATGCCCGGTTCGATGCTGAACGCGTGACCGTCGGCGAGCGGCAGAGTGTTGCCCGACACGATGTAGGGATCCTCGTGGGCATCCATACCGATGCCGTGCCCGGTGCGGTGAACGAAGTAGTCGCCATAGCCGGCGGCGGCGATGACGTCACGCGCCGCGGCATCGACCGATTCGCAACTGGCGCCGATCACCGCCGAGGCAACCGACGCGGCCTGGGCCTCCTTCAACACGGCGTAGGCGGCTGCCACATCGCTCGGAATCTCACCCGTGAAGACGCACCGCGTGATGTCGCTGCAGTAGCCGGCCATGGTGCCCCCGAAGTCGCACAGCACGATCTCATCGCGACGGATGACCCGAGAGCCGGGATGGTGATGAGGGCTCGCTGCGTTCTCGCCGGCGGCGACGATCGCGAAGTTCACGACGTCGTGCCCTTCGGCGAGGATGCGAGCCGACAGATCGGCCGACACCTCGGCTTCGGTCCGCCCGACGAGCGGGATGCGTCCGGCCTGCAGTTCGGCGGCGATGCGATCGACGGCTGCTCCGGCCGCTCGCAGGGCCGCTATCTCGGCAGCGTCCTTGCGCATACGCAGCGGGCCGAGGACGTCGACGGCCCGTCGCCAGTCGACACCGGGAAGAAGCGGCAGGAGGTCGACGAGGAAGCGCGACCACATCTGATCGCCCACGGCGACGGTCCGCGCGCCGTGTGAACGTACGAGTTCGGCGGTGATGGCGACCGGATCGTCGGTCTCGTTCCAGGGACGAAGACCGAACACTTCCGGCATCTCGACCACTCGTGGCGCCTCGAGTCGCGGGATCACGAGGGTGACGTCACCGTCGCGGGGAACGACCAGCATCGTGAGGCGTTCGAGCGGCATGGCGTGGTATCCGACGAGCCATGGCATGTCGAGACCGACCGAGAGCAGGACGACGTCGACTCCGCACGACGCCATCTGGGCTCGGGTGCGAGCGAGACGTTCGAGGAATGTGGCGGTCATCGACGAGGCCGAGCAAGTGTCGACCGCCGACGACACGATCGAATGCCCACTCACCCTCCCCACGCTAACCGACGAATTTCGCCCACTCTGTAGCGCAGACGACACCCAGAGGTAGCGAACGCTACAGAGTGGGCGAAATTCGTCAGTGGGAGATGCCGGAGCCGGTGGCGACGATGGCACCGAGGCGGCCGGCCTCGTAGTCCTCGAAGGCCTGCACGATCTCTTCCCGGGTGTTCATGACGAACGGGCCGTATCGGGCCATCGGCTCGTACAACGGCTCGCCACCCAGCAGCAGGATCTCGGCACCGGCGTCTCCGGCCGTGACCACGACGTCACCGGCCGACCGCTCGCACACGACCATCGTGCCGTCGGGTGCCGGCGTGTCGTTGACCGTGGTCGATCCGCCGAACGTGTGCACGAGCGCCGTATGACCCTCGGGCACCGACCAGCGGATCTCTTCGCCCGCCGTCAACGTGACGTGCGCGTAGATGACCGAACGGGTGGTGTCGACCACTCCTTCGACTCCGGCCACCTCGCCGGAGATCACGCGAACGGTTCCCCCACCGGGAAGGGTCGTCGACGGGATGTCGTACGCCTCGTAGCCCTGGTAACGCGGCGGGATCATCTTGTGGGAAGCCGGCAGATTGACCCACAACTGGAAGCCGTGCATACGGCCGCCTCGCCGCATCATCTGGTCGCTCGGCAATTCGCTGTGCACGATGCCGGCCCCGGCCGTCATCCACTGCACTGCTCCGGGTGTGATCACGCCATGACCGCCGTTCGAGTCGCGATGCTCCATCTCGCCCGCCAGCATGTAGGTGACGGTCTCGAATCCGCGATGAGGATGATCGGGCGCGCCGATCGCTTCGCCCGGGCCGTACTCGACCGGCCCCATCTCGTCGAGGAGCAGGAACGGATCGATCGCGTCGACGCGGCCCATCGGGAACGGACGTCGAACGACGAAACCTCCGCCTTCCACCTGACGTTGCGCCGCAATGACTCCGGCAACCGTTCGCAGACTCATCGACGACCTCCGATCGTGACCGGTACCGAAGCGGCATCGGCCGATTGACGCGCGTGATAACTCGATCGGGTGAGCGGACTTGCCTCGACGTGCGCGATACCGAGCGCTTCGCCCACTTCCTTCCAACGCGCGAATTCGTCGGGATGGATCCAACGGGCCACCGGCAGATGATGCGACGTGGGCCGCAGATACTGACCCATCGTCACGATGCTCACGCCGACCGATGCCAGGTCGGCCAGGCAACCGTCGACCTCGTCGACCGTCTCGCCCATCCCGAGTACGAGACCCGACTTGGCGACCAGGCCGGCCGAACGGGCGGCCGACAACACACCCAGGCTGCGCGCGTAACCGGCCGACGGGCGAACCGCGCGCTGCAGACGCGCCACCGTCTCGATGTTGTGGTTGAACACGTCGGGTCGCGCGGCAAAGAGAAGTTCGAGCGACGCCTCGTCTCCCTTGGCGTCGGACACGAGAGTCTCGACGCGCGTGCCGGGTCGGCGAGTGCGAATCGCCCTCACACAGTCGGCCACGTGGGCGAAACCTCCGTCGTCGAGATCGTCGCGCGCCACCATCGTGAGAACGGCGTGGGACAGACCCATACGGTCGACGGCTTCGGCGATGCGCTCGGGTTCGTCGACTTCGGGGGCCTCGGGCTTGCGAGTGTCGACCAGACAGAACCCGCAGGCTCTGGTGCACCGTTCACCGAGCACCATGAAAGTCGCCGTCCCGTCCTTCCAGCACTCCGACAAATTGGGACAGCCGGCCTCCTCGCACACCGTGACCAGACCCAATTCCCGCAACGTCGACTTGACGCCGAGCACCTCGTTGCCGAGACGTACCTTGGGGCGCAGCCATTCGGGTTTGCGTTCGGTGACGTCGAGCCCGTCGGTGACTCCGGCGTCACTCAGACGTCCGAGCAGACGCACCTTCTCCCCCGGCCCCTCACCACGTGAGAAACGCGAGAGATCTTCGGGGCGATGGATCCAGGCGACGTCCTGACGTTCGACGTCACCCCCACCCCAGCGATCGGCGGCGAGCCGAGCCACCAGATCGACGACGGTCTTCATCTCGACCTCGACACCCTCTTCGGCGAGCGAAGTGACGGGACGATCGCCGATCCCGCACGGAACGATGTGTTCGCGCATGTAGGCGAGATCGGTGGCGACGTTGAGGGCGAAGCCGTGCATGGTTCGCCCGTTGGCCAATCGGACGCCGATCGCCGCGATCTTGCGTTCGCGCTCGGTGCCGGGATCGAGCCACACACCGGCGAAACCGGGGAGTCGACCGGCGCCCTTCACTCCGAGTTCGGTGAGAGCGTCGATGATCAGACCCTCGATGTTGCACACGTGATCGGACGCCCCGATCCGATTGTCGATCGACAGGATCGGATAGCCGACCAACTGACCCGGCCCGTGGTACGTGATGTCGCCGCCACGCTTCACGTTCACGAAGTCGGCACCGACCGCCGCCGGATCACATTTCAGATTGGTGGCCAGATCGGCTCGTGGACCGTAGGTGAAAACGTGCGGATGTTCGAGCAGCAAGAGATGCTGTTCGGATCCGTTCTCGAACAGGCCGTGTTGGAGCGCCAGCGCCTCGCGGTATGCGACTCTTCCGAGCCACCGCACCCGAAGTGGTCGCTGCGCCACCATGATCAGAGCTCGGCCGACCAGTCCCGTGTCTCGAGGATCTCCTTCACGCGCACGAGGAAGCCGGCGGCGTAGGCCCCGTCGTACGCCCGGTGATCCCAGGTGAGGGCCAGATTGCCCACCGGGTGGATGGCGATGCTCTCACCGCTGTCGCCGTGCGACACCACGACCGGCTTGCGCACGATCGCATCCGTGGAGAGGATCCCTACTTGCGGCTGATTGATGATCGCCATGGTGAGAACCGAACCGGCCGAGCCGTTGTTGGTGATCGTGAAGGTGCCACCGGAGATCTCGTCGGGTCCGAGCTTGCGGCTGCGGGCTCGTGAGGCCAGATCGTTGATCTCGCGGGCGATGGCGCGAAGACGCTTGCCCTCGGCACTGCGCACGACCGGAACGAGCAGACCCTGATAGTCGAGGTCGACGGCGACCCCGAGGTCGACGTAGCGGTGCACCACCAGATCGTCGCCGCTGATGCTCGCGTTCATGTGCGGGAAGTCGGCGAAGGCGTCGATCACGGCCCGGCAGATGAACGGCAGATACGTGAGGCTGAAACCTTCTTGGTCCTTGAACTCGCCCTTGGCCTTCAGTCGAGCCGAGTCGACGTTGGCGTAGTCGACCTCGACCACACTGAACGCGTGCGGGCTGACGCTCTTCGACATGACCATGTGGGCGCCGGTGGCCTTGCGGATCTTCGACAGCGACACGACCTCGTCGCGCTCGCTGGCCCGAACCACTGGAGCGGCGACTCGCGGGGCGGGTGCCGGAGCAGCGACCGCGGGAGCAGGTGTAGCTGCCGGGGCCGGAGCCGCCGCAGGAGCAGGTGCCGGAGCAGCAGCGCCCGCACGACTGTCGATGTAGTCGAGGACGTCTTCACGGGTGATGCGCCCGCCGGGGCCGGTACCAGTCAACTGGTCGACGTCGATGGCGTGCTCGTTCACGAGACGACGTACCACCGGGGACAAGAGACGATTGTCGGACGCCACTGCCGACGCCGCTACAGGAGCGGGCGCGGGGGCCGGTGCAGGTGCCGGGGCCGGTGCAGCGGCCGGCGCGGGAGCCGGCGCCGGTTCGGGGGCCGGGGCAGCGGCCGGAGCCGGTGCCGGTGCCGCACCAGCGTCGCCGACGACGGCGATCACGGCGCCCACCGGAACGGTCTCGCCCTCGGGCACGCGAATTTCGGTGAGGACACCGGCGACGGGCGACGGAACCTCGGTGTCGACCTTGTCGGTGGACACTTCGAACAAGGGCTCGTCGGCGGCGACCGCGTCGCCCACCTTTTTGAACCAGCGGGTGATCGTTCCTTCGGTGACCGTTTCACCGAGTTGCGGGAGTGTCACTTCTGCCATGTTCGTCTCGTCCTTCGTGATGTCGTTCGTGTGGCGGCGATTCGTCGTGAGTGTTGGTGTTTCGGGTCAGGCGTTGAGGCTTCGTCCGGTGAGCGACAGCACGGTCTCGCCGAAGAGTTCGGTGAGGCTCGGATGCGGCTGCACGAATTCGGCCACCTCGGCCACCGTCGCCTCCCAGTTGACGGCGAGATAGCCGCCCGAGAGCTGTTCGGTGACCCACGGTCCGACCATGTGCACACCGAGAATCTGACCGGCGGTGCCGTCGGCGTTGCGCTTGGCGACGATCTTCACGAGACCGTCCATCTCGCCGAGGATCTGGGCGCGGCTGTTGGCACGGAACTGATGTTTGGCCACGACCACGTCGAGCCCCATCTCCTTGCACGCGTCCTCACCGGGGCCGGCCCAGGCCACCTCGGGATGGCAGTAGATCGCCCACGGCACGCGGTCGTAAGCAATGGGGGCCGGGCCTTCGCCGAGCATGTGCTTCACGGCGAGGATCGCTTCGGCGTAGCCGACGTGAGCGAGTTGCGGGGTGTTGACGAGATCGCCGATCGCGTACACACCCGGCTCGGCGGTGCGACACCATTCGTCGACTTCGACGAAGCCTCGATCGGTGACCGAGACCGCGGTCCCCTGCAGGCCGAGCAAGTCGGCGAACGGACGACGACCCACCGACACGACGACGGCGTCGACTTCGAGTTTCTCGTCGTCGCCGAACGTGACGACGGTGCCGCCGCCGGGCAGAGGTGAATGGCCCTTGACCATGACACCCGTCCGGATGTCGATGTTCTTCTTCTTGAACGACTTGACCACCACGTTGGCGACGTCGGCGTCGAGACCGGGGAGGATCTTGGGCAGGCCTTCGAGGATCGTGACCGTGGCCCCGAGATCGGCGAACGTCGATGCGAACTCGCAGCCGATCGCGCCACCGCCGATGACGGCGACCCGCGCCGGGACGTAGTCGAGGTCGAGTACTTCGTCGCTCGTCATGATCGGACCACCGCGGTCGAATCCGGGAACGGTGCGGGGAACCGAACCCGAGGCGAGAATCACGTTGGCGCCCTGCAGAACTGCGCTCGAACCGTCGTTCATCGCGACCGTCACGGTGCGTCCGGCGCCGAGCGAACCGGTGCCGTTGAACACGGTCACCTTGCGCGACTTGCAGAGTCCGCCGATGCCCTTCACGAGGCCGTCGACGATCTTGCGCTTGCGAGCCTGGGTCACGGCGAAGTCGACCGACGGCGAGGAGGTGTTGATACCGAAATCGGCCGCATGGGCCACGTGCCGATTGACGGCCGCCGTCTCGAGGAAGGCCTTGGCCGGGATGCAACCCCGGTTGAGACAGGTGCCGCCGAGGGCGTCACGTTCGACGAGGGCGACGTTCATCCCGGCCGACGCCCCGTACAGGGCGGCGCCGTATCCGCCGGGTCCGCCGCCGATGATCACGAGATCGAATTGCTCGGCCGTACAGACCACCTCCGAATTCCGTGCGCCGAGGCGCTGTGCGGGATCAACCGTAGCGGTTGACGACCCCGATTCCGTGGGCCGATGACCCCCGTCATATGGAGTTCAGGGTGCCCACTGACGCTGTTCACCGGCCCGGGTGTAGGCGACCGCCTGGATCGTCTCGACCGAGGTGAACCGCACGGTGCACACGACCTCGCCCGACTCGGGCACCTCGGTCCGTGCGTCGCAGACGTCGTCGCCGACCGTGGTGAAGGGTTCGACCACTTCCCCGTCGCCGAGCAGTCGCCAACCGCTGACGGCGAGTGCCCCGGGCACCCCCGACATGGCGATCCGAGCCTCGGTCCCCTCGGCTCCGACGTCGAGGGCGTCGACGCGCACCGTCATGTCGCCGATCCGCGACGACTGTCCGATCGACAGCACCGGCACCTCGGTGCGGTCGGTCGCGACCTGCAGCAACTTGAGTCCGCCCGCCACGAGGATCACGAGTCCACACGCCACCGACAAGAGGAGGAGCGTGCGGGTCTTCATGAGGCCGAGCCTACGGTCGCCGGGTCTAGGGTGACCCCGTGGGACTCCGCAAACGCTTGACCCAGTCGATGGAAGAGGTCGAGCAGGAACGTCTGCAGACTCGTGTCGCCGATCTCGGGCTGCCTCCCCTCGCCGACATGCCATGTCGTAAGCGCGTGCGTGTGGCCGGCGAGATCGTCGTCGAACGCATTCGACCTCGCTCGGGTATCCCGGCGTACGAAGTGGTGGTCTCGGACGGAACCGGCGAAGTGGTCGCCGTGTTCACCGGCCGACATTCGGTGACCGGGATGACCACCGGGCGGGCAGTCGTACTGGAAGGTGTGGCCCATCAGGAACACGGACGGCGCGTCATGCTGAATCCCGGTTACACCCTGCTTCCCACACCCAACGCCTGACACAGGACGCCTGACACCGGACATCCGGCGCCGAAGCGCCGCTCACGCGACGAAGACTTCTTCGACTTCTTCTTCGGTCGCATCGTGCGTGAGCACGAGAACTTCGTCGCCGGCCCGCAGAACCAGATCGTCGCTCGGCGACACGACCTTGCCGTGCCGGACGACCGCCACCACCACGAGATCGCGCGGCATGGCGAGCGAACCGATGGTCTTGTCACGAGCCGGCGAGTCGTCGGCCAAGGTGACCTCGAGCATGCGCGCCTTGCCGCCCTCGAAGGCGAGGAGGCGCACGACCTGCCCCACGTTCACCGCCTCTTCCACGAGTCCGGTGATGAGGTGCGGTGTGGAGACCGAGACGTCGACCCCCCACATGTCGTTGAACATCCATTCGTTCTTCGGATTGTTCACTCGGGCCACCACACGGGGTGCGCCGTGCTCCTGCTTCGACAGGAGCGACACCACGAGGTTGTCTTCGTCGTCACCGGTGGCGGCCACCACGACGTCGGCCTCTCCGGCTCCCGCCTCTTGCAGGATCGAGATGTCGCACGCGTCGCCGAGGAACCAGGTGACTCCTTCGGGATCGTTGCGATCACGGTGTTGATTGACCACCGATGGGTCGTTGTCGCAGATGGTCACGTCGTGTTCGCTGCTCGCCAACTGTTCGGCGATGAAACGACCGACGCTTCCTCCGCCGGCGATGAGGATCTTCACGATTGCTCCTAGTGTCCGTCCGAGGCCTGCGCGTCGACGATGGCCATCACGTCGTTCAGGTCGGGAGTGGCGACCGCGAAGTGCACGATGTCTCCCTCTTGACCCACCAGATCGTCGGTCGGGATGGACGCGGCGCCGAGTCGATTCACGGCCACCACCTTCACGCGTCCCGGGACGTCGAAATTGGAGTAACGCTTCCCCACCAATCCCTGAGGAATCTCGCGTTCGATCACCGTGACCTTGGCCGTCGGGTCGACCCATTCGATCCCCGGCCCTTCCGTGAGTATTCGACGCATGACGCGCTCGGCGGTCCAGGTGACGGTGGCCACCGTTGCGATACCCAGTCGCTGGTACACCTCGGCTCGCTTCGGGTCGTAGATGCGGGCGACCACTTTGTCGATCCGGAAGTTCTCGCGCGCCACGCGCGCCACGAGGATGTTGGAGTTGTCACCGTTGGTGACGGCGGCGACCGCACCCGCTTCTTGGATTCCGGCTTCGATGAGGACGTCGCGATCGAATCCGATACCGGCCAGTGTTCGCCCGGTGAAACCTTCGCCGAGACGCTGGAAGGCCGACTTCTTGCGATCGACCACCGTCACGGAATGGCTCTGTGCGACGAGTTGTCGAGCGAGGGTGGAACCCACCCGACCACAGCCCACGATCACGACGTGCATTTCGACTCCTAAAGGGGGATCTTCGAGATCCGACCGCTCGGAACCCTAGTCACTTCGCCAGTCGATACCCACTCTCCACGGGTGAATGGGCATAGTGTCGAAGCCGGCATGTACCAGAACCTGAAGAAGGCGATCCTCGGGAACCCGATCAGTACCGACGCCGAACACCATCAGCGACTGAAGAAGCGCATCGCTCTTCCGGTGTTCGCATCCGACGCCATCTCCTCGACGGCCTATGCCACTCAGGAGATTCTCATCGTCTTCCTGGCCTTCGCCGGCGCCGGCTACGCCGCCTATTCGCGTCTCGTCCCGATCTCGCTGCTCGTGATCGTTCTGCTCGTGATCGTGATCACCAGCTATCGACAGACGATCTTCGCCTACCCGGGTGGCGGCGGTTCGTACATGGTGAGCAAGGAGAATCTCGGCAAGTATCCGTCGCTCGTCGCCGGCGGTTCGCTTCTCGTCGACTACATCCTCACCGTCGCGGTGTCGGTATCGGGCGGAGTGGCCGCCATCATCTCGGCCTTCAGCGAACTGAAGGACTACCGCGTGCACATGTGCGTCGGCTTCATCCTTCTCATGATGCTGGCCAACTTGCGCGGACTGAAGGAATCCGGTGCGCTCTTCGCGCCACCCACCTACATCTACATCGCGTCGCTGTTCTTGTTGATCGTCGTCGGCCTCTACCGCGTCTGGTTCCAGGATTTGCCGCCGATCGACCACACCGATCCGGTCTCCGAGGAGATCCTCGCCGGCACGGGAGGAATCGGCCTCTACTTCTTCTTGAAAGCGTTCTCCTCGGGCGCGGTCGCGCTCACGGGTGTCGAAGCGGTGTCCGACGGCGTGCCCGCTTTCGAGAAGCCCGAGAGCCGGAACGCCGCCAACACGCTCGTGATGATGGCCGTGATCCTCGGTTCGAGCTTCTTCGGGTTGTCGGTGCTCGCTCACCACATCGAACCGGTGGCCGACGAGGAGGGCCGTATCACCCAGACCGTGCTCGCCCAGATGGCCGAGCACGTGTACGGCGGCCGGAACCTGATGTTCTTCATCATGCAGTTCGCCACCTTCGGCATTCTCATCCTCGCCGCCAACACGGCCTTCGCCGACTACCCGCGCCTCTCGTCGATCGTGGCGCGCGACGGGTTCCTCCCGAAGCAGTTCCAGAACCGCGGCAGTCGACTCGTCTTCTCGAACGGCATCATCTTCCTCTCGCTCGCCGCGATCCTCCTCGTGATCGTGTTCGGCGGCATCGTCACCGCTCTCATTCCTCTCTACGCCATCGGCGTGTTCACCGGCTTCACACTCAGCCAGACCGGCATGGCCGTACGCCAATGGCGATTGCGTCCGAAGAACTGGAAGATCTTCATGCCGGTCAGCACCGTGGGCGCCATCACCACCGCCACGGTCGCACTCGTGGTGCTGGTGGTGAAGTTCAAGGACGGGGCCTGGATCCCGGCGGTCGTGATTCCGTTGCTCGTGCTGTTCTTCTCGTCGATCGAACGGCACTACGCACGAGTGAAGTCGCTGGTGTCGGTCGACAACACTTACAAGGCCCAACGACGCACGCACTTCGTCGTGGTGCTCGTCGGCAGCATCAACAAGGGCACTCTGCACGCCATCGAATACGCGAAGAGCCTTCGTCCCGATCGTCTCCTCGCCGTCTCGGTGAGCACGAGCGAGAGCGAATCCGAGGCCATCAAGCGGGCCTGGGCCGAACACGACGTTCCCCTGCAGCTCGAAATCCTCCGCTCGCCGTATCGCGAACTCACCAAGCCGGTGCTCAAGTATCTCGACGAACTCGACGCCGAATCGGAGGACGACATCATCACGGTGGTCATCCCCGAGAACGTGACCCCGAAGCGGACCGCCTGGCTGCACAATCAGATGGCGTTCAAGTTGAAGGGGCGCCTGTTGTACCGCCCCAACACCGTGGTCACGTCGGTCCCGATCGTGATCGACGACGAGGCTCGCCACGAGCACGAGTCGACCAACTGATCGGAATCGCTAGTTCCGACACGAGTCGACCGACACACCCACTCCGGTCGTGCACCCATTCTCCTTCGGTCGTAGCCTCGACCTGTGACCTCCATCGCCATCACCGGAGCGAGCGGCCTCATCGGAACCGCTCTCGCTCACCGTCTCGCCACCAACGGACACCGCGTTCTCCGTTTCACCCGTCAGTCGTCGTCGGGTGCCGACTCCATCGCCTGGGACCCGAAGGGCGGGTCGATCGAAGCCGACAAGCTGCGCGGTGTCGACGCCGTCGTCCACCTCGCCGGGGCCGGTATCGGCGACAAGCGATGGACGACCGACTACAAGCGCGAGATTCTCGAGAGCCGCACGAAGAGCACGGCCCTTCTCTCGTCGGCATTGGCCGATCTGTCCGATGGTCCCAAGGTTCTGCTGTCGGGTTCGGCGATCGGCATCTACGGTGAGAGCGAATCGGCCACCTTCACCGAGGAGTCGCCGGCCGGTTCGGGCTTTCTCGCCGACGTGTGCGTCCAGTGGGAGGCCGAGACGGCCGCCGCCGAGAAGGCCGGTGTACGAGTGGCTCACCTGCGCACCGGCATCGTGCTGTCACCCAAAGGCGGTGCACTGAAGAAGCTGCTCCCGCTGTTCAAGTTGGGAGCCGGTGGCCGCATGGGCTCGGGACGTCAGTGGCAGAGTTGGATCTCGATCGACGACGAGATCGCCGCCATCGAACATCTCCTCACGTCGAGTGTGACCGGACCGGTGAATCTCACCGCTCCACAGCCCGTCACCCAGGCCGAGTTCACCAAGACGCTCGCCAAGGTGCTGAAGCGTCCGAGTTTCGTGCCGGTTCCGTCGTTCGGTCCGAAGTTGTTGCTCGGTGGCGAGTTGGCCGACGCCCTCCTCTTCACGGGACAAAAGGTCCTGCCGACCGTGCTCGAGCGCGACGGCTTCACCTTCGCTCACGCCGACCTCGAGTCGGCACTTCGATCGCTCCTGTCGAAGTGACCCGTTGAGCGGAACTCCACGCACATGACACTGCCCTCACGCTGCGACGTGGTCGTCGTGGGTGGTGGCCTCGCCGGCCTGGCGGCTGCACGAACCCTGCACGACGCCGGCGTCGACGTTCATCTGATCGAGGCCGCCGACGCCCCAGGTGGTCGTGTGCGCACCGACGAGGTCGACGGGTTTCTTCTCGACCGGGGCTTCCAGGTGATCCTCACCGCCTATCCCGAACTGGCGCGGCAGTTCGACGTGGACGCGCTCGATCTGTGCGCGTTCGATCCCGGCGCGCTCGTCTGGATGGGTGGACGCGGACACGAGGTCTCCGATCCGTTCCGCAAGCCCACCTCGCTGATCTCCACTGCGGTCGCGCCGGTGGGCAGCGTGCTCGACAAGGGGCGGATCGCCCTTCTGCGTCGGCGCGTGAAGAGCGGGCGGGCGGCTGATCTTCTGCGTGGTGACGACACGACCACACGCGCCGTGCTGGTGAAGGCCGGGTTCTCGCCCACGATGCTCGACCGGTTCTTCCGCCCTTTGGTCGGTGGCATCCAGCTCGACCCCGAACTCACGGCGTCTCGTCGCATGTTCGACATCGTGTTCCGCATGCTCGCCGAAGGTGATGCGGCAGTTCCGGCCGGCGGCATGCAGCGACTTCCCGAACAGCTCGCCTCACGTGTTCCCACGTCGCGGATTCATCTGTCGACCGAAGTTCGTCATGTGGCACCCGGGGCCGTCACGATCGCCGACGGATCGGTCGTCGAGGCGACGGCCGTCGTGGTGGCGACCGAAGGTCCGGTGGCCCATCGCCTGGTGCCGATCCCCGACGTCGCGTCCCGTTCGGTGTCGTGCGTGTACTTCGACGCACCGGCTGCGCCCACCTCGTCGAAAGCCATCGTCCTCGACGGTGACGGACTCGGACCGGTGTTGAACGTGGCGGTCATGAGCAACATCAGTCCCTTCTACGCGCCGTCGGGCCGGCATCTCGTGGCTGCCGCACTCCCCGGCATCCTCGAGGGCGATCTCGAAGCCGCGACCCGCACCCAACTCACCGCCATGTTCGGACGGTCGGTCGAGCAATGGCGCCACCTGCGCACCTACCGCATTCCGCACGGTCAGCCCGACCAGTCGCCGCCGTTCTCACCGAAGAAGAAGATCGGCCTCGGCGACGGACTGTTCGTGTGCGGGGATCACCGCGACACGGCGTCGATCCAAGGAGCTTTGTTCTCCGGTCGCCGTACCGGTGAAGCGGTGCGCGCCTGGCTGACCTCGTCCTGATCACTGATAGACAGATCCCATGACGACTTCCGATCCGAAGAAGGTGATCCAGGCCTCCCGACTGGTGAAGGCCACCCCGCAGCAGATCTTCGACCTGCTCGCTGATCCCCGCAAGCACTCGCTCATCGACGGATCAGGGTCGGTGCAAAGTGCACGTGTCAACGCTCCCGAGCGCCTGTCGCTCGGCGCCAAGTTCGGCATGGACATGAAGATCGGACTTCCCTACCGGATCACCAACGAGGTGGTCGAGTTCGACGAACCCCAGCAGATCGGCTGGCGCCACATGGGTGGGCACATCTGGCGTTACGTCCTCGAACCAGCCGATGGCGGCACGATGGTCACCGAGCAATTCGACTGGACGCACAGCAAGTCGCCGATCGTGCTGAAGCTCATGGGGGCGTTCGACAAGAACAAGAAGTCGATCGAAGCGACCCTCGAACGGCTCGCCGCCCACTTCGAGAGCTGACGTGAACGCTGGCGATCGCGCCCGCTTCGACACCGTCGCCGAGGTGATCAGGGCTCGTCGCACGTCGATGAAGGTCGATCCGACTCGTGATGTCGACGATGCGATCCTCGGCGAACTGTTCGATCTGGCGTCGTGGGCGCCGTGCCACAAACGCACATGGCCGTGGGAGTTCTGCGTCGTTCGTGGCGACGCCCGCCTCGAACTCGGCCAGGTGGTGTCGGATGCGATGCAACGCAACGGTGACGACGCCCAACGGGTCGAGAAGGCGCGTACCAAGTACGCGCGCACACCGGTGATCGTCGTGGTCGGTAGCGCTCCGGGCGACTCGCCCAATCGAACTGCCGAGAATCGCGACGCCACGGCAGCCGCGCTCCAGAACTTCATGCTCGGCGCCTCGGCCCTCGGAGTGGCCACCTACTGGGGCAGTTGCCCGAAAGGCGCCAACGACGACGTGGCGCGCTTCTGTGGATTCACTCCCGGATCGACCGTCATGTCGCTCACGTACGTGGGCTGGGCGTCCGACGACGTCGTTGTCCCCGAGCGCCCGACACCGACCGTCATTCGACGCGGCTGAGCGTCAACGCGCCGCGACGAGCGCGATTTCCATGCGCCACTCGGCGCGCGCCAATGCCGGGACCGTGACGAGAGTGCTCGCCACGCGATGTCCACCGAGAGCGCGATCTCGGGCCGCCATCACCGGAGCGAGATCTTCACCGTGCACCACATAGGTGGTCACCGACACCACGTCGGTCGGCGCCATCTCGGCTTCGGCGAGGATGGCCAACAGATTCGCCCACACCACCTCGGCCTGAGCGGCCACACCGTCGGGGACGGATCCGTCGGGAGCGATCGGAACCACACCTGACGTGTGCAGGAGGCGTTGCGGACCTTCGGAGAGGATCGCGTGGGCGTAGTTGGCCGCCGTGGGTGCGATCGAGGCCGGGGCGATCTCTGTCATGGATCAGTTCTAGCGTCTCGCACGCTTCCCGTGGCCAGCGTCCTTCGGGTCGCCCGGATGGTGTCCACGATCTAGCCTCGAGGCATGACCACCACCGAGAACAGCGCCGATCTGATCGCCCACGCCGCGGTCGGCAACGCCGACCTGCTGAAGATCCCCACCTTCGACTCGGTCGAGGAGGAGCGCACCTATCGCAAGCAGCGACTCGCCGGGGCGCTGCGCATCTTCGGTCGCCTTGGTTTCGGTGAGGGTGTGGCCGGACACATCACGGTGCGCGATCCCGAGCTGACCGATCACTTCTGGGTGAATCCCTTCGGGCTCTCGTTCCGACACATGCGCGTGAGCGATCTTCTCCTCGTCAATCACCAGGGCGAGATCGTGCACGGCGACATGCCCGTCAACCGCGCCGCCTTCGTGATCCACTCGGCCATTCATGCGGCCCGACCCGACGTGGTGGCGGCTGCCCATGCGCATTCGGTGCACGGCAAGGCGTTCAGTTCACTCGGTATTCCGCTCGATCCGCTCACTCAGGACGCCTGCATCTTCTACGAGGATCACCGGGTGATTTCCGAACAAGGTGGTGCGGTGGTGTTCGACGTCGACGCCGGCAAGGAACTGGCTTCGATGTTCCCCACCGGCAAAGCGGCCATCCATCAGAACCACGGACTCTTCACGGTCGGCCAGAGCGTGGAAGAGGCGGCCTTCTGGTTCATCTCGATGGATCGTTCGTGCCAGGCCCAGTTGCTCGCCATGGCGGCCGGAACACCCAAGCACATTCCGCACGAGTACGCCGCCTACACCCGCGACCAGACCGGTCACGCACTGGCCGGTTGGTTCCAGTTCCAGCCGTTGTGGCAGGAGATCTGCCGCACCGATCCCGAACTGTTCGACTGAGCCGATACCCCTGAATTCGTTCTCGCGCTTTTTGCGCACGGGTTCGCCCGAGGCGCTGTTCGTTCTCGGCGCCACGTCGCAGTACATCGGTGCCACGATCGCCGTCGGACTCTTCGACGAGATCGACCCGGCATCGGTCGCCTGGTTGCGGATCATCGGCGCCGCCATTGCGCTGGTTCTGGTGTCGGGCCGACATCTCTTCACGCCGTTCACCCGTGACGACCTGATCGCCATGTCGGTGTTCGGTGTGGCGACCGCATTGATGAACACGTTCTTCTACCTGGCGATCGAACGACTGCCGCTCGGCAAGGGCGTGGCGATCGAATTCATCGGCCCGATCCTCGTGGCCGCCGCTCGTACCCGCAGCACACGTAACGCCGTCGCGCTGGTGATGGCCACGATCGGCGTGGCAGTTCTGTCGGGCGTCGAGATCAGCGGTGAACCGCTCGGTCTCGTCTTCATCTTCGCCGCCTCGGCGATGTGGGCCACGTACATCGTGGTGGGTTCACGAGTCGCCCGTCAGAATCGCGGTGTGGCCGGACTCGGCCTCGGGCTCTTCATCGGTGCCGTTGTCGTGTCGCCGATCGGCGCTCCGGGTAGCGGCCCGGCCTGGTCGTCACTGCGCATCCTGCTCTTGTGCGTCCTGGTCGGCGTGTTGTCGAACGCCATCGGATACGGCATCGATCAGGCGGTGCTCCGACGCATTCCGGTGCGACGCTTCAGCATCATGCTGGCGCTCTTGCCGGTGACCGCCGGAGTGGTGGGCTTCATCGCCCTCGATCAGACACCGACGTTGATCGATTTGTTCGGCATCGCCTGCGTTCTCGTCGGCGTGATCGTCCAAGACCGCGACGAACTCCCCCGTGGTTCTGGTGAGGAATCTTTACCGCATAGGTGAAGATCGCGCACCAGAAAACCGGTCAGTGACTCATCCAGGGGGCGCAGAGGCCGTCGAGCTCGCGCACTTCGATGCGATCGCGGTTCTCCCACGTGACCGGGTTGGCCGGATCGGGCTGCAACTTGAAGGTGCGGAACGACATCTCGGTCGTGTCGACGGCCAAGATGCGACCGATCAGCGGATCGCCGAGATCGAGGAGGATCTTGATCGTCTCGAGCGCCTGGATCGAACCGATGATGCCGGGCAACACACCGAGTACTCCGGCCTCGGCACACGACGGCGCGAGTTCGGCCGGCGGCGGCTCGGGCACCATGTCGCGATAGGTAGGGCCGGCCTTCGGATGGAACACCGACACCATTCCTTCGAAGCGGAAGATCGATCCGTGCACCACCGGAATGCCGAGCTTCACACTCGCATCGTTCAGCAAGTAGCGCGACGGGAAGTTGTCGGCTCCGTCGACGATCACGTCGTAACCCGAGATGATGTCGATGATGTTCTCGGCTGACAGTCGCGTGTCGTAGGCCACCACGTTCACATCGGGGTTGAGCAACGTGAGCGTCTTCTTGGCCGAGTCGACCTTGCGATCGCCCACTCGATCGATGTTGTGCAGGATCTGCCGCTGCAGGTTGCTGGCGTCGACTTCGTCCATGTCGACGATGCCGAGCGTTCCGACACCGGCGGCCGCCAAGTAGAGCGCGGCCGGTGAACCGAGTCCGCCGGCACCGAGCAACAACACCTTGCTGCCGAGCAGTTTGGCCTGTCCTTCCACGCCCACTTCGGGCAACAGGAGATGCCGCTTGTAGCGGTTGTTCTGCTCGGGTGTGAGAGCGGCCGGCGTCGTCCAGGGGCGGCCTTCGTCCTTCCACTTGCCGTAGCCGCCGGCCATCGACAACACGTTCGAGTAGCCGAGTTCGCCGAGAGTGCGAGCGGCGAACGCGCTGCGCACGCCGCCGGCGCAGTACACGACCACCGACGCGTTCTTGTCGGTGATACGCCCTTCGACCTGTGCTTCGAGATGACCGCGCGGGATGTGCAGCGCGCCCGGCAGAGCCCCTTCGGCGTATTCATCGGGTTCGCGCACGTCGAGCACCACCACGTCGCCAGCCGAGATCTTCTCGGCCGCTCCGGCGGTGTCGACTTCGGTGATGACGGCCTTGGCCGCCGCCAGTAGATCTTTGAAGGTCGCCATGACCGAAACCCTACTGGTTCAGTCGGGAATTCACACGGCCGGAATCAGCCGGGGCAGCCACTCCCCGATCGACCCCACCACCAGGGCGTCGGCGTAGCGGTCCATGGAGGTCGGCTCGCCGTTCAGAATCACCACGTCAGCGCCGGCATGGCGGGCCCGGGGCACCACGTTGTTGGCCGGTCCGACGGCCAAAGTGGTCCCGACGGCGAGCAGCAGATCGCAGTCCTCGGCGGCGTCCATGGCCGACTGGATCACGTGAGGCACGAGCGATTCGCCGAACAGGATCGTCGCGCTCTTCAAGATGCCGCCGCACACGAGACACGGCGGGTCGGGTTCACCATCCTGGACACGCTGCACGGCTTCGGACATCGGACGACGATCGCTGCACGTCCAGCACACCGTTTCACGCCACGAGCCGTGCACTTCGATCACCTTGTCGGGTGCATGGCCGGCGTCGAGATGCAGACCGTCGACGTTCTGGGTGACGAGGGCTCGCAGACGATCTTGTTCTTCGAGTCGATACAACGTGCGATGGCCGAGGTTCGGTTCGGGACGACGTCGACCCAAATTGGCCACTCTTCCCTCCCATGCCATCCGACGGACCTCGGGATCGCCGATGTAGTAGTCGATGGTCGCCGTCTTCTCGGCGGCCGGGTTCTTCGTCCAGAGTCCGTTCGGTCCACGGAAATCGGGAATTCCGGAATCGGTCGACACTCCGGCACCGGTGATGACCGTGATGCGACGAGCCCGACCCACCATGTCGAGCACGCGCTCGACCGCCGGATCGTCGTGATCGGTGATCGTGATCTCGGGCTCGCGCACGACGACATTGTGTCGCAGCGTTCCGCCCTCGTCACAAGTGGTCGGCCACATTCGCAGCGTCACACGTCAACGGCGCCTCGCACCAACGATCGGAGCATCATGACCACACCCCGCACCCGCCGCCTCTTCGACACCGACCCCGGCTCGTTCGCCATCGGACCGTGGATCGACCCGACCCTCGAGCAATACGGCTATCCGGTGACCGGCGACTACGTCGAGACCTTCTGGCTCAGCACCCTCGGCCCCACCGCGACCTGGTTGTTGCGCCGTCTGGTGAACGTTCTCGAGGCGGCCGAGATCACGTCCGATGTCGACGCATCGATTCGCGTCGACGTGATCGAAATCGCCGGTGCCCTCGGCATCGGCTCACCTGTCGATCGCCTCACGCCGCTGGCCAAGGCTCTCGATCGACTCGTGATGTTCGGCGTGGCGCAAGTGCGCGGTGAGCGACTCGTCGTGCGACGCTTCCTCGCCCCGCTGGCCGCCAAGCAGATCGACCGTCTTCCGACTCATCTGCATCGTTGTCACTCGGCGTGGACCGCCGGCGACCGTTCGATCGAGTTGCCGCTCGTGGCGCCGCTCAGCCGCGCCCGGTCGGCCGCTTGAACTTCATCGCCAACTCGATCAGCAGCCGGGTGCCGTAGCCGGTCGCGCCGCGGCTCAACCAGCCGTCGTCACCGTCGACGTTCATCGGTCCGGCGATGTCGAGATGGGCCCACGGCACGTCACCAGTGAACTCGTTGAGGAAGAGAGCGGCGGTGATCGCGCCGCCGTACGGGCCGCCGATGTTCTTCATGTCGGCCACGTTCGAGTCGAGGAACTTGCGGTACGAACGCTCGAGGGGCAACTGCCACACCCGCTCGTCGGTGGTGTCGGCGGCCCCGATCACCTGGTCGATGAAACTCTGGTTCGAGCCGAGCACGCCAGCCATCTTCGGGCCGAGGGCGGCCATGCAGGCGCCGGTGAGCGTGGCAATGTCGACGATGGCGTGCGGCTTGGATTCGACCGCGAGGGCCAGACCATCAGCCAGGATCAGACGACCTTCGGCGTCGGTGTTGTGGATCTCGGCGGTCTTGCCGTTGCGAAACGTGAGGACGTCACCCATGGCCATGGCGCTGCCCGACGGCCGGTTGTCGGTGCACATGAGATAGCCCGTGACCTTGGTGGGGCAGCCGAGCGCGGCGAGCGCGCTCATGGCCGACAGCACCGATGCCGCGCCGGTCATGTCCATCTTCATGTTGGCGTGCATCGGATCGCTCGGCTTCAGGCTGATACCACCCGAGTCGTACGTGACACCCTTGCCGACCATCACGAGATGACCCGACGCAGTGGAGCGTGATCCGCGCGTCGACTTCGGCGTGTAGGTGAGCTTCACCATGCGCGGCGGCTCGACCGATCCCTTGTTGACGGCGAGCAGTCCACCGAGGCCGAGCACTTCGATCTTGTCCTTGTCGAACACTTCGACCTCGAGACCCGACGCCTCGGCCACCTGCACGGCGCGATCGGCGAGCAGTCGAGCGGTGAGATGGGCCGGCGGAAGATTGGCCAGATCTCGGGCCAGATACACGGCTCCGGCGGTGACCTTGCCGCGCTCGACACCGGCATCGGCGCCGCGTGCCTTCGAGGCCGACGAGACGATGGTGATGGTTCCGCTCGGCACCGACTTCTGCGTCTTCAGTTGGTGGAAGCGATACGACGCCAGAAGGAATCCTTCGACGGCCGCCTGGCCGGCCGAGCGCGCGTCGAGCGACACGGCGTCGACGATCGACAGGGCGACCTTCTCGTGCTTGGCGGTCGCCCGGGCGAAGGCCGCTGCCGCATTGCGGACGTCGGCGGCCGTGGCCTTACGGGCGTCGCCGATTCCGACGGCCACGACGGTCGCGCCGCTCGCCGCCGGCACGACGAGGATCTGGCCGACTTTGCCGTCGAAACCGTGAGCCGACAGCGCGGCCCGCGAAAGTCCGACCCCTCGGGGAACGGCCCCGGTGGAGGCGACGGCGATGCCGACGGCATCGGCCGATCGAGGAAGGGAACGGGAGGTCGCAACGGTGTACGTCATGACATCAGTCTGCCAGCCCGATCCGGCCAGAGTCAGGTGGGAACGACCAGGAGCGGTCTAGTGGACGTCGCGGACCCGGAGGCTCTCGCCTTCGTTCCAGCGGGCCATCGTCCAGAGCAGATCGGACAAACGGTTGAGGTACGGCACGACGTAGGACGGGTGCGGTGCCGCAGCGATGGAATGCCGTTCGGCTCGGCGGACGACCGTACGAGCCACGTCGAGCCACGCCGACACCTTGTTGCCACCCGGCACCACGAATTCGGTAGGTGGTGTGAAGCGAGTGTCGAGATCGTCGATCACGTGCTCGAGACGTTCGACCATCTCGGGGGTGACCGACGACGCACCCGGAGTGAGCTTGGAGCGGTTCTCGGGCAAGGTGGCGAGCTCGGCCATGAGCACCCAGAGGTCGCGCATGATCGGGATGAGGAGTGCTTCGACTTCGGAGTCGTGCCCGGCTTCGGCCCGCACCACACCGAGGATCGCCTGTGCCTCGTCGGCGGTGCCATAGGCCCGCGGGAGGGTCGAGTCCTTGGCGACGCGGCCTCCGAAGAACAGACCCGTCGTGCCGTCGTCACCGTGTTTGGTGTAGATGCGCTCTCGGGTCACGGGGAGACCCTACTGGCGCATGTTCACGAGCGAGAGATCGTGTTCCACACGTCACCGACACCACTCGAAGCCCCTCGGGGCACGAGGACCGAGAGGTAGCGTTGGAAACGATGTCGCGGCAGCCGTATCTCGAAGCGATCCGTGAACGGGTCATCGTGTTCGACGGGGCCTTCGGCACCTTCGTCCAGGGTCTCGATCTCGGTCCCGACGACTTCGGCGGCGCCAGCCTCGAAGGTTGCAACGAGATGTTGTGCCTCTCACGTCCCGACGTCATTCGCAACATGCATTCGGCGTTCCTCGACGTCGGCGTCGACGCCATCGAGACGGCCAGCTTCGGAAGCTTCTCCACCGTCCTCACCGAATACGACATTCCCGAGCGGGCGTACGAACTCAACGTCGCCGCGGCCCGCCTCGCCCGCGAGACGGCGAACGACTACGAAGCCGACGGTCGCCCGCGTTACGTGGCGGGCTCGATCGGACCCGGTACCAAACTGCCGAGCCTCGGACACATCTCGTTCGCCGAACTGCGCGACTCCTACGAAGAACAGGCTCGCGGGCTGATCGTCGGTGGCGCCGACCTCTTCCTCGTCGAGACCTGCATGGATCTCTTGCAGATCAAAGCGGCGATGATCGCCTGCCGACGGGCCATGGCCGCCGAAGGACGGGAAATCCCAATCCAGGTCCAGGTCACCATGGAGACCACCGGACGCATGCTGGTCGGCAGCGAGATCGGCGCCGCCGTCACTGCGATCGGCGCCATGCGCCCCGACGTGCTCGGCATCAACTGCGCGACCGGCCCGGCCGAGATGCAGGAGCACCTGCGCTATCTGTCGCAGCACTCGCCGGTGCCGATCAGCGTGCTGCCGAACGCCGGCCTGCCGAGCGTGGTCGACGGTCGCACGCACTACGACCTCACCCCGGCCGAACTGGCCGAGTTCCACGCCCATCACGTGCGCGATCTCGGCATCGGCATCGTGGGCGGCTGCTGCGGCACCACCCCCGAACATCTGAAGGCGGTTGTCGACGCCGTGCGCGGCCTCACCCCCGCCGCTCGTCGTCCCGACGACGAGCCGAGCGTCTCGTCGATCTACTCACCCGTTCCGATCGATCAGGACAATTCGTTCCTCATCATCGGCGAACGCACCAACACCAACGGCTCCAAGGCGTTCCGCGAAGCCATGATCGCCGGCGACTGGGACACCTGCTCGAAGATGGCCACCGAACAGATCCGCGAAGGCGCCCACGTGCTCGATGTGTGCGTCGACTACGTGGGCCGTGACGGTGTGGTCGACATGAACGAGATCGCCTCGCGCTTCGCCACTCAGGCCAGCGCTCCTCTCGTCCTCGACTCCACCGAGCCGCCGGTCATGGAAGCCGGACTGCAGCACATCGGCGGGCGCGCCATCCTCAACTCGGCCAACCTCGAGGACGGCGAAGAACCCGGCTCACGTCTCGATCGCGTGTTCTCCCTCGCCCGTGAATACGGCGCCGCCGTCGTGTGCCTTCTGATCGA
>CAZTPF010000014.1:43828-47872 GCA_964614655.1 uncultured Bifidobacterium sp.
GCGTGTTCTCCCTCGCCCGTGAATACGGCGCCGCCGTCGTGTGCCTTCTGATCGACGAGAAGGGCCAGGCGCGCGACGTCGAGTGGAAGATGGAGATCGCCCATCGCCTGCATCGCATCGCCGTCGACCGCTACGGGCTGTCGGCGTCCGATCTGATCTTCGACGCCCTCACCTTCCCCTTGTCGACCGGTGACGACGATCTGCGTCTCGACGCCAAACACACGATCGATGCCATTCGCCGTATCAAGGCCGAGATCCCGGGCTGCTTCACCACGCTCGGCGTGTCGAACGTCAGTTTCGGTCTGAAGCCGGCCGCTCGCCAGGCTCTCAACAGCGTGTTCCTGCACGAGTGCGTCGAGGCCGGTCTCGATTCGGCCATCGTGCACGCCGGCAAGATCGTGCCGCTCGCCCGCATGCCCGAAGAGCACAAAGAGGTCTGCCTCGACCTCGTGTACGACCGCCGCCGACCCGACTACGACCCCCTCACGAAACTGCTCGAGGTGTTCGAAGACGTCTCGACCGTGAGCGCGGTGAAGGAAGATCGTTCGGGCTGGCCGATCGAGGAGCGTCTGAAGCACCGCATCATCGACGGCGACCGCGAGGGCCTCACCGACGACCTCGACGAGGCGATGGCTGCTGGTCTCGCGCCGCTCACGATCGTGAACGAGATTCTTCTCGACGGCATGAAGGTGGTCGGCGATCTGTTCGGATCGGGTCAGATGCAATTGCCGTTCGTGTTGCAGTCGGCCGAGACCATGAAGACCGCGGTCGCCCACCTCGAACCGCACATGGAGAAGACCGGCGCGTCGACCGCCAAGGGCAAGCTCGTGCTCGCCACCGTGAAAGGCGACGTGCACGACATCGGCAAGAACCTGGTCGACATCATCTGCACCAACAACGGCTACGAGGTGCACAACATCGGCATCAAGGTGCCGGTCGCCGAGATGATCGACAAGGTCAAAGAGGTCGGCGCCGACGCACTCGGTATGAGCGGACTACTCGTGAAGAGCACGCTCATCATGCGCGAGAACCTCGAAGAGATGAACCGTCTCGGCCTCGCCGACGTGCCGGTGCTACTCGGCGGCGCCGCCCTCACCCGCTCGTACGTCGAACGTGACTTGCGCGAGGTGTACGAGGGTCGCGTGTTCTACGGACGCGACGCCTTCGAAGGCCTCAACACTCTCGACAAGATCATGGACATGAAGAAGTCGGGGATCGACGATCCCGACTTCGGCCGTGTGCCGACGGGTCGTGTGCTCCCCGAGCGCACCAAGACGGTGGCCGACGATCCCACCGACCTGCCCCGCCGCTCCCCCGACGTGGCCACCGACAATCCGGTGTTCGCGCCGCCGTTCCTCGGATCGCGCATCGTGAAGGGCATCGGCCTCGACGAGATCGCCCAGTACGTGAACGAGACGGCGCTCTTCCGCAATCAGTGGCAGTTCCGTCCCGAGAACGGCGAGTCCGACGACGACTTCAAGACGCGCATTCGCTCGGTGTTCCGACAGGAACTGGCCGAGGCCAAAGCGGCCGGCTACCTCGTTCCGCAGGTCGTGTACGGCTACTACTGCGTCAACGGCGACGGCGACGACCTCGTGGTCTGGACCGACGAAACACGCACGACCGAACTCGCCCGCTTCTCGTACCCGCGTCAGACCCAGGCTCCGTACTTCTGCATCGCCGACTTCTTCCGGCCGGTCGACGCCGAACCCGACTACGCGGCCTTCCACATCGTCACCATGGGCGCGGCGGTCAGCGATGAAGCAGCGCGGTTGTTCGCCGCCAACGAGTATCAGAAGTACATGCTCGTGCACGGCCTCGGTGTCGAGATGGCCGAGGCCCTCGCCGAGTTGTGGCACAAGCGAATTCGAGACGAGTGGGGATTCGGTGCCGAGGACGGCCCGTCGATCGGCGGCCTCTTCCGTCAGCAGTACCGAGGCGGCCGTTACTCGTGGGGCTATCCGGCCTGTCCCGACCTCGAGGACAACGCCACCGTCGCCACGCTGCTCGAAGCCGGCCGTCTCGGCATCGAGGTGAACGAGGACACAGGTTGGCAGTATCAGCCCGAGCAGACGACCTCGGCGATCATCTGCCACCATCCTCAGGCGAAGTATTTCGTCGCCCGCTGACGCCGAACGCCAGGAGCAGCCATGACCAAGTGGATCGTTCGCATCGTGATCGCCGCCGCCGTGCTGATCGGCCTCGTGTACGGCGGCATCCTCCTCTGGACCAAGGTGATCAATCCGCCCGAGGACAAGTTGTCGACCGACGACCTGTCGCAAGTTCTCGCCGAGACCACCGTTCCCGACGTCGACGACGAGGTCGCCACCGAGACCACGGCGGCTCCGGCACCCACCGACGCTCCGACCGGAGTCGACGGAACCTGGAACGCCACCAGTGAATCGACACTCGGCTACCGCGTGAAAGAAGTGCTCGGCGGGGTCGACACCGAAGGTGTGGGCCGCACGAACGCCGTCACCGGCTCGCTCACGATCGCCGGCACCACGGTCACGGCAGCCGACTTCACCGTCGACGTGGCCAGCATCACGAGCGACAGCTCACGTCGCGACGGCCAGTTCAACGGTCGCATCATGGACACCGCCACCTACCCCACCGCCACCTTCGTTCTCACCGCACCGATCGAACTCGGCGCAATTCCGGCCGACGGCGAGCAGATCACCGTCGACGCGACCGGCGATCTCACCCTGCGTGGCACGACCAATCCGGTGACCTTCCCCCTCACCGCCGAATACGCCAACGGGCGGATCGGCGTGTTCGGCAACATCTCGGTCACCTTCGCCGACTACGGCATTCCCAATCCGTCGAACGGATTCGCGGTCACCGGCGACGACGGCCTCCTCGAATTCGTGTTGGTGTTCGCGCGCTGAGCCCTACCGGTCGAGCGAGTGATCGCTCAGACCGTGGGCTGACTCTTCTCCCAGGCGTCGGCCAGCGCCGCGTATCGACCGCCGAGAGCCACCAATTCGTCGTGCGTGCCGAGTTCGGCCAGACGTCCGTCGTCGACCACGGCGATGCGATCGGCGCGTCGCACGGTCGACAGTCGATGGGCCACCACGACGACGGTTCGACCGCTCATGAGACGTTCGAGGGCCCGTTCGACTTCGGCTTCGGTTCCTGGGTCGAGATTCGACGTGGCCTCGTCGAGCACCAGCACCGCCGGATCGACGAGGGCGGCGCGCGCCAGTGCTACCAACTGCCGTTCACCGGCCGACAGACGCGAACCGCGTTCGCGTACTTCGGTGTGCAAACCCTCGGGGAAGGCCTGGAACCGACCGAGCGCGCCGATGGAGGCCAAGGCCCGTTCGATCTCGGCGTCGGTCGCGTCGGCGCGCGCGATCCGCACGTTCTCGAGGATCGACCCGGCGAAACAGAAACCCTCCTGCGGCACGACGACGATTCGCTGACGCAGTTCGGTGAGCGACGCGTCGCGCAAATCGACGCCGCCGAATCGCACCACACCGGTGAGGCCCGAATCGGGTGAGCGGGTGGGGTCGTAGAGACGGGCCATCAACTTGGCCAGCGTCGACTTCCCGGCTCCGGTGGGGCCCACCAACGCCAGTCGTTCGCCGTCGCCGACGGTGATCGACACCGACTCGAGAGCCGGACGCGACGACCCCTGATAGGCGAAGGTCACTTCACGAACGTCGATCTCGCCGCGGCGCGGCAACGGCGCAGGGTCGGCCACTTCGTCCACGTCGGGAACGGCGTCGATGATCCCGAACAACTTGTGCAGAGCGGCCGCCGACGACTGCATCGTGTTGTAGAGCTGGCTCAATTGCTGCACCGGGTCGAACAGGTTGGCGAGCAACAGCACGAAGGCCGTGATGGTGCCGATCGTGACCGAGCCGCGGTTCACGAGCCATCCGCCCACACCGATGATGAGTCCGGTCGCGGCGATACCGGCGAACTCGACCAGACCGAAGTACCACGTGCTCACCCGCACGCTGTGCATGTGCGAGCGGAACAGTCGGCGGTTGGTGCGGTGGAACTTCTTCGAGTACTCGACCTCCTGGCCGTAGGCCT
>CAZTPF010000015.1:0-2058 GCA_964614655.1 uncultured Bifidobacterium sp.
GTTGATCGTCGCGCCGTCCGACGGACGGGCAGTCAGGACGATGATCGCCGATTCGCCGACGCAGACCTGCGTCGGTCCTCGGAGCGACACGAAGATGCCGGTGGTCTGGATCTCGAGATCCGGCGGTGCCGGACAGTCCTTGAAAAACGATTCGAGTTCCACCGTGTAGCGGTACTCGGTCGAGCCGTCCTCGTAACGATGGAACCAGAGCTGGCCGTGATCAGACTCGGCGGGGTCGGGGCTGAAGCCGACCCAGATCCACTCGATGCCGTTGGTGTCGGTGTAGCGAGCGCCTTCGTACTCCTCGGGGCACTCACGCTCGAGCGGAACATCGGGAGGCAAGCAGGCGTCGATGTAGCCGGGGATGTCGAGAACGTTGTACACGTATGCGCCATCCTCGGCCTGCCACCTGCTGTCGCCGACGTAACGCCACACGATGCCGTTCGAGTCACGGAACAGGTGTCCGAGTTCGGGTGTTGTATCAGGCTCGACACAACCTTCCGGGTTGCAGTCGTCGCCGACGGCGGTCGTGGCCTCTACGAGTTCTTCGACGATCTGAGCGAGCTTCGGAGCCTCGTCACCTGGTTCGACGGTGACCGCCTGATCCTTGGTGTCGTCGTACTCCTTGTCGTCTTCCGGTGCAACCGGCACCTCGTTCTCGTCGTACTGATACGTGGGGCCACCGTCCGATTCCGGATCACACGGCGGCAAGCAGTCCTCGGTGTAGGACGGCAGATCTCGCGTGTTGTCGATGGTCATGCCGTCGGGAATGCGGTACCACTGCGAACCACCCTGGGGCTTGATCCAGACGTCGCCGTTCGACGGGTCGACCCAGACGCCGAGTGCGCCTGTCTCGAGGACGAGAGGCGGACAGGGCGGGAGGCAGTCGTCGCGATAGCCGGGCAACAGCACGGTGTAGGCGATGACCGGCGAATCGGGATCGGTGTTGTCGACCCATCCACCGTCAGCTGCGGAGTAGATGTACACGTGGCCGTTGCTGCCGTGCCACACGGTGCCGTCGATCACCTTCACGATCGGCGGGCACGGACGCTCGTCGATCGGCGGCAAGCAGTCGTCGGGTTGGTTGGGGAGATCTCTCGTTCGGAGATTCTCGATCCAGTTGGTCGAGATGTTGTCCCAACCGTCGGCTCCACCGCTGTTGGCCGCGTAGACCCACGTGTTGCCCATCGTGTCGACCCACGTGTCGTCGAGGATCGGCTTACCGGGTGGGCACTCGGGTACTTCGTTCGGGATCTTTCCGTCCGGGCAGCGGGACGTGTAGAGCTCGAGCGCCGAGAGGGAATCGCCGGTCAGGTCGTTGAGCCAACGAATGCCGAAACGCTCACCTCGCCGCACGATCGTGAAGGTCCAGGATTCGCCGGTGACCGGGTCGACCCAGGTCTCGCGGAAGTCGGGAGTCAGTGGCGGGCAGGGGTTGCCCTGCTCGTCGATGGGTGACGGACACTCTTTGTCGTAGCCGGGGATGGCCGACGGATCGTCACCGGCTACGAAATCGCCGGTTTCTTGATTGGTCCAACCTCGCGGAGCGAAGGGGCTGAAGGTCCACACAACGCCGGAGCGAGTCACGTACGCCGTCCAGGACAACGAGTTCGACTCCTCGTGGACGTACTGATTCGGGCACTGCGGTTCGAAGGACTCATCGGGGACGTCTTCCCGCGGATCGCAGAGATCGGTGTAGCCGGGGAGTTCGTCGGTGGCGACCTTGAACAGATCGAGATCATCGACCGAGTACCACGTGCCGTTGCGCTGATCGTAAACCCACGTCATTCCACTCGGGTCGGTGTAGGTCACCGGGGGAGAATTCCAATCGGGACATTCGGGGTCGTTCTGCGGGATTCGCTGACGCCCGGGTTCCGGACAGTCGATGAATCCCGGTTCGAGATCTTGGGTCGTCTTGTAGGCGCCGCTATCGGCGTCGAACCAGTTGGCGCCTCCCGGTGAAGTTTCCGGGGTGGGATTGCCCTTCACCCAGGTCCAGGTGACACCGTCGGAATCGGTGTAGGTGTTGCCTTCGAACTCTTCGGGGCATTCGGGCTC
>CAZTPF010000015.1:2158-15801 GCA_964614655.1 uncultured Bifidobacterium sp.
TCGCCCGGGGGAGTGTCGGTGCCCTCGGGTGCGTCCTCACTCGGCCCGAGCAACGGGTTGCCACATGCACAACGGGCGCGCGGCATGCCCTGGTCGTCGATGAGGATCGCCGTACCGGCGGCGATCACGGCGTCGTAGCCGTACGACTTACCGTTCTTGAATCCGAACATCTGCACGTTCAGGTTCTGCAACGCGAAGACCGGTGTGAGGCTGCGGAGATACGTCTCGAGATTTTCGAACTCGATGCCTTGAATGTCGGCCCAGGCGCGTCCGCGATCTTCGTAGTAGGTGAGGAACTTGATCATCGCCTCGACGTCGCAGATGTTCTGTCCGCTACCGCCGTACGTGCGCCCGGCGTACAAGCCGGGGGCCGACCCCGACACGGTTCCGCTCGTGAGGCTCGAGGCATTCACGTCGTACGACGCGACGGCGAAGGTGGGCGCGAACGAGTCGGGCCCCACAACACCGGCCGGCTGGAAGAGTGTGCGCGACGCTCCGTCGGAGGTCTCGCTCGAGTTCTTGTCACCGCCGCTGCAAGCGGCCGTCAGGACGACAGCGGCGGCCAAGAAGATTGCGGATAGACGACGCATCGTCCCCCTCTTTCGCGTCTGGGTGACATTGGTCATGCCACCACGTCTGTACCGGAGTGTAGCGAAGCGTCGAACTCGCTTCGAAAGTGCTCGGTCAAGGTTGGGTTCAGGTTCCGCGTGGCGCGGGGTCGAGCCCTCGTTCACCGGCGGTGGGTGGAGTGAGTGATCCATGTCGGTCCTGAGCAGTTGGCGGCCGGTTCCTGACAACTTTTTGCCGATTACTGTTCGCCCATGACCGAAGTACTTCTGGCCGACGGCCGACTGGTCGGCGACCAGCGACCCGACGGCACCCTCGCCTTCCTCGGCGTTCGCTACGCCTCGGCCCCACGATTCGGCATGGCCGAACCGGAAAAGCCCTGGTCAGGAGCTCGAGAGGCTCGTCGGCATGGTCCGATCTGCCACCAGGAGCCCGGGCTCATCGAATCAGCGATGGGTGGCTCTCTGCCACCGATGGGCGAGGACTGCCTCAGCCTGTCGGTGCACACGCCGGGCGACGGCCGCACCGGACTTCCGGTGCTGGTCTGGATCCATGGTGGTGGATTCCTGAACGGATCGGGTTCGTCTCCTTGGTACGACGGTGCTGCGCTCGCTCGCCGAGGAGTCGTGGTCGTGTCGATCAACTACCGACTGGGAGTGTTCGGTTTCTGGCGCGGCAACAACCTCGGAATCGGCGACCAGATCGAGGCCCTTCGTTGGGTGCGTCGCAACGCTGAAGGATTCGGGGGCGACCCCGACAACGTCACGATCTTCGGCGAATCGGCCGGCGGATCGAGCGTGGTCGCGCTGATGGCGAGTCCCGATGCGCGCGGGCTCTTTCATCGCGTGTGGTCGATGAGTCCGTCGATCGGGCAGTACCGCTCACCGGAGCGCGCCGACATGCACGCCGACCGCTTCCTCGAACTGTCGGGTGCGGCCGACGACGCAGTGATGTCGTCGATGACGCCCGAACAGCTTCTCGAGGCGCAAAAGAAGTTGATCGGCGAGAGCAGCCGTGCGTACGACTTCTTCTCACCGACTGCCGGCGGAACACATCTGCCCGGGGACATCGTCGAACTGGCCGCACGAAGCGAAGCCCGTCTCGTCGTGGGCACCACGCGCGACGAGAATCGCCTGTTCGGTGCGTTCACACCGGACGCCCAGAACATGACGAGCGACAAGATGGAGAAGATGGTCGAGACGATGTTGCCGGGGCGACGTGAAGCAGTCGACGTGTACCGCCGCCATCGTCCGGGTGAGAACGACGCGCAGATCGTGATGGCCGCCCAGAGTGACGAAGGGTTTCGTCAACGTGCCATTCGACTTGCCGAGAGGCACGCGGCCAACGGCGGGACGTCGCACATGTACTGGTTCACGTGGCCCACACCGGCGTTCGGCGGAGTACTGGGTTCGTGTCATGCGGTCGACATTCCGTTCACGTTCGACAACCTCGACGCCGCTGGTATCTCGATGTTCACCGGCGATGCGCCCGAACGGGCCGACCTGGCACGCGATGTGTCGACGCAGCTGGTGTCGTTCGCGACCCACGGGACTGTCGATTGGCCGCGGTTCTGTCTCGAGCGACGAGCCACACGGGTGTTCGACATCGAGCCAGCGGTCCTGCACGATCCCGAACCCGAGATCCGCACCCTCTGGGAAGCCGCCCGCCCCGACCTCTGATCAGTTCTTGGTGGTTCTGGCGGCAAAAACGTCACGGGTTTCGCAGGTTTTTGCCGCCAGAACCACCAGCGCACGGAGCTCGTGTCACACCCACATGGTGAGGTGTGATCATGGAACGAGACTCTCGCGACCCCTGTCAGCCGATCGTGTCCGCCTTGTCGTACGAAGGTGACGTGCGGCGGCGAGTCGTCGACATGAAATACGGCGGCCGACGATCCTTCGCCCGTGAACTGGCCCGGCAGCTCGCCGACGCCGTGCAGGCCGACGCCGACGGCCGATTCGACGTGGTCACGTGGGCCCCGACGTCCACATCACGCCGACGGCGACGCGGGTTCGATCAAGCGGCGGTGATCGCCCGCTACGTCGCGCGTGAACTCGGCGTACCCTGCCGGCGACTTCTCGTGCGCGAAACCCGGGCCGCCCAGACCGGCCGTTCTCGGGTGGCCCGTCTGGCTGGTCCACGTTTTCGTGCACTCGACACTCGTCGACCACGCCGAGTTCTCGTGGTCGACGACGTCGTCACCACCGGGGCGACCTTACGAGCCGCCGCGCACGCACTCACGGCGTCCGGGTGGGGAGACGTTACCCTGGCCGCAGCCGCAGCCACCCCGACGTCACGAGGTGGCTCCTCGCATCATCGGCCCAACGTGGTGATCCGACCGCGAGCTGCCGACCGCGGAACTCAGAGGCCGACGAGCGACCGCACGCGTTCGATGGCCGGACTCTGATCCACGTCCACCAGGACTCCATGCATCCCGAGTGCGCTGGCGGCTCGTACGTTCACTTCCATGTCGTCGAGGAACGCCGCTTCGTGCGGTTGTGCCCCGAGCCGTGAGAGCGACAGCTCGTAGATCGACGGATGGGGTTTGCGCAGACCCACCTCGTGACTGTCGACCACGTCGTCGAAGAGCGCGTCGAAGTCCATGATCGATCGCCAACGGTCGCGGAATTCGCGGATGTTGTTGGTCAACACACCGAGCCGGCAGCCGTGATCGCGCAGATCGTGCACGAGTCGGAACATGTCGTCACTGCGGACGAACTCGAAGTTCAATCCTTGCCGGGGAGCCGACGGTTCGGGCTCTCGCATCGTGAAGCCTGCTTCGCCGATCAGGCGACCAACGGCTGATCGATAGTCGTCGAGACTGATCTCGCCGCGTTCGAGTCGGTGCCACGGGTGGTCGGTGTCGGACGCGTAATCGCCGAGCATGACCGCCATGACCTCCTCGGCCGGATGGTCGGGGAATCGCTTGACGACGTCGAGGGCTCGACCCGACGTCGACAGGACACCGCCCAGATCGAAGATCACGGTGTTCACGCTCGTTTCGGGGTTGGTCGCCATGGACACAGTCTTCCTGCCCCGATCGGTGATACCCGAATCCGCGCCGGTCGAGGCGACCACAGGGCGGTCGAGGGCGAACGGTAGGCTCGACCTCCGCATGGGAATCCTGGATCGCATTCTGAGGGCCGGTGAAGGCAAGAAGCTGAAGGCTCTCGAGGGCCTGGTTCCCGACATCAACGCCGAAGAAGCCGTCGTGGCGGCCCTGTCGGACGATGCCTTGCGTGATCGCACCAATCAGTTCCGTCAGCGTCTCGAGCGGGGCGAATCGCTCGACGACCTTTTGATCGAAGCCTTCGCCGTGGTGCGTGAAGCCGCCAAGCGCACGATCGGCCAGCGTCACTACGACGTGCAGTTGATGGGTGGCGCCGCTCTTCACTTCGGCTGGATCGCCGAGATGAAGACCGGTGAAGGCAAGACCTTGGTCTCGACCCTTCCGGCGTACTTGAACGGCTTGTCCGGCAAGGGCGTCCACCAGATCACCACCAACGACTACCTGGCGCGACGTGACTCGGTCTGGATGGGGCAGGTTCACCGGTGGCTCGGCCTCGAGGTCGGTCTGGTGATCCCCGGTCATCAGGAGCGGCCCGAGCAGAAGCGGGCCAACTACGCGGCCGACATCACCTTTGGCACCAACAACGAGTTCGGCTTCGACTATCTGCGCGACAACATGGCCGGCACCAAGGCCAACAAGGTGCAACGAGGTCACGTCTTCGCCATCGTCGACGAAGTCGACTCGATCCTCATCGACGAGGCTCGTACTCCTCTCATCATCTCGGGGCGAGTCGCCGACGCAGCTCAGCTCTACTACCGATTCGCCTCGATCGTGAGGTCGTTGAAGCGCGACGTCCACTACGACGTCGAAGAGGACAAGCGCGTCGTCATGCCCACCGAGGCCGGAATCGAGGCCGTCGAACAGGAACTCGGCGTCGACAACTTGTACGACGAAGTGCAACGCAACTTGGTCCACCAGTTGCAGGTGGCCCTGAAGGCCAAGGAGCTCTACCGGCGCGACAAGGACTACATCGTCCAGGGTGGCGAGGTGAAGATCGTCGACGAGTTCACAGGTCGCATTCTCGAAGGTCGTCGTTGGAGCGAAGGCATCCACCAGGCGGTCGAAGCCAAAGAAGGCGTGAAGATCAAGGAAGAGAACCAGACTCTCGCCACGATCACGCTGCAGAACTATTTCCGCATGTACGACAAGTTGGCCGGCATGACCGGAACCGCTCAGACCGAAGCGGCCGAACTCATGAACACCTACAGCTTGCAGGTGGTGCCGATTCCGACCAATCGCGAGATCCGCCGTGTCGATCAGCCCGATCTCATCTTCAAGTCCGAGCAGGCCAAGTTCGACGCCATCATCTCCGACGTCGTCGAACGCAATGCGGTCGGCCAGCCGATCCTCATCGGTACCGCGAGTGTCGACAAGAGCGAGGTGCTCTCGAAGTTGCTCGCCAAGCGCGGCATCAAGCACGAGGTCCTCAACGCCAAACAGCACACGCGTGAGGCCGAGGTCGTGGCCCAGGCCGGACGTTTCGCCGCCGTGACGGTGGCCACCAACATGGCCGGACGAGGCGTCGACATCCTCCTCGGCGGCAACCCCGAAGGTCTGGCCACTCGTTCGGTTCTGGCCGAAGGATTCGATCCGTCGACTCTCACCGACGAATTCGCTCTGCCCATGCCCCTCGATCAGATGCCCGAGGAGTATCAGCACGATCGGGCTCGTGCGCAGGCCCGTTTCCAAGAGCTGCTGCAGAAGTTCTCGACCGAGTGCAAAGCCGAAGGCGATCGCATCCGTGAACTCGGCGGTCTGTACGTGATCGGCTCGGAGCGTCACGAAAGCCGTCGTATCGACAATCAGTTGCGCGGCCGTTCGGGTCGCCAAGGAGATCCGGGTGAGACGCGCTTCTATCTGAGCCTCGAGGACGAACTCATGCGCCTCTTCGCCACTGGTGCGCTCAGTTGGGTGATGGGGCGTGCGCTGCCCGACGACGAGGCCATCGAGCACAAGATGGTCACCAAGGCGATCGAGCGAGCTCAGACCACGGTCGAACAGCGCAACGGCGAGATCCGCAAGAACGTCTTGAAGTACGACGAGGTGATGAACGAGCAGCGCAAGGTCATCTACATGCGTCGCGATCAGATCCTCGAAGGTTTCGACCTGAAGGCGGCCGGACTCGAATACCTCGCCGAAGCGGTCGACTCATTGATCGAAACTCACTGCGTGAGCGAGGTCGACGACGAGTGGGACCTCGAGGGGCTCGCCAAGGAGATCAAGACTTTCTGGCCGAACGAGATCACCGAAGGCCAGCTGGCCGGTTGTCGCAGCACCGATCAGATGTACGACCTCGTGATGGCCGACGCGACGAACTACTACGAGCGTCGGGAGTCCGAACTCACGCCGACCGTCATGCGCGACGTCGAGCGCCAGGTGATGCTGCGCATCATCGACCAGCGTTGGCGCGAGCACCTGGAGGAGATGGACTACCTCCAAGAGGGCATCAACCTGCGCGCCATGGGACAAAAGGACCCACTTGCCGAATGGCAGCGAGAGGGTTACGAGATGTTCGGGTCGATGATGAAGGGAATCGCCCAGGACTTCGTGCGCTACGTGATGCACGTACAGGTCGTGCGCAACGATGCCCCCGATCTCGCGGTGAAGAACGTGCAGGAGACCAAGTCGGAAGCGACTCCGGCGGCGCAGTCGGCGGCCATCGAGGCCGGTCTCGCTCCGTCGGCGGCTCCGGCGGCTCCGGCCAAGCCGCGAACCGTGGTGAACGACGAATGGTCGAAGACGCCGCGTAACGCTCCTTGCCCCTGCGGTTCGGGCAAGAAGTTCAAGATGTGCCACGGCGCCAACTGACACATGCGCGACTTCACCGACGACATTCGCGATCTGCAGCGGCGTCTGGGCGAGGCCCACGGCTATCTGCGAGTCGACGAGTTGCGAGCCCGCGTGGCCGAACTCGAGATCGAAGTGTCACGCCCCGACCTGTGGGACGATCAGGATCGGGCGAAGAAGCTGAACGCCGAGTACGCCGACTCCAAAGGCGACCTCGACCAATACGAAGTCCTGTCACGCGACGTCGAGGACGTCGAGGTGCTGCACGAGTTGGCTCGTGAAGTCGACGACGCCAGCCAAGAGCCCGACATCGAAAACGGAATCAGCTCGATCGCCCGTCGTCTCGACGGACTCGAGTTGCGCAGTCTCTTCACCGGCGAGCACGACGAGGCCGATTGCATCGTGCACATCAACACCAAGGACGGTGGTGTCGACGCTCAGGACTGGAGCGAGATCCTGCTGCGTATGTATTCACGCTGGGCCGAACGCCGAGGCTTCGAAGTCGAGGTCGACGACGTGTCGCCCGGAACCGAGGCCGGCATCATGTCGGCCGAATTCACGATCAAGGGTCGCTACGCCTACGGACTCATGACGTCCGAGCGCGGCACGCATCGTCTGGTGCGCATCAGCCCGTTCGACAACCAAGGTCGGCGACAGACGAGTTTCTCGGCGGTGCAGGTGTGGCCGGTGATCGACGATCCCGACGTCGAGATCAACGAAGCCGACATCCGCATGGAGGTCTTCCGTGCGTCAGGTGCCGGCGGTCAGCACGTGAACAAGACGTCCTCGGCCGTGCGCCTCATCCACGAGCCCACTGGTCTGGTCGCTTCGTCGCAGGAAGAGCGCAGTCAGTTGCAGAACCGCGAGAAGGCGATGAATCGTCTCCGAGCGATGGTCGCGGCGCGGATCGAAGAAGAACATCAGGCCGAACTCGATCGCATCGCCGGCAAGCAGGCAACCGTCGGTTGGGGGAGTCAGATTCGTTCCTACGTTCTGCAGCCGTACCAGATGGTGAAGGATCTGCGAACCGAGATCGAGACCTCGAGCGTCGAAGCCGTACTCGACGGCGACATCGACGAATTCATGGAGGGTTACCTGCGCTGGCGTCGCGCCGGTGACGAATCCTGACCGAGTGACACTGGTACCCTCTCGCTCGCAGGACAACCATGATTCGCCTCGAGAACGTCACCAAGTCGTACAGCGCCGACGTCACCGCACTGCGTGACGTGTCGTTCGAGATCCCGAAAGGTGAGTTCGTCTTCCTCGTCGGACCGTCGGGTTCGGGCAAGTCGACCCTGCTTCGACTGATGAACCGTCAGGAGGTTCCCGAGAAGGGCTCGGTGTGGGTCGCTGGCAAGAACATCAACGACCTGCCCGAATCGAAGGTGCCGTTCCTGCGCCGAAGCATGGGCAACATCTTCCAGGACTACAAGCTGCTCCTTAACAAGACGGTGTTCGAGAACGTGGCCTTCGCGCTCGAGGTGATCGGCCGTCCGCGCCACGTGATCCGCCAGCAGGTTCCGGCGGTGCTCGAGCTGGTGGGTCTGGCCGACAAGGGCGACCGCTTCCCGCATCAGCTCTCCGGTGGCGAGCAGCAGCGAGTGTCGATCGCCCGCGCCTTCGTCAATCGTCCCTTGATTCTGCTTGCCGACGAGCCCACCGGAAACCTCGACCCGGCCACCGGCGAGGGAATCATGCGCCTTCTCGATCGCATCAACAGCACCGGTACGACCGTGGTCATGGCCACTCACGACACCCGAGTGGTCAACATGATGAGACGCCGCGTGGTGCAGCTCGATCGCGGCATCATCGTGCGCGATCAGGAGCGAGGGGTGTACGACTGATGCTCGCTCGAATCAGTTACGCGCTCCGCGAAACCTTCGCCAGCCTCCGCCGCAACGTCACTCTCACGGCGGCCGCCATCGTCACCTCGGCGGTGTCGCTCCTCCTTGTCGGTTCGACGTTCCTCATCCAACGGGCGTTCGACAACCTGTTGACCCGCTGGAAGGGTGACGTCGAGCTCATCGTCTATCTCCGTTCCGATGCGAGCCCCGAGCAGATTCAGTTGGTCGAGGACGCCTTGCGCTCGCAGCCGTCGGTGATCGACGTCGATCGCCTGCGCTACCTCGACCAGGCCGAGAGTTATGCCGAAGCCGAGAAGTTGTTCGCCGGCGATCCGGGCACTCTGCGACTTCTCACGCCCGAGAACATTCCTTCGCAGTTCAAGGTGGTTCCCATCGCCGACGATTCGTCACTCGTGCGCGAACTCGGGGAGCAGTTCCGGCAGTTGGCCGGCGTGAAAGAGGTCGCCTACGCGCAGGACGTCTTCGACGTCGTCTCTCGTGTGTCGCAGTTCATCCGTGTCGCTACAACAGCGATGTCGATCATCCTGCTCGTCGTGGCGGTCGGACTCATCTGGAACACCATCCGAACGGCCATGTTCGCTCGACGGCGTGAGATCGAGGTGATGAAGTTGGTGGGGGCCACCAACTGGTTCATTCGGATTCCGTTCATGTTGGAGGGACTCCTTCAAGGACTGATCGGCGGGGTCCTGGCCTGTGGAGGGCTCTGGGGACTGAACTCGGCGTGGTCGGGTGCCGTCGACGACTTCAACGACACCGAACTGGCAGCTCTCGTCGTGTCCGACGGCTACGTGAGCAGCGTGATGCTCATCCTGCTCCTCATCGGTGCCTTGGCCGGCGCCGTGGGTTCCGGTATCGCGGCGTCGCGGTTCCTCGACGTCTGACGCCAACCGGCCGATCGTTTAGGGTCGCCTCGTGGACTTCCAGGAGATTCTCTATTCCGTCGACGGTCCGGTCGCGACCATCACGCTGAACCGGCCCGACAAGATGAACGCCTTCACCAACCGGATGCTGAAGGAGATGATCGCAGCCTTCGACGCGACCGACGCCGACGACGCGGTGCGAGCGGTGATCGTGACCGGTGCCGGCCGGGCGTTCTGCGCCGGTGCCGATCTGTCGGGAGGCGGCGAGACGTTCGCCAAGGGTGGAAGCGACGTGGCGGCCAAGTCTGGTGTCGTGCGCGACGGCGGAGGCCTGGTCGCGTTGCGCATCTTCGAGTCGAAGAAGCCGGTGATCGGAGCGATCAACGGGGCCGCCGTCGGTGTCGGCGTCACCATGACCCTTCCGATGGACATTCGCCTGGCGAGTGACGGCGCCAAGTTCGGCTTCGTCTTCGCCAAACGGGGCATCGTTCCCGAAGCGGCGAGCAGCTGGTTCCTGCCCCGCTTGGTCGGCATCTCCCAAGCTGCCGAATGGTGCTACACCGGCCGGATCATCGGGGCCGACGAGGCTCTGCGGGGTCGTCTGGTGCGCAGTGTCCATCCGGCCGGGGAATTGATGGAGACGGCTCGATCGATCGCGCTCGAGATCGCCGACGGAACGGCACCGGTCTCGGTCGCTCTCACCCGTCAGATGCTCTGGCGCATGCTGGGGGCCGATCATCCGATGGAGGCCCACCGAGTCGACTCGCGTGCGATCAACTCGCGCGGTGCCAGCGCCGACGCGAGCGAAGGCGTCCTGAGCTTCCTCGAGAAGAGGCCCGCGCAGTTCCCGGTGAAGGTGAGCGAGGGTCTGCCCGACGTCTTCCCCGATTGGCAGGACCCGCAGTTCTCGTGATCGACGATCTCTACGATCGAGTCGGAGGGCTTCCTTTCTTCGAGCGTCTGGTCGACGAGTTCTATCGAGGTGTGGTCGACGACGAGATCCTGTGGCCTTTGTATCCCGACCAATCCGATCTCGACGGGGCCAAACGGCGACTCGCCCTCTTCCTCGCTCATTACTGGGGTGGGCTCACCACGTACTTGGAGGAGCGAGGCCACCCCCGCCTGCGCATGCGACACATGACGTTCACGGTCGGTCCCCTCGAGCGCGACCGGTGGTTGGTGCACATGGCGCGGGCGGTCGAGTCGGTGTGCCACGACGACGAGATCGCAACCGAGATGATGGCCTACTTCACCAAGGCCGCTGAGCACCTTCGCAACGACACCGGTCTGCCGATCTCGGGTCCGAATCGCTGAAGCGAGCGGGAAGTCAGCCGAAGACGACCGTTTTTCGGCCGTAGACGAGAACGCGGTGCTCGAGGTGAGCGCGTACCGCTCTCGCCAACACGATGGTCTCGAGATCGCGACCCTTGCGAGTGAGTTCGGCCACCGAGTCGCGGTGGGTCACGCGTGTGACTTCCTGGTCGAGGATCGGACCCTCGTCGAGTTCCTCGGTCACGTAGTGCGCGGTGGCGCCGATGATCTTCACGCCGCGGTCGTGCGCTTGGCGGTAGGGGTTGGCGCCGACGAAAGCGGGCAGGAACGAATGATGGATGTTGATGATGCGCGAGCGATAGGCGTCCACGACACGCGGCGACAGGATCTGCATGTACCGGGCGAGCACCACCAAGTCGACGTCGAGTGACGACAAGGTCTCGAGAACTTGCGTCTCCTGGGCGTCCTTGGCCCCTGTTGTCATGGGAAGGTGGAAGTACGGAACTCCCATGTGTTCGACCAGGTCGGCATGATCGGGGTGGTTGTCGATCACTCCCACGATCTCGGCCGGCAGTTCGTCGGCTCGCCATCGGGTCAAGAGGTCGAACAGGCAGTGCGGCTGTTTGCTCGCCATGAGCACCACGCGTGGACGAACATCGGTGAATCGCAGGTCGACCGACATGTCGAAACGCCGGGCGACCGATGAGAAGGCGGAGAGAATCTCGTCGCGGGCCAGGCCGAATCCCTCGAGATCGAACTCGACTCGCTGGAAGAACACGCGCTCGACGTCGTCGGTGTGCTGTTCGGCGTGCACGATGTTGCCGTTGTGCGCAGCGATGAATTCGGCCACCGAGGCGACGACACCGCGTTGATCGGGGCAGGAGAGCAGAAGAACACCGGTACCAGGCACCCCGGAAGTCTGCTGGTTCCGTCCCGATTTCGCACCTCGTCATCGAGCGACGAAACTCGAGGTATGGAAGCGAGCGGAGAGGAACGGTTCCTGCCTCCTCTCGTCATCAGATCGGCCGGGACTCTGCTCGACGAAGCGGGCGAGGTGTACCCAGTCGTTCGCCTCGACGCCAACGAACGACCTGATCTGGCCGACCTCGTCGACACGGTGGAACGTGACGGGGTGGGGGATCTGGCGACCTTCGCCGAGTTGCGTCTCGGTGACGCCGGGCGGCGCTTCGTTCGTCTGATGTCGACCATGACGTCGCCGGTCGACACCGGATGGTGCGTGGACTTCGCGCTGCCGGGTTTCGAGGACTTGTTGCGTCTGGCCGCCGAGATGGGGGGACTCGTCGTCTCGTTCTTGGTCGATGGACGCGATGGCGATCGCTGGCTCGGAGTGAACCTCGATCCCGAGGCCTTGCTTCCCCTACTGACCTGATTCGGGACTCAGCGGGTCGCCGGGCCGAACAAGGCGAAACATGCCACGGCCGCAGCGGCGGCGACGTTCAGCGAGTCGACTCTCTCGTTCATCGGGATTCGGACGCGATGACGTACCGCAGTCAGGGTGTCGTCGGTCAGGCCGTCTCGCTCGGAGCCGAGGATCACCGCCACCTTGGCGGTGGGATCGAGTCGGTCGGCGACGTCGGTGATCGAAGGGGCGTTGGTATCGGGGGTGAGAGCGCACGTTTCGAAGTCGAGATCATGGAGACGTACGAGCAGTTCGTCGATCGAGCGAAGTCGAGTATAGGGCAGGAGTAGAGACGTGCCCATGGAGACGCGCAGGGCGCGTCGGGCGAGCGGATCGGAACTCTCGTGATCGAGGACGAAGGCATCGGCACCGAGGGCGACGGCGCTGCGGACCATGGCACCGATGTTGGTGGGATTGTCGACCCGTTCGGCGACGACGATGCGACGAGCGTCGACGAGAAGCGAGTCGACGGAAGGAAGGGCCCGGCGCTCGAAGAGCGCGATCACGTCGAGTGCGACCCCGAGTCCGGTGAGCATGCGACGGGCTTCGGCGGTCGCCGCGAAGACCTCGATCGACTCGTGAAGACCGAGTGCGACCGAGGACGGCCGCGACGCATCGGTCAGTACCGAACGGACCCGGTAGCCGGCCTGCAGGGCCCGCTCGACGACCAGATCGCCTTCGGCCACGAAGAGCCCGGGGTCGATCCTCTCGAGATCTTCGGGTCGCATCCCGGCCCGGACGCGCTCGGGCACCCGACGTGGGCGCAGCTCGCGCTCTCGGAGGCGAAACGACTGGATACGAGGATCGTCGGGGGAGTCGACGACGATCAGCGGGCGACTCATCGACCGCTCAGTAGTACCAGGGGAACGGCGACCAGTCGGGGTCGCGCTTCTCCAGGAACGACAACCGTCCTTCTTGAGCCTCGTCGGTCATGTAGGCGAGGCGGGTCGCCTCACCGGCGAACAGCTGTTGGCCCACCAGTCCGTCGTCGATCAGGTTGAACGAGAACTTCAGCATGCGTTGGGCCGTGGGACTCTTGCCGTTGATCTCGGCGGCCCACTGAAGAGCCGTCGTTTCGAGTTCGGCGTGCGGTACCACAGCGTTCACCATGCCCATGCGATGAGCGTCGTCGGCGGAGTATTCGCGGCCGAGGAAGAAGATCTCGCGTGCGAATTTCTGGCCCACCTGCCGAGCGAGATACGCCGAACCGAAACCTCCGTCGAAGCTGGCGACGTCGGCATCGGTCTGTTTGAAACGGGCGTGCTCTTGGCTCGCGAGAGTGAGATCCGACACCACGTGCAGGCTGTGTCCGCCGCCAGCGGCCCAACCCGGAACGACGCAGATGACGACCTTGGGCATGAAGCGAATGAGTCGCTGCACCTCGAGGATGTGGAGACGCCCGCTCTTGCCGGCGTCGATGGTCTCGGCGGTGTCGCCCTCGGCGTACTTGTAGCCGTCACGTCCACGAATGCGCTGATCACCTCCGCTGCAGAAGGCCCAACCGCCGTCCTTCGGTGATGGGCCGTTTCCGGTGAGAATCACACATCCGACGTCGACGGACTGCCGAGCGTGCTCGAGTGCCGTGTAGAGCTCGTCGACCGTGTGCGGCCGGAACGCGTTGCGAACTTCGGGTCGGTCGAATGCCACTCGCACCGTCCCGTGCTCACGAGCGCGGTGGTAGGTGATGTCGGTGAACGAGAAGCCGGGGACCTCGTCCCAAGCCGACGGGTCGAAGATGTCCGAAACGGTGCGGGAAGTCACCTGCCTATCGTGCCACGACCGACCCCGACGCCCATGACCCG
>CAZTPF010000015.1:15901-45368 GCA_964614655.1 uncultured Bifidobacterium sp.
GTGCGGGAAGTCACCTGCCTATCGTGCCACGACCGACCCCGACGCCCATGACCCGGATGGGTCAGAACTTGGGCCGCACGTCGCTCATCAAGAACACACAGGCCTGGACATGGGTCATGAAGGCGTGGGTGCGAGCGAGGAAGCGGAACAGCCCACGGGGGTGTTTTCCGGTGATGACGATCGCGAACCACGACAGGACCACGCAGATCATCGCGACGACCATGACGACGATCGCCACGATGAGGGTCGGTATGAGCCAGATGAAGCGGAAGAAGTTGGTCAGGCGATTGGCATCCGCCGAGTATTCGAACTCGAAGTTCGTCGGCTCGCCGTTCGGTTCGGGGCCGATGTTCGGCCATTTGTCGAAGCTCAACCCGTAGTACGCCCAGACTCGCGCCGCGTAACCGAGGTAGGCGCGCTGCAGGTTCCAGATGCCCTCGTTGCGACGACCCGTGAACAAGATGACGAACCACTGCACGAACGCCAGAACCTGGGCAAGGACGCGCCATGCGTACTCGATGATGTAGTGCGGAATGTAGAGAATGGCCCGGAAGAAGACGGAGACTCTGCTGCGGGGTTCTGTGAATTCGATCGTGAACGTGGGCTTCGACATGCGAGCAGGGTATGACGAAGGTTCGACCGAGTCGGCGGATGCCGCCAACACCTGCTGCACGAAGGTCGGTACCGTGAAGGTCCTATGGAGCGCCGAGGTTCTGCGAAAGGCCTGACGACCGTGTTGGCCTCGTTGTCTCTCACCTCGTTGTTCGTCGTCGCCTGCTCGGCGGCCGAGGCCGAGGCACCGTCGTCGGTCGCCGCTCCCGAGTCGTCTCTCGCTCCGACCACCTCCACCGTGGCGTCGACGACGACCTCGACCACCACGTCAACCAGTACGACGACCACGACCACGACGTTGCCGCCCACGACCACCACCACGTTGGCCGTGCCGGCCCTCGACGTTCCGCTCGCCGCCACCGGAACCCGAGATGGTGACGGCGCCCGGCGCGTTCAGGAGAGGCTGTTACAGGCTGGTTACTGGCACGTCGCCGTCGACGGCGACTACGGGCACACGACCAAACAGGCCGTGATGGCTTTTCAGAAGTATCACGGTCTGAGGGCATCGGGGTCGGTCGATGAAGCGACCGCCCTGGCCCTCACTGCAGTCACCGAACGGCCGGTGTCGAAATCGGAACTCGACGGCGTCGTGAAAGAAGGTGTGGTCGTCGAAGTCGACAAGGATCGCCAGATCCTGATGATCGTCGTCGAAGGTCGCGTCGAGTGGGTCCTCAACACGTCAACCGGAAACGGTCAGTGGTTCCTCGAGCAGAACCAGAAGGATCCGACCAAGTGGGAGCTCGGCAAATCGATCACCGACTCCGGCCGTTTCACTGTCAACCGACAGCGTTCGGAAGGTTGGTGGGCCGGCGATCTCGGTGAGATCTACCGGCCGAAGTACTTCAACGGCGGTATCGCGATCCACGGTTCGCGAAGCATCCCGAACTATCCCGCCTCGCACGGGTGCGTACGTGTGAGCGTGTCGGCCATGGACATGATCTGGGCGTCGGGTCTCGTCCCGAAGGGCACTCCGATCTGGGTGTACGGTGCCGATCCGGAGACCGAGAACGAGAAGCCCGAGATGCCGACGACCACCACCACGACGATCGCTCCCGATCCCGCCCCGGAGTCTCCAGAGGCGACCGTCACCGTGCCTGAGTCGACGCTCGCACCCTGATGTCGCACATCCGCTACGAACGCAACGGTCGGGTCGGAACCATCACGATCGATCGTCCGGAGAAGAAGAACGCGATGACGTTCGCGATGCTCGGTGATTTCATCGAGGCGGTCGGCGAGGCATCGAACGACGACGCGATCAGCGTGCTCGTCGTCACCGGAGTACCCGGCGCCTTCTGCGCCGGGACCGACCTCGCCGATCTGTCGACGATTCCGGGCGAAGAACGCGGACTGCGCGGCTCGGCCGAAGAGACCGACAAGTGGTGGCCCCTCGTCCAGTGCGCGAAGCCCACCATCGGCGCGATCGACGGACCAGCGGTCGGGATGGGTGCTGAATTCACTTCCCAGTGCGATCTGCGCATCGCCACCCATCGGGCGCGCTTCGCCTGGAACTTCGTTCACCGTGGTCTGGTGCCCGACACCGGAGCCGGCACGTGGCTCCTTCCTCGCATCATCGGACTCCAGAACGCACTGCGTCTCACGTACACCGGAGACATGATCGACGCCGACGAGGCGTTACGTCTGGGGTACGTGCTCGACGTGGTGGAGCCCGAGGCACTCGACTCAGTCGTTCATGATCTCGCCGAGCGAGTGGCGGCCGGGTCTCCGCATTCCCATCGGCTGATCAAGCAGTTGACGTACGAGGGTCTCACGTCGTCGGTGGCCGATCACATGAATCGCCACACGTCGGCCATGTCGGCCTCGTTCAAGAGCGACGATCACCGAGAAGGTGTGGCGGCCTTTCTCGAGCGCCGTCCGGCGGTGTTCACCGGCCGTTGACCCGGGCGATGCCCGCTCGACACTCCTCGTGAGGCACGATGGGTGCCATGCGCATTCTCCTCACCAACGACGACGGCATCGATTCGGTGGGTCTACACGTCCTGGCGCGAGCCATGCGACCGTTCGGTGACGTGGTGATCGCTGCGCCTGACCGCGAATTCTCGGGTGCCGGAGCCGCCCTCGGCGCGTTGCATCTGATCCAGCCCGAGGTCCACCGAGCGTCGGTCGACGGTATCGACGAGGCCTGGGCCGTGACCGGGCCGCCGGCTCTGTGCGTGATGTTCTCGCGTCTCGGAGCCTTCGGCGAACCTTTCGATCTCGTGGTGTCGGGAATCAACCCCGGAGTGAACGTCGGCCGATCGGTGTACCACTCGGGAACGGTGGGTGCGGCGCTGACGGCGCGAAACGGCCTGGTGTCGGGCATTGCGGTGAGTCAGGCGGTCACCGGCTTCGGTGTCGAAGGTCAAGGCTGGGACGAGATGCTGATCGGCCAGAAATGGGAAGCGGCCGCCGACGTCGCTGCGACCTTCGTCGAAGGTTTCGTGTCGAACATGCCGGCCAAGCCGGTGGTCGTGAACATCAACGTCCCCAACAAGGACGTCGACGACATGAAGGGTTGGCGCCTCGGTCGCATCGGGCACGAGCCGCCGCGTCGCATGAGCACGGCGACGCTCGAACCCAAGACCGGCCACGACGGCTCGTATTACGTGCGCATGCAGTGGGGCGAGGCGGTCGAACTGCCTGCCGACACCGACGGCGGTCTCGTCGAGAACGATTACGTGTCGGTGAGCTACCTGAGCGCCATCGCGCATGACGATCGCATCGACACGGAGGCGGCCGAGACCGCGCTCACTGCTCTGTTCGACCGCTAGACGATCGTCAGACGACGACGACTTTTGTGCCCACTTGGGCGAAGTCCCACATGAAGGCGGCATCGGCATTGGCCTGACGCTGGCAGCCGCCACTCAATCGCTGACCCAATTCGTCCTCGGTCTGGTACGGCGAGTCGTCTTCGCGGTGAAGGGGGATCGCATGGAAGCCGATGTGGCCGATGTCGGTGCGGAGCCAGCGAATCATCTGCGGCAGCCATGCCTTGCCGTTCCACGCCGTCGACATCTCGGAGCGGCTGTACACCTCGTGGGTGCCGGCCCGTTCGTTGTCGTACTTGCTGCCCGAGACCAACCATGAACGAAGAATCACCTCGTTCTCGTCGACGGCCCACACGCGCTGTCCGGCCCGTGAATACACGACGCGTCGACCGGACCCTGAGTTCTCGGGGAGCGGGGGAGCGTCGGCTCCGGCCGACGCGACACTCGACAGCGGGTAACCGAGAAGATCCACGGCGCCGGCTGCTGGTGCCGGTGTCCTCACGACGAGCGATTGCTCGTCCGGCCAGATCCCGAGTGACAGGGCCGTCTCGCGCCCCACGAGGCCGTCGACGTAGAGGTCGCGATCCGATTGGAGGGCCTGAACGGCCGCTGCCGTCCGGTTGTCGTACACACCAGAGGGGCTGTCGTCCAAGTAGCCGGCCTCGCGAAGTGCTTCTTGGAGGCACACGACATCTGCGCCGCTCGATCCGCCGCCCAGGCTGCGCTGAGTGAGGGTGCATTCCTCGATCGATGCCGGATCGGCGCCGACCAAGTCCTCGCCGTCAGCCACGATCAGGCCTTCGACCACCGGTGTCGACTCGGTTGGGGTCGTGACGTCGAGAGTGATGTCATCGTCTGCGCCGGCAATCTCATCGGCCAGGACCACGGTCGTCTCGGCCGTCGCCATCGGCGAACCGTTCGAGCCGCTCGAGACGACCGCAGCAACGATGCACGCAGCCGCTACGAAACCGACTCCACCGTAGAGCCACGGGCGATCACGCAGGTCGGACATCGACTTTCGAGGTTACTGACACTGGTCCCAGGGGTGTCGGCATGTCCATGAGACACTTGACGTCGTGGGAGTCGTGGTGGTCACGGGTGCGAACAGCGGGATCGGCTTGGCGACGACGAGGCTTTTGACGGCCAATGGTCATCACGTGGTCATGGCCTGTCGCAGTCTCGACAAGGCCGAGCGTGCGGCCGACGAGGTCCGGCGGGTCGCCTCGGCCGGTTCCGTGGAGGTCGCGCGCCTCGACCTGGCCGACCTCGACTCGATCGAACACTTCGTGTCGACGTGGCCGGACGATCGACCGATCGACGTCCTCGTGAACAACGCCGGCGTGATGGGTCTCGATCGATCCGCGACCGCGCAGGGTTGGGAGACTCAGTTCGCCACCAACCATCTCGGTCATTTCGTGCTCACCGGGCGGCTGTTGCCCGTGCTTCGACGGGCCGAACGTCCGCGCGTCGTCACCGTCTCGAGTCTCGGTCACCGAGCCGGTCGTCTTCGCCTCGACGACGTGATGTACGAGCGTCGGCGCTACGACAGGTGGGGTGCGTATTTCCAGTCGAAGCTCGCCAACGTGCTCTTCGCGCACGAGCTCGATCGACGTCTGAAGATGAACGGCGACGGAGTTCGTTCGGTCGGATGTCATCCGGGAACGGCCAGTACCGAGATCGGCAAGACGGGCTCGTCGGTTGCCAACTCGGTGATTCGAACGTTCTTTCCGGTCGTCGCGCGGTCGGCCGAACGTGGTTCGGCAGCGGTGTTCCACGCCGCGACCGCTCCCGTCGACGGGGGCGAATTCTTCGGGCCGCGCTTTCTGGCCTTCGGCCGCACACGCGAGGAGACGCCGAGCCGACGGGCGCGTCACCCGGAGACAGCGCGGATGCTCTGGGAGCTGAGCGAAGAACTCACCGGTTTTCGATACGAGTGGTGAGAGCGAACCGGGGTCAGCCGCGCCAGTCGAGACTCATCCACACCGAGTCCTCGGCGACGAAACCGAGTCGTTCGTAGAGCCGGCGCCCGCGATCGTTGTGGGTCTCGGTCTCCAGATAGATGCGGGAGTATCCCCGTTCTCGAACTTCGTCGAGCACGAGTTGCATGGCGCGTGTTCCGATTCCGGTGCCGCGAGGTCGAACGTAGAGTTCGTCGAACAGCGCTTCTGGACCTCCGGCCTCGATCGAGTAGCCCCATGTCACGCACGCGTATCCCACCGGCGAACCTGGCGCCTCGTCGATCAGCCACACGGAGCCGTGTCGATCGTCGGCCAACAAAGGCCCCAACGCCGAACGGACCGCCGTCTCGTCGAAGGGGTGTCGGTCGGCCGCGCAGTAGTCGGCGATCAACTCGAGCAACGTGTCGAGATCGGCCGAGTCCGCTCGTCGAATCGTCACGTTCGACACGTGATTTTCGTCGCCCATGGCACGATCGTAGGTGCCGATGCGAGGTAGATTCAGGTGCTTGGTGAGCCGGGAAGTCTGGTCGGCATCGGATCCCCCATGACTGTCATCGTCCTCGCCCATTTCCTCGTCGGTCTGACGATTCTCGTCGTCGGCGGTCGTGCCCCTCGACTTGCGGTGTCCGCCGGGGTGCTGGTGTTGGCGGCATCGTTCGTGTCGACGATCGCGATGAGTCGCCGAGACGAGCCGATGGGCGAGACCTGGACGTGGATCGAGGGGCTCGGCTTGTCGATCGATCTTCGACTCGACGGCTTCGCCGTCGTGATGGCGCTCGTCGTGAGTGGCCTCGGGGCGCTCATCCTCGCCTACGCCGGTTCGTACTTCGATCACGACCGAACGTTCACCCGTTTCGCTGGAGTCTTCGTCCTGTTCGCCGGGGCGATGACCGGTCTCGTGCTCAGTGCCGACCTCTTCACGATGTTCGTCTTCTGGGAGATGACCTCGGTCTTCTCGTTCTTGTTGATCGGCCTCGACGATCGGTCCGAGAAAGCTCGCAAGTCGGCCTTGCGAGCGCTGCTCACCACTGGGATGGGCGGCCTCGCCCTCCTCGGGGCCGTGGCCCTCTTCCAGGTCGAGGCCGGAACGACGTCGTTCGCCGAGTTGGCCGAGTCGCCGCCGGGGGGCGCGGTCGTGAACGCGGCGCTCGTTCTGGTCCTGGTCGCGGCCTTCACGAAATCGGCCCAGTTCCCCTTCCATTTCTGGCTCCCCGGTGCGATGGCCGCGCCCACGCCGGTCAGCGCCTACCTGCACTCGGCCACCATGGTGAAGGCCGGAATCGTCCTCGTGGCCCGGATGGCGCCGATCTTCGGAGATCGAGAGTTCTGGCGGTGGTCGATCGTGATCTGTGGAGGCCTCACGATGATGATCGGAGGTCTGCGGGCGCTGAAGCAGAACGACATCAAACTTCTGCTCGCCTTCGGCACCGTGTCGCAACTCGGTTTCATGATGATTCTCTTCGGACTCGGCACGCCGTCTCTCACGTACGCCGGCGTGGCCCACTTGGTCGCCCACGCGGTGTTCAAGGCCGGATTGTTCCTCGGTGTCGGAGTCGTCGACCACACCTTCGGCTCTCGCGACATCACCGTGCTGTCGGGTGTGGGGCGACGAATGAAGTGGTTGGCCGTTCTCGCAGCCGCCAACGCGTTGTCGATGGCGGGTGTCATTCCACTCCTCGGTTTCGCGACCAAAGAGAAGGCCCTTGTCGGCCTGATCGACTCCGACCACTACGTCGGGAACCTCGGTGAGGTAGCTCTCGGAGTGGTCGCACTCGGCTCGGTCGTCACGGTCATGTACACACTGCGGTTCTTCGTCGGCACGTTCGGGCGTCGAGTCGGTGCGGCCGATTCCGAAGTTCACCACGGTCCGGGCTGGCTCCTCGTCGGCCCGATCGTTTTCCTCGCCGGGGTGTCGTTCGTCGGTGGGTTGATCCCCGGAGTCCTCGGTGATCTGGTGCGCGGGCCGGCGAAGTCGTTGGACGCGGCGGCCAAAGGCTCTTTGGTGCTGTGGCCAGGTTTCAACGCGGCGTTCCTCACCTCGATCGGAATCCTCGTCGGTGGAGTCGTCCTGTGGCGCCTGACGCGCGCCGTCACCTGGCGGCGAAGCCTTCCGCTGTCGGGAGAGCGTGCCTACGACGCCGTGTACGACTCGGTCTTGAGCGGATCCCGCCGGGTCACGTCCATCAGTCAGACCGGTTCACTCGTCGTATATCTGGTGGCGACGATGTCGGTCGTTCTCGTCGCTCTCGTGGTCTCGATCGTGTGGGACGGCGACCTCGCAATCGACGGTTTGGTTCTCGCCGACTCGTGGCAACAGGCCGTCATCGTCCTCGGAGTATGTGCAGCGTCGATCGCGCTCGTCGTGGTCCGCCACCGTTTCGTGTCGGCCGCTCTTCTCGGTGTCGCTGGCTTCGGAGTCGCAGTCCTCTTCGCTTTGCACGGCGCACCCGACCTCGCGCTCACGCAGCTGCTGATCGAGACGCTGACCCTCGTCGTGTTCCTTCTCGTTCTGCGCCAGATGCCTCGGCGCTTCGACCCGGCACCCTCATGGGCGCCACGGGCCTTCCGACTGGCGGTGTCGCTGGCGGTCGGTGTCGCCATGACCCTGTTCGCCCTCCAGGTGTTCGAAGCCCGCGAGGGAGTTTCGGTCGGGGAGGAGTACGCAGTTCTGTCCGAACCCGAGGCGGGTGGGAAGAACATCGTCAACGTGATCCTGGTCGACTTCCGTGGTTTCGACACCCTGGGTGAGATCACCGTTCTCGCCATCGCCGCGATCGGTGTCATGAACCTCGTTCGCATGGCTCAGCGTCAACGCCGCATCGAAGTGCCTCCGACCGACGAGGTGATCGCATGATCGGCAAGCGGCTCACCGTTCTCGACGAAGCGGATCGCTGGCTCTTCCGAGCCTTGATGCTGGTGTCGATCTACGTGATGGTGCGCGGGCACAACGCTCCTGGTGGAGGTTTCGCCGGGGGCTTGATCGCCGGCTCGGCCTTCGTACTTCGCTACCTCGCCGGCGGAATCCTGCGGGTCCGACGGTCGTCGATCGTCAATCCCAGTCGACTCATCGGCCTCGGTCTGATCGTGTCGGCCGTCGTCGCCGTCGTCCCGCTCCTGTCGGGCGATCCGGCGCTGTCGTCCGACATCGTGAAGTTCACCCTTCCCCTGATCGGAGAGATGAAGGTGGTGTCGTCGAGCCTCTTCGACGTCGGGGTGTACTTGCTCGTGGTCGGCGCCGTGCTCACCGTGCTCGTACATCTCGGGTCCGACCCGCTCGGAGACGGAACATGAGTCTCGCCTACGCCCTCCTCATCGGGGTCCTCTTCGCGACTGGATCGTTCCTTCTGATGAACCGGACGCTGACCCGGATCATCCTCGGTGTCGCCATGATCGGAAACGGGATCAACGTCCTCATCGTGACCTTGTCGAGTCGACCGGGTGGAGCACCGATCGTCGGCGAGAGCGACACCACCGACTCGGTTCCGCAGGCTCTGGTTCTCACGGCGATCGTGATCGGATTCGCGTTGATCGCCTTCATGTTGGCGCTGGCGTGGCGCAACTGGACGATCGACGGCAACGACATCGTCGAGGACGACGTCGAGGATCGTCGGGTCGCTCGACGCAAGGACGAGTCGTGAACGACTGGTTGGCCGTTCCGATCCTGCTGCCGATCCTGGCGGCCGGCGTTCTCCTCGTCGCCCGAGATCGCGCCTTTCAGCGGACGATCTCGATGGTCGTGCTCGGGGTGAACCTGACCGTGGCGATCGTCGCCATGATCCACGTGGCCCGTCACGACTCGATCGAAGTCTCCGCCCTCGGTGGATGGCGATCGTCCATCGCCATCACGCTCGTCGCCGACCGCCTGTCGGTAATGATGCTCGTGATCGCCTCGGCGGTGCTCCTGTCGGTTCTCGTGTTCGCCATCGGCCAGGGCGCGAGCGACGAGCGTTCACCTCTCTATCTGCCGGCGTATCTGGTTCTCGTGGCCGGTATCGCCCAGGCATTCCTCGCTGGCGACCTCTTCAACCTCTTCGTCGCCTTCGAGCTTCTGCTCATGGCGAGCTACGTCCTCCTCACTCTGGAGGGGACCAATGCTCAGATCCGCTCGGGTACGACGTACGTCGTCCTCAACGTCGTCGAGTCGATGATCCTGTTGCTCGGTGTCGGGTTGGTGTTCGCCGCGACCGGTTCCATCAACATGGCCGTTCTCCCCGAGCGACTGGCCGAACTTCCCGACGGAGTGGCACTCGGTCTGAACCTGCTGCTCCTGGTGGCCTTCGGGATCAAGGCAGCGGTGTTCCCCCTCTTTTTCTGGCTTCCCGACTCGTACCCCTCGGCTCCGAGTTCGGTCACGGCGGTCTTCGCCGGTCTGCTCACCAAGGTGGGTGTCTACGCCATCATTCGCACCGAGACGTTGCTGTTCCCGGGCGGTGAGGAGACTCTGCTTCTCGTCATCGGTGCGGCCACGATGGTGATCGGAATTCTCGGCGCGATGTCGCACACGCAGATGAAGCGAATCCTGTCGTTCCACATCGTGAGCCAGATCGGCTACATGATCATGGGAATCGGTTTCGGAACCGTGGCCGGTCTGGCGGCCACGATCTTCTTCCTCGTCCACCAGATTCCGGTCAAGGCCGCCCTCTTTCTCGTCGAGGGAATCGTCGAGAAGGAGACCGGATCGAGTTCGTTCGATCGGGCGGGCGGACTCCTACATCGTTCCGGCCCTCTCGCGATCCTCTTCTTGTTGCCGGCTCTCAGCCTCGCCGGACTGCCACCGTTCTCGGGCTTCCTCGCCAAACTCTCGTTGGTGCGAGAGGGATTCGACTCGGGCCAGTTCGCCGTCACGGCGATCGCAATCGTGGTGAGCCTCTTCACCCTCGTCTCGATGACGAAGATCTGGACCGGGCTTTTCTGGGGGGACGTCGATCCCGAGCCTCCGGCCGGAAGAGTCGGAGTCCTCGGCCATCACCGTCTGATGACGGCATCGACGGCTCTCCTGGTCGTCGGCACGCTCGTGATCGCTCTTCTCGCCGGACCGCTCTTCGAGTACTGCCAGGCGGCCGCCCGGCAGTTGGCCGATCCCTCCCGCTACATCTCGGCGGTGCTCGGCTCATGATCCTGCGACTCGGTGCCCTCACCCTGCTCTGGGTCGCCCTGTACGGCGAGGTCAGTGTCGGCAACGTGCTCGGAGGTCTGATCGTCGCCGCGATCCTCGTCTTGCTGTTCCCGTCCGGCCGAACGTCGGTCAAGCGCATTCGACCGCTCGGTGCGGTCGCTCTCGGTTGGTACGTGTTCGTGAATCTGGCCCTCTCCACCTGGACCGTCGTCGTCGCCGTCCTGTTCCCGCGACCCGATCGTGTCGAGGCGTCGGTGCGCGAGGTTCGCGTGTCCACCCGTTCGGCCACCGCCATGACTCTCATGGGCAACCTCATCACGCTGACTCCTGGGACCATGACGGTCGACGTCGATCCTGCGGAGGGGGTCTTGAAGGTTCACGTTCTCGGGCGTGTCGACGACGAGAGCTTCCGCCGGAGCATGGTTGCTCTCGAGCGCAAAGTTCTCGATGCATTGGTGATGGAGGAGGTGCGATGACCGTCGTCGCCTACGTGTCGGTCGGGATGTTGTTGGTGGCAGTCGCCATCACCCTGTTCCGAGTCCTTCGGCCCGGCGAGCTCGAGGATCGGGCGGTGGCCCTCGACGTGCTCACCTCGGTGATCATCTGCGGAGTCCTCGTGTGGGCGGCCGCCGACCAGTCGGATACCTTCCTCGACGTGGCTCTCGCCCTGGCGGTGGTCGGTTTCTTGAGTGCGGTCACGATCGCCCGCTTCATCGAACGAGGTTCGGAATGATCGCAGTCGTCGATCAGATTCTCGACGTGGTGTCGGCGGTGCTTCTGATCGCCGGATCCGGTCTGGCCCTCGTCGCGTCGATCGGGCTCGTTCGCCTCGGCGACCCTCGCTCGCGAATGCATGCGGCCACCAAGCCGGCGACCCTCGGCGTCGTGATGTGCGGAACCGGCGCCATCCTGCAATTCGACGCCTGGAGTCCGATCACCAAGTTGGTGGCGGTCATCGTTTTGCAGCTGATCACCGTTCCGGTCGGGGCTCATGCGCTCGCTCATGCGATCACCGAGCGCGAGAACGACGGGAAGTGACGCCATCGACTTCGTCTGGATCCTGATCGGACTCGTGCTGGCCGCGGTTGGCGGCTCGCAATTCGTGGAAGGAGCCGTCGGCGTGGCGCGAGTGCACTCGCTGTCGGTCGGAGTCGTCGGAGCGACTCTCGCCGCCTTCGCCACGTCGAGTCCCGAACTCGCCGTAGCCGTCGCCTCGGCGATCGAGGGTCGCTCCGAGATCGCGCTCGGTGACGTCGCCGGAAGCAACGTGGCCAACCTCGGACTCATTCTCGGGTTGGCGGTTCTCGTCCGACCTCTGTTCGTGGCCAAGGCCGAGTTGAAGCGCGACCTTCCGTGGGGTGTGGTGTCGGTCGTCGTGGTGTCGGTGATGATTCTCGACGGTCGCATTCAACGAATCGAAGCGATCGTGCTGCTCCTCGTCTTCGTGGCGTGGCTCTCGCGTGTTCTCGCTCGCCCGGTGTCGTTGTCGATCGACGAGGTGACCGAGAGCAGGCGCAAGGTCTGGGCCCGAGTGGCCGTCGGGCTGACGGCATTGGTCGTGGCCGGTCGCTCCATCGTGGTGGGTGCCGAAGGAGTGGGGGAGCGCTTCGGGTGGAGCGACTTCGTCGTCGGGGCATTGCTCGTCGCCGTTGCGACATCGATGCCCGAAATGGTCACGGTGCTGGTGTCGATCCGACGGGGTCACACCGATCTCGGCGTCGGAACTCTCGTCGGTTCGAACATCTTCAACACGATGTTCATCGTTGGTGTCGCATCGGTGATCAGCGAGATCGACGTCGACGGATCAGCCGTGGCCGTGACTCTCCTGCTCGGGGCGGCGGCCTGCGTTCTGATGTGGCCGTGGCGCGGTTCGCGACTCGGTCGTTGGCAGGGGGCGGTGCTCGTCGGGGTGTTCGGCGCTCACCTGATCGCGACGGCGTCGATCGGCTAGCTCGACGGGCCGACGATCACGATTCGGTGAAGCCGCACTGTTCGGCACCGAAGGTCTCGAGAACGGTGCCGGCCTCCATCACGTCCGGGTCCATCATGAGCCCCATCAGTTCGCCGATGGCGTCCGGATCGTTCTCGTCGATGTCGGCCATCTTCGTGATGACGGGAATGAGCGTCTCGAGGGCGTCGCGAACGCCGGGTGTGGGGGAGGAGTCGACCAGGTCGGAGAGGGCGGCGACTGCGGAGGCCATGTCATCGGGTTCGACAGCGCTCTCGAGAGCGTCGATCTTGTTGCAGAACTCCTCGATGGAGACTCCGGAGTCGGCTGAGGGCGAGTCGTCACCCCCGCACCCGAAGAGTGAGGCCGAGGCGATCAAACTGACTGACGTCACGAGAAGAAGTCGTCGCATGGCCGGAACCCTACACGTGGGCAGCGTGACGACCAGTCGAGTCAGCGCGTCGACTGGGGATCTCTCGACATCGAGGTGATCGCGACTTCCACCAGAGCATCGGCGATGGACGTCCCGCGAACCTCGGCTGCCAGGCCGGGCCAGGCATTGACTTCGAGGACCGACGCCCGCCCGAGATGTTCGATCACGTCGACACCACCGAACGACAGACCGAGTGCGCGGGTGGCACGTCGGGCCACCTCGCACACGTCGGGGACAACCTGCTCCGGATCGTGCACGTCTTCGACGATCGATCCGGGACGGTTGGTGACGAACTCGCCATCGGGGGCGATACGTCGGGTCACGGCGACGATCGACGAACCCGCCGGGCCCCGCTCGGCCACGACCACCCGGTAGTCGATGCCCGAACCACTCGCCAGTGGCTGCATGACATGGTGATCGACCATGCCGGCGACGAGTGGCCGACTCGACTTCATTCCCGATTCGGCGAGCATCGAATTCTCGTACCGTTCGATACCGCGCCCTTTGGACGCTCGGGCCGGTTTGGCGATCACGGTTCCGGAACCGAAGATCTCGGCGAAATGGTTGTCGGGGCCGGGCGCGATGCCGACCGACGGAACGACGGGTACGCCCGCCTCGGCGAGCATCCGTGACGTTCGGAGTTTGTCGGCGCACGTGTCGGCGGCGTGGACGGACGGGACGACGAGTGCGCCGCGCTGGGCCCATTCCTCCAAGACTTGGGCGACGAAAGGCCAGGGACGGTTCATACCGCGAGGGATCACGACGTCGGGTTGCACGGGACGTCCGTCGACGAGGACGTCGATCTGGTTCGTGTCGACGGCGAGGGACAGACTCGACGGCGACACGAGTTCTGCTTCGAACCCGGCGACCCGAGCCGACTGGAGCAGAGCCCGATGATCGGCGACGAGGCGATCGGCATAGCCGATGACGAACAGGCGGGCGACCACGTCTCGAATCCTGGAGGCGAATCGGGACGAACGAGAAGTCGTGCGCGATCTCGTCCGTCACGCGTCCTCGGCAGGTCAGCTACCCGACCGGGGCAGGAGCACTCGGGCGATCACGCCTCCTCCCGGACGGGGTTCGAGACGAATGTCGCCACCGTTGACCTCCACCAGGCGACGGACGATCGACAGTCCGATTCCCGAACCTGCCTCGTCGTTGGTGGTCGAACGCCAGAAGCGGTCGAAAGCGCGAGTGATCTCCTCGGGGGTCATGCCGCGACCGCGATCGGAGACGTCCACCACGATGAAGGGCCCCGACTCGTCGAGATGGGCCGAGAGGTCGATGTCAGGTTCCTGGGTCGACGCGTCGAGTGCATTGTCGACCAGATTGTCGACCACTTGGTCGAGTGAGCCGGGGACGAGGTCGGCCACCAAACCGTCGTCGACGCGAAGAGTCAGGTTGCCCCCTCGCTCTTCGACGAGCGGTGTCCAGGTCTCGGCTCGATCACGGAGAAGGGCGGTCACGTCGATCGTCGATCGGGGTGCACTCGAATGCTCGAGTCGAGCCAACATCAAGAGGCCTTCGACCAAGTGCAGCAGACGTTGGATTTCTTCGGTCGCGCGTTCGAGTCCGATCTTGGTTCGTTCGACGTCGGAGTCGACGTGCATCATCGCTTGCTCGACCTGCAGTCGGAGAGCGGTGAGCGGAGTTCGGAGTTGATGTGATGCATCGCCGGCGAAGGAGCGTTGCGACTCGACGAGTGAGCCGAGTCGATCGGCCATCAGGTTGAAGGCGGTGGCGAGTTCGCGAACTTCCGATGGTCCGTGAGCCGTCAGGGCACGAGTCGTCAGGTCGCCGCCGGCCAGTTGGTTCGTGGACCGTTTCAGCGAACGCAACGGGCGACTGATCCCTTGAGCCAAGACGAGGGCGACGATCACGCCGAGCACCAGTGCGATGGCCACGACGAGCAGAATGCCCCGAATTCGTCCGTCGACGAGATCGTCGATCTCGGAGCCCGGTGACGTGAGCCTCACCGCTCCGACCACGTCGTCTCCGGAGAAGACCGGAACTGCCACGAAGACGAGGTCCAGTCCGAGTGTCTCGGAGAAACGTCGCCCGGATGCGATCTGGCCGGTGAGTGCCCGACCGATCTCGGGACGAGTCGAGTAATCGGCTCCGGCTGCTGCCGATTCGTCGGAGATCATGACTGCCGAACCCAGGCTGTCGACGATCACGACTCGATGACCCTCGGCCGATCGGTAGTCGTCGACGAGGCGCTGAAGGGCGACATCACCGGCTGCCCGGCCCTCCTCGAGGAGTTCTTCGGCTCGACCGGCGATCACGAACGCGTCGCGTTCGAGTCCGGTTCGCTGCCGATCCTCCTCGACGTCGCGTAGGTAGCCGATGAGCGGAAGGTTCTGGGCGACGAGGACGACACCGAGGACGAGGACGAAAGCGGCGACGAGTCGCGCTCTCATTCCGGCGCCTCGAGGCGGAAACCGACACCCCTCACCGAGACGATCCAGCGGTGGTCGCCGAGTTTCTTACGGAGCGAAGCCACGTGGGCGTCGACCGTCTTCGTCGGTCCGTACCAGTGTGCATCCCACACCGATTCGACGATGTCGGTCCGGGTGCGAACCGCTCCGGGATCCTCGGCGAGAAAGACCAGTAAGTCGAACTCTTTCGGAGTGATCGTGAGCTCGTCGCCCGCCAGCAACACGCGATGAGAGCGTCGATCGATGTGCAGGGGGCCCACATCGATCGATGCGTTTTCGAGTCCATCGGCGAAGGTGTCCGGCGACGCCGAGTCGTCGGCGGGTAGACGACGTGTCACGGCCCGTATACGGGCGAGAAGTTCGCGAAGGCTGAACGGCTTGGTGATGTAGTCGTCGGCTCCGAGTTCGAGACCGAGGACACGATCGAATTCTTCACTGCGGGCCGTCACCATGATCACCGGAACATCGCGCACGGCTCGCAACTCACGAAAGACGTCGCGTCCGTCGAGGTCGGGAAGACCGAGATCGAGAAGGATCACGTCGAACCGCTGAGCGGCGTGGGCCTCGATAGCCGCTCGACCCGTGGTGGCGACGAAAGCCTGGTGTCCGGCTCCTTCGAGCCCGTCCCTCAGGGTGGCGGCGATGGCATCGTCGTCCTCGACGATCAAGACGTTCACGACTCCATGGTGGCCGAACACGCGCCGGATCACCACCCTCCCGGCGACCGACCACTGGTTCTTGGTGATTTCTTGGACGTTTCTTGGATGTCGCTCGCCCGTGCCCTGGATCGACGGTTCGTACCGTGGATCTCGTTCGAAAGGAGACCCATGAACGTCAGAACAGCAACCCTCCTCTCCATCGCTGGTGTTCTCGCCGCCGGAACCGCTGCCGTGGCCGTGAACACGCAAGTCCTGAGTGGAAGTGACGGCCCGTCCGACGTCCCGACACCGTTGACCCTCCCTGTGGCGACCCAGGTGTACAAGGTTCCTGGAGTCGTGGAGGGCGGAGGGATCGCACTCGTGGAAGACCGGTCCACGGATTCCGTGACGCCACAGTCGGCCGTCGAGGCCGCGCTGAACTCGACCACGCCGCCATCGACGGCATTCGACACGACACCGGGCTCGCTCGCCCCGCCCACGCCACAAGGAACTCAGATGGCGTTCCGTATCGGTGACGCCGCTGTCGCCACGGTCGACACCGCCGGTGGACTCCTCACCATCGTGTCGGTCGATCCCACCCCCGGTTGGGTCGTTCACGAAACCACGGGCTCCGGCTCGGTGCGGATCGAGATCGAGTTGAAGTCCTCGACCACCAAGATCGAATTCGGCGCGTTCTTGTCGGGTGGAGAAGTGATCACGTCGACATCGTCGGAGTCCCTGGTGTCGTCTGGCTATGACGACGATGACGATCACGACGACGATGATGATCACGACGACGATCACGACGATGACGATCACGACGACGATGATGATCACGACGACGATCACGATCGCGGTGACGACGATGACTGAACGTGTTCAACGAAGCAAGCCTGCGGTTGCCGCGAAGGTCATGGTGACCGGGGCCTCGCTCACGTCGGTCCTGGCCATGACTGCCGCCATGGGATCGGCGGCCGCCAACGAGTCGCCGGATGAGCCGAACGCGACTGTTGCCGGTGTCGACCTGGTCACTCTGTCGGGTTCTATCGATGTGGCGTCGGTGCCGGCTGGAATCGATCTCGAAGCATTCGCTGCCATCCCGCCCGAATTCTTCGCTCAAGCAGTACCGACGGCTCCGGTCGTGGGCTCGGTCGCCAACCCCTCGACTCCGGTCATGACGCCAGCTCCGAGTGCTTCTGCAGTCGACACGGCGACACCTGCATCCCCGTCGTTGGCCCCGGCTCCTGTGACGGCACCGGCACCAGTCGTGGCTCCCACACCGATCATCGTCCAGGTTCCGACGCCGGCCCCCGCGCCGAGCGCGTCAACCAGTAAGTCGAGCTGACGGTCCCATGTCGAAGGTCGTCGAACGAACCTTTCGCGCCATGGGGTGCGAGGCCGTGGTGGTGGTCGCGGTCGACCACGACGAATCGGTCACTGACCTACTCGACATGGCTGAACGGCGAATCGCCCACCTCGAGCGATGTTGGACACGATTCGACGAGATGAGCGACATTTCAGTGATCAATCGGTCCGAAGGTCGTCCGGTGATGGTTGATCCGTCGACGATCGATCTGGTGCGTTCGATGGTGTCGGCCTCGGCCTTGACGAACGGGGCCTGTGAGCCCGCGTACGCGAGTTCGCCGAATGTCGAGCCCTCGGCGTTGATGTCGATCCGTCTCGACGAGGAACGCGGTCTTGTGCGGGTGGAGGCGGGCGTTCGGCTCGACCCGGGCAGCATCGGGAAAGGCTTGGCCGCCGACATGGTCGTCGATCGACTTCTGCAGTCAGGCGCCTCCGGGGCGCTCGTCAGCATCGGAGGCGATCTTCGCGTCGCCGGAATCGGCCCGCACCACGGCTTCTGGTCGATCGGAGTGACCGATCCTTTCGGGGGCTGCGAACGATCGGGTCGCATCCTCGTTCAGGACGGGGGAGTGTCGACGTCCGGTCTCGCCGTGACCGAAGAAATCGGCGGACCACAGAACGTGTCGGTCGATCCGAGAGTCGGCCGACCGTTGATCGAACGATCAGAAGGTCTGGTGTCGGTCACCGTCGTCGCTGGCTCGGCAGCCGAAGCCGAAGCGTGGTCGACGGCGATTCTGGTCGACGGGAACTCGGCTTTCGAGGCGTCGATCAGTCGTGGGTGTCTGGTTCGCACGGTCGACTCCGATGGGAACGTTGTGGCGTCCGACGCATGGTCGCAGATCTTCCAAGAAAACGAGGTGGCTCATGTCTGAGCAGACGTGGTGGTACGTGTCGAGATCGACGGGAATGGTCGCCGCCGTTCTTCTTCTGGGGAGTCTGGTCCTCGGAATGTTGATGGCGACCCGAATGCTTCGTTCCGTCGACCGCCCCGCATGGCTCCTGGCGATGCATCGCTGGACGAGCGGACTCGCGGTGCTGGCGACCGGCGGGCACATCGCAGCGCTCGTCGCCGACAGTTACGTCGAGTTCGGTCCGGCCGAGATTCTCGTTCCGTTCGCCAGCGAGTGGCAGCCGACGGCCGTCGCTCTCGGCGTGATCGCGATGTACCTCCTCGCCATCGTCCAGGTCACGTCGCTCATGATGAAGAAGTTGCCGCGCAAACTCTGGCGGGCCATCCACATGGCGAGCTACGGAGCGGCCTGGCTCGCCGTCATCCACGCCGGCATGGCGGGCACCGACGCCTCCAATCGCATCTATCGCGTCACGTCTTTGGTCTTGATTCTCGCCGCGACCTCGGTGGCCGTAGTTCGGGTGTCGGGTTCGGGTAAGCGCGAGCCCCGTGAGCGGACGCATGCCCAGGAGAGGACAGAACTCACCAACGCTTGAGTCGCCTCGTGTAGTGACGTTTTCGTCGCACGCGGACTCCGGACTTCCAACACTCTGTCGCCGCGGCTCGATTGGCCGCAGTCCGACGGAGGAAGACGATGCGGTCAGGTGTGACGAGGACGAGAACACTGTCAGCTCTTCTGTTCTCGATCGGAGCGTCGGTGCTCGCAGTTCCTGCTTCGGCCTCGGTCGGAAACGAGTCGAGCCAGTGGGTGGAGTGGGGTGGGGATCTGGTGACCCGACCTCTGCGACTCTCGACGCGTCCTCTCGTCGTCGAGGTGGCCGTCAGGTCGTCGTCGATCTCGAGCGACGAGTTTCCCGCCCGTCTGGTGATCGAGCAAGTGTCGCCGTGGCGGCGAACGGTGCTCGACGCGCCGACGACGGTGCGCGAGGAGAATGGATGGCGGATCCATCGGATCGAGTGGTCGATGTCGAGTGCTGGCTCCCGATTCCGTCCAGGCGTGTACACGTTCACGTTGCTCGAGGGTTCCAGCCGCAACTTCGCCCCGTCGATGTCGAGTCTTCGGGTCGAAGTTTGGCCCTCGGCGGTCAAGAGGATTCCCGAATCGTCGTCCGCGAGCGAGGGGAAACCGGAAGTGGACGTCGTGATCATCGGACGTCGACAAGTCACCCCCAACACACGAGAAGGAGATTGGTATGAGCCGTATCACTAGGAGGGGCGAGCGACGCCGATGGGGTCGGGTGGCCGTCGTCGCCGCCCTCATCAGCGGATTGATCCTCGTTCTGTCGGGGCCGACGTCGGCCTCCGACGACGAGACGATGGCGACCGACGTCGTCGACGTCTTCATGTCGGATCAGGGAGTGACTCTGACTGACGACGTACGGGACGATCTCGAAGCGGAGGTCGTCGGGGCGATTCGAGTCGGCGCCGTGTTGTGGGAGACGTTGAACGAACTGGGATTCTCGTGGTCGAATTCGGGCTCGACGGTGACGTCGTCGACCGACTCGGCGACGACATTTCCAGGCGAACTTCTCCGTGAGCGACTTCGCGAACGAATCCAAGAGCAACTGAGGATTTGGGACTTCATCGCTCCGGAGTGGCGCGAGGTCTTCGCTCAACTGCGAGAAAGAGTGCAGGAGTGTCGTGACGACGGCGAGTCGTCGTGCTGGGAGGAGTTGCGTCTGCGGCTCCAATACGAGCACGCACAGCGCTTTCAGCAGAACTTCGAGAACGAGTACCGAAACATGCAGACGAACGGTGGGACTCCGAACGATCTGGCCGAGCTCGAACGGCTGCGCGAGCAAGCCGAGGAACGTGTTCAGTCGATGATTCAGGAGCAGGCCCAGCAAATGCTCGATGACGCCGGCCTGCAACTCGGAGATCTCGAGCGTCTGAGAGATCAACTGCGCGATCAGCTGCAGATCCACGACATGACGTCGAGCACCTCGACCAGCTCGAGCGTGCCCAGTAGCTCACCGACAACAGGTGGCCAGCAATCCGGACCGGGAGGAAACTGATGATGCGCAACATGAAGATCACTGCCAAGTGGCGTCGAGGGCTCGTCGTCGTACTCGTGCCGCTGACGGTCATGGCCTGCGGCTCCGACTCCGATGACGAAGCCATCCCGTCCGGTGGAGATACATCGGCGGAGGTCGACGGGTCCATGACGACGACGCCGGATGCCGTCATCTCAGCCGAGGACGTGGACGGCGCAATTGCCGAGAAGGTCCTCCTTGCTGCCGTTCTTCTGGGCGTCGGCGATGTCGACGTCGCCCTCTCGGAGGGTCTCGTCACAGCTGACGAGGTCGATCTCGCCGTAGCAGCGCTCGAAACGGGCACTCTGGCCGAGTGGTCCGACCGAGCCGCAATCGGCGGCTGACGTCAGACCGACAGTCGGTAGTCGGTCACCTGGGCGTCGTCGGCCCCGGTGTCGGCGAAGTTGTCGTAGGCGCGGGCATCCATGAATTCACGCCACGCAAAGGCTCGGTAACGCGCTCCCGTTCCGCACATTTCGGGAACGGGAGCGATCACCGAGTCGCGTGGAGGGTTGAGGAAATAGGGGATGCTGAACCGTCGCGACGAAGACATGGGCAACACTCGATGGACGGCCGCCCGATAGCGATCGTTGGTCCAGGCCTGCATGCAGTCGCCGAGGTTGAGAACGATGGTTCCGGGAACCGGCGGGACGTCGATCCAGCCGTGCTCGGCCGACTCGGCCTGCAGTCCGCCGGTGTCGTCCTGGAGGAGCACCGTGAGAACGCCGGGATCGGTGTGATAGCCGAGCGCAGTCTCACCGAGTTCGGCCAGCCCATCTCGTTGGTCGGCGGGTACAGGATCACCCACCGTGTAGTGGTTGAGGCGGATCATGCTTCCCCGTCGGTCGCCCACGACCTGGCGACGCGACTCGGGTCCGAGCTCCAGCAGTTGGTGGATCAACGACAGGGCCTTGGTCGCCAGGTCGTCGAAGGCGTCGTACAGAGCGACCATGCTCTCTCGGAAGTCGGGAAGACCGGCCGGCCAGCGATTGCGGGCGTCGTGGGGTGGGCTCGTCGGGTCGACGAAGTCGAACACCTGCTTGTGATCGCGCTTGCGCTTCGTGAGTTCTCGGTCGAAGTAGCCGAGGGGATTGTCGCGATCGCGCATGATGCTTTCGTGGACCGCGCGGTCGGCGTCGAAGAAAGCCGCCGTTTCGCTCCAGGTCCGAGTGATCAAGTCGTCGAGGCCGTGGCCGGACAGAAGGAAGAACCCATGATCACGGCACGCTGAGTCGAGGGCGTCGAGGGACAGGGCGCTCGGGCGAGAGACGTCGACCACCGGAACCTTGTTCATTCCTTGATCTTGGCATACGGCTCGGGACGTCGCCCGTGGGCTATCTTCACCACCGATCAATGGCGTCACGCGACGTCGCACCAAGGAGACTTCATGTTCCGTTCATCCCGCTCACTCGTCTCGGCTCTCGCGGCCGGCCTCCTGATTCTCGGGGCCTGCGGCGGCGACGATTCCGGTTCGTCATCCGATTCGGGCTCGACCGAAGAGTCGTCGTCCGGCTCGGGTGGCGCAGCCGAGGCAACGTTGGCCGAGATGGTGGGAGTGATCGAAGGCCTGGGTTACGAGTGCACTCCCGAAAGTTTCGTGATGACGATGGCGGTCCGGGAGACCTGTCTGTCTCCCACGTCGGCCTTCGTGTCGGCCTACGCCTGGGCCGACGCCGAGTCGTTCTCGCAACAAGTCGGGAACGAAGTCCGGTGCACCCTCGATTCGAACTTGGGTGAGCTCCGTTCGTTGCAGGGTGACAACTGGGCAGTGTCATCGTTGTCGCTCAGCGGCAAGCCGACCGTCGAGTACGCGACAGAGATCGACGCAGCGCTCGGCGCAATTCAGGAAAAGCTGGGCGGAACGCTCGTCACGTCACCTTGCTCCTGAACTGGCACGAATGAGCTCGGACGACTGGTCCCCGGTCGCGGACGCGATCCGCTTCGCGGCCGGGTGCGTCGACTTCGATCCCGATCCGCTGAACGACCGTGAGCGAGCCGACGGTCATCGCTACGTCCAGTTCATCGTGTCGACTGCCGTTCAGTATTCGCTGCTCGACGTCGATCCGAGGACTCCTCGGTTCGTAGCTCCCCTCGAGCCGACCCGTTGGCTCGGTGCGAGCGGACCCGACATCGACTACGACGTCGCCGTCGTCCAGCCCGGAGTTCGGCACCGGATCACCGGCCGCCGAGGTGGCAGCTCGTACGTGGGGATCTGCGTGTACGCGAACGACGGCGAGCGAGGAGCGACGGCGATGGTCGACAACGTCGACGTCGACTCGATCGCCGACTCGGACGGTTCCTTCGTCTACGAGTTCGAGCACCCGTCTGCCGCCCGGGTGATCATCCGCCAGTACTTCCACGACCGCTCGAATCAAGAGCGAGGGGAGTGGTCGATCGAGCGTCTCGACGGCCTCGCTCCCGTGGCGATGCTCCCGTCACCTCCGGTCGTGTCGGCGCGAATCGCGCGAATGGTCGACACGATTCGCTGGAATACTCAACTCAACCAGTTGTGGGGAGCCGATCTGCGCGACACGCCGAATCGTCTCGTGTTGCAGACGGCCGAGGAGATCGTGGCCGCGGTTCCGAACCCCGACGTCACGTACGCGTTCGGCTGGTGGCGACTCGACCCGACCCAGGCCCTCGAGATCAAGCTCACACCGCCGCCCGATTGCCGATACTGGTCGCTGCAGGTGGGCGACCGCTGGTTCCAGGCCCATCCCGATCGCAAGATGAACGTGAACGATCGCAACGTGGTGCCGAACCCCGATGGGACGGTGACCATCGTTCTGGCCGAGAGCGACCCCGGTCGGCCGAATTGGCTCGGCACCTACGGACACACCCTGGGGACCATGTTCTTTCGCTGGCTGCACCATGTGCCCGACAGCACTCCGGAGTGCCGAGTCGTCGATCGGTGACGTTCGTGGTGCTCGAACCTGGTCGGGCATCTCTTGACTGTGACCCGGAGGTGTTCCCGTGTCACGAGACGATCACGTCGCCGCGATCTTTCCCGACCGTCGTGCCGCTGAGGAGGCCGTGGCCGATCTCGCGTCGGCGGGACTCGGCAGCGATCGCCTCGGCCTCGCACTTCGCTCAGGTGAGCGGATCGTCTTCGAGCGCGACGCCGATCGCGAGCTCTTCGTCGACCTCGGGGCCGGAGCGGCGGTCGGGACTCCGATCGGACTCCTGGGCGGCATCACCTTGTCGCTGGCGGCAATTCCCGGTCTGGCCGTCGGGGGCATTCTCGGTGTGTCGCTCGCCGGAGCCGCGTGGGGTGCGATCTTCGGCGGGTTGATCGGCGCCGACATCGGAGACGTCGAGTGGACACAGCACGAGAACTTCGCCTTCGAGCATCTGGGGGAGAACGAAGTGTTGATGGTCGTGAAGGCGCACGAGCACGAACAGTTGTGTCGTCAAATCTTCACACGCCACGACGGCCGTCTCCTGAACGTCGGAGGAGTCGCCGACTAGTTTGAGTCTGAATGACACTTCTGGCCGCGGGGACCAACGACACCTTCACATCGACCGCTCTCGTGCTGGCGGTCGTGACCGTGGTGGCATTCGTGGCTCATCGGGCTCGGCAACCCTTGATCGTGGCGTTCATCGCGGTCGGTGTTCTGGTCGGGCCATCAGGGTTCGAGATCATCACCGAGTCCGAACCTCTCGAACTCTTCGCCGATCTTGGGATCGCCGTCCTTTTGTTCCTGGTGGGGCTCAAACTCGACCTGAATCTCGTGCGGTCGATGGGCAAGGTCGCCTTGGCCACCGGGTTCGGACAGATCGGCTTCACCGCCCTCTTCGGCTTCCTTCTCTCGAGCCTGCTCGGATTGAGCGCGCAGGAATCGCTCTACGTGGCGATCGCCCTCACGTTCTCGTCGACGATCATCATCGTCAAGATCCTGTCCGACAAGCGAGAACTCGAGAAGCTGCACGGACGAATCGCCCTCGGATTCCTGATCGTTCAGGACATCGTGGTCGTGGTCGTGATGGTGGTGCTGAGCACCCTCGGCACCGACAGCGATTCCGGCGTCGGCTGGCAGATCGGACGTATCGCTCTCACGGGAGTGGGCCTCCTCGTCGGAACCTGGTTCGTGACCGTCTACGTCATTCCGCGAGTGCTCGCCATGGTGGCGTCGTCGCAAGAACTCCTCATCATCACGTCGGTCGCCTGGGCGGTGTCGGTCGCCGCCTTCAGCGACTGGCTCGGCTTCTCGGTGGAAGTCGGGGCTTTCCTGGCCGGCTTCGCGCTGGCGTCCACCAACTACCGGGAATCGATCGCTTCCTCGCTGTCGGGCCTGCGCGACTTCCTCCTGTTGTTCTTCTTCATCGATCTCGGCATCGGGCTCGATTTCTCGGCGATCGGCGAGCAGGTCGTCCCGGCCATCGTGCTTTCGGTCTTCGTCCTGATCGGCAAACCGCTGATCATTCTCGTGATCATGGGGGCGATGCGCTACCCGAAGCGTGTCTCGTTCCTGGCCGGTGTGGCGGCCGGTCAGATCAGCGAGTTCTCGCTCATCTTGATCGCACTCGGGCTCGAACTCGGTCACGTCGACAACGGCATCGTCGGCCTCGTCACCTTGGTGGGTCTCGTCACGATCGGACTTTCCACCTACTTCATCAACTACTCGAACCAGCTCTTCGATCGACTGAAGAAACCCCTCGGCCTCTTCGAACGTGAGAAGTTACGCGACGACCTCGACGTCGACGAAGAGGTGGTCGACTTCATCGTGTTCGGCTACGGGCGATTCGGTCGCCATCTCGTCGAGCAACTCGCTCGTTCGGGCCATCGTGTGTTGGTGGTCGACTGGGATCCGTACGGCCGTCTGCACGTGACCGATCCCGAGTTGGCCTTGAACGTGTCGATGCGATTCGGCGACGCCGACGACCCAGAGTTCCCGGGCACGCTGCCCATCACCTCGGCCACCTGGATCGTGTCGACCATCGCTCGTGTCGACACCAGTCTGGTTCTGGCGCGGTCGTTGCGCCGATGGGGGACCACGGCGCGAATTGCTGTCACGTGTCTGTCGACCGGAGAAAGTCTGAAACTGCGCCAGGACGTGGAAGACGGCGTCGTCGACCTCGTGCTGCAACCTTTCAGCGACGCGGCCGACGACGCCATCGACGCGCTCATGCGTCACGGCACCCAGTCGGGTGAGTGATCAGTTCTTCAGGTCGTAGCGGTCGGCCTCCATGACCTTCGTCCAGGCGGCCACGAAGTCGCGAACGAACTTTTCGCGGTTGTCGTCCTGGGCGTAGACCTCGGCGTACGAGCGAAGGATCGAGTTCGAGCCGAATACCAGGTCGACACGAGTTGCCGTCCACTTCACCGCTCCGGACTTGCGATCGCGGATCTCGTAGATGCCGTCTTTGGACGGAACCCAGGAATACGCCATATCGGTCAGGTTCACGAAGAAGTCGTTGGTGAGCGCACCCACTCGATCGGTGAACACACCGTGCTTCGTTCCGCCGTGATTGGTGCCGAGCACTCGCATGCCGCCGACGAGCACGGTCATCTCCGGCGCGGTGAGGCCCATGAGCTGAGTGCGGTCGAGAAGCATCTCTTCGGCTTCGACGGTGTAGGTGCCCTTCAGCCAATTGCGATATCCGTCGTGAATCGGTTCGAGGTACGAGAACGATTCGACATCGGTCTGATCCTGTGTCGCGTCACCGCGACCGGGGGAGAACGGAACCGTCACGTCGACACCGGCGGCCTTGGCGGCCATCTCGATGCCCACGTTGCCGGCCAGCACGATTACATCGGCCACACTGGCTCCAGCCTCGGCGGCGATCGGTTCGAGAACCTTCAACACCTTGGCGAGGCGAGTCGGTTCGTTGCCTTCCCAGTCCTTCTGCGGAGCGAGACGGATGCGAGCACCGTTCGCGCCACCGCGAAAATCGGAACCGCGGAACGTGCGCGCACTGTCCCAAGCGGTCGCCACGAGTTCGCCGACCGACAGCCCGGTGGCCGCGATCTTGGCCTTCACGGCGTTCACGTCGAAGGTGGTGGGGCCAGCCGGAACCGGGTCCTGCCAGATCAGATCTTCGGTCGGTGCCTCGGGTCCGATGTAGCGAGTGCGCGGACCCATGTCGCGATGAGTCAGTTTGAACCAGGCTCGGGCGAAGACTTCCGAGAAGTAGGCCTGGTCGTCGCGGAAGCGCTCCGAAATCTTGCGATATTCGGGGTCCTTGATCATCGCCATGTCGGCGTCGGTCATGATGAGTCGACCCTTCTTCGACGGGTCCTCCACATCGGCTGGCAGATCGGCCGGATCAGGGTTCACCGGTTCCCACTGCCACGCGCCGGCCGGGCTCTTCTTCAATTCCCATTCGTACTTGAACAGCAGGTGGAAGTAGCCGTTGTCCCACGTGGTTGCATGAGTCGTCCAGGCGCCCTCGATACCGGACGTCACCGTGTCGCGGCCAATGCCGCGAGACACGTGGTTGTTCCAACCGAGCCCCTGCTCGTGGATGTCGGCTCCTTCGGGTTCGGCGCCGAGGTTCGCCGCACTTCCGTTGCCATGAGTCTTGCCGACGGTGTGGCCGCCGGCGGTGAGCGCCACGGTCTCCTCGTCGTTCATGGCCATACGAGCGAAGGTGACGCGCACGTCGTGCGCCGTGCGCAACGGGTCGGGCTGGCCGCCGACACCTTCGGGGTTGACGTAGATCAGGCCCATCTGCACGGCGGCGAGCGGATTCTCGAGTGACTCGCGGTCCTCGGTGCCGGCGTAACGGGATGCGTCGAGCCATTCACGCTCGGAACCCCAGTAGATGTCCTTCTCGGGATGCCAGATGTCGGGGCGACCGAAGCTGAAGCCAAAGGTCTTCAAGCCCATCGACTCGTAGGCGACGTTGCCAGCCAACACCATGAGGTCAGCCCAACTGAGTTTGTTGCCGTACTTCTTCTTGACGGGCCACAGCAGACGGCGAGCCTTGTCGAGGTTGGCGTTGTCGGGCCACGAGTTGAGGGGTGCGAAGCGCTGGTTGCCGGTGCCGGCGCCACCGCGACCGTCGGACACCCGGTAGGTGCCGGCCACGTGCCAGGCCATGCGGATCATGAGGCCGCCGTAGTGGCCCCAGTCGGCTGGCCACCAGGGCTGGCTGTCGGTCATGAGCTTCACGAGGTCGGCCTTGACCGCGACCACGTCGAGCGACTTGACGGCCTTGCGGTAGTCGAAGTCGGGATCCATCGGATCGACCTTGCGATCGTGTTGGTGAAGAATGTCGAGGTTCAGATTCTTCGGCCACCAGGTGGTGGGGGACATGTCGTCGTGCACGTTGGCGGCGTGAACGACGGGGCACTTGCTCATCGTTTCGGTACTGCTCATCGCAGTGCTCCTTTCTTGGGGGATTGGCGAGAGGTGTTGGGCATGGACCGACAGTCGGGGCAGCGACCCCAATAGATGACTTCGGCCTCGTCGATCTCGAATCCGTGGTCGTCGGATGCGGTCAGACAGGGACGTGCGCCGAGTGCGCAGTCGATGTCGACGAGTCGATTGCACTGTCGACAGATCAGGTGGTGATGGTTGTCGCCCACCCGGTCCTCGTAGCGAGCGGCCGACCCAGCTGGCTGGATGCGGCGGATGATTCCGTTCTCGGCCAGAACCCCGAGCGCGTCGTACACCGCCTGACGAGACACCGAGCCGATGTCGGTCGAGACCACCTCGAACACCACATCAGCCGTTGCGTGAGGATGGCGGCCAACTGCCGCCATGACCGCCAATCGTTGCGCAGTGACGCTGAGCCCGTGTTGACGCAGAATCTGAGCTGGATCAGGGGTGTTTGTCGAGGTCATGGCACGACCATAGCGGTAAATCTGGAGTAATTCCAGATCTGGAATGAGTCGCTTTTCACACCGGGTAGGTGGGTGGACCTGGGCAACGGTTCAGCGGATGACGACGCCATCACGGCGATCTTCGTGGGTCTGGGCCGTCCGATGATCGCGACCGACGACAATCGGTACACACGGTTCGTCGTGGCGTCATCGGCGGGGTCCGATTCCGCGAGATGACTCTCGTCGTGTTCCTTTAAGCCGGCCAGAGAAGGCTGCGCTCGTTGACGGCTCTCTCGATCAACTCGACCAGTTGGTGCGGATCACCGTCGGCTTCCTCGATGCGCTGGCCGTCGAGAAGAACGATATGACCGGTGGTCGTTTCGGCTACGACGACTGGAGCTCGATTCTCGGAGATGACGCGAATTTGCGGAGGCTGATCGTCGCGGTGATACGTGTCGAAAGGAACCGGTAAGCCGACTCGACACGAGCGCCACTCGTTCTTCTCGGTGAAGAGACCGTGGGTCACCTCGCAGAGGGAGCAGTGACGACGGCCGAGCCGAGCTCCGATCCAGTATGCAATTTCGCCGCGAAGAGTTCCCTCGGCGTCGTACACGCCGATCAATCGCACGATGGTGGTCACGCTCGAACCGTAGGCGTCATGCCCGTCGATTCAGGAGTCGTGCGGTGAGAGCTTCTCGAGCATGAGTCGGGCGACCATCGGCGCGGCGTTCTGGTTCTGGCCGGTGACGAGATTGCCGTCCACCACCCAGTGATTGGCCAGGAAGTCGCGTCGAGCGGTCGCCGATTCGAAGATTGCGCCAGCGGCACGCAGTTCGGTCTCGGGATGTTGAGGAGTCGACGTGATGCCGAGTTCGCGTACCTGCTTGTCGGTGACGGCCGAGACCTTGCGGCCTTCGACGAGCGGTGTGCCGTCGACGTCGAGGGCCCGGAGCAATCCGAGCGGACCGTGGCACACGCCGCCGATCACCGCGCCGTTCGCGTTGGCGGCGGTGATCTGATCACCGAGTACGGCCGAGTTACCGAGGTCGAACGCCGCGCCCCAGCCGCCGGCCAGATACACGATCTCGTACGAGCGCATGTCGAGGTCGCCGACGGCAAGTGAAGCGGTGAGTCGGGCACGCAGGGCTGGATCGCCGAGCAGACGGTCGTCGGCTTCGGTGCGAACCGCCGGCTTCAACGACAACGGATCGATGGGAATGATGCCGCCGAGCGGACTGGCCACGTCGACGGTCATGCCGGCGTCGAGGAACGCGTAGTACGGCACGGTGAGTTCACTCGCGAACACGCCGGTGGGTCGACCGACGTCGAGTTGGGCGTGATTGGTCGCGATCACGAGGGCTCGTCGGCCGCCGAGGTCACGCGACAATTGTTGGTCGTCGTCGGGATGGAGTCCGAGACGCTGTAGGGCTCGACGCGCCACTTTGGCGGGCGGGGGTGGTGTGGGCTGCGGACCACTCCGTCG
>CAZTPF010000016.1:0-39015 GCA_964614655.1 uncultured Bifidobacterium sp.
GCCGTCGTCGCCACCGCAGGCTGCGCCTACGAGTGCGAGACCGAGAACCAGCGCACCGACCCGACGAGCTCGGGTCTTCTGCATATGTGTTCTCCCCCTATGGAGATACGGGACGGATGTCCCAGTGGTTGGAAATGCGAAGGTTACCGGCCGGTCAGGAGGAATTCTCGTCGGTGTTACGGTTCGGCCATGTCCGAAGTTCTCTACACCACGGCCGATCATGTGGCCACGATCACCCTCAACGCCCCGGACCGCCTCAACACGATTTCCGGACCCATGCTCATCGAACTCTCCGAGGCGTTGCTTCGGGCCGACCGCGACCGGAACGTCCGCTGCATCGTGCTCACCGGAGCCGGTCGAGCCTTCTGCGCCGGCCTCGACATGGCCGCCCAAATGGGCCAGAAGAAGGCGCTCGGGGTTCTCGACTCTGGTTCCGAACTCGGAGGTGAGTTCGAACTTCGGACCGCACCCCCGGTCGTGCTCCACAATCTCGACACCCCGACCATCGCCGCCATCAACGGTGGAGCCGCCGGTTACGGGCTCGATTTGGCCTTTGGTTGTGACATCCGGATCGCCAGCCGCTCGGCCAAGCTGAACCCCGGTTTCGCCAAACGGGGCATCCTCCCCGAGAGCGGTGGCACGTGGTTGCTCCCGCGAATCGTCGGCTACGCCAAAGCCGCCGAGATCTGTTTCACCGGACGGACACTCTCGGCCGACGAGGCCCTCGCTCACGGTCTGGTCAACTCGGTCTCGGATCCCGACGACTTCTCCGCCGATGTCGCGCGGATGGCCGCCGAGATCGCGGCGAACGCACCGCTGGCCGTTCGGGCAATCAAGAGAATGATGCGGGCCGCCGAGACCGAGACCTTCGAGCAGAACATCCACCACGTGTTCCTGCAGCTCCTGCCGCTGTTTCGGACCCAAGATTTCAAAGAAGGTGTGGCGTCGTTCATGGAGAAGCGCCCGGCCAATTTCACGGGTCGCTGACGTCGGATGCCGCAGGGGTTCCACGACGACCTCTTCACGGGACTGGCCACGACCCGATCGATCCGCCGGTACCACGACGAGTCGATACCTCCGGCCGATCTGTCGGCGATCCTGTGGGCGGCCGGTCGGGCTCCGAGCGGTAGCAACCGCCAGCCCTTCAGGTTTCTCGTTCTGACCGACGGCCCGCGGGCGGTCGACGCCAAGGCGCTTCTCGGCGCCAGTTTCCGGGCGGGCTGGATGCACAAGCGTGCCCAGGACGGTTTCGATTCGGGTTCGGGAACTCGAGCCGAGTCTCCGAAGGCTCGGCAGGCGCGCGCCATGCAGGAATACGTCGACGGTTTCGAGAAGATTCCGGTCGTCGTCCTCGTCTGCCTCGAGCGTTACCGTGCCGAGAATCCGTACGAGGGCGCGTCGGTGTATCCGGCCTGTCAAAATCTGCTCCTTGCCGCCCGTGCCCTCGGTTACGGAGGGGTGTTGACCATGTGGCATCTCTCGGTCGAACACGACCTGCGCCGGCTTCTCTCGATTCCCGATCACGTCGCTCTGTCTGCCTGCATCACGCTCGGACGCCCGATCGGATCGCACGGTCCGGTGCGTCGCCGCCCTCTCGACGATCTGGTCTTCGACGACGCCTGGAATCGTCGAGCCGAATGGATCGACGAAGACGCCGCCCGAGCCCGCGTTCGATCCGTCGAGGGGTGAGGGGATCGCAATGGATCGACGCCAGGCGCTCGAGATACTCGGAATCTCGTCGGTTGCCGTTCCCGACGACGTCCGAACAGCCCGTCGACAGGCCGCTCGAACCCAACACCCGGATGCCGGCGGAGACACCGAGCGCATGAGTCTGATCAATCAAGCCGCCGACCTCTTGCTCGACGAGCTCGTTGCCGGTTCGAGTTCAGCAGTCGACGGCTCCTCTCGATCTCGATGGCGAGACGAGGGGCACGGAGCGGTGGGTCGGTGGCAGAGGGACGACTGGAGCGGTGTCGAAGTCGACCGCCCGTCGTTCGTGATCGACGTCCTGCCGGTCGACGCCTTCGAATGGCTCGTCATGGCGGCGCGCGTACTCGGTCAAGTGGTCGACGACGACCCTCCATACTGTCTGGAGGTCCTGATCGACTCGCGTCCGGACAGATGGTGTCGACTCGACATCGTTCCCGATGCCGGTTCGTCGACGGTCTCGATCACGACCTCCGGACACGATCCGAGCGACCTGGTTCCTCTCTTCGTCGGAGCGATCAACGAACTCGCCGACTCGGGTGGCCTCAGTGGCGAGGCGCCGCCGCCTTCATGATTCGATCCCGGACGGCGCGTCCGATTCCGTCGTCGTCCGGGAGAACGACCACGATCTCGTCTCGATCTTCGTCGTCGCAGCGGCGAAGAGTGGAGTAGAGGTCTCGGACGAAGGACGCCGGATCACTGCGAGCGTCGACCACCAGAATTCCGCGATCGCGAAACTGCTGGGCTTCGTCATCCGTCTCGACGGTCCGGACCGAGCAACGCGGCGCGTAATGACTGGCCAGCATTCCCGGTGCTCGAGACGGACCCGACGTCGGCGCGATCGAGCCGACGGTCGCCACGACCTCGGCTTCCGTCACGACGCCCGGACGGAGAATCTGGGGAACCTCCGTCGAACAATCGACGATGGTCGATTCCACCCCGATGTCGCACGGACCACCGTCGAGGACGTAGTCGACGCCGTCGCCGAGATCTTTGAGGACGTGCTCGGCTCGGGTCGGACTCACCATTCCGAACGGATTCGCCGAAGGCGCGACGACTCCGACGCCCAAGCGATCGATGACGTCGCGCGCGATCGGATGGGCCGGCACCCGGATCGCCACGGTGTCGAGTCCGCCGGTCACCTCGTCGATCACCCAAGCAGCCCGATGAACAACCAGGGTGAGTGGGCCGGGCCAGAATCTCGAGCCCAACGCCTCGGCGACGTTCGTCCAGTGGGAACTGGCGGTGCGAGCCGTCTCGAGGGACGAGAAGTGGACGATGAGGGGATGACCCCGTGGACGCCCCTTGACGTCGAACACCTTGGCGACCGCATTCGGATCGTCGGCGCGAGCCGCCAAGCCGTAGACGGTTTCGGTCGGGAGGCCGATCAATCCACCGGAGCGCAGGACGTCGACGGCCCGTTCGAGATCGACCCCGGATCGTTCGTGAACGGCGGTCATCGGCCGAGGAAGTCGAAGACGGCGTCGAAGAAGGTGAAGTTCTCCGTGAGTGCGAAATGATCGCAACGAGGGACAGTGACGAGTTCGGAGCCGGGAATGGCCTCCTGCAGAGGCTCGCCAGGGCCGGCGAAATCCTCGGCGCCGATGACGATGAGCACCTGAGCGTCGACTGTCGAGAGTTCACTCGGGGAGAAGGGGCCTCTTTCGGCTTCGAGAGCGGCCGCCAAGGAGTCGGGGTCGTTGCCAGGTCGGTGAGCGTACTGAGCGAACTGGCGCGGAAGATTGGCATCGCCGGTGTACAGGCCTCGGATGGCCTCCACGAGAACGCGACGATCGTCCTCGATCCCGCCCATCAAAGCGTTACGCCCGATTCCGCCCAGCACGAGACGGCGAAACGATCCCGGTCGTTCACAGGCCACGCGAAGGAGAGTCAGAGCTCCGAGAGAGAAGCCGACCGCATCGACAGGTCCGTCGTCGAGATGTTCGACGATCGGCCCCGTGAGATCGACGTAGTCCTGAGGGTCCGACGAACGCGGAGCCGTTCCGTGACCTAAGAGATCGATGCCGACTGGTTCGGAACCGAATTCTCGGAGGAGTACGTCGAAACCGGTGCTCTGCCAGGTGCTCTCGAAAGAGCCTCCCCATCCGTGGACCAGGAGAACCGGCGGACGAATCGAAGTCCCCATGACTCCTCAAACTAGCCCCTAGCCTGGGTCGGCCGACCGAACGTCCGCCATCCACTCATGCGCTTCCTTCACGACACTCCGCCCTCTCACGAGCTCACGTACAACGATGTCTTCCTCGTTCCGAGTCGATCGTCCGTGTCCTCCCGACTCGACGTCGACCTGCGCACGAGCGACGAAGTCGGAACGACTCTTCCGATCGTCGTCGCCAACATGACGGCTGTCGCCGGTCGTCGTATGGCCGAAACGGTGGCGCGTCGGGGCGGCCTGACGGTCCTTCCGCAGGACATTCCTCTCGATGTCGTCGAAGGGGTGGTTCGTTTCGTCAAGTCGCGCCACCACGTCTACGACACTCCGATCACCCTCGGACCACACGACACCGTCGGCGAAGCCTTGAATCTCGTCCACAAGCGCGCTCATGGCGCAATCGTGGTGATCGATGCCGACGATCGACCGCTCGGCATCTTCACCGAGGCCGATGCCGTCGGGTACGACCGCTTCACCCAGCTGCACAACGTGATGTCGACCGACCTGCTCACCGTGGCGGCCGGAACCGACCTCACCGAGATCTTCGACGACCTCTCGGGTCACCGCCTCACCACCGCACCCGTGGTCGACGAGAACGGCCGTCTGATCGGTTGCGTCACACGCAAGGGTGCGCTTCGCTCGAACCTCTACCGACCAGCCGTCAACGCCGCCGGAGAACTGCTCACAGCGGTGGCCATCGGCGTCAACGGAGAGCCGGCCGACAAAGCCGCTCGTCTGCGTGATCTCGGTGTCGACGTCCTGGTGGTCGACACCGCGCACGGCCATCAGGATCGAATGATCGAAGCCGTCCGAGGTGTTCGTCGAGCGGCTCCCGACGCCGTCGTCGTCGCCGGAAACGTCGTGACCCGAGAAGGGTCGATCGATCTGATCGAAGCCGGTGCCGACGTCGTCAAGGTCGGTGTCGGGCCCGGAGCGATGTGCACCACCCGCATGATGACCGGTGTCGGTCGACCGCAGTTCTCGGCTGTTCTCGAATGCTCCGAAGCGGCTCGGGAGCTCGGCAAGTCGGTCTGGGCCGACGGCGGAGTGCGCTATCCCCGTGACGTCGCTCTGGCCCTGGCGGCCGGCGCGAGCAGTGTCATGTTCGGCTCATGGTTGGCCGGCACCCACGAATCGGCGGCCGATGTGCAGCGCGATCCCGACGGACGTCTGTACAAGGAGAACTTCGGGATGGCGTCGAATCGAGCCGTGCGCAACCGCACACGACGCGAGGGAAGTTTCGATCGTGCGCGCAAAGAGCTCTTCGAGGAGGGCATCTCCACCTCGAGGATGTATCTCGATCACGACCGCCCAGGTGTGGAGGACATCATCGATCAGATCGTCGCCGGAGTTCGCAGCGCCTTCACCTACAGCGGTGCGTCGAACTGCGAAGAATTCCATGCTCGTGCGGTGGTCGGTGTCCAGGGTTCGGCCGGCTACGACGAGGGTCGTCCGCTCGGCACGAGCTGGTGACACATGAAGGTGGTGGCGATCGACGGCCCGGCGGGGGCCGGTAAGTCGACGGTGGCGCGGGCTCTCGCTCGGCGGCTCGGAGTCCAGTACCTCGACACCGGAGCCATGTACCGGGCGGTCACGTGGCTCGCCCTGCATCGTGGCGTCGATCTCTCGGACGAGGCGGCGGTGGGCGGTCTGGCCGAATCGTGTGACCTTCACGTCGGACTCGACGAGGTGCTGGTGGACGGACACGACGTCACCAAAGAGATTCGCGAGGCCGTCGTGACTCGCGCCGTCTCGATCGTCGCCGCCCACTCCCAGGTGCGCGCCGAAATGCGACGTCGGCAACGAGCCTGGGGCGAAGAACGTGCCGGTGGGGTGATCGAAGGACGTGACATCGGAACCGTCGTGTTCCCCGACGCCGTGGCCAAACTCTTCTTGACCGCCGATCCTCGGGTGCGGGCCGAACGTCGGGTCGCCGAAACCGGAGGTGACATCGACGCGATCGAAGCGCAGATCGCCGAACGCGATCGCCTCGATTCCACCCGGGCCGACAGTCCGCTTTCCGAGTCGAATGACGCAATCGTGATCGACACCAGCCGACGAACGGTCGACGACGTCGTCTCGGCGATCGTCGAACTGATCGAGAGTTCGTCGTGAGCGGCGTCGAGACGTTCCTGGCCGGTGGTGGACGGGGGAGTCGCGCTTTCTATCAATTCGCTCGGTTCCTAGTCGTGTCGATCTGCCGCATCTACCTCCGAATGACGGTGGAGGGCCGTGAGAACGTGCCGTCGACCGGAGCCTTCGTTCTGGCCCCCGTGCACCGGAGCTACATCGACACTCCCATCGCCTCCGGATGCACCCGGCGACGACTTCGCTTCATGGGCAAGGACTCACTGTGGAAGAAGCAGCCCTATCGCTGGACACTGTCGGCATTGGGCGGTTTCCCCGTGTCTCGCGGGACGGCAGACCGGGAGGCGATCGTTCGCAGCATCCAGGTTCTCGAGTCGGGTGAGCCTCTCGTCCTCTTTCCGGAGGGCGAACGCAAGTCGGGCCCGATCGTTCAACCACTCTTCGACGGAGCGGCCTACGTGGCGTGTAAGGCGGGTGTCCCTATCGTCCCGGTCGGCATCGGAGGTAGCGAGGCAGCCATGGGCAAGGGTGCCAAGTGGATCCGCCCGCACAAGGTTCACGTGATCATCGGGAAGCCATTACCGGTACCGCCTCGGGTGGACGGTCGCATGCCACGAGCCGCGGTACGCGAGACGTCCGCACTGCTCCACTCGGAGTTGCAGAGGCTTTTCGACGAAGCGCGTCGGCGAGCCGGAGCCTGAGGCGAACGTCGAGAGACGGAGATAGGGCCGTCATTCCGCCCAGAAGAACGAAGTCAGGACACGGCGCAGATCTTCGGGATCGTCGCGGTGGCACGTCTCTCGAACCGAATGCATACTCAACTGCGCCACACCGATGTCGGCCGTGGGTATACCGAGCCTGGTCGAAGCCAACGGCCCGATGGTCGATCCGCAGGGCATGTCGTTGCGGCTGACGAAGGTCTGATGTCGGACTCCGGCTCGATCGCAGGTGCGTACGAACAGCGCCTCGGTGTCGACCGAGGTGGCGTACCTCTGATTGGCGTTGATCTTGAGAACTGGTCCGCCTCCGAGGTGGGGTCGGTGTTCCGGATCGTGACGCTCGGCGTAGTTCGGGTGCAGCCCGTGGGCGCAGTCGGCCGACAAGCACGCCGATGCCGCGAGGCTCGCGTGCAGGGACGAACGATCACCGGTGTGCAGCGCCTCCAGGACCCACTCGAGCCACGGTCCGGCCGCACCGACCGTCGACGACGACCCGACTTCCTCGTGGTCGAAAAGCGCCACGACACCGGTCGGTCGCCCGTCGTCGTCCCCTCCGTCGACTGCGAGGAGAGCCTCGATCGCCGCCCAGCACGACACCTGATTGTCGATGCGTCCCGAGGCCACCAGATCGCGACGTACTCCGATCAGAGTCGCCGGTTGGGTGTCGTACAGCGACAACTCGTGAGCGACGATCGAAGCCGGATCGAGTCCGGCCCAATCGGCCACCACGTCGGCGAACGACGACAGATCGTCGGACGATCCGACGACGGGAACGAGGTGGTTCTGGCGATGAAGGATCAGACCTTTGTCGTTCACGTCGCGGTCGAGGTGGATCGCGAGCTGAGGAATTCGGGCGACCGGGTGGGGCGAGCGGACCGGGTGGCGGCGACCGTCGCGGTCGACGACCACTCCGGCGATCCCGAGGTCGCGATCGAGCCACGAATTGTTGAGGATTCCGCCGTAGACCTCGACCGACCATTGGCTCCAACCGAATCGTCGGAGGTCGGGTGACGGCTTGAGACGAAGGGTCGGCGAGTCGGTGTGAGCGCCGACGACGCGGAAACTCGGTCGACTTCCCCTGAACCAGGCGATCAGGAGACCCCCGCGCACGAGGTATCCACGAGTGGGTAACGCCGACGAAAGGACGTCGACTTCGGTGAAACCGGAGTCGGAGAGTCGACCGGCGGCATGTGTCACCGAGTGAACAGGGCTCACTGCGGCGTCGAGATGCGCGAACAGTGTCGAGACGGAGCTGTGAGCGTCGTTGGCCGTGTCGTTCATTTCTGGAAGAGTCCGATCGGGAGTCCGCTGCCGCGGAGATGGGAGGTCTCGTTGACCGTCACGATGCTGCGCTCACCCGACCGTGCTGCCGCCACACGGTGGATCGACGTGTAGTTCGGGTAGAAGAAGCCACGCCGATTCGGGACGCCGAGCACCTGTGCGAGGTAGGCGTTGATCACACCGCCGTGACAGACGGCGAGAACTCGACGACCGGAGTGCTCGGCGACGATTCGCTCGGCGCTGCGAACGACTCGTTCCACGAATTCGTCCTCGCTCTCGTCGCTCGAATTCCAGACGCCGTTGCGGATGTCGTGCCATCGCGGATCGTCGGCGGCCTTCAGTTCCTCGACCGGCACGTATTCGTTGGACGATCGGTCGTACTCGGAGAGGCCGTGGTCGATCACGATGTCGACCCCATGGTGGCTTGCGATCGCTTCCGCTGTCTCACGAGCTCGACGCAAAGGACTCGCATAGATGGCGTCGATCGATTCACTGGCCAGGTACTCGCCGAGAAGGCGTGCCTGCTCCCGACCAGCCGGCGACAACTCGGGATCGGCGATTCCCGACTCGAGTTCCCGGCGAACCGGAATGGCGTGCCGAACGAAGACGAGTTCCATCGATCGCCGTCAGAGGTCGAGGTCGACGTCGAAGCCGAGAACCGAACACGAGACGGCGACCGAGGTTCCGGAACGATCGAACGAATCCACGCATTCGTCGATGGAACTCCGCTGGGTGAACACCAGCACGCCGACTGCGACCGCCACCACGACGAGCACACTTCGAACGATCATGCTCGCCGCCACCTTGAACAGGACGAGTGCCACGACGAGCGGGAGGAACGAGCCGGCGGTGAGAAAATTCTTCACCGTGTCGGGATCGATGGCCGAGAACACGCCTTCACGGTAGTCGGTGTGCGACGTCAGGGACCGCCGAACACCTAGCCTGTGGTCATGAGCGACACGAGTCGTGTTCACCTGTCGGCATCCGGACCTCCCGAAACGCGTCTTCCCGGAGCGCCGCCGGAATTCCAGCACCGCTTGAAGCAGGCCCTCGAGGCGAACGACGCGTACCAGGCGGTGTCCGAGGTCGTTTCGTCGGATCCGAGGGAGTGTTCGGGTTGGGCAGCCCTGGCGTCGATCACCTCCGACACCATGTCGCGCTACGCATTCCACCGGGTGGGATATCACCGCGGCCTCGATTCGCTGCGCGCCAACGGCTGGAGGGGATCCGGATTCGTTCGATGGAGCCATCCGGGCAACGTCGGTTTTCTGACGTGTTTACGCGGTCTGATGGAGGATGCCGGAGCCATCGGAGAACTCGACGAACAGGAACGATGCCGGCTCTTCCTTCTTCAGCTCGATCCGGGTGGCATTCCCACGTCCTCGTGACCGTCGAAGGATTCGTCCTCGCCGGAGGCAACAGCCGGCGTTTCGGTCAGGACAAAGCCCTGGTCGTCTACCAAGGTTCGACTCTCGTGGAACGCTCGGTGCAGACGTTGCTCGAAGCGGAGTGCGAGCGAGTGGTGGTTCTTCACCGGAGACCGGACGCTCTCCGGTTCCTCGACTGTGAGATCGCATTCGATCTGGGTGGTGGTCGGGGTCCGTTGGATGGCCTTCACACCGCCCTCAGTCTCGCTCGATCGGAGTTGGTGGTCACCTTGCCGGTGGATCAGCCACTGGTCACTGCCGAGGTCGTTCGTCGGTTGCTCGAAGTCGCAACCGACGAGACCGAACACGATGTCGTCGCGGCCTGTGACGACCAGGACTCCCGCCATCATCTCACGGCCGTGTGGCGACGCGAGGTGTGTCTTGCCATCGTCGGCGACCATGTGGCACGTGGCGAATCGTCGCCTCGTCGGATGCTGTCCGACCTTCGCGACCGGTGGGTGCGCTTTCCGGCCGCCATCATGCTCAACGTCAATCGACCCGAAGAACTTCCGACATCCCCATCTACACTTGCCGACGAAAACCGTTCGTACGACGCCGACAGGAACTCATGACCAGTACTTCGTACGCCTGGATCGACACCGACGACGGGCTTCGCGACCTTCTGGTCCGTCTCATGTCGGTCGAGGCCTACGCCCTCGACACCGAATTTCATCGGGAGAGGACGTACTTCCCCCGGCTCGCCCTCATGCAATTCGCCTGGCGGGAGAACGACCGTACCGAGATCGCTCTGGTCGATCCGCTTCGCTGCGACGTGACCGTGCTGTCCGAACTGCTCTCCTCCGATCGCGAGGTTCTGGTTCATGCAGCGCAGCAGGACCTGGAGGTCCTCCTCCACGCAGTGGGCGTGGTGCCGCCGCGGATCTACGACACTCAGATCGCCGCCGGGTTCCTCGGCTATTCGAGCCCGTCGTTGGCCAATCTCGTCAATGCCGAGCTCAAGACCGCTCTTCCCAAGGGAGATCGACTCACCGATTGGCTACGGCGACCGCTGACCGAGGCGCAGAAGGCCTACGCGGCGAGCGATGTCGAGTTCCTCTTCGAGATTCGCGATCGACAGATGAGTCGTCTGGTCGATCGTGGGCGTACGAGTTGGGCCGAAGAGGCGTTCGTCGAGTTGCTCGGCCGTCGGGTCGGCCCACCCGATCCGGAACTCGCCTGGACCCGTATCAAGGACGTTCGCGCCATGAGGCCGCGAACGAGAGGAGTTCTCGCCGCGCTGGCCACTTGGCGGGAAGAACGGGCCATGGCTTCCGACATTCCTCCCCGACAGGTGTTGGCCGATCTCGCTCTACAAGGGATCGCCCAACGGGAGCCGCGCACGGTCGAAGAACTGTCGCAGGCCCGAGGGGTCGACGATCGACATGTCCGCGGTGGTTTCGCCAACGAGATCCTGGAGGCGGTGCGTCGGGGCCGGGAGAAGCCTCTCGAATTGGCTGCTTCCGACGGGGACGATCTCGACCGGCGCCTGCGGCCGGCTGTGACGTTGGTCTCGGCATGGGTCAGTGAAGTCGCCCGTCGCCAGGAGATCGATCCGGCCTTGCTCGGGACACGACACGACATCGTCGAGTTCCTGTGCGACAAGGGCGGGGCCCGTCTGTCGAGCGGCTGGAGATGGGACGTGGTCGGTCACCAGCTCAGCGACATCGTCGCTGGTCGCGCCGCTCTGGCGTTCGACGGAAGAGGTGGACTCGTCCTTCACGACGTACCCGCCGACCTGGCCTGATTCCCAGGCATCCCGTCAAAGCTCCGTGGCAGCCCCTAGACTGCCCCTTGGCCTTTTGCCAGTCCATGCCCCCCAGACGAACGTTCGGAGTCCTGTCGTGAAAAAGGGACGTCACCGCCGCTTCGAAGAAGCACGAAAGCTCAAGCAGGCCGGACCCACCGCGTTCGACCTGGGTTTCGGCCCCGACAAGGAGCCCAAATCCGAGGACGACGAGTACGCCGCTCTCGCCGAGAAGTACGGCGTCGTGTTCGACGACGACGACGCCGATGTCGACGATGACGACGACCTGGACCACGATCCGACCGACGCGGCCTGAACCATCATGAACTCAGGCTCCAGCCTGCGCAATGTCGCTCTCGTCGCGCACGTCGACCATGGCAAGACCACTCTTGTCGACGGTCTCTTGCGCGCCACCGGCACCTTCGCCAGCCACCAAGCGGTCGTCGACCGTGTCATGGACAGCAACGACCAGGAACGCGAACGAGGTATCACCATCCTGGCCAAGGCGGCATCGGTCGTCTGGAAGGGGACCAAGATCAACCTGGTCGACACCCCCGGTCATGCCGATTTCGGTGGCGAGGTAGAGCGGGCTCTCACTCTGGTCGACGGAATCGTCCTACTGGTCGACGCAGCCGAAGGCCCGCTTCCCCAGACGCGATACGTCCTGCAAAAGGCGTTGTCCCGCGATCTTCCGGCGATCGTCGTGATCAACAAGGTCGACCGACAGGACGCTCGACCCGACGAGGTGCTCGACGAGGTGTACCAGTTGTTCATCGACCTCGATGCCGCCGACCATCACATCGAGTTCGACGTCATCTCGGCCATCGCACGCGACGGCAAAGCGATCCGCGGAATCGGGATGCCCGGAGACGGCGACGACCTGTCAGCCCTTCTCGACACGATCCTCGAACGAATTCCGGCACCGGTGGGCGACCCCGTGGCACCGCTGCAAGCTCTCGTCACCAATCTCGACGCGTCGGACTATCTCGGGCGGCTGGCCATCGGACGGGTCGTGAACGGAGTTTTGCGCAAGGGTGACACGGTCGCGTTGCTCGAGGAGGAGTTCGCCGAAGGACAACCACCTCTGAAGCGGCGTCTCACGTCACTCATGGAATTTTCCGGAGTCGGTCGTCAGGACGTCGACGAATTGGCCGCCGGCGACCTGTTCGTCGTGTCGGGCTTCCCGGAGGTCGAGATCGGAGACACGATTGCCTCCGCCGAGGATCCCGTCGCTCTGCCGCGGCTCACGGTCGACGAACCAGTTCTGGCCATGACCTTCGGAGTCAACACGTCCCCGTTCGCGGGTCGGGAAGGCAAGTACCTGACGTCCCGGCATCTCCTCGATCGCCTCCGCAAAGAAGTACTCGGCAACGTCTCCATCCGACTTCGCGAGACGGACACCGCCGAGGTGATGGAGGTCGCTGGTCGTGGCGAGCTCCAATTGGCCGTTCTGATCGAGACGATGCGTCGTGAGGGTTACGAGCTGCAGGTGAGTCGGCCCGAAGTCATCACGAAAGAGGTCAACGGCAAGACGTTCGAACCACTCGAACGAGGAGTCTGCGACGTCCCGGACGAGTACGTGGGCACTGTCACTCAGGCCCTCGCGCCCCGTAAGGGTCGAGTCACCGATCTACGTCCCGGTGACCCTGGTCGAACCATCGTCACCTTCGAATGTCCGAGCCGTGGTCTCATCGGTTTTCGTTCGCTCCTGCTCTCGGCGACGCGAGGCACGGCCCTCCTGCATCAGCACCACGCTGGATGGACGCCGTGGTGCGGGGAGCTGCCGCATCGGAGCGGGGGAGCGATGGTCGCCGATCGTGAAGGTGCGGTCACGGCCTATGCCCTCGACAATCTCCAATTGAGAGGTGAACTCTTCGTCGAACCCGGCGACAAGGTCTACGAAGGCATGGTGGTCGGAGAGTCGGCGCGAGGCGACGAAATGGTCGTGAACGCGGTCAGGGCCAAGGAGAAGACCAACATCCGCACTCACAGTCACGACGACGGGGTCAAGCTCGCCGCGGCGCGACTGCACACGCTCGAGAGTGCGATCGAATGGATCGCCGACGACGAGCTGGTCGAGGTCACCCCTTCGTCGATCCGAATTCGCAAGAGGCACCTCGGTCTCGAGGACCGCCGACGGGCCTTCAAGAAGGCGGCTGCGGTCTAGCGACGCGGTCGAAGTCTGACCGGCTGAGGGTCGGCTTCGTGGGGCACCGGGAAATTCGACGGCCGCTCCAGCATCTCGACCAACTGGTCGTAGACCTCGGCGCCGACCGTTTCGATCAATTCGTCCTTCAGGTACTTGTAGACGGGTTCGCGGCCGACGAACGCGTCGGCATTGTCGGTGCACCACCAGTGGAACTCGTCGCCGGAAACACCCCAGTCGCGACGCTTCCATTCACGGACGATCGTGGTGACGTAGCCGGTGTCGTCCTCGGAGTGCTCGAGGTGGATCGGAAGCTGCCAGCAGACGTTCGGCTTCCAGTCGAGCGGACGTTCACCCGCCTCCATGGCGCCGATGTGCAGGGCACACCCAGCTCCACCTTCGAAACCGGGACGATTCAAGAAGATGCAGGCACCGTCGACGACTCGCGTCTTGGTTTCGCCCTTCTTGGTGCCCTTCAAGAATCCCTTCTTGTCGGCGTTGGGCTTCAATTGCCAGTTCTTCTCGGTCAGCCGAACCGCCGATTTGACGACGACGGCCACGTCGTCGTCGTCGACGAAGTGGGCGCCGAACGAGCAACATCCCTGATTCAGATGCTCGGCCGGCTCGTCGAGCACTCCTTGGCACCCTTCGCCGAAGATGCACTTCCACGAGGACCGCAGGAAAGTCGAGTCGAAGATCCACGTCCTCATCTCCTTCGGATCCTCGAAGGCGATCATCTCGTGCAGATCGATTTGGCGACCGGAGGTACGGGGGGAGGAACTCACACGGTCAGCCTAGAACCTGGAAGGTAGCCTCGCGACGATGGCTCGGCGACCTCCCTCGACTGCACAAGAACTTCGCGATTCGTTCACGTCGTTCTTCGGCGATCGCGAGCACACGATCGTCGAGTCGGCGAGTTTGATTCCCCACGATCCCACCGTCTTGTTCACGGTCGCCGGAATGGTGCCGTTCAAACCTTTCTTCGTCGGCGACGAATTCCCTCCCTACAAGCGAGCGGCAACGGTGCAGAAGTGCGCGCGAGCGGGGGGAAAGCACAACGACCTCGACGACGTCGGTCGCACCAAGCGCCACCTGGTCTTCTTCGAGATGCTCGGCAACTTCTCGTTCGGCGACTACTTCAAGGAGTCCGCCATTCCGTGGTCGTGGGAACTGGTGACCGAGGTGTTCGGTTTCGACGGGGACCGAATCTGGATCACGGTGCACGACACCGACGACGAGGCCGAGGCCATCTGGCACGAAGCGGTCGGTGTTCCGATGGATCGGATCCAGCGACTCGGCGACAAGGACAACTTCTGGCAGATGGGAGAGACCGGCCCGTGCGGTCCCTGCTCCGAACTGCACATCGACCGTGGTCCGGCGTTCGGCCCCGATGGTGGACCTCTCCACGATCCGCACGGCGATCGCTTCATGGAGTTCTGGAACCTCGTCTTCATGCAGTACAACCAGGCGGCTGATGGTGAGAGGAGCCCGCTTCCCAAGCCCTCGATCGACACCGGCGCCGGTCTCGAGCGAATCCTCGCACTGATCCAAGGGGTCGATTCGGTCTGGGAGACCGACGCGCTCCACCCCTTGATCGACCGAGCCCAGTCGTTGACAGGTACTCCCTATCGGATCGGCGACTACGACGACCGTGGCAGTTTCAGCCTGCGTGTTCTGGCCGAGCACGCTCGCAGCAGCGCCATGCTCGTCGCCGACGGAGTTTTTCCGTCGAACGAAGGGCGCGGGTACGTGTTGCGCCGAATCATTCGTCGGGCCGTTCGCCATGCCTACCTGCTCGGTACCGAGCGACCGATCATGCACGAACTCGCCGAGACTGCGATCGAGAACCTGCGAGTCGCCTATCCGGCCGCGGCGGCGCAGAAGGACTTCGTCCTCGACGTGTTGTCACGCGAGGAAGAGCGTTTCCGACAGACGTTGAAGACCGGCGTCGGAATCCTCGACAGCGAGATCGAGCGTCTCGGAGGTTCGCGAGTCCTATCCGGTTCGACGGCGTTCTTGTTGCACGACACATATGGGTTCCCACTCGAGGTCACCGAAGAGATCGTCGGCGAGAAGGGCTTCGAGATCGATCGTCGAGGATTCGACGTCGAGATGGAGGCGCAGCGGAGCCGCGCCAAGGCCGCCCGACGAACCGATCGCACCGACGACGAGATCCAAGATCAGTACCGGGCGATTTCCGAGCGGTTCGGGCCGACCGAGTTCCTCGGCTACGAGAACACCTCGTGCACCGCGACGGTGATCGGAGTCGTCGAAACCGACGAGTTCGTCGACGTGTTCCTCGACCGCACACCCTTCTACGCCGAGAGTGGAGGCCAGGTAGGTGACACCGGCACCTTGCTCGGCGGATCGAGCATCTGGGAAGTCCTCGACACCACTTTCGCGATTCCCGGCCTTCGTCGCCATCGTTGCCGACCGAGCGATACGCCGCCCATCGTCGGCGAAAGCGTCGAAGCCCGCATCGACGAGGTTCGTCGTGGTCGTATACGTCGCCACCACACCGCCACTCACATCCTGCACTGGGCGCTTCGAGAAGTCCTCGGTGATCACGTCAAGCAAGCCGGTTCACTGGTCGACGACACACGGCTCCGTTTCGACTTCAGCCACTACTCGGCCCTCACCGACGAGGAGATCGAGCAAGTCGAACGTCTGGCCAACGACGAGACCCTCGGAAACTCGGCGGTGGCGGCCTACGAAACGTCGAAGGACGAGGCTCTCGCCGACGGAGCCATTGCGTTCTTCGGCGACAAGTACGGGGACACCGTAAGAGTCCTGAGAGCCGGCCGTTCCTTCGAGTTGTGCGGCGGAACACACGTGTCGGCCACCGGCGACATCGGACTCGTGAAGATCGTCTCCGAAGGCTCGATCGGAGCGAACCTCCGCCGAATCGAAGCCGTCGCCGGCGAGCGGTCTCTCGAACTCCTGCGGTCCCGAACCACGACACTTCAGGACATCGGAGAACTCGTCGGCTCGTCGACCGACGACGTCCTCACCGGCGTATCGCGTCGTCTCGACGATTTGAAGTCTGCGAACGAGGAGATCAAACGTCTTCGATCCGCCATGGTCACCGCTCGAGCCGACGAGATCGCGGCCACCGCAGTGGACGGTGACGTCGTTCAACGCATCGACGGGATCGACCCGGGTGATCTGCGCGATCTGGCACTGGCGATCCGACAGCGAAACTCGGTTCGCAACGTGGTCCTGGGCGGTGTGACGCCGAGCGGAGGAGTGTCCCTCGTCGCTGCCGTTGAGTCCGGACGCTCGGCCGGTCCGCTGATCGCTCCGGCCGCCAAGATGGTCGGAGGGGGCGGAGGGGGCAAGGGTGACGTCGCCACGGCCGGAGGCAAGGTGCCGGAGAAGTTGGACGAGGCGCTCGATCTCGTGCGATCGAGCCTTGCCGAATAAGGCCGATCGGACCCGGTGACACTCATCGCCGGTGCCGAGCCGGGAGAATGGGATGGTGCGAGTTCTTGCTCTCGATCTCGGTTCACGTCGAATCGGAGTCGCGGTGTCCGACGCGTCGGAGACCATCGCGTCTCCGTTGACCGTCATCGCCCGCTCACGTTCGCGTCGCGAGGACCATCGGCGCATTCGAGAGGTGGCCGACGACGAAGAGGCCGAATTGATCGTCGTCGGACATCCCATCACCATGTCGGGCGAATCCGGACCGGCGGCTCGGGCGGTCGAACAGGAGGCCTCGGAGATCGAACGCTCCTGCGGACGGCCGGTCGAACTGTTCGACGAACGTCTCACGACCGTGACGGCTGATCGTGTCTTGAAGGAGGCCGAACTGTCGGCCTCCCAGCGTCGCCAATACGTCGACAAGGTCGCCGCCGCCGTGTTGCTGCAGAACTGGCTGGACCGCCGCAAGGGAGCCACATGACGTCCCGCCGGCACCGGAGGCCAGATCGAACTTCGGGTCGGAACGTTTCGCTCGAGTCCGAGACAGCCAGTGATCTTCATGCGTTGTCCCGTCACGAAGTCGTCGTTCGGGCACGTGAACGTCGATGGCTCGGCCTCGTCGCCGCCGGAGCGGCCGTGGTGGGGCTGATCGTCGTCGTCGTCTACGGGACCGTCACCTGGCGTGAACTGCAAAGGATCAACCCTCCCGGTGATCCGGAGGCGAGCGAGATCTTCGAAGTCGTGGAGGGCGACGATCTGGAGAGCATCGGGGAGCGTTTGCTGTCGCAAGGATTCGTCGTCGACGACGGCACCTTCGTCCGCTACGCCAATCGTGAGGGCGGTCTCGACGTCGTCCCCGGCTTGTACACCCTGCGTCCGCTCGATCACATGGGCAATCTCCTTCGTGTCCTGCGGACACCGCCGAACGAGACCTTCTGGCGCGTCACGATTCCCGAAGGTTTCACGATCGACCAGATCGCCGAGCGTCTGGCCGACTCCATTCCCGGCTTCGATGCCGAGGCCTTCGTCGACCGTGCGACTCGCGGCGGCGAACCGGCCATCGAGAGCTCCTACGCGCCCGGTGTCGTCGACCTGGAGGGCCTCCTCTTTCCCGACACCTTCTCGATCGCCGGAGACGAGACTCCCGCTCAGGTCGTCCAGCGCATGGTCCGGTTGATGGAGCGGGTCGGGCGGCAAGAAGGGTTGGACGACGCGGCTGTGACGGTCGGACTCGATCCCTACCGAGTCCTGATCATCGCCTCGATGATCGAACGGGAGGCCAAGACCGAAAAGGACCGCGCGCTCATCTCTCGGGTGATCTATAACCGTCTGGCGATGGGCATGAAACTCGAGATCGACGCCACGCTCTACTACGGGCAGGACTCGGACACGGCGTTCGACGTCCTGAAGGCCGTCGACTCTCCCTACAACACGTACCTGTACGGCGGGCTTCCCCCGACGCCCATCGCGAGTCCCGGTCGGGCCTCCATCGCGGCCGCTCTGGCTCCGGCACCCAACCCTTCGTCGGGCGATCCGATCTGCCGTGATCTACCGGCCGGTGTTCCTTGTGCCTATCTCTTCTACGTCCTCGACGATCTCGACGGTAATCACGCATTCGCCGTGACGCTCGAACAGCACGAGGAGAACGTACGGAGGTCGATCGAGGCGGGAATCCTGTGACCCGGTTGGTGACGGGTCGAACTCGAGTCGCAGCCGTTCTCGGACAGCCGGTCCGGCACAGTCTCTCGCCGGTCATCCACAATGCGGGTTTCGAATCACTCGACGTCGATTGGACCTATGTCGCCTTGCCGACCCCGCTCGAACAACTCGAGAACGTCTTGGCCATGTGCCGTACCGAAGCCCTGGCCGGTGTCAGTGTCACGATGCCGTTGAAGACGGCGGCCTTCGAAGCGATGGACGAACTTTCGCCAGCCGCTCGCGTTCTGCGGAGCGTCAACACGATCTCGATCGACGAGGGTCGGCTGACCGGTCACAGCACGGACGGCGACGGACTCGTCGATTCGCTCGTCGACGAATCCGTGACGGTCGCCGGCTCGTCGATTCTGCTGCTCGGATGGGGAGGAGCAGCCCGCTCCGTCGCCGACGCCGTTCTTCGGGCCGGAGCCCGTGACGTGGTCGTCGCCAATCGCTCGGGAGTCGATCCGACCGATCTCGCCGACGTCTGCCCACTCGCGACGTCCATGCCCTGGGACCGACGGGACGAGGAATCGTTCCGATTCGACGTCGTGATCAATTGCACGAGCGTCGGAATGGGCGACGACACTGCGACGCCCATCGATGTCGGTCGCCTCTCGCCGAAAACCGCCGTCGTCGATCTCGTCTACCACCCGATGGAGACGTCGCTTCTCGCCGGTGCTCGGCGTCGCGGCTGCGCCGTCGTGGGTGGCCTCGGCATGCTCGTCCATCAGGCCGCTCGACAACAGGAAATCTGGCTCGGACGGCGTCCCGATCCCGCCGTGATGAAGGCCGCGGCTCTCCAGGCCCTGGCCGACCGCCGGTAGCCTTCCCCACGATGTTGCGTTATCTGACGGCGGGCGAATCTCACGGTCGTGCCCTGGTCGTGATCGTGGAGGGCCTCCCGGCCGGACTGCCGATCACCGTCGACGACGTTCAGGCCGAACTCGCTCGTCGTCGGCTCGGTTACGGCCGGGGACCTCGGCAGCGCTTCGAGGTCGACGAAGTCACCCTGGTCGGCGGCGTCCGACACGGCCGAACGCTCGGCTCGCCGGTTGCGATCGAGATCAAGAACACCGAGTGGTACCGGTCCGACAAGTGGCACAAGGAGATGGATCCGGCTCCGGGCGCGACCGAAAAGCCCCTGACGTCGGTGCGTCCCGGTCATGCCGACCTCGTCGGTATGCAGAAATACGGATTCACCGACGCACGAGACGTTCTCGAGCGGGCCAGTGCACGCGAGACGGCGGCGCGAGTCGCAGCCGGAGCGCTCGCGAAAGCATTGCTGTCCCACCTCGGAACCCAGGTCGTCTCACATGTCGTTCAGATGGGCACGGCCGTCAGCGACGGTCGGCGCCCGTCCCCGGACGACCTTCACGTGGTCGATGCGTCGTCGGTGCGATGTTTCGACGCCGACGCCGATTCGCGCATGGTCGCCGAGATCGAAGCGGCCGCCAAGGTGGGCGACTCTCTCGGTGGTGTCGTCGAGATCCTCGGCTACGGAGTGCCGATCGGCCTCGGAAGTCACGTCCATTGGGATCGCAAGATCGACGGATTGATCGCCCAGGCGATTCTCAGCATTCAAGCCGTGAAGGGAGTCGAGATCGGCGCCGCGTTCGACGTCGCCGGTCGCCGTGGATCCGACGCCCACGACCCCATCCGCTGGGACGAGGAATCTCGCCGTTACGTGCGCGACGGTTCGTTGGCCGGCGGCACCGAGGGCGGTATGACCACGGGCGAGATCCTCACCGTTCGAGCGGCCATGAAGCCGTTGGCCACCTTGAACAAGCCGACCCTTCCCACGGTCGATGTCGTCACCAAGGAGTCGACGGTCTCGTTCAAGGAGCGCACCGACGTCACTGCCGTGCCGGCCATGGGAGTGGTGGCCGAGACGATGGTCGCCCTGGTGTTGGCGACCGAGGCCCAACGAAAGTTCGGCGGCGACTCACTTGCCGAGTTCGTCCGCAACGCCGAAGCGGCCCGTCCCGAGTGACATGACCGCTCGCCACGTCGTACTGATCGGACTCATGGGAAGCGGAAAGTCGTCGGTTGGCCGCCATCTGGCCGAGGCGTTGGGGCGTCCTTTCGTCGACACCGATCTGGAGGTCGAGAGAGCACAGGGCCGAACGATCGCCGACATCTTTCGCAACTCGGGCGAGGAAGCCTTTCGCGTTGCCGAGGAGTCGGTCCTGGCTCGAGTACTGGACGAGAGTCCCGCCAGTGTCGTGGCGACCGGAGGTGGAGTCGTTCTCCGGGAGGCCAACCGCAGTCGGCTGAACGACCACTGTGTGGTGTGGTTGCGAGCCCAGGTCGACACCCTCGTCGAGCGAGTCGAGCGCAGTCGCCACGAACGACCTCTGCTCGGTGACGATCCACGCGCGCGCCTCGAGACGTTGGCGACCGATCGCGCCGGGCTGTATCTCGACGTGTCCGACGTCGCGATCGACGTCGATGGACGATCGCTCTCCGGCGTCGTCGATCTCATCACCGAGGCCATCCGTCCGATCACGAGGCTCGGCGCATGAGCGTGACGCGAATCTCCGTCGAACTCGGAGATCGTTCGTACCCGGTGCTCGTCGGACACGGCGCCGTCGACACCCTTGCATCGCTCGTCCCATCGGATGTCCGTCGGATCGCCGTCGTGACCGAAGACGGAATTCCGATCCGAATCTCGACACATCTGCCATCGGCCGAAATTCGTATCGCTGGTGGAGAGAGTGCGAAAAACCTGTCGACCATCGAGATGATCACTCGCCGCTTCGCCGAATTCGGACTCACTCGTCGCGATCTCGTCATCGGTGTCGGTGGAGGTCTCGTGACCGACGTCGCCGGTTTCGCGGCTTCCGTCTGGCACCGTGGAACCAGGGTGATCCACGTGCCCACGACCCTTCTCGCCATGGTCGACGCGGCGATCGGCGGCAAGACGGCCGTCAATCTTCCGGAGGGCAAGAACCTCGTCGGAGCTTTTTGGCAGCCGATCGCCGTCGTCGCCGATCTCGACGCTCTGCGCACGTTGCCCGACCGAGAGACGAAGTGCGGTCTCGGCGAAGTCGCGAAGTATCACTTTCTCACCGGCGACGACCTCCTGTCGTTGCCCCTCCAGGAACGGATCGGTCGCTGTGTACGAATCAAGGCCGACATCGTCGCCGAGGACGAGACCGAGTCCGGTCGGCGGATGCTCCTCAACTACGGCCACACCCTCGGTCATGCTCTCGAGATCTGCGGAGCTCATCGCCTGGCCCATGGCGAAGCGGTCGCCGTCGGACTTCTCTACGCCGCGCGTCTCGCCCGTGCACTCGATCGAATCGACGACGAGCGAGTCGACTTCCACGACCAGGTGGTCCGGCGCGAGTACGGCCTGGCCGACGATCGTGTGATGGATTCGATACGCGATCTGTCAGTTCTCGATCTCCTGGCCGCGATGAAGCGGGACAAGAAGGCCACCGACGGTCTGACGTTCGTCCTCGACGGACCACACGGACCCGAGGTCGTGAGCGATGTGCCGGACTCGGTCGTCGAAGCGAGCCTGCAGCGATTCCTCACCCAATGACCGGTCGACCTCGGGTAATTTGACCAGGTGGCCACCGTCCTCCTCGTCCATGGACCCAATCTCAATCTTCTCGGCCAACGCGAACCCGAGATCTACGGAACGGCGACCCTCGACGACTACGTCCGAGAGACCGAGCGATACGCCCAGACCCTCGGGCTCGACCTGGAGTCGTTTCAGTCGAATCACGAGGGTGAGATCGTCGACCGGATCCACGAGGCTCGTGGGCGTGTTCAGGGCATCATCGTCAATGCCGGAGCCTTGACCCACTATTCGTGGGCTCTTCACGACGCACTGGCCACCTTTCACGGGCCGATCGTCGAGGTGCACATCTCGCAACCCAACGCCCGGGAACCCTGGCGTCACACGAGTGTCGTGGCGCCGGTTGCGTCGGGGTCGATCGCCGGATTCGGTCTCCGTGGGTACGAGTTGGCCGTTCGGGCGATCGCCGACATCCTGTCGTCTCGATGACTTCTCGACTGGAGGCGTTACGAGCCCACTTCGACGGCTGGAATCTGCTCGTCGATCGCTCCGACGTCCGATGGGCCTCTGGATTTTCGGGTAGCAACGGCTGGCTTCTCGTCGGACCGTCGTCAGCGATTCTCCTGACCGACGCGCGGTACACCGACCGAGCACGACTGGAGACCGACGGCAAGGACATCGACATCGTCACGGCGGGAACGCCGAAGGCGACGTACGAGGAGGTGACACGTTTCGTCGGAGACGATGTCGTCGGGTGTCGCTCATCCGTTCTGTCCTTCGAACAGTGGACGGCTCTGCAGGGGGCGGGAGTTCGACTCGTTCACCATGATGCGTCCGGATTGCGGCGGGTGAAGGATCGGCACGAAATCGATCTCATGAGGCGGGCTGCTGAGGTCGCGACGGCTGCCTTGGCGGCGACCCTGCCGATGATCGACGTCGGCGTCTCCGAGCGAGACATTCGGGACGAACTCGACCACCGAATGCGACGCCTCGGAGCCGACGGCCCGTCGTACGACACCATCGTGGCATCGGGCCCGATCAACTCGGCGATCCCGCATCACCTGCCGTCCGGTCGAGCCTTGCAGGAGGGCGACTCCGTCGTGATCGACGTCGGCGCGCTGGTGGACGGTTACCACTCCGACATGACACGCACCTTCTTCGTCGGCGAGCCCTCCGAGACCCTCCTCGGTTGGTACGAATCTCTCCTCGTCGCTCAACGCGAAGGGGTCGAGTCGGTACGGGCGGGTGTCGCAGCGCGAGACGTCGACCGAATCTGCCGATCGCACCTCGGGCCGACCTCCGAATTCTTCGTCCACGGGACCGGCCACGGGGTGGGACTCGACATCCACGAACAGCCCTTTCTCAATCGAAGTGCCGAGACCGTCCTACTCGACGGCGAAGTCGTGACCGTCGAACCGGGCCTCTATCGTGGGGGCTTCGGCGGGATCCGCATCGAAGATCTCGTGGTCGTCGGGAAAGACTCCGCCGAAGTCCTCACTCAGTTTCCGAAGGAACTCACATGCCTGCCATCACGACCAACGACCTGAAGAACGGAATCACTCTCGAGCTCGACAACGGGCTCTTCCAAGTCGTCGAGTTCCAGCACGTCAAGCCCGGGAAAGGTGGAGCTTTCGTGCGCACGAAACTGCGAAACGTTCGTACCGGGAACGTTTTCGAGAAGACGTTCAACGCCGGTGTCCGTGTCGAACAGGCGATCCTCGACAAGAAGGACATGCAGTTCCTCTACCGAGACGGCGACGAGTACGTCTTCATGGACACCGCGTCGTACGACCAGATGAACATCGCCCCGGTCGCCTTGGGGGACGCCGCCGACTACCTGATCGAGTCGATGGTGGCGATCATCGCCCTGCACGGCGACGAAATCGTCTCGGTCGAGATTCCGGCGTCGGTCGAACTCACGATCGCCGAGACCGAACCGGGCGTTCAGGGCGACCGCGTCTCGGGCGCTCGCAAGCCGGCGACTCTCGAAACCGGTAAGACGATCCAAGTGCCCCTGTTCGTCGAAATCGGAGACCGGGTCAAGGTCGACACTCGTTCGGGCGACTACATCACTCGTGTCTGAGTCCGACTCGTCCACCGACGAGCGCTCCATCGCACGCGAAGCGGCCCTCCTCGTTCTCTACGAGAGTTCGACCAAGGGTGCCGACCCTCGGCTGGTACTCGACGCAGCGATCGTTCCTCACGATCCCCTCGTTCGGCTCCTCGTCGAGGGCGTGGAGGATCATCGACTCGATCTCGACCGCTCGATCGAGAAATTCACCACCGGGTGGAGTCTCGAGCGCATGCCGATTCTCGATCTTCTCGTCCTTCGTCTCGCCTCTTACGAATTGGTTCACCGTCCCGACGTGCCGACAGCAGTGGTGATCGACGAGGCTGTCGAGATGGCCAAGCGCTTCAGCACCGACGATTCGGGCCGATTCGTGAACGGTGTACTGGCGTCAATCGCCCGCGACGTTCGCTGACCGAGACGGTCAGTGCTCGAGCGGTTCCGGCCAGGGTCCGGTGCCCCGAGCCGCCGCTGCGATGTCGGCCAGATTGAAGCTGTCCAGGTGATGGCGCATGTGGTCGCCGGCTTGCTTCCAGATCGCCAGAAGGACGCACTGTCCTTCATGATCGCACGCCCCGTCGGCATGGGGCTCGCCGAAGTCGCCGAGGGTGATCGGGCCGTCCACCGCCGACACGATGTCGGAGAGACGGATGTCGGCCGGCTGCCGGGCGAGCGTGTAGCCACCTCCGACCCCTCTCTTCGACCTCACGAGGCCGGCCCCTTTCAGGGCCAAGAGAATTTGCTCAAGATACGGCTGGGGGAGGCCGGTTCGTTCGGCGATGTCGCGCACCGACGTCGGCCCCGCCTCGCCTTCGTGCAGCGTGAGACTGAGAAGGGCTCGACAGGCATAGTCCCCACGGGTCGACACGCGCACCCCGACATCGTAGGCGGTGGAGGAGAAGCGGCGGTCGGATCGGTGTGGTGGACTGTCGTCATGGAGTTCCCCGCAGTTCCCGATCGGCAGGCGCCCCGTCTCAGCTCGATCGTTCCCGGGTGTCTGTTGTCCGCCCCCGGACGACGTCCGACCTGGTTCCCACCGGCGCTCCAGACGGGTGAGCGAATCGTGCTGATCGTCGTCGACGGGCTCGGCTGGCGTCAGTTACTCGATCATCGTTCCAGTGCTCCTCATCTGAGCGACATGGAAGCCACCCGGATCACGACGGTGGCCCCCTCCACCACGGCCACCGCCCTCACGAGTCTGGTGACCGGGGCCGAACCCCGCCAGCACGGGATTCTCGGCTATCGCATCGATTTCGAAGGCACCGTCATGAACACTCTCAGCTGGTTCGGCGGACGAAGCGGCGAGAGGCGCAACCTTCGCCACGAACTGCCGCCTTCGAGCGTCCAGCCGGTTCCCCCTTTCTGTGGTCGCCGGGTACCGGTGATCACCCGAGCCGAACATCTGGGCACAGCCTTCACCGAAGCCCACCTGGCCGGCACGGAACTGCGCGGATGGCGTTCCCCGAGTTCCATTGCCGTTGAGATCGAGGACGCTCTCGACGGCGGCGCCGATTTCGTCTACGCCTATTACGACGGTGTCGACAAGATCGCTCACGAACGGGGCTTCGGCTCCTTCTACGAGGCCGAGCTGCGTCTCACCGATCACCTCGTCGCCGAAATCTGCGCCAGGGTTCCGGTCGGAACGACGGTCGCCGTCGTGGCCGATCACGGTCAGGTCCAAACGGGTGACGATGTCGTGCAGTTGGACGGCGACGTCATGCGTCTGGTCGACCATCAATCGGGTGAAGGTCGCTTTCGCTGGCTGCACGCGCGCGACGGGCGGACCGACGAACTTCTGGAGGCCTGCCGGAGGTACTCGTCGTTCGCCTGGGTGCTGTCTCGCGACGAAGTGGTCGCCACGGGATGGTTCGGGGATTCGGGAGACCCGTCCTTTCTTCGTCGCCTCGGCGATGTCGCTCTCGTCCCTTTCTCCTCGTCCTCGTTCGACGATCCCGACGACTCCGGCCATTTCCCCCTCGTGTGCCGACACGGCTCGTTGACCGACGACGAGATCCTCGTACCTCTGCTCGCGCTCAGGACGTGAGCGGCGACCTGTTGACGGTGTGCAAGAACGCGGGGTGTCGGCCAGAATGTCGCCGTGACTTCCTCCGACGAGAATTCCGTCGTTCATCGGCCTGACGCCGTCCTCGACTCCGAAGCGCAAGAAGGCGACACGCAACCAGAGGTGCAACAACCTCTGACCGAGTCGGTGACCGAACCAGGCAAGGTCATGCGAATCGGATCGATGGTGAAGCAGCTGCTGGAAGAGGTTCGGTCGACCCATCTCGACGAACCGAGTCGTGAACGGCTCGCCGAGATCTACGAGCGCTCCATCGTCGAGCTCGCCGAGGCTCTGTCGCCGGACCTGCAGGAGGAGCTTCGTATGCTGACTCTTCCGTTCTCATCGGAGGCTCCCACCGAAGCCGAACTCAGAATTGCCAAAGCGCAATTGGTCGGCTGGCTCGAAGGCCTCTTCCACGGCATTCAGGCCACACTGTTCGCCCAGCAGATGGCCGCTCGACAGCAGATCGAGCAGATGAGGCGCCTCGGCCCCGGTGGTCCCGAGAATCCCGGGGAACAGCCGGGTGATCGCCGCCCCGGCATCTACCTCTGACCCGCTCGTTCGACCGATCGGGCGCTCCCGACCGGATCGGTCCTCGCTGCTACTCTGGCGAACCACACGTGTGTGGTTCGGGGCGCGAAGCGCCCCGTCGGTCGGTGGTCGAGGAGGTGAAGGTTGGTCGATTCGTTCACCCATCTTCACGTTCACACCGAGTTCTCCATGCTCGACGGGGCCGCCAAACTCGACGAGTTGGTGGCCAAGGCCGTCGAGGACGGCCAACCGGCGCTCGGCATGACCGATCACGGCAACATGTACGGAGTTCTCGACTTCTACCGTGAATGCCGTGATCAGGGCGTCAAACCGATCATCGGAACCGAGGCCTACATGGCCGGTGAGAGCAGATTCGAACGTCCCCCACGGCGAGGTCGTCTCGACGACTCCGGGGGCGACGTCGAGGGCGGTGGGAAGCTCTACTACCACCTGACCCTGCTCGCCGAGAGCGACGCCGGGTACCGCAATCTCATCAAGCTGAGCAGCCTCGCCTTCCTCGAGGGCTACTACTACCAGCCGCGCATGGACTGGGAACTCCTCGAGCGACACAGCGAAGGATTGATCGCCACCACCGGGTGCCTCGGTGGTCACGTGCTTCAACACTTACTGAAGGACGACTTCGACGGCGCTCTCGCCAAGGCGGCGAGACTTCAGGAGATCTTCGGACGCGACAATCTGTTCGTCGAGCTCCAGGATCACGGGCTCACCAGCCAGATTCGCACCAATCCCCAGTTGGTCGAGATCGCCCGTGCAATCGGCGCCCCACTTCTCGCCACCAACGATTCCCATTACGTGCATCGACACGACAGCGAAGCGCACGACGCTCTGCTGTGCGTGCAGACCGCGTCCCTCATGAGCGATCCCAATCGTTTCAAGTTCGACGGAACCGAGCACTACCTGAAGTCGTCGGCCGAGATGCGCCACCTGTTCTCCGAGCTTCCAGAGGCCTGCGACAACACCTTGTGGATCGCCGAGCGGGCTGGCGTCGAGATCGAATTCGGCAAGCCTCAACTTCCGAACTTTGCCGTACCCGAGGGATTCGCCGACGACGCTGCGTATCTCGAACACCTCGCATGGGAGGGTGCACGTGAACGCTGGGGGAACTCGTTACCGGCCGTGGTCGCCGAACGCCTCGCCTACGAGCTCAAGGTCATCGTCGACATGGGATTTGCGTCGTACTTCCTCATCGTCTGGGACCTGATCGCCTACGCCAAACGCCGTGGCATTCGTGTCGGACCCGGACGCGGATCGGCCGCTGGGTGCGCGGTCGCCTATTCGCTCCGCATCACCGAGATCGATCCCATCCGGTACGACCTTCTTTTCGAACGCTTCCTCAATCCGAGCCGAGTGTCGATGCCCGACATCGACATGGACTTCGACTCCCGATATCGCGACGAGATGATCCGCTACGTCTCCGAGAAGTACGGGCGAGATCACGTCGCGCAGATCATCACGTTCAACACCATCAAGGCGCGTAATGCCGTGAGGGATGCAGCACGAGTTCTCGGACACGAGTACGCAGTAGGGGATCGTCTGGCGAAGGCGATGCCACCCCTCGTCATGGGGCGCGACACGCCGCTGAAGTACTGCCTCGAAGAGAACCCGAAGTACGTGGACGGATATCGAGCCGCGGCCGAATTGCGTCAGATGTACGAGGCCGACCCGATCGCCCGCCAGGTGATCGACGTGGCCAAGGGACTCGAGGGGCTGAAACGCTCCACGGGTATCCACGCCGCGGCCGTCGTGATCTCGAAGGATCCGCTCACCGAATACCTGCCGCTCCAACGAAAGCCCGAACAAGGCAAGGCACCCGACGAAACTCCGGTCACCACCCAGTACGAAATGCACGGAGTGGAGGATCTCGGCCTGTTGAAAATGGACTTCCTCGGGCTTCGCAACCTCGACGTGATCACCGACACCGTCGGCCTGATTCGAATGAACGGACGGCCCGATTTCGACATCGACTCGGTCCCGCTCGACGATCCGGCCGTCTTCGAACTTCTCGGGCGCGGCGAGAGCACTGGTGTCTTCCAGTTGGAGTCGCCACAGATGCAGGCCCTGCTGCGGGCGATGGCCCCCAGTTCTTTCGAGGACGTCTCGGCCGTCATTGCGCTCTATCGGCCGGGTCCGATGGGCGTCAACATGCACTACGACTACGCCGACCGAAAGAACGGCCGCCAACCGGTCGAATTCTTCCATCCTGATGCCGGCGAAGTTCTGGGCGACACCTTCGGGCTCATGATCTATCAGGAGAGTGTGATGCGAGTCGCCCAACGATTCGCCGGCTATTCCCTCGCCGAAGCCGACAACCTTCGCAAAGCCTGCGGCAAGAAGGTGCGCGAACTCATGGAGAAGGAGCGCTCCAAATTCGTGGAGGGTTGCGAGAAGACCGGTTACGGGACCGAACTCGGCACGTACCTGTTCGGCATCATCGAGAACTTCGCCGACTACGCCTTCAACAAGTCGCACTCCTTCGGCTATGGCCTCGTGACGTACCAGACCGCCTATCTGAAGGCCAACCATCCGATCGAGTTCTTCGCCGCCCTCTTGACGTCGGTCAAGGACAATCTCGACAAGGCTGCCGGCTACCTGGCCGACGCTCGTCGTCAGAAGGTCACGATTCTCCCTCCGGACATCAACGTCTCAAACGTCGATTTCGGAGCCCTGCCCGACGAGCGTTCGGTGACCTTCGGACTGTCGGCGATCAAGGGAGTCGGTTCGGCCCTCTGCCGCAAGATCGTCGAAGAACGCGACGCCAACGGAGTCTTCGAGAGCTTCCAGGACTTCTGTATGCGCGTTCCCACCGACTGTTTGAACAAGCGCACCGTCGAGTCGTTCATCAAGGTCGGCGCCTTCGATCGCCTCGGACACTCTCGGCTCGGACTGCTCATGGTCTTCGAGGCGATCATCGACGACGCCGTTTCGCGTCGCCACGAAGCCGACCAAGGCGTACTCAGCCTGTTCGACTCGCTCGACGAACCCGATTCCTCCTTCTCACTCGACATCGAAATCCCCGAGAGAGATCTCGACCGCGAGTCGAAGTTGAAGTACGAGAAGGAGTTGATGGGCCTCTACATCACCGATCATCCGCTGGTCGGCCACGAGGGCACCCTGTCCCGCCGGGCCACTCACACCACTCTCGACGCCAAAGAGCTCGCGTCCGGATCGGTCGTCACGCTCGGTGGAGTCGTCTCCAAGCTCGAGAAGAAGACCACCCGGCGAGGCGACCAGATGATGGTGCTCACCTTGGAGGACTTCCACGGAACGATCGAAGCCACCATGTTCAGCAAGATCGCCGCAGCCCAAGGACACCTCGTCCGAGAAGACGGTGTCGTCCTCCTGAAGGGGCGGATGAACAACGACGGAGACCGACAGTCGTTCAGTGTGATGGACGTCGAAGCCCTGCGTCTCGTCGACGGAGTTCCGGAACTTCGCCTCAACCTTCCGCTCGACACCATCGCCCGGAGCCGGATCGACGAGCTGCGCGACATTCTGCGTCGCCACCCCGGGGATTCACCGGTGTACCTGCACGTCGGTCCCGACAAAGTCCTCGAACTGGGTCGCGAATTCTCCGTTCAGATCGAACGCGTGGTGCCGGATCTACGCGTCGCCTTCGGTATCGACGTCGTCCGTCCCGCTCGCTGAATTCCGTCCCGACACGTTCGCGGTTTTCCGGCGAGTGCTCTCATTTGGCAGAATGGAGGTCGGGAGCGGGGGATCCCGCGTCGTGACTGGGGGGAGGCCCGCACCAATGGCGTTCGAAATCGAGACCAAGGACTGCGTGGCCCTCACCGACGCCGAACTCGAGGAGATGGCCTCCATGGGAGGCTCCTTCGACATCGGAACTCTCTCCAAGGCCAAGGACGAATGGGTTCTGGTGACCACGGCCCGTGACGGTGCCAAGTTGCACGGTTTCACCTTCTCCACCCTCGAGAGGATCGGCGGCACACCGTGCGTCCTCATCGGCCTTTTGAGCGTGAAACGCACATCGAAGCGTGATCAGGCGTTGCGGGGTCTCATGTCGGAGGCCTATCACCGAGCTCTCATGGCCTTTCCTGACGAGGACGTCGTGGTCGGGAGTCGCTTCGCCGATGCCGGAGGTCTCGACGCTTTTCGCAATCTGTCCGAACTCATTCCACGTCCCGGCCACCGAGCGGTGGGCGAGGAGCGAGCCTGGGGTCGTCGTCTCGCGAAACGCTTCGGAGTCGAGTCTCACTACGACGAGAAGACCTTCGTGGTGGCCAAGGCCGGTCGGTCCGGCTTTCTCGATCACGAGACGGCCAAGCCCGACAAGATCCCATCGGACGTCGCGGGCCTGTTTTCCGACGTCTCCGAACGCAACGGTGGCGTTCTGATCGTGCACGGATGGACGATGGCCGAAGATCTCGCAAAATTGGGACGACAGAGCTGACCGTCGACGACTCGTCCCGTCCGGCACCCACCGAAGCGGATCGAATCCGATCCATCATCCGGCGTCGTCGAATGACCCGCCGATTCGCAGCCGGTTCCACGGAACACCAGTTGTCGATCGACGAAGTCGTCGACTGGTGCGACGCGGCCCGTCGTGCACCGTCGGCCGGCTTCTCCCAGGGAGTTCACTTCCTGGTTCGCTCCGACGTGACCGAGACACTCGACACGCTCGGATCCCTCGAGTGGTGGTCGTCGCGCCAACCGGGAATTCTCGACGCAACCGCAGTCGTCGTGGTACTCGCCGATCCGCAGGCTTACACCGACCGATACGGACGGCCCGACAAACAAGGTCGCGGACTCGAGAACTTCTCCGGTTGGCGGGTCCCGTACTGGGTCGCCGATGCCGGTATGGCGACTCAGAATCTCCTTCTGATCGTCGAAGCCGAGCGTCGGGGAGCCCTCTTCGCCGGAGTCTTCCGGGATCCGGGCCCCGCCCTGTCGCAATGGGGGGTTCCGTCGAGAGTCGAGTGCGTGGGACTGGTCGTGATCGGCGACCGACATCCCGACGATCGCCCCTCTGGCAGTTCGGTCAGCCGTGAGCGGAGACCCCGTGACCACATCGTCCATCGGGAGGTCTGGGGCGCCGGGACCTGACCGGTTTCCCAGAAGGACGAAGCGAGCCGTAGGGTTTGCCGAAGAGGAGAGTCATGACCACCACCGCCAACGCCATTCCGATCGTTTCCTATCTGCACCTCGAGCCGTCCCCCCATCTCGTGGCCAACGAGTGCGAATCCTGTGGAGCGCGGTTCTTCGATCGACGCAACGCCTGCGCATCCTGCTTCAAGACGGCGTTCCGTCCGGTCGACGTTCCGACCGAGGGGATCGTCCGCTCGTTCACGATCGTTGCGATGGCGGCGCCGGGGGTTCCCGTTCCCTTCGTGGCCGCCATCGTCGACTGCGGTGGAACCAGCGTGCGAGGCAACATCATCAACACCGAGCCCACGCCTGAACACGTGTCGCTCGGCATGAAAGTTCGTCTGGCCACGTACTCGCTCGGCACCGACGACGAGGGCGTCGAGGCCATCGGTTTCGGTTTCGAACCCGCCTGATCGCTCATCTCAACCCAGATCTCACCCGGAAGGACACTCATGGCATCGGACGACATCTACATCCTCGGCATCTCGATGACGAAGTTCGGTAAGCACACCGATCTCGACATCGTCGATCTCGGGGCGCAGGCGGCGATGGCCGCCCTGGCCGACGGCGGAGTCACCATGGCCGACATGGGCATTCTCGCCGCCGGAAACCTCATGGGCGCCGGTGGATACGGCCAGCAGCTGCAGAAGCAGATCGGTCAGACCGGCATTCCGGTCTACAACGTGTCCAACGCGTGCGCGACCGGGGCCACCGCTCTTCGGACGGCGATCATGGCCGTGAAGTCCGGAGAAGTTCGGATGGGTTTGGCGGTCGGCGCCGAGAAGCTGGCCGGCGCGGGCCTTCTCGGCGGTGGCGGTCAGGCCAAAAAGGACGGCAACAAGTGGGAGCCCAAGGGTCGTTACGGAGCCATCGCACCGACCGACGGCCGGATCGGGACCGACACCATGCCGGGCACCTTCGCTCAGGTCGGCATGGAGTACGGACACAAGTACGGCGGCGCCACCTTCGAACTCTTCGCACGTATCTCCGAAAAGAACCACTCTCATTCGACGCTGAACCCTCTGGCCGCCTACCAGAAGAAGTTCACACTCGAAGAGATCATGGGCGACATGATGATCGCCTACCCGAACACTCGTCCGATGTGCTCGGCGAACTGCGACGGCGCAGCGGCGGCGGTGGTCACCAGTGGTGAGGTCCTGAAGACCTTGTCACCCGACCAGCAGCGACGAGCCATCAAGGTGTCGGCTTCGGTCCTCACGACCGACCCGTACCAGGAGGCCTGTCAGATCCTTCCGGACGTGAACACGCTCACGCGCAATGCAGCCAAGATCGCTTACGAAGCGGCCGGTGTCGGACCCGAGGATCTCGACCTCGTCGAACTGCACGATTGCTTCGCCACCGCCGAACTGGTCCACTACGACAACCTCATGTTGTGCCCCGAAGGCGGAGCGGTCGACTTTTTCATGTCGGGAGCACCCTGGCGCGACGGCTCGACACCGGTCAACGTGTCAGGGGGACTGCAGTCGAAAGGCCACCCGATTTCGGCCACCGGAATCGCCAACATCTGGGAAGTGTGCCATCACCTTCGCGGTGAAGCCGGAGACCGTCAGATCGCCGGGGCCAAAGTGGGGCTCGCTCACGTGATCGGTCTCGGATCGGCGTGTGGCGTCCACATCCTCGAAAAGGTGTCCTGAACGGTTCTCATGCTCCCGTGGCGTGGTACCCACCGTCCACGTGGATCATCGATCCAGTCGTTGACGGGAACCAGTCCGAGAGAAGGGCCACGCAACTTCGGGCCACCGGCTCGGAATCGTTGACGTCCCAGCCGAGGGGAGCGCGCGAGTCCCAGACGTCTTCGAAAGTGGCGAAAGCCGGAATCGATTTGGCCGCCATCGTCCGAATGGGACCGGCGGCGATCAGATTGCACCGGATCCCATCGGGACCGAGTTGTCGCGCCAGGTAGCGGTTGATGCTCTCGAGGGCCGACTTGGCCACGCCCATCCAGTTGTAGGCCGGCCAAGCGACGGTGTTGTCGAAATCGAGTCCGACGATCGACGATCCACGGCGCAGGAGGGGCGACAAGGCCTCGGCCAAGAACTTGTACGAGTAGGCGCTGATCTGCAGCGCCGTCGCCACGTCGTCCCATTGCGCAGCCATGAAATCGTCACCGAGACAGACCTCGGGCGCGAAACCGATGCTGTGAACGACACCGTCGACTCGATCCCAGTGCCGACCGATCGCCTCGGCCAGGGCCGGACCGTGCTCGGACACCGTTGCGTCGAACTCCAGCACCTCGACGTCGCCCGGAAGCTTGCGCGCTGTCCGCTGGGTGAGTGACAGAGCTCGTCCGGCCCCGGTCAGAATCACCTCGGCCCCTTCCTCCATCGCCAAACGGGCGATACCGAACGCCAGGGAGGCGTCGGTGAGAACACCGGTCACCACGATCTTCTTACCGTCGAGCAACGTCATGATCGAAAACTAGTCGGCCCGCACTCGCCGTCCCCGGAGGCCATCGGACTGCCGACGGATCCGGCCGCTGTGCCAGGCTTGCGATATGCGCATCGGAATTCTGGGTGGTACCGGTCCGGCCGGGACGGCTCTGGCCGCTCGCTTGGCTTCGATCGGTTACTCGGTCGTGATCGGATCACGGTCGAAGTACAAGGCGATGGAGGCTCGCGACGAACAGATCGGACGGTTCCCCCAGTTGACGGGCCTTCTCGATTTCGGCGACAACGCGGCTGCGGCCGCCTGTGACCTCGTCGTGATCGCCACTCCGTGGGATTCGGCCGCCACCACGGCCCAGGAGAACGCCGCATCTCTCACGGGAAAGATCGTGATCAGCATGGCCAACGCACTCGTTCGCGTGGGAGGAGAGTTCCAGCCTCTTCTCCCGCCTCGCGGGAGTGTCGCCGCCCACGTTCAAGCCGCCGTTCCCGAATGTCGAGTGGTCGCTGCCTTCCATCACCTTCCGGCCAAGGAACTCGGACATCTCGGCGACCCCATCGATTCGGACGTTCTCATCTGTGGCGACGACAGCGACGCTCTGGCCACGGTGGCGGCCATCGTCGCCAAGATCCCCGGCTGTCGGCCACTCGACGCCGGTGAGTTGTCGAACGCCACTGCCATCGAGGCCTTCACTGCGGTCCTGCTCCAGTTGAACGTGCGCTACAAGACGCGTGTGGCGCCGAAGTTGACCGGCATCAAGGCGCCGGCCGCGCCGTCGGAGGCGCCCAGCGCGTGAGCATGAGGTTGTACGACACCGCCCGGCAGGCGGTGGTGCCATTCGAACCCGATCGTCGAGTGCTCATGTACACGTGCGGAATCACGCCGTACGACGCCACCCATCTCGGACATGCCTCGACGTTCCTGGCCTACGACGTACTGCAGAGGCGACTGATCGATCTCGGACACGAGGTGCGCTGCGTCCGCAACGTGACCGACGTCGACGATCCACTGTTCGCCAAAGCTCGCGAACTCGGCGTCCACTACCTCGACCTGGCCGCGGGGGAGGAGGCCCGGTTCGAACGCGACATGCTCGCCCTCAACGCCCTGCCGGTCCATTCGTCACCACGCGCCTCGTCGGCCATTCCCGACATTCGCGGCTTCATCGGTATGGTTCTCGACCGCGGCTTCGCGTACGAGTCGGGTGGCTCGGTCTATTTCGACGTGTCGAAGTTTCCCGACTTCGGTTCGATCAGCCATTACACGCGTGAGCAGATGATCGATCTGGCGCGTCAACGGGGCGGCGCCGTCGACGACCCGGCCAAACGAGACCCTCTCGATTTCGTGCTCTGGCAGCCGTCGGCCCCGGACGAGCCGGCATGGGAGGCCATGTGGGGGGCCGGACGACCGGGTTGGCACATCGAATGCAGCGCCCTCGCCCTTCGAGAGCTGGGCGAGACGATCGACCTGCACGGCGGCGGAAGCGATCTGATCTTCCCCCACCACGAATGCGAACGAGCCCAGAGCGAGGCCGCCACGGGTGCTCCGTTCGTCCGCCACTGGATGCACGTCGCCATGGTGTTCATGCACGGCGAAAAGATGTCGAAGAGCCTGGGCAATCTCGTGTTCGTGGACGCCCTGCGGCGCGACTGGGACCCTCGGGCGATTCGTCTCGCCGTTCACGTGCATCACTACCGAACCGAATGGGAATGGACCGATTCCCTCATGCCCGAAGCGACCGGCCGGCTCGAATCGTGGGCCGCCAGCGTTTCGGGAACCGAGGACTTCGCCCTTCTCGACGCCGTACGCGAGCGACTCGACGACGACCTCGACACTCCGGGTGCCGTGACTCTCATCGACGAGGCTGCTCGAGGTGGCCACAACGTCCACGCCGCCGCGTCTCTTCTCGGTATAACTCTGCACTGACTTGCGTCGCCTCGACGCCCACCGCGCACTTGGTGATTTTTCGCTAAATGACCGCAGTCACGGCGATATGAACGGAAGATGTCGTTTCGGTCATACCTCTTCCGTGCGTTCGATGCGATGGGTAGCGTTCGGCGACGAGGGGAGGTGTCGTGTCCGTTCGAGCGCAGGGAGCCGGAAAGCTGCAGACGAGAGCCCGCCGTGTCGTGGCTCCGGTCGGTCGGCGTCTCTGGACGATCGAGATCGACGGCCTCGATCGGCTTCCCTCCGACGGTCCGGCCATCTTGTGTCCCAACCACATCAGCTTTCTCGATTCGGCGTTCATCATGATGACGGCGCCCCGAAACGTGTCGTTCGTCGGCAAGGCCGAATACATGGATTCGTGGAAGACGAAGTTTCTCTTCCCGATGCTCGGCATGATTCCGATCGATCGAAGCGGGGGAGAGAAGAGCCAAGGTGCTCTCGACGCCGCGAGCGCCGTTCTCGAACGAGGCGAACTGTTCGCGATGTTTCCTGAGGGCACTCGTTCTCGTGACGGGTGCCTGTACAAGGGTCGTACCGGCGCAGCACGTCTCGCGACTCGGATCGGCTGCCCGATCTATCCGGTCGGAATCGTCGGCACCGACGCGATCCAACCACCGGACGCGAAGTTTCCGAAGCTCTTCAAGCATTGTTCGATCACGATCGGTCGGCCGGTGCACCCCGGACGTCACGTACCGGAAGGGACTCCCGAGGCGGAACAGCACCGAGGATGGCGATCGATGATCGACGAGGTGATGTTCGAGATCCGAGAGATGACCGGGCAGGTCTACAAGAACGTCTACGCCGGAAAGTCGCCCGACTCGAGTACTCCCGTGGCCACGATCGTCGATCCGTCGTCGATCGACGCCTCCGAGGCCGAGTACGAGAGCACTGCTGCTTCCTCCACCGAGCGAAACGGATCGGTGTCGACCCTCCACTGACCGTACACTGTCGTCCTCGTGACACAGATTTCGGTGAAGCTTCCTGACGGCTCGCAGCGTGTCGTCGACGCGAACTCGTCGGCTCTCGACGTTGCGGCGTCGATTTCTCGTGGTCTGGCCAAGGCCGCCGTGGCTGCCGAGATCAACGGAGCTCTGTGCGACCTCTCGAGCACCCTTTCCGACGACGACCTCGTGCGCATCGTGACGGCCGATTCCGACGAAGGACGCCACGTCCTACGCCATTCCACGGCCCATGTCATGGCCCAAGCCGTGACCGATCTGTACCCCGGCGCGAAGTTCACGATCGGTCCGGCGATCGAGAACGGGTTCTACTACGACTTCGACCTCGACGGCCGTGCTTTCACGGAAGCCGACATCGAACGAGTCGAGAATCGCATGCGCGACATCGTGAAGGCCGATCAGCCCTTCGTCCGTTCGGTGATCGGCGCCGACGAGGCACTAAGTCTGTTCGCCGACCAGCCCTACAAGTGCGAGATCATCGAACGAGTGCGTTCGGGGGGAGCCGACGGCTCCGACGCCGCCGAAGTGGGCTCGGCGGACGAGGTGAGCATCTACCGCAACACCGACTCGTTCGTCGATCTCTGTCTCGGCCCTCACGTTCCGAGCACCGGCCGGCTCGGCCATTTCAAACTGCAGAAGGTGTCGTCCGCCTACTGGCGTGGGAGCGAGAAGGGTCCGGTTCTTCAGCGCATCTACGGAACGGCCTGGGAGAGCAAGTCGGCTCTCGACGACCACCTGCACCGTCTGGCCGAGGCCGAGAAGCGAGATCACCGTCGCCTGGCCGTCGAACTCGACCTCTTGTCGTTCCCGCAGCAACTCGGCGGTGGTCTGGCCGTGTGGCACCCGAAGGGTGCGATCGTCCGCAAACTCATGGAGGACTACAGCCGAAGTCGCCATCAGTCCGGCGGATATCAATTCGTCTTCACTCCGCATCTCTCGAACGCGAACTTGTTCCAGACCTCCGGACACCTCGACTTCTATGCCGACGGCATGTATCCACCCATGGAGATGGACAACGGGACCTACTACCCGAAGCCCATGAACTGCCCCATGCACTGCCTGATCTTCGGAAGCCGCGCTCGCAGCTACCGCGAGCTGCCGATGCGGCTCTTCGAGTTGGGAACCGTCTACCGATACGAGCGGGCCGGCACACTCCACGGACTTCTGCGCATCCGCGGATTCACCCAGGACGACAGCCACATCTATTGCACTCGCGAACAGTTGCAGGACGAGATCATCTCGCTGCTCGACTTCGTCATGAGCGTTCTGCGAGCTTTCGGTTTCGACGACTTCACGTTCCACCTCTCCACGAAAGATCCGGCCAAGTACGTCGGATCGGACGAGATCTGGTCGGAAGCAACGACGGCCCTCGCCGCGGCTCTCGATCGACACGGCGTCGAGTACTCGGTGAAGGAGGGCGACGCCGCCTTCTACGGCCCGAAGATCGACATCCACGTGCGAGACGCCATCGGGCGCACCTGGCAGCTGTCGACGATCCAATGCGACTTCAATCTTCCCGAGCGCTTCGAGCTCGAATACGTCGCGCCCGACGGAACTCGTCAGCGGCCGATCATGCTCCATCGCGCTCTGTTCGGTTCGATCGAACGTTTCTTCGGAGTGCTCGTCGAGCACTACGCCGGAGCGTTCCCGACCTGGTTGTCGCCGATCCAGGCCCGAATCCTTCCGGTCGCCGAGGGCCACCTGCCCTATGCGTCGGACCTCGTCGATCGGCTGAGTGAACTCGGTGTCCGGGCCGATCTGGTGGAGGCGTCCGATCCGCTCGGCAAGCGGATTCGTGCCGCGAAGTTGGACAAGATTCCCTATGTCCTGGTCGTCGGCGACGACGACGTCGCAAATCGAACAGTCGGTGTGAACCCGCGGGGGGCCGACGTCGAACGCGACGTTTCGGTCGACGACTTCGTCGAGCGTCTCGTTCGAGAGGCAACGGTTCGCCTCTGACCACCTCATGAGCTTCGACGACGCCGACGACCA
>CAZTPF010000017.1:0-11562 GCA_964614655.1 uncultured Bifidobacterium sp.
CCAGATGATGCGGGTCATCTCGTCGCCGTCGAGCTCGACGACCGGGTTGTCGACCTTGATCTTCGCCATGTTGGTGCCACCTTTCGGACCCGAGGTCCGGCCACTTGTCTACGACTTGTATTCTAGTTCCCAACGGGGGGCCGGAGCGAGTTCACCGGCTGGGATCACCGGCCGAGTGCCACCAGGGCCACGGCGAGGCCCACCCCGAGAAGCCCGCCGACCTGAGTCGCACTCAGGCGCTCCCGGTCGAACCGAACCGCCAACAAGATGGTGCTCACCGGGTACAGGGCGGTGATGACCGACACCAGAGACAAGAGTCCCTCACGAGTGGCGAGGACGAACAAGACGTTGGCCCCCATGTCGAAGATGCCGGCCGCCACTGCATAGCCGGTCACACGGCCGGCGCTCCCCCGGCCTCGCCGGCCGACGACCACAAGGGCCGCCACACCGATCGACACCACTCGCGCAGCCACGAGCGGCCACATTCCCGACTCGTCGGACGTTTGGTCGAGGCACACGTACATGAATCCGAAACCGGCGCCGCCGATCACGGTGAAGGCGACGATGCGCGGCGCAGTCGGTACATGCGGTGTTCCGATGGCACCGGTCACGAGCACGATGCCGACGAGCGCCAGCACGATGCCGGCCACGGCGACGAGGCTCGGTCGCTCTCCGAGCGCGAAGCCGACGACGACGGGAAGCACTGCGCTCACCACCGCCGTGAGCGGACCGACGACGGTCATGGCTCCGTTGGCCAAGCAGTAGTACAAGAGACCGAGTCCGATCAGACCTCCGGCACCGCCGAGGGCGCCCCACCCCCAATCGACCATCGGAGCGATCGGGTCGGCGAAGGCGAAGAGGGCCGCTCCGAGAAGGATCAGGCCGAACAACTGACCGACCAGGGTGACCGACAGACTGTCGAGGCGCCGCGAGGCACGACCTCCGCAGAAATCGCCGAGACCGTAGATCCACGCCGCCGCGGCGGCCAACACGATCTCCACGCCTCGTGCTTAGCAGACCGCCGGTTTCCGCGACCTTCCTTCGGGTGACGTTTCGTCGATCGCAAGGCGTCTGCACCGGCCTAAGGTCACGGTGTGCATCACGTTCGCTTCGGAAACACCGGACTGCGGGTCTCTCAGTTGTGCCTCGGCACCATGACCTTCGGCTACCAATGCGACGAGGCCACGTCGCGCGAGATTCTCGACACCGCCTTCGACGCCGGCGTCGACTTCATCGACACCGCCGATGTGTATCCCGTTGGCGCGCCTCCGAAGGACTTCGGCGTCACCGAAGAGATCGTCGGCCGCTGGATGAAGGGACGCCGCGAACAGGTGATCGTGGCCACCAAGTGCTTCTTTCCGACCGGTCCCAAACCGTGGGACTCGGGCAACTCACGTCAGAACGTGATGCGAGCGATCGACGCGTCGCTTCGGCGCCTCGACACCGACCACGTCGATCTCTACCAGATCCACGCCTGGGACCATCACACGCCGATCGACGAGACCTTGTCGGCCATGGACGATCTCGTTCGCTCGGGCAAGGTGCGCTACATCGGGTGCTCCAACGTGCTGGCATACCAACTCGCCCGAGCGCTCGGACGCAGTGAGGTGCTGGGCGTTCAGAAGTTCGTGTCGGTGCAGCCCCGCTACAACTTGTTGTTCCGCCAGAACGAGCGCGAACTCTTCCCCCTCTGTTCCGAAGAAGGTGTCGCCGTCATCCCGTACAACCCGCTGGCCGGCGGACTTCTCACTGGCAAACACTCGCGTGGAACTCCCACCGAAGGCACGCGCTTCACTCTCGGATTCGCTGCCGAGCGATACCAGGACCGTTACTGGCACGACCACATGTTCGACATCGTCGACGTGATGACGGAGATCGCCGCCGAGACCGGCGTCGGCCTCACCACGTTGGCCATGCAATGGGTCTTGGCCAACCCCGTCGTGACGTCGCCGATCATCGGCGCCAGTCGACCCGAACAACTCGGCGACGCGCTCGTCGCCGCGACCACTCCACTCGACTCCGAGGTGAAGGGACGACTCGACGCGCTCACCGCCGAGTTCCGCCACGGCGACGCCGTGGTCTGACACGGTCCACTGACGACAGGATGCTTGTCAGTCCGTGACGACCAGTCCATAATCTCCCGGTGGAAGTCGTCTACTTCTTCGAAGTTCCGAGAATCGCTCGGTCGGGATCCACTGCGTACTCCGAACCCGGCTTCACGTTCCTCCCGGCCAGCGATCGCAACGAAGTCGAAAACGCCCTCGACACCCGAATCGTCAATGCCATCATGGTCCCAGCTCGCTCGGTCGATTGCTGGTTCGCCATCGAGGGCCAGATCCCTCAGCGCATCACCATGCCGCGAATACTCGTGGTGATCTCCCCCGAACGATCGAAGCTCTGGAATTCGGAGATGGCCGAAGAAGCGGGATTCGACGGCCTCGTCGTCCACGACCCCAAGTCTCCGAACTCCGGCTTCACGAGTCGCTTCACCAGCGCCGTGTACGCCTGCACTACTGCCGGCGCCCGCCAACCCACGAGGCTCCCCGACATCGCGCGGTGCCCGTCTCTCGACGACATCACGCAGGGAGACTCACTCAACCTTCGGATCCTCCAATTGAACTCGCTCGGGCGGACTCACGAAGAAATCGCTCTCGCCCTCGATCGGGCACCGCAGACCGTGCGCAATCGAATCTCGGCGATGATCCACCGCGCCGGCGTTCGCAACCACACCGAACTCGCCATCACGTACGAACAGATATTGGCGCGACAACAAATTCCGGTTCGGGCGACGCCGAAGTAAAAGGCACCGGGTCAGCTCGACGAACACGACCACCGATGGTTCATGGCGAGCTCGCCGGGCAGATCAGTTCGACGGTTTTCGCCGAGGTATAGGCCCAACCGAGATGAGTTCTGTTGGCGCATCCCGAACGATCGAGCATGCCACTGACCCGGTTCCTCACCGCTTGGAGCGACAAGTGCACTCCGTCGGAGATTTCACGGTCGGACAGCCCCAAGGCCAGAAGTTCGACGATTTCGACGTCGAGATCGTCGCCCAACGAGTCGACAACTCGAATGTCTCCCGACACACTTTCGCCGGGATCATCAGAATCGCCCCACAGGCGCGAACTTCCTCGGCAGATTTCGGTCAACCGCTCGGCCATATCGCCGGCAGAAAGCTCCGCCAAGTCGACGACGTCGAAGAAGCCGAGCCTTCGAGCACGAATGTCGAGCGCCTCACTCCATTTCGAACATCCGATGACTGCCCGAGCCTGGGCATTCCCTCCCAGAACGAGTATCCGCCCAAGGAGAGCTGCAGCCGAGAGCCATCCTGCGTCGACCACGACGATCTCAGGTCGGAAGTGCCGCACGACCTGAATCATCTTCTCGAGAGATGCGTCCGAGTCGAAGACTCCGAGCATCGAGGTTCTGTCTCGGCGCGACAGGGCCTGCTCGAGATCCGGGACGGATCGATTCACCTGACGATCGACGACGATGCGCACGTGAGCCCCCATTCAGTACTGAATTGTTCCGGACGTACAGAACCTATGTATCGGAAAGAGCCCGAGCATTTTGATGAAAGTACTTATCTCGAGATCGGCGGTTCGATCATCGTCCGACAAGACAGCCGAGATTCGATAGCCTTCCGTTTTTCTGAGCTGTGAGCTCTCCAAGCCGACGAGAGGACCGACCGATGCTCAGTGCCTGTGTTGCCGGTTGGAGATCTGCCGAAGCCGACCTGGCGCATTCTTTGCTCTCGAGACGCCCCGACTTCCGCGTCCCTCCACTTCGCTCGACGGGTGTCGAGTTGATCGAAACGCTACGTTCCGATCCGATCGACGCAGTGCTTCTTCCCTTCGACTGGATCGAGGTCGCACGAGCCATCAAGAAAGACGTCGCACCCTCACTCTCGAACGATCCTTCCCTCGTCCTGATCGCCCACAGCCCCAGAGTGAGCACACGAGCGCGGGCTCTCTCGAGTGGATTCGACGGCATCCTCGACTTGTCCGGCGACGCCGAGAAATTGCTGGCCGATCTCGACCAGATCTGCGAAAGATCCACTACGGGTGATGGCGAGTTGCTGAAGAGCATCGGAGTCATCCCCAACCTTCTGGTTCGCCATCTGAAAGTGACCGACACCGAAGACCACGGATTGCTCGATCTTCTGGCGATCGGTGCAACTGACGACGAGATCGCCATCGCCCTGGACTGGAACATTCAAAAGGTGAGAAATCACATCGCGTCACTGCTCGTTGCGAACGACATGAGGTACCGAACTCAACTCGCCGTCGCACACGTGTCCTCGACCCGAATCCCCGACTTCGTGCAGACCGTGCTCGAATGATCGAACCGGGGTGCCGACTCCTACCGGAGAGCACCGAAACCAGCGAGATCGTCGACGACCCTGAATTCACGGTTGTGACCGGCAACGGACAGATCTACACGTTGTTCCGTATCACCCGAATCACCCATGACTGCACCCTGGCCCGACTCGGCTGGACCCACCTCGCCAACGTGTGGCGGGTCGCTGACCACGCCATGGGAGTCGCCCGGCTCACCGTGCTGCATCGCGTGATCATCGATGCATCGGTTGAGGTGACAGCCAGCCAGGACTGACCCACTTGACCCGGGTCCATCTTGTGGTGGGCGTGGCGGGACTCGAACCCGAGACCTCCACCGTGTCATGGTGGCGCTCTAACCAACTGAGCTACACGCCCGAAGCGACTCGATCTTAGCCGCCGCCGGGCTCGGCCCCACTCAGCGCAGACGCAACGACACCTCATTGGCCATCAGACGTCCACGCCGGGTCAACACGGCCCGCTGGCCCTCCACCACGACCATGCCGTCGAGCACGTCGAGATCGGCCGGAGCGAAGGCATCAGTCGGCACACCGTCTCGGGTGCGCAGAGCCAGCTGCAATCCCTCGATGCGGCGCGTCTCGTCGTCGAGGGTCTCCTCGGACGACTGTGCCGAACGCCCGGCCTCGATCGCTTCAACGTATCGATCCGGGGTGCGAACGTTCCACCACCGTCGTCCCGTCTCGTGCGAGTGGGCCGCCGAACCGAAGCCTCGGTAGTCGCCTTGATTCCAGTAGACGCGGTTGTGACGACTCTCGTGGCCGGGACGAGCCCAGTTCGACACCTCGTAGTTCGCGAGCCCGGCCTGCGACAAGAGATCGTCGACCACCTCGTACATCTCGGCCTGCTGATCGTCGTCGGGATGTTGGTCCGGTCGTTCGGCCAACGGGGTTCCGGCCTCCACCGTGAGTCCGTAAGCCGAAACGTGAGGGGGTCCGAGATCGATGATCGATCGGACGGTCCGCTCCCAGTCGTCGACCGACTCGCCATGGGCTCCGTAGATCACGTCGAGATTGAAGTCGTCGAGGCCGACTCGACGGGCGGCCTCCACACCGCGTGTCACGTTGTCGGGATCGTGAGTTCGACCGAGCGAGGCCAGAACGTGATCCTGCATCGACTGCACACCGAAACTGATGCGATTGACGCCGTGATCAACGAAGAGGCGGAACATCGACTCCGACACGTCGTCGGGATTGCATTCGACCGTGACCTCGGCTCCATCCGACCGCGGGATCTCGTCGAGGATCGACACCAGAAGCTCGGGAGCGAGACGTGTGGGCGTCCCACCGCCGAAGAACACCGTGTCGGCGGGCCGCATTCCCGCATCGACCGCCCGACGAAGGTCGACCCGGACGGCGTCGACGTAGCGGATCATCAGATGATCACGGTCGGTGAAAGTCGCGAAGGCGCAATAGTCGCAGCGGTGCCGACAGAAGGGCACGTGGACGTAGACGCCGAAGTCGCTCATCGAGCGGGACGATAGAGCAGTTCGAGGGCGTCGAGACGGGCGGTCACGTCTTCGAGAGGGACGTCGAGCATGGCGGCGATGGCTCGAACGTCATGAGCTCGGATCGTGAGAACTTTGCCGTTGAAGTCGCCTCGCTGCACCTGGATCATCGACAAGAACCGCGTCAGCATCTCGGCGCTCGGGCCGGTCATCTCCGACAATCGCACCAGATCGATGGCCAGTTTCCTCGAACGACTCGACACCGAATCAGGATCGACTCCTGGATCCGACTCGTCGAACGGAAGCAACTGGGCCACCGGCACCGAGTACACCTCGGCCAGACGCTGGAGACGAGGCAGAGAAATGGCTCGCTCACCGCGTTCGTAGGCGCCGACGACCGACGCCTTGAATTCTCCGTTCGACACGTCGTCGAGCTCGTGCAACGACAATTTCTTCTGTTTGCGAATCGCTCGCAGTCGCTCGCCGACCCGACGGCCGTAGTCGACGTCGGCCGGATCGACGACCTCGTCACGCTCGGTGTTCGGAGAGCGAGGTGAACGGGCCATCGTCGTCACTTTACGACCACGCTCGCCACTCTCCGTGGTCAGCGCCGGTAATCGACCAGCAACGCGCCGGCAACCACAGCCGCGGTCTCGGCCCGCAAGATGCCCCCCGGCAACGAAACGATGCGACGACCGTCGAGTTCGGCGGCCGTGAATCCGCCCTCGGGCCCGACGGCGATGGCGACCACCGATCCGTCGAGGTTCGGTCCTCCCGGTTCGGCGAGCACGACCTCGCCCACCAGTGACTCGGCATCGCTCAACGACGGTTGCACGTCGTCGACGATCGGAAGCACGATCTGTCGACTCTGCATCGCCGCTTCGCGCGCGACCTTGCGCAGACGATCGACGTTTCGGCGCGCCTTGTCGTCGTCCCACTTCACCACCGAGCGCTCGGCCACGAACGGCACGATGCGCGACACCCCGAGCTCGGTCAACTTCTGGACCACGACCTCAGGCTTGTCGCCTTTGCCGAGCGCGAACAACACGATCACGTCGGAAGCCGACTCGTCCGACTCGACCGGACCGTCAACCGTCAGGGAACCCGCTGAGAAGCGACAACTCCGCCAGCGGCCCCGACCGTCACTCGCCGTGACACGCTCGCCGTCTCGCAGTCGGAGTACTCGGGATAGATGGTGAACGTCGTCTTCGGCCAGCGCTGGAGTATCGAGATCGTCGACGAACACATGAGCGGCCGACGTTCGGCGCTCGATCATGAGAACGCCGACTTGATGCGCGAGAAGAAGCCTTGCTCCTCGGGTGCGACTTCGTCACCCTTCAACTCGGCCAACTGTCGGAGCAATGCCTTTTCCTCGTCGCCGAGAGACGTGGGAACGGCGACGTTCACGACGATCCGAAGATCGCCACGACCCCGTCCTTGCAACCTCGGCACGCCACGTCGCGGCAGGGTGAACACGCGACCCGGTTGAGTGCCCGGCGGCACGACCAACGTCTCGTCCCCGTCGAGAGTTTCGATCTCGAGCGTCGTACCGAGACACGCTTGCGGGTACGACACGTCGATCTCGGAGACGAGGTCGCTTCCGTCCCGTTCGAAGACGTCATGCGGAGCCACGCGTAGATGCACGTAGAGATCACCGGCCGCACCGCCGCGGGGCCCGGTGGCACCGCGACCGGTCAGTCGCAGTGTCGATCCGGTGTCGACTCCGGCCGGAACGTCGACCTGATACGTCTTGTCGGTGACCACACGACCTTCACCCGAACAGCTGGTGCACGGAGTGGCGATGACCTGTCCGAATCCACGACAACGTTGACAGGCCTGCGAACTGATCATCTGGCCGAGCAGGCTCTGGCGAACTCGTTGCACCTGTCCGGTGCCGTTGCAGTCGACACAAGTGACAGGTGCGGTTCCCTGGCCGGCTCCGGTTCCCTCGCAGTCGTCGCAGGCCACCGCTGTTCGCACCGTGACCGGCAACGTCGCTCCGAACACCGCCTGCTCGAAGGCGATGTCGGCCACGACTTCGAGATCCTGACCGCGGGGCGGACCGCTCGGGCCCCGCGAGTTGCCGAACGGACTCGAACCACCGAAGAAGGCATCGAAGATGTCGCCGAGACCGCCCCCTCCCCCGAAGAAGTCACCGGGACCGCCCGCGCCGCCGACGCCGGCTTCGCCGAAACGGTCGTACCGCGCCCGCGCCTCGGGATCGGACAGCACTTCGTAGGCCTGCGCAACCTGCTTGAACTTCTCCTCGGCCTCACCGTCGCCGGGATTCGCATCGGGATGCAGCCGACGAGCGAGAGAGCGGTATGCCTTCTTGATCTCGTCGGGTGACGCGTCACGCGACACGCCGAGGATCTCGTAGTAGTCGGCCATCGATCAGCCCTCGCCGAGCCGACGGCCGAGTCGATCGGACACGACCTCGACAGTGGCCAACGCCTGCGGGTAATCCATACGCGTCGGACCGAGAACTCCGACGGTTCCCATCGCTTGTCCGTCGACCACCACCGGTGCGACGACCACCGAGCAATTCGCCAAGGGCTCGACTCCGTGTTCGGCCCCAATGGCGACGCTCAACCCTCGGTCGAGCACGTCCTGCACGAGGGTGACGACGAGGAACTGCTGTTCGAGCGTGTGCAGCACCTGACGAACGACGTCGACCGCGTCGAAGGCCGCCGCCATCGACGACACCCCTCCCAAAAAGACCGGGTCGTCAGAACCTTTCGTGCGCAAGGCTTCGAGCGCGTCCCGACACAGGGCGTCGACCGCCGAGTCTCCGGTGGCGGGAGCCGACACCTCGGCCAGCGGTCGACCGGTGGCCGCACTCTGGAGAGCGGCCGTGGCCGCCAACACCGTCGTCTCGTCGACGTCGTCGGGTGTGTCGATCTGCTGACTCTCGACCTGGCCGTTCGACAGAACCGCCACCGCCAAGGTGGTGCGAGGCGACAGCGACACCAGCTGCACGGTCTTGACCGCCGCCTTCTCGACCGTGGGTCCGAGCACCACCGAGGCGTAGTTGGTGAGTCCGGCGACCAACTGCGAGGTTCGGGCCAGCAGCTCTTCGAGACGACCGTGAGCGCCGTCGAAGAATTCGCGCACCTGACCCACCTTCACGTCGTCGAGACGACCGGGTTGGGTGAGGTGGTCGACGAAGAAGCGATAGCCCTTGTCGGTGGGAACGCGTCCGGCCGACGTGTGGGGCTGAGCGAGATAACCCTCCTGCTCGAGCACCGCCATTTCGTTGCGGACGGTGGCCGACGACACGTTGACTTCGTGCGCCTGGGCGATGTGCGTCGAGCCGACGGGTTGACCCGTCCCGATGTACTCCTGCACGACTGCTCGCAGGATCGCGGTCTTGCGTTCGTCCAGCATTGCGACTCCGAGTCTACTCGCCGGGTCTCGTCAGCCTCCGGTGACCGCCTTGTAGCGCGCCAGTGCCTCGTCTCGCTCGACCGAATGATCGACGATTGGCGGAACGTAGCCGAGCGGCACTCCACCGCCTTTCGACCACGGCGAATGGATCTGCGAGGTGGGCAGATCGGCCAACTCGGGAACGAAACGCCTCACGTAGTCACCGGTCGGGTCCCAGCGCTCGCCTTGGGCGACGGGATTGAACACGCGGAAGTACGGCGCGGCATCGGTTCCCGTTCCCGCCGTCCACTGCCAGCCGTGGGAGTTGCTCGCCACGTCGCCGTCGGCCAGGTGACGCATGAAGTGACGAGCCCCCCATTGCCACGGAAGGTGCAGATCCTTCACGAGGAAGCTGGCGACGATCATCCTCACACGGTTGTGCATCCAACCGGTCGCCAGAAGTTCGCGCATTCCGGCGTCGACGATCGGATAGCCGGTGCGACCCTCGCACCAGGCACGGAACCGCTCGTCGGCGACCGGACCCTCGTCGAACACCATGGCGTCCATCTTCCGATTGAGGTTCTGCCACGTGGTGTCGGGACGATGGAACAAGACGTCGCCGTAGAACTCGCGCCAGGCGATCTCGCTACGGAAGGTCTGATGGGCCTTGGAGTCGTCGAGGTCTCGCAACAGCTGACGAGGGTGCACGAGCCCCCAACGCAAAGCGGTCGAGATCCGACTCGTTCCGGCCACCGAGGGGTCATTGCGACGTTCGTCGTAACCGTCGAGCCCGTCGGAGCCGCGATCTCGGAACTCCTCCCATTGCCCCCATGCGCCGTCTTCGGTGAACGGTGGAAGCACGACGTCGATGTCGGGGCGCTTCGGCCGTCCGGCGCACTTGATCGTGGGAGCTCCGAGCCAGTTCGGATCACGTGGCGCATCGGACACCGAGGACCATCCGGCAGCCAGCCAGCGCTTCGAGAACGGAGTGAAGACCGAATAGGGAGTGCCGTCGTCCTTGCGAACCGTTCCCGGGTCGACGGCGTAGGGCGATCCTTCGAACACCAGACGCCGCCCAGCGCCCGACAGACGTTCGGCCACCTCGCGATCACGTCGGATCCCGTACGGAGCGAAATCACGGGCCGCGTAGACCGCGTCGATGCCGAATTCGTCGCAGAACGACGGGATCACGTCGATCGGGTCGCCGTAGCGATACAAGAGCGCCCGACCCATCGCGTCGTCGAGCGCATTGAGCGCGTCGCACATGAAGACCAGCCGAGGCAGACCGGACCGATCGAACAGATTCGGGTCGACCACGAACAGCGGAACGACTTCGTCGTGTTCGGCGAGTGCACGCAACAAGGCCGGATTGTCGGCGAGACGTAGGTCTCGCCGGAACCACATGATCGCTCGGCTCATGCGAAGAGTGTGTCAGTCGGAGCCGTGACGGGTGAGATCGGGGAAGCGAATTCGCAACGCGTTTCCGTGGGCCGAGAAACCTTCCACGTCGGACAACGTGACGATGCTCGGGGCCAGACGTCGCAGTGCATCGGACGACGCCCGCGCGACGGCGGTCCGCTTCAGGAACGCATCGACCGTCACACCGCTCGTGACTCGCGCGAATCCGTTGGTGGGAAGCGACGCCGGACACCCGATCACGAAGTTGGCCGCCGAGAAGGGAGTGTCCTGGCCGAGCAGGATCTCACCGGCGTGCACCAACCCTGCCATCACCCGTTCTTCGTCGGCCGGTCGAACCACCAATTGAAGATGCTCGGGCGCGAACTGGTTGGCGACGTCGATGGCGGTTGCGAGATCGTCGACGAACACGGCTCCGCCGTTCTCTCCGAGCGATGCCGCGGCGGCTCGTGCGCGATCGGGAGGCAACACCGCCATCTGCTCCGTCAGCTCGACGTCGACGGCGTCGATCAACGCCGCGCTCGTCGTCACGAGCAGAGTGCAACTGTCGGTTCCGTGTTCGGCTTCGATCAGGAGATCGGCGGCCAGTCGACGGGGGTCGGCGGAATCGTCGGCCACCACGACGCTCTCGGTGGGGCCGAGGGCCATCTGGGTGGCGGTGCCGTAACGCTGCACTTCGAGTTGAGCGACGGTCACCGGCCACGAACCCGGCCCCATGACCTTCACGACTCGCGAGATGGTGTCGGTACCGAACGCCAGAGCGGCGATTCCGGCCGGCCCGTTGACTCGATACACGTTCTCGAGTCCGAGCTCGTCGGCCACCGCCAGCACGACGGCGTCGACCGCGCCACCGCCACCCGGCTTGGGTGGAACCACGACCTGCACGTCGGGAACTCGGGCGACCACGGCCGGGCCGCCGAGTTGGGCCAGCACACTCGGATAGCTGGCCTTGCCACTCGGGCAGAAGAGTCCGGCCGA
>CAZTPF010000017.1:11662-15448 GCA_964614655.1 uncultured Bifidobacterium sp.
GGGCCAGCACACTCGGATAGCTGGCCTTGCCACTCGGGCAGAAGAGTCCGGCCGAGGCAATGGGCGACACCTTCTCGCCCACCACGAGGCCCGGTTCGCTCTCGAAACTCCAGTCGGCCAGTCGCTCGAGAAGGGCCTCGTTGAAACGCCGGACGTGGTCGACCATGTCGCGAATCGCGGAACGGACGTCGTCGCCGACCTGTGCACTCGCCTGCTCGCGTTCTTCGGGAGAGACACGCAGCTCACTCGGCGCGACCTCGACGCCGTCGAAGGTGGCGAGTGCTTCGCACAGCGCTTCGTCGCCCCGTTCGCGCACGTCGGCAACCAGGGCCGAGATCTGTTCGCGCAACTGCGGCGACACCGCCCGATCGATGTCTCGGTCGAGAAGGGCCCGACGACTCGTCACATCGAGTTCGGTCCAGACGAGACGACGAAGAACGCTCACGACCTCACGTTATCGGCGACGACACCGTGGATCTGGTGAGAGTTTTCGACCCTGACGGTGAAGATTCCGCACCAGAACTCCGGTCGATGGCGTAGATGGCGGCGGCGAGAGTGATGAAACTGCCGTAGGCGAGCGACCACTCGGCTCCCCAGCTGTCGGCGACCACTCCGGTGATCGGCCCTCCGATCGGCGTCGAACCGAGGAAGGCCACCGCCGACAGCGCGAGCAGCCGACCGCGCATGTCGGACGGGCACTTCTGCTGGACGAGTCCGTTGAAGGAGGCGAGAAAACCGGCCCCTCCGATTCCGAGCGGAATCGCACCGACGAAGGCCCACGGACCCGACGGCGCCCAGGCGACGAGCGGTCCCGACGCTCCGAGCAAGGCCACACTTCCGACGAACATTCGAGGGGTCGCCTCACGACGCGAGGCCACCAGCAGAGAACCGATCACACTTCCGACACTCACCATCGACAGCACCCAGCCGAACCAACGGTCGTCACCCCACCGAACGTCACTCAACTTCGGCAACGACACCGAGTAGTTGAAGGCGAACGTGCTGACGACCACGAGCACCACGTGGAATCGTCGGAGCTGCGAATCAGCCATGACGAAGCGCAGCGCGTCGCGCACCGGCGTCCCTCCACGAGAAGCCAACGGCCCCCGGTGAAGCGTCGACGGATCGATCAGCACCAACGAGACGAGCACGGCTACGAACGACAGGGCGTTGATCATGAAGCACCAGGCGGTGCCGAGTGGGCCGATCAGTGCGGCGGCGAGCGCCGGGCCGAAGACCCGCGAACCGGTCATCACGGCCGTGTTCAGACTCATCGCATTGCTGATGTCGGCCGGTGGCACCAATTCGACGACCAAGCCCCGTCGAGCCGGGTTGTCGAGAGCACCGGCCACCCCGAGAACGAACGACAGCACGTAGATGGCCCCGACGTTGGCCAGCCCGGCGAAATCGAGTACCGCAAGGACGAACGCCTGAGCCGTGAGAGCTCCTTGGGTGAGGAGGCACATGGTTCTCTTGTCGTGTCGATCGGCCAGGGCTCCGGCCCACGCTCCGAGGAACAGCATCGGCAGGAACTGCAGGGCCACGGCCACACCGAGGCTCGTGGCCTGGCCGGTGAGCCGATACACGAGGATCGACATCGCCGTCGCCTGCAGCCACGTCCCGATGTTCGAGACCATGAGCCCTCCGAAGAAGAGTCGCGCGTTGCGAGTCCGGAGTGAGCGAAAGGTTCCGGCCGAAGTCATCTCGTCGACCTCAGTCGTCGAGCTTGAGAGCCGAGATGAAGACGTCGCCCGGAACCTCGACGCGTCCGATGGCCTTCATCTTCTTCTTGCCCTCTTTCTGCTTCTCGAGAAGTTTGCGCTTACGGGTGATGTCGCCGCCGTAGCACTTCGCCAGAACGTCCTTGCGCTTGGCCTTCACCGTCTCGCGCGCGATGACCTTGCCTCCGATGGCCGCCTGGATCGGCACGTCGAACATCTGGCGCGGGATGAGCTCGCGCAATTTCTCGCACATGCGACGCCCGTAGTCGAAGGCCTTGTCGCGATGGACGATCGTCGAGAAGGCATCGGCCGCCAGGCCGTTGAGAAGAAGGTCGACCTTCACGAGATGGCTCGGCTGGTATCCCTCGAGCTCGTAGTCGAGGCTGGCGTAGCCCTGAGTGCGACTCTTCATCTGATCGAAGAAGTCGACCACGACTTCGGCCAGCGGAATCTTGTAGTGGAGTTCAACCCGCTCGGGCGACAGGTACTCGAGCTTCGTCATGTCGCCGCGCCGCGACTGGCACAACTCCATGAGCGTTCCGGTGTAGTCCTTCGGCGTGATGATGCTGACCCGGAAGTAGGGCTCTTCGATCGCATCGATGCTCTGGGCCGGCGGCAGGTCGGCCGGATTGTCGACGATCACGGTCTCGCCGTTGGTCTTGGTGACCCGGTACTCCACGCTGGGAGCCGTCGCGATGAGCGACAGTCCGAATTCGCGTTCGAGTCGCTCCTTCACGATCTCCATGTGCAAGAGACCGAGGAACCCACAGCGGAAACCGAAACCGAGCGCGCCGGACGTCTCTGGTTCGTAGGTGATCGATGCGTCGTTCAGTTTCAACTTCTGCAGGCTTTCGCGCAGATTCTCGAAGTCGTCGCCGTCGATCGGGTAGAGCCCGCAGAAGACCATGGGCTTCGGATCGCGGTAACCCGGCAACGGCTGATCGGCCGGTCGGGCGGCCAGCGTGACCGTCTCACCCGAACGGGCCTCGGCCACGTCCTTGATCCCGGCGATCAGATAGCCCACCTCACCGGGGCCCAGTTCGGCGACCGGTGTCGTGACCGGACGGCGCACCCCGATCTCGATGGCTTCGTGCTGGGCCTTGGCCTGCATGAAGGAGAGCCGAGAGCCACTCGTCATCCGACCGTTCATGACCCGAATCGACGACACCACACCTCGGTACTGGTCGTACTGACTGTCGAAGATGAGAGCCTGAAGTGGCGCCTCGGCGTCTCCGACCGGTGACGGGATCCGCTCGCAGACCGCGTCGAGCAGAGCGTCGACGCCCTCCCCGGTCTTGGCCGAGATACGCAGGATCTCCTCGGCCGGAATTCCGAGCACGGTCTCGATCTCCATGGCGTAGCGATCGGGATCGGCGGCCGGAAGGTCGATCTTGTTGAGGGCGGCCACGATCTCCAGATCGTTCTCGAGAGCCAGGTAGCAGTTGGCCAAGGTCTGGGCCTCGATCCCCTGAGCGGCGTCGACCACCAACACGACACCTTCGCAGGCGGCGAGAGAACGACTCACCTCGTAGCCGAAGTCGACGTGGCCGGGAGTGTCGATCAGGTGGAGGGTGTGCCCCTTCCACTCGACTCGGACGTTCTGGGCCTTGATCGTGATCCCCCGCTCGCGCTCGAGGTCCATCGAGTCGAGGTACTGCTCGCGCATCTCACGCTTGTCGACGGCCCCGGTGATCTCGAGGATGCGGTCGGAGAGGGTCGACTTGCCGTGATCGATGTGGGCGATGATCGAAAAGTTGCGGATGCGGGAGAGGTCCATGGGGGTCGAAGGGCCTCGTCGAACGACGCCCTGGGTGAGCCTATCCCCCGCCCCTGACCTGGGGTGTTGGATCTCGACCGACGTCCGGGAGCGACCCGATCCCTGTTGGGGTCGAGCACCGGCGCTGGTACCCTTCACCAGCCGTTATCGACGCAACGAGGTTCACGTGGCCAACATCAAGAGTCAGAAGAAGCGCAATCGCACCAACGCCAAGGCGGCCGAGCGCAACAAGGCCGTCAAGAGCGAGTTGAAGACGCGCGTCAAGACTGCTCGGGCCAGCGTCGGAAC
>CAZTPF010000017.1:15548-34767 GCA_964614655.1 uncultured Bifidobacterium sp.
CGGTACGTGTTGAAAGCCTTCTGCGCCGGATAGCCCTTGACACCGGCCGCTGCCTCGATCGACTCCTTCGACGAGAGATCCTCACCGTCGAGTCGGGCAAGACGACCGTAGTGATTGTGGAGCTGCGCGAGGATCTGCAACGGATGACGCTCCCCTGCCTTCATCATCCGTCGTGCCGCGCGCAACGCCTCCGTCGCGCGACCGCCGTCGATCGCGTCGGTGAGATCCCACGGAAGGACATCACCTCGCTCGCCGAGATACGGGCGGAGCATGTCGACCGACACGCGCTTCGATCCGTAGGCCGATTTGAGAGTTCGCACGAGACCGTCGAGTCGTGACACGTCCTCGCCGAGCCATTCGACGAGCATCGCCTGTGCCGCCGGCTCGATATCGAGTTCGCGAGCCCGGATCTGCTCGCTCCACCATTCGCGTCGATCGGCGGCTCGCGTGGGCGGTGACGGGTCGATCACTCGGCCACCCGACTTGGTGACGGCCTTCTTCAGCGCGTCGGACACGCGACCCGAACTCCACACGATCACGAGGTCGGTGAACTCGGGTGGGTCGGCGAGGTATTCGACCAGAACCGCGACGTCATCGGCCGACAACGCGCCGCCACGATCGACCACCACCACCCGCCGCTCGGTGAAGAACGGCGGGGTGCTCGCGGCTTCGGTCGCACCCGCCATCACGAAATCACCGGCGAACTCTTCGAGCACCAGGGAACGATCCTCGTCACCCACCAGTTCACGAACGATCTCGGTCACCTTGTCGGCCACCAGCGCATCGTCAGCGCCGTGGACGAGGTGAACGCTCATACGCAGAGGTTGCCACATCGTTGCCTCGAGCGGCGGTCTGCTGGCGGCCCAGCAGGATCAACGCCACGGGGACGAGGATCGCAACCGCGGCATCGACCCAGCCGGGCACGTCCGACATCGCCCCCAGGCGAGCCACGGTGTCGACCCATCGAACCGCCGAGAGGACGGGGGCCATCACGATCGACGCCGCCGAATCGGGAAGGAACGAGGAGAAGAGAGTGACCGGCAGACCCACCAGCATCGCGAGGCCGGCGACCGGCCCCGCCAGCACGTTGCACGGAACCGACCACGCGCTCGGCCAACCGAACACCAGTGCCGACACCGGTAGCACTCCCAACTGGGCGCCGATCGTCGGCGACACGACGGCGGCCACGCGGCCTGATCGCAGAGTCCGTTCGACTCGAGGTGCGATCACCGCCAGACCCACACAACCACCGATCGAGAGCCACCAACCGATGCTCCAGACGAGGAAGGGATCGACGATTGCACCGAGAACGACGGCGAGACAAAGAACGTCGAGGCCGCGTCGTCGCCACTCGAGGACCGATCCGATCGTCGCCGCTCCGGCCATGAAGACTGCGCGAACGACCGACGGCTCGGCCCGCGTCAACACGGCGAACCATGCGAGCACGACGATGGTCACGCTCACACGGGCGCCACGAGACAGTCGGGACACCAGTGGTGACACGATGGCCAGCACGAAGGCGACGTTCTGACCCGACACCGCCGTCAGATGGGCCAACCCGCTCTCGCGGAAGGCCGAAATGGTCTCCCAGGACTGGAATCGGTCGTCCCCGACCAGGAATCCGAGTAACAGAGCCCGATCGCCGGCAGGCAGGACACGTGCACCGTGCTCCAACGAGTTGCGCACGCGGTTCGCCGCTCGATCGAGGCCGCCCCCGGTTCTTTCGACACCGAGCGGTCGGACGTTCACCGCCTCGATGTCGAGTCGGCCCGTCACGTGTCGAAGAAGTCGCCGTCGACTCGACGACGAGTCGAACGAGCGACGGCTTCCGACCACGTCGATCATCTCGCCGGCCGACACACGCGACAGTCGACGACCCACCGAACCGTAGGCATAGGCCTCGAGCCGATCCCGTCCGTCGTCGACGACGATCCGTACTCCCCGGCCGCGAAATTCCGGATCTTCGACGACCCTCACGACAGCATCCACCCGTCCGTCGACCGTTCGTGTCTGCACCGACCACTCCACGACTCCCCGACCGAACGAAATTCCCATGAGCACCAGCACGACGAGTGGCAGCACACGCCGAAGACGCCTCGCGACGAATAGTGCGACGAGAACCGAGACCGCACACGACGTCCACGACAGACGACGATCGACACCACGGATCGGGTCGACGACCACGTCCGACCACCACACTGCGGCCACCACGAGCACGGCTGTGACGAGCAACGGCGAGAGCATGCTGGAATCCGATCCCGGAGGGTCGTACGGTTGTTCCGTGGCCGTCGAGACGATTTCGCGCCGGGTGGTCGTACCCGATGGACCTCGCCACCATCGCCGAACCGTTCGTCGACTGGGCCCAATTGCGTCGGTGTCGTCAGCGGCCGTCATCGCGCTGGTGGCCGCCATTCTCCTCGTCGGATCCGACTCGGCTTGGCGTGGAGTTCCCGGATTCGTACTCGCCGTCGTGGCCGTCCCCACACTTCCCATGACCGGCATTCCCGTCATGGGCGGAGCCGTTCGCTGGCTCGTCGCCGTGATCACCAGTGCGCTCGTGTGGTTCGTCGTGGGAGCGGTCGCCGCCCGTCGCTCGTCACGCCGTCCGATCACTGGTTGGCCGGAGTGGCGGCGGGAATGGCTCCGCCTCGCCGTCGGCATCTGGGCCGGCTCGCTCGTGGGTATCGCGATCGCCGGAACCGTCTTGTCGGTGAATCTCTGATCACCGGCGCGTCAGAACGCGATCAAGCCGCGCCAGGCCGCCACTTTCGACGGACCGATTCCCGGAACGGCGAGTAGATCCTCCTCGGCGACGAAACGTCCGATCTCGTCACGCCGAGCGATGATCGCAGCCGCGGTCGACGGTCCGACTCCGGGCAGTCGATCGAGCTGCTCAGCCGTCGCACTGTTGAGATCGATCACACCGTTGTCGGTGTCCGCGTCGGAACCGACAGCCTCCGCCACCACTTCACCGATCGCCGGCAGGTACACCCGCTGACCATCCTCGAGTCGCGACGCGAGATTCACGGCGTCGGTCGCCGCGCGCGCCAGTGCTCCACCGGCCGCCGAGACCGCATCGACCACCCGGGCGCCGCTCGCCAGTTCGTAGACGCCTGGCGCGACCACCGAGCCGGCGACGTGAACGACGACCTTCGACGCGACTTCGTCTCCCGCGTTCGTTCCGGAGTCGGGTTCGATCTCGCTCGATGAATTCGGAGCCAGCGTTCCGAGTGTCGCCTCGGCACCGGGTTCGGCCGGTCGGAGCAGTGCCCAACCGATCACGGCGGCGACCACGACACCACCGACCGAAACGACGACCTTGGCCGGCCCCACGAACTTCAGCCACGAGACGAAACGAGACCACGGAGTCTCGTCGTCGATCGGGGCCTGCGGACGCCACTCGTCCATCTGTGCCTCCCGCGCCCGGCGCGATGTGTCTTCAGGGGCGACGGGTGCGCCAATGGGTGTCGATCACCTCGCGACGGCGACGTTCGCGATCGACCTCCGACTCGACCACCGCCTCGGACCAACCGAGCAGCGGTGCTGCGACTCTCGCCACCGCCCGCAACGTCGGCTCGGCGACTCGAGCTGTCGTACCGGAGATCAATCGTCGATCGATCACGTCGGCGAGTGTGCGCGCCGCCTCGTCGACCACGGCGACGATCACCTGGGCCTCGATCTCGTCGGTACCGGGTATCGGCGAGGCCAGGCGCGGATCGACGGTCACCAGATCCAGGATGCGCCGATAGTCGGTTCCGTGGGCGCGAACGACGATTTCAGCCGACTTCTCGGGAACTCCCGCCTCGATCAATTCGGCGCTCGCTTCGAGGAGGAACGGTTCGGCGTCTTCGGCCCAGGCGAAGGTGCCGTGAGCCGGGGCCGTTCGGGAGCCGAACGAGCGCTCCCTTTCGTGCGACAACTCGTGGACGAAGAGTTCGTCGACCATGTCTTCGGCCGTAGCACGCGCCGTGGTCCACTTCCCACCGGCGATCGTCCAGAGATTGGCGACACCGCGGTCGATGTGGTGATGGAGTTCGTGACGGCGACTCGCCGAGTACGTGTCGGACGACTGCGCGACCTCGGATCGCTCGTCGTCGACCTTGATGAGGGGGCGAACTCCGACCGTCGTGAGTTCCACGTCGTCGAACGTCAGCGCCACCTCCGTCGGAGACATCGTCGAGTTGACGGTGTCGAGGATCTGCTCGACGTCCTCGGGATCGCAGGTGACCGGGTCGTCGACACTCATCGCCGTGTCGGTGGGTCCGATGAACGATTTGCCCATCCAGGGCGACACGATCACGTGGCGTCCGGATCTGGCGCGCGCGAAGACCGCGTCCTTCACCGATCCGCCACCGAGCGGTCGAGTGAGTACGTGCACACCTTTCGACCGATCGACACCGACTCCGAGACGTCGTCCGATCGAGCCGAGCACCTCCTCGATCCAGGGGCCGGCGGCGTTCACCACCACCGATGCATCGACTCGATACGTCCGCCCGTCGAGGCGATCGACGACGTCGACCCCTCGCACGATCACAGTGTCACCGTCGATGTCGCTGCGAAAACCGGTGACCTCGCAATGGTTGACGAGAACAGCCCCAGCGGCGGCGGCCGATCGCGCGTAGGCGAGAAGAAGACGTTCAGGATGGACGTTCAAGGTGTCGTGATAGGCGAAACCACCCTGCAGGGACTCCGGATCGAGCCACGGCACGCGGGTCAACAGTTCGTTCCGGCTCAACCAACGCGGTGTCGGGATACGAAGCGACGGCGGAGCACTGCGATTCCGATCGAACGACAGCGTGTGATAGAGGGCGACACCGGCACCGAGCAGTGGCGTGGGCGGTTTGCTCCACCGCCAAGCCGGCATGATGAACTGCGTCTGCTCGACGAGATGAGGGGCTCCCAGGGCGAGGATCCGTCGCTCGCGCAGACTCTCACGCACGACCGCCACGTCGTACTGCTCGAGATAGCGAATCCCTCCGTGGATGAACTTCGTCGTCGCACTACTCGTGCCCGATCCGAAATCCGAACGCTCGAGCAACGCGACTCGCAGACCGCGCGAGGCAGCTTCGCGGGCGACGCACACACCGGTGATTCCCCCTCCGACCACCACGACGTCGAATGGTTCGCCGAGGCGGTCCACCGGGCGGCGCAGGGCCGTTGACAACGTCGTGCTCCTTCGCGGTGCGGTTCAGTAGAGGCGGGCGGTCAGCTTCTTGCGCCAGGCCGCCGTACGCGGGTCGTCGGGACCCATGAGTTCGAGAATGTCGACGAATCGCTGGCGCGCCTCGTCGTCGACCTTCACCTGCTCGAGCAGTTCGGTCAGTTGCTCGTCGAAATCGTCGGCGGGGCGCAACGACACCCGAGCCGCCGCCGCCGCTCGACGAACGTCATCGGTCTCGGGAACCCGAGCGAGCAGCGCGAGTGCCCGCTCCCCTTCACCGCGAGCGGTGTAGATGTCGGCGAGCGCAACGATCGCCCCTTCGTGACCGGGGTCGATGTCGAGTGCCTTCTCGAGACTGGCTTCGTCACCGGCTGCGACCAACGCCGACAGGAGTTCGTCGTCGGCGGTGGGCAGGAGCGACTGCACGAAGCGCGCCACCTCGTGCTCGGGCAACGCACCTTGGAACGCGTCGACGACTTGTCCGTCGCGAATGGCGAACACGGCTGGGATGCCTTGCACACGGAAGGCCTGCGCCAAACCGGGATTCTCGTCGACGTTCACCTTGGCCAGCACGACTTTGCCGGCCGTCGCGTCGACCACCTTGTCGAGAATCGGACCGAGGGTCTTGCAGGGACCGCACCACGGGGCCCACAGGTCGACCACCACGGGAGTCGTCCGAGAGCGCTCGATGATTTCCGTCTCGAACGTGGCATCGGTGACGTCGATCGACATGACGAAGACGTTATCGGCCCCGTCGCCCGAGACCGATTCGAACGCTCGTGTTCCACTCGTGTCGACACGGGCTACCGTACGGGGAGTGAGCGATTCGACGAACCGCGTTCCCGATGTCGACGTCCCCGGTGTCGACGTCGCTCGCGTGTCGGAGTGGCTCGAAGGCAACGTGGTCGGTGCGCGCGGACCGTTCCGGTTCGATCTGATCGCCGGTGGGCATTCGAATCTCACCTTTCGCGTCACCGGTTCCGACGGAGAACGTTTCGTCGTTCGCCGGCCTCCCCTCGGCCACGTGCTCGCAAGTGCGCACGACATGGGCCGCGAGCACAAGATCATCGCCGCCCTGCAGACCACGCCGGTTCCGGTTGCACCGGCGCTCGGTTTCTGCGACGACCCGGAGGTCAACGGAGCGCCGTTCTACGTGATGAAGTTCGTCGACGGACTCGTGATCCGCGACCGCGAAGCCGCCGAACGCGATCTCGCTCCGGCGGCCCGTCGCCGGGCGTCGGAGTCGATCGTCGACACCATGGCCGCCATCCACGCCGTCGATCCGTCGGCCGTCGGTCTCGGTGAACTCGGTCGTCACGAGGGATACATCGCCCGACAGTTGAAGCGTTGGTACGGACAATGGAACGCTCAGAAGACTCGCGAACTGCCCGCCGTCGATCGAGTTCACGACGCCCTGCTCGAGCGCATCCCCGAACAGGGTCCGGCCACTCTGGTTCACGGTGACTACCGACTCGACAACTGCATGGTCGATCCGCACGGTGACGTCGTCGCCGTTCTCGACTGGGAGATCTGCACCCTTGGGGATCCGATGGCTGACCTCGGACTCTTGATGGTCTACTGGACCGGCCCTGGCGACGCGGCGTCGGCCTGGACGGGGCAGGCCTGTACCGCACCCGGCTTTCTCGATCGCGCCGATCTGGCTCGCCGCTACACCGAGGTGAGCGGACGGGACACCTCACAACTCGACTTCTACGTCGCCTTCGCCTACTGGAAGCTCGCCTGCATCCTGGAAGGCGTCTACGCGCGCTACCTGGGTGGCGCGCTCGGACAGCGAGACCCGGCCGAACTGGCTCCGTTCAACCAGCAGGTCATCGACGCCGCCACCACGGCCGAAGCGCGACTCGAGGCCTTGGCGTGACCGATCTGCCCGATCTTCACGTCCACGGCGATTTGCCCGAACTCGACGCTCCGGTTCTCGTCGTCGCCCTGAAGGGCTGGATCGACGCCGCCGAATCGGCCGCCGAAGCCATGTCGGCGATCGAAGGTCAGATGGATCCTTTTCCGGTGGCCTCGTACAACACCGACGTCTTCATCGACTTCCGCGCCCGCCGACCGACCATGGAGATTCGCGACGGACGCAACACGCATCTCGAATGGCCGGCGATCGAGCTCTACTCGGGTCACGACGCGAACGACCGTGACATCCTTCTTCTCACCGGAAGCGAACCCGATTCGGCGTGGCATCGCTTCTCGGCCGCCACCGTCGAGTTGGGGCGCCGGCTCGGCGTGTCGATGATGGTCGGACTGGGGGCGTATCCGTTCCCGACTCCTCATACGCGACCAAGTCGTCTGTCGTGCACCACACCGTCGATGGAGCTCGTGCAGCGCTTCGGTTTCCTGCGGACTTCGGTCGACGTTCCAGCCGGAATGGGCGCGGTCCTCGAACACGCCTTCTCCGACGTCGGCATCCCGGCCATCACCTTGTGGGCCCAGGTTCCCCAGTACCTGCCGTCGATGAGTTATCCGGCGGCGTCGGTCGCACTTCTCGACGGCCTGACCGAAGTGTGCGGTATCCAGTTCGATCGTCGGGCCCTCGAACAAGAATCGATCATCCAACGGGATCGCCTCGACCGTCTGGTGGCCCGCAACAGCGAACACGCCGAGATGGTCTCCAAATTGGAAGCGGCGTTCGACGCGTCTCAGCAGCAACCGCTCCCCCTCGAACCCGGGCCGGCCCCGGAACCCATTTCCGAAAAGGACATTCCGACCGCCGACGAGCTGGCCGCCGAGCTCGAAGCCTTCTTGCGTGACAGCAACCCGGACTCGCCGTAGTAGAACTTTCCCGATCGCCCCTGCCCCGCGAAGGAGTCCCATGAAAGTCGACGGTGGAATCAGCATCGACCTGCATCAGACCGCAGCGTCGGCGAGAGAAGTCGAAGAGGCCGGCTATTCGGGTGCCTGGACCGCCGAGACGAATCACGATCCGTTCCTGCCGCTGCTCCTCGCCGCCGAGCACACCTCGACGATCGAACTCGGCACTTCCATCGCCGTCGCCTTCGCTCGAAGCCCCATGACTCTCGCCAACACCGCGTGGGATCTCCAGTCCTATTCGAAGGGTCGGTTCGTCCTCGGCCTCGGAAGCCAGATCCAGCCGCACATCACGAAGCGCTTCTCCATGCCCTGGAGCAAGCCGGCGGCGCGTATGCGCGAGATGGTTCTGGCCATCCGCGCCATTTGGGACTGCTGGCAGAACGGCACGAAGTTGAACTTCCGCGGCGAGTTCTACACGCACACGCTCATGACGCCGTTCTTCACACCGGCCGCATCCGACCTCGGCGATTTCGGCCCTCCGAAGATCTTTCTCGCCGGTGTGGGTGAGCTCATGACCGAAGTCGCCGGAGAAGTGTGCGACGGGTTCATCTGCCACGGCTTCACCACCGAGAAGTACCTCCGCGAGGTCACGATCCCGGCCCTCGCCCGCGGACGCGCCAAGGCCGGCAAGACCATGGACGGATTCGAGATCGTCGGACCGAGTTTCGTCGTGACCGGCAACGACGAGAAGGATCTCGCCAAGGCGGCCGCCGGAACGCGCCAGCAGATCGCCTTCTACGGTTCGACGCCGGCCTACCGCCCCGTGCTCGACATCCACGGTTGGGGCGATCTACAGGATCGACTCAACACTTTGTCGAAGCAGGGCAAGTGGGAGGAGATGGGCACACTCGTCGACGACGAGATCCTCAACACCTTCGCCGTCGTCGGCGAGCCCGAGTCGATCGCCCCCGAACTGCACAAGCGCTACGGCGACGTGATCCAGCGCATCTCGTTCTACGCGCCCTACAAATCTGATCCCGATCGTTGGCGGAAAGTTCTCGCCGATCTGTCTGCAGCGTGATCAGGAGTCGACGAGTTCGAGCTCGTCGGCCAGATACGACTCCCGACACTTGGCTCGCTGAAGTTTCCCACTGCTCGTCTTCGGCAGGGTTCCAGGTTTCACGAGCATGACGTCGCGGGGCGGAAGCCCCGAGACCTCGAGGGCGACGTGGTGGATGTCGTGGCGCACTCGTTCGAGATCGTCACTTCGGACTTCGGCGACGACGATCACGGTCTCTTTGCCCTTGTAGCCGTCGACTCCGAAGGCGATGACGTTGCCGGCCCGGACTCCTTCGACGGTCCCGACCGCCCGTTCGATGTCTTCGGGGAAGACGTTGCGTCCGCCGACGATGATCACGTCCTTGATGCGTCCGCAGATGACCAGTTCGCCGTCGAGCATGTACGCCAGGTCTCCGGTGCAGAGCCAGCCCTCGTGGAACATGGCGTCGGTGGCATCGGGCCTCTTGTAGTAGCCGGGCGTGACACTCGTGCCGCGGATGAAAAGTTCACCCACTTGGCGTTCGGGAAGTTCGTCGCGAGTGTCGGGATCGACGATCTTCATCTCGAGACCGGGCACCGGTCGACCGAGAAGCGGCAGTCGCCGGACATGAACGTCGGTCTCCTCGGGGTCGGCTTGTTTCGCCACCCGTTCGCGCTCGAGCACTACTCGATCGACACTGTCGCACAACAGACCCCGATGCCGGGGCGGGAACGCCCCACCGATGGCTACTTCGGCCATGCCGAACGCCGGAAAGATGCTTCCGGCTCGAAATCCGAAACGGGAGGCTTCGCTCACGAAGGCCTCGACGGCCACCGGATCGACGGGTTCGGCCCCCGACAACGCCAAGGTGAGCGACGACAGGTCGATGTCGGTCATGCGCTTCATGGCGCGTGTCGCCAGGACCCATGAGAAGTTCGGCCCGGCCGTGGCCGTTCCCTTCCAATCGCTGATCCATTGCAGCCACGAACCAGGGTGCGCCATGAAATCCTGCGGCGCGGCCTGCACGAGTTGCACGCCCTTCAACATCGGAATCGACAGAAAGCCGACCAATCCCATGTCGTGATAGAGGGGCAGCCACGAGACCATGACCTCGCCCTCCGTCAATTCGGCTGCTGCGCACGAGGCATCGATGTTGGCGCACAGGACGCGCTCGGGGATCATCACACCTTTGGGCTCGGAGGTCGAGCCGCTCGTGTACTGCAGGATCACGAGTCGCTCGGCGTCGTCGGCCGGGCGTTCCCATCGATCGGCCGAGGGGCGACCGGGACCCGGCATCACGTCGGCGAGCGGAAGAGTGGTCGGATCACCGGGGATCGTCTCGTAGAACGGGGCCAGCGCATCGTCGATGAGAACCAGCTTCGCCTCACCGTGACGAATACGCGCCCGAGTGCTCTCGACGAACGCTTCGATCGAGGCCATCCGCATGGGAAGGGGCAGGACCATGCTTGCGGCTCCGGCCAACCAACAACCGCGTATGGCGGTCATGAGCGAACGACTCGTCGGACCGAGAATCGCGACGTGGTCACCGGGTTGAACTCCGAGCGACTGCAAAGTCGCCGCCACGATCAATGCCTCGTCGTGCACCTGGCGCCACGAGACGAAATCGGAGTCGTCTCCCGAGCGAACGCTGGCTCCGACGAATCGGACACCGGTGGGTGCGTCGGCCGATGTCTCGAGACGATCGACGATCGAACCTCGGACGGGCGAGGAAAACGAGGAGGTGTCCATGGGGCGCCCGCGAAATTACCCCCGAGCGAACCTTCGATGAGGAATCCTCCACGATTACCCTTGTCGACTGTGTCCCCCAGCGTCTCGTCTTCCGGTTCGTCCTCCGAGTCCGTGAGCGGATCGCCCGACGACTCGCCCCGACACCGGTACACCGCCGACTTGGCTCGGGACATCGAAACACGCTGGCAGGATCGCTGGGAGACCGACGGAACCTTCGAGGCCCCCAATCCGGCCGGACCGCTCGCCGAGCCCGACAAAGTGGCCGGCCGACCCAAGTTGTTCGTTCTCGACATGTTTCCGTACCCGAGTGGAGCCGGACTTCACGTCGGACATCCCCTCGGCTACATCGGCACCGACGTCTACGGACGCTTTCAGCGGATGATGGGCTACAACGTGCTCCACGCCCTCGGCTACGACAGTTTCGGCCTGCCGGCCGAACAGCACGCCATCACCACCGGCGTTCATCCGCGCGTGAACACCGAAGCCAACGTGGCCAACATGCGCCGCCAATTGCGCCGACTCGGTCTGGCGCACGACGCGCGACGCAGTGTGAGCACGACCGACGAGGACTTCTATCGGTGGACGCAATGGATCTTCCGTCAGGTCTTCGAATCGTGGTACGACGACGAGCAGCGACGCGCCCGTCCGATCTTCGAACTCGTCGCCGAGTTCGAATCCGGATCGCGAGCGACGAGCGACGGTCGTCCGTGGTCGGACCTCTCGGCCGCCGAGCGCGACGATCTCGTCGACTCGCACCGACTCGCGTATCTGTCGGAAGCTCCCGTCAACTGGTGCCCGGGGCTCGGAACGATCCTCGCCAACGAGGAGGTCACCGCCGAGGGTCGCAGCGACATCGGCAACTACCCCGTCTTCAAGAAGAACATGCGTCAGTGGATGATGCGCATCACGGCGTACGCCGATCGCCTCCTCGACGATCTCGACCGACTCGACTGGCCCGAACCCATCAAGTTGATGCAACGCAACTGGATCGGTCGCAGCGAAGGCGCGCGTGTCGATTTCGCGTCACCGGCCGGCCCCATCACCGTCTTCACCACTCGCCCCGACACCTTGTTCGGCGCCACCTTCATGGTGCTCGCTCCCGAGCATCCACTCGTGACCGAGCTCACGACCGACGAACGACGCGCCGAAGTCGACGGCTACCGAACGCAGGCTGCCGCCACCAAGGATCTCGAACGTCAAGCCGAGGGACGCGACAAGACCGGCGTCTTCACCGGGTCGTTCGCCGTCAACCCCGTGAACGGGTCGCCGATTCCGATCTGGATCGCCGATTACGTGCTCATGGGCTACGGAACCGGGGCCATCATGGCCGTGCCCTGCGGCGATCAGCGCGACTTCGAGTTCGCCCGCACCTTCGGACTCGACATCCCGGCCATCCAGCAGCCGCCCGCCGCCTGGTTCGCCGAGCACGGACTCGAACCGCAGCTCGGATCGACGATCGACACGTCCGTATGGCCGGCGGCGTACGTGGGCGACGGCGTCTACGTCAACTCGAGCAACGATTCCCTCTCCCTCGACGGCATCGAGTCGGTGGCCGAGGGCAAACGGGCCACGAACGACTGGCTGGTCGCCAATGGCCACGGCGAAGCGACCGTCAACTACAAACTGCGCGACTGGCTCTTCAGCCGACAGCGCTATTGGGGCGAGCCGTTCCCGGTCGTCTACGACGAGAGCGGTCGCCCGATCGCCCTGCCCGAGTCGATGCTTCCGGTACTGCTCCCCGAGCTCGACGACTTCAAACCTCAGGCCCTCGACCCCGACGACGACGTCACCGATCCGATTCCGCCTCTGGCGCGCGCCGCCGACTGGGTGAACGTCGAACTCGACCTCGGCGACGGGCCGAAGCGGTACCGACGCGAGATCAACGTGATGCCGCAGTGGGCCGGATCGTGCTGGTACGAACTCCGCTATCTCGATCCGACCAATCGCGAGGCGTTCGTCGACCCTGACGTCGAGCGGTACTGGATGGGCCCGGCCGACGGCGGTGACGGACGCACCGGGCACACCGGTGGCGTCGATCTGTACGTGGGCGGTGTCGAGCACGCAGTGCTGCATCTGCTGTACGCGCGTTTCTGGCACAAGATTCTGTTCGATCTCGGTCACGTCTCGAGCGCCGAGCCGTTCCACCGCCTCTTCAATCAGGGGTACATCCAGGCCTACGCCTACCGCGATCCCCGAGGCCAACCGGTTCCGGCTGCCGATGTGGAAGAACGGGACGGCTCCTACTTCCACGAAGGCGAGCCGGTCGCGCGCGAGTACGGAAAGATGGGCAAAAGCCTGAAGAACATCGTCACCCCCGACGAGATGTACGACGAGTTCGGCGCCGACACCTTCCGCCTGTACGAGATGAGTATGGGGCCACTCGAGGCCAGCCGACCGTGGAACACACGCGACGTCGTCGGCATGCAGCGATTCCTGCAGCGGGTGTGGCGAAACCTCGTCGACGAGGATTCAGGGGCTTTCCGTGTCGACGACTCATCGGCATCCGAGGAGCTCCGTCGGCTTCTTCACCGGACCATCGACGGCGTGCGCTCCGACATGGCCGGACTGCGGTTCAACACCGCAATCGCCAAGTTGATCGAACTGAACAACGCCTTGACCCAGGAGGTCAGCCGCCTCGGTTCGTGCCCGCGCGAGGTCGCGACGCCGCTCGTGCAGATGTTGTCGCCGCTGTGTCCACATCTCGGTGAAGAACTCTGGGCTCGACTCGGCCACTCCGGGACGGTGACCTACGAACCGTTCCCCGAGCCCGACCCCGCGCTCCTCGTCGACGACTCCATCGAATACCCGGTTCAGATCAACGGCAAGGTCCGGACCCGTGTCGAAGTTCCGGCCGACGCCGACCGCGACACTGTGCAAGCGTTGGCACTCGCCGACGACAAGGTGATCGCCGCCCTGGCTGGCGCGACTCCGAAGAAGGTGATCGTCGTTCCCGGACGAATGGTCAACCTCGTCGTCTGACTCTCGCCGCCGTCAGACGGCGTACACACCGTCGACGATCAATGCGATTCCGGCCGCCACGGCCACCAGGACCCACATCACGTCGAGCCAGATCGTGGTGTTCGCCGCCGATTTCCGATGCGAGGCGCGGGTGGTGAGGGAGAGTCCGTAGGCGAGGAGGAGACCGAACGTCAGCGCCCACGGTCGCCCTCCCGCCGCCACGACCAGCACGATCACCTCGGGGCGCCAGAAAGCGAGCACCGACGACGGTGCAACGAGGCGTGGGATCAGTCCGAGCAGTGAACCGACGATCGCGACCACGCCGGCGGCCACCAAGGCCGTCGGAACACTCACATCGAGGGCACGCAGTATCGCCCGGTCGAACACGAGAAGAACGATTCCGACAGCCAACGACGACGGACCGAGACGAAATGCGCTCCGGGACAGACGAGCCGGGTTGACCACGGCCACGACGGCCAGTACGAGCATCCACCACGAGTGCGGCAACGTGTCGCGCCGGGGTAGCTCTCCACCCGCGTCGAGGATTCGCTCGGCGGCCACCAGAGCCGATACCGCGTGCTGCTGATCGTCCACCTGCGTGATGTCGAACCACAACCACGACCCGCGAACGTCGTCGGGAGACACGTACGACAGAGCTTCGGTGGCGTCGATCTGACGGGACGTGACCACTCCGGCATTGCAGGCCAGACGATCACGGAGTCCGGCGCGGACGCCGGCGAAGCGGTCGTCGGCTTCGGCGACGTCCCACCATCCGCCCAGAGCCTCTCCGTGGGTGCCGATCGCCGATCCGAGCGACGTGCGTCCGCGCAGCCATCGATCGAATCCGCGGTTCGTGCGCTGCGACTCGTAGCGCACCATGATCGAGTTCATCCCCATCTGCTTGTTCGCCCACGCCACGTGGACGTCGTCGAAGTCACCCGACCTTGCTCCGACGACGTCGGACCAGGACGATTCCGACCATCGGGTCATCTCGCCCATCGCATAGGCCGCCCAGTGATCGGGCATGTCGGGCACGAAGCCTTCGGCATCGGCCTTGTGGAGCGCGAGGTAGTCGAGAATTGCCGGGACCGCATCACCCCATCCGCGACCGGGCTGCAGGCGTTCGAGCCGAGCCAACGCAAAGGCCGCTTCACCAGTGGTGAAACGACTGACCGACCCGGGAACGAACTCGAGTTCGGGCGAGGCCTGCTCGAGGATCACCGACGTGTTCTCCGGACCCGGCGCAACCGACGCCACGAGATGCCGACCCAGTTGCTCCACCAGATCCGGATCTCTGATGCCGGATTCGGTGACTGCCAGGAGCAGCAGCGCCGTCCCGCCGGTCGAGACGTAGCCCCCTTCGCGAAGACCTGATCTGACCTCACCGTCGACGGTCGCCGTCGCCAACTTCTCGAGCGCCGCCTCGAGCGCGCGAGAGAACGAAGAAGCGGCCTCACCGGTCGTGTCGAGTTCGGCCGCCACCACTTGGGCGAGAGCCATCATCGTCCCGGCATGTCTGATCCAGACGTAACCCGGCATCACGGCGTCGGTCGCCGCGTCGTAGCGATACATGAATCGTCCCGACTCGTTCTGTGTCCGCGCGATCCATCCGACTCCTTCGTCGATCGCAGTGCGACGTTCATCGCTCGACGTCGGCCCGCACACTTCGGGAAGTGCGACCGCGCGCGCCGCACCGAAAACGACCGTGCACGACACCAGCCAGATCAACCAACGCTTCGCCCCCACCACGTGGCCACCTTAGGCAATGGACGAGACGACTACGGTTCGAAGGCGATGACACCAGACGTCGACGACCGCCGAGCCTCTCGCACGTTCGCGCGGCTCGTCGGACTCGGGATCGTCGCCGTGATCGGCATCCTTCCGGTCGCTCTCGACCGCGACAGCTATCCCCTGTCCACCTACCCGATGTTCTCCAGTCGGAGAACGGCCGTCGAGCCCGTGCACACAGCGGTGATCGCGTATCCCGACGGGACCATCGGTCGCCTCTCCCCCACCCAGATCTCGGGCAACGACGAAGTGATCATCGCCGCCCAATTGGTGTACGAGGCGATCCGGCGCGACGGCGGCGAGGTGCTCTGCGCCGACATCGCGTCGCGACTGTCCGACGTCGAGACCGGGGCCGAGGTCGAGATCGTCACCGAGAGGTACGACGCCATCGACTGGTACGAAGGACGCAAATCGCCTATCTCTCGCGTGGTCCACACTTCGTGCCGAGTGCCCGGAGACGGCTCATGATCGACTGGATGTGGCGAACCGCTCCCGCCACTCGACTCGCGACCTTGCGCATCCTGGTGGGCGCCTACACGGTCGCGTTCATGCTCGTGCGGTCCGCTTCGTTCTGGCAGAGCGCCGAGCTTCCGGCGTGGCAGACCGAAGGCGTGGGGATTCTCTGGTTCCTCGACACACCGTGGTCGCCGACTCTGGTCCACCTTCTCTTCGTCGGCACCATCGCCCTCGGCGTGTTGTTCACGGCCGGAGTCGGCTTCCGCGTGACCGGCCCCGCCTTCGCCGTCGTCTTCCTCGTGATGTCGACCTACCGTCTCTCGTTCGGGCACGTGATCCACACCGAGCATCTCGTCGCGCTGCACCTGCTCGCCCTCGGATTCTCGCGATCGGCCGACGAGTGGTCGTTCGACGCCCGTCGTCGCCCGAGCCTCCCGCAGGAGCACGTCCGATACGGGGTTCCGATCCGCGCGATGATCCTCGTCACCGTCATCACCTACGTGCTCGCCGGCATCGCCAAGGTTCGACACGGTGGCATGGATTGGCTCGTCGGCGACGTTCTGCGCAATCAGGTGGCCTACGACAACCTGCGCAAGGAACTGTTGGGTAGCCCTCACTCGCCTCTCGGTGGTTGGACGGTTCGCTTCGCCTGGCTCTTCCCTCCGGCGGCCGTTCTCACGACGTTCGTCGAGATCGGAGCGCTCGTCGCCCTCACGAGATTTCGACGCGCCCGATGGATCTGGGCGATCTCGGCCTGGGGCTTCCACGTGGTGGTTCTGGCCCTGATGGCCATCAGTTTTCCGTATCCCCTGTCGTTCGTCGCCTACGCCTGCCTGTTCGACGTCGAGCGGGGCGCCGAACGGGTGATTCAGGCGGCTCGGCGCAGGACAGGTAGGACGTCGGATTCGAAGAGGGACAGACTCTCGGCGGCGACCTCGGGAGGAATTCCACCCATCAACGGATGAAGGGTCAGCGAACCGAAGCGCTTGGCCAAATCGACGCATTCGTCAGGAGTGACGATCGCATAGACGCCACTCGCCTTCACGTCGTCGAGTGTCGCCGAGTCGTGCACGTGCACGACCGACGACTGCCCTTTGCGCTGCCACGCTGCATAGGTGCGCGCTTCGTGAAGAACGTACGGTGCGAGGCGATTCCAGTCTCGTTCAGGATCGTTCGTGACGTGGACGAAACCGGGTGATTTCGAGGGGAGCATTGCGAATCCTTGGAAGCCCACCTTCGCGCATTCGTCGTCGTAGGCCTGACCCACTGCAGGGTCATCGTTGGCGGCCATGAAGAAGCACCCGAGTCGCGCCGCGCGACGCGCCGCCACCGGTGTCGATCCGCCCATCATCAACATCGGACCGCCGGGCGTGTGCGGAAGGGGTCTCACCCGAACTCGACGCCCGCGGTGATCGAAGTACTCGCCGGTCCAGGCCTGGCGCATCACACTGATGGTCTCTTCCAGAGCGGCGAAGCGCTCCTTGAATTCGAGACCGGCCATCTCGAACTCTTCCTGGCGATAGCCGGTTCCGCACACGACGCTGACTCGTCCCTTCGACACCAGGTCGACGGTGGCCAACTGTTCGGCGAGTCTCACCGGGTCGTGCATGATCACGAGAGCTGCCGAGATGTTGATGCCGATTCGTTCGGTCGACGCGGCGACGGCGGCGGCCAAGGTGACCGGAGCCGGCATGAAACCGTCGTCGGTGCCGTGATGTTCGGAGAGAACGACCATGTCGAGACCGGCCTGGTCAGCCCACCTGACTTGCTCGAGGCACGCTGCGTATTGGCCAGATGACGTGACGCCGGCGGCCGGGCTGTCAGTAGGCGGCACGCGCAAGTCGTACCTCATGATCACGAGAGTCATGACGTCATACAACCAGATGAACCTTCAAGGCTCCACTTCGGCGATCGGACGCCACGCGAAATGCCTCGACGGCGTCATCGAGCGGAAAGCGATGAGTCACCATGACGTCCTCGATGTGCGGGGAGCGATGCAAGATGTCGATGGCGGTCTGGAAATCAGAGCCGTCGTGCTGGTGGGTGTAGAAGACCGCCGGACGAATCGTGATCTCGCGCAGCACCACGTCGGCACCCATGGATACCGGATCCCAGAAAACTCCGAGCTCCACGAGATCGCCGCCGGAACGACAGGCACCGATCGCCGCCTCGAAAGCCGACGGGGAACCGACCGCGTCGAACACGACGTCGTACCGACCTCGTAGTCCCACGTGACCGCCGAGCGCTTCGACCGCTCTTTGCTGATGCTCGTAGCGAGCATCGACGTGAACGTCGAATCCGCTGTCGACGAGCACGGCAACCGTGGCCAGGCCGACGCTTCCGGCGCCGACGACCGAGATCGTCATCCCGGACTGGAGGTCGACACGCCGGACACCATGAACGGCGACGGCGATCGGTTCGACGAGAGCGGCCGCGCCGGCCGTCTGGCCGTCGTACATGGCGAACACCGTGTCGGGATCGACGGCCACCCGATCGGCGAAACCTCCATCGATCGCCCCTCCCTGGAAACGGGCGAAGGCGTCCGGGCAGAGATTGGCCCGATGACCACGACACGCGTCGCAGGTTCCGCACCGGCCGATAGGGCGAATGGCGACTCGACGACCATCGGGAAGGCGACCTCCGAATTCGTGACCGAGAGTGACCTCGGACGCCCCGAGACCGAGCATGTGCAGGTCGCTGCCGCAGATCCCGGCCGTTTCGACGGTGAGAGTCAGCTCGGACTCGCCGGGTTCGGGGACGTCGACGACGACCACGCCACGGTCAGCTCGTCGAACGGCACGCATTCCCCATCATCCCACGCTCGGCATCAGGCCGAAACGACCACTCTCCGCGCGAAAAGGCCTGCTCAGAGCGCCTTTTCCTGTGACATCCACCACATATCGCGTCGGGTCTTCATACCGTGCCCCCGCGGCCACGGACCGCAACCTACCGAAAGGGGTACTCATGTACGTCGTAGCACTCTTCATCGTGATGGCCATCCTCCTCGAGGCGGTCATGAAAGTGCTCCACTCGATCCTCGGCACCGCCGGTCTCGAGGGAACCGTCAACAAGATTCCGGTGGTCGGGGCCAACCTGACTCTCGGCGTCTCGATCCTCATGGTGTGGCTCATGGGCGACTTCGGACACATCCTCGCCGGATGGGGCTGGAGCCATGACACCGCCTGGATCAACGTCGTCGCCAACGGCGCCATCATCGCGGGCATGATCCCGTTGAAGGACGCCGTGTTCAATGCGATCAACAAGGGTCTGCGCGCCTGACGCACCCTGAACCCTCC
>CAZTPF010000017.1:34867-37261 GCA_964614655.1 uncultured Bifidobacterium sp.
AAGGCCCGGGGCTTCGGCCCCGGGCCTTTTTCGTTGTCGGGCCGACGGCGCGATTCAGCTCATCCGGCAGACGTGTCCGAGTCGCGGGTCGACACGTCCGGCCAACATCTCGTGGTACAACTCCTCCACCGACTCGGCTCCCTCGGTCGTTCTGAACTCCAGCCACGATCCGGCCCACGTCGCGAACGCGTCCCACGCTTCGCCGACTCGTTGATCGAGTCCTTCGCGTCCCCACTCCTTGGTGCGCATCGCGATCTGCGTCGGCGCGAAGAAGAACGACGGCTGCGGTCCAGGCAACGACTCCGATGCTCGCGGCGCGTCCCAGTGGGTGCCGCCCACGATCGTGCTCTCGACCAGATCGTCTTCGTAGATGCGGTGCACACCGGCCGTCACCGACGAGTTGCCGGCGATGTCGACGTAGGCGGCGCGTCCGGCCGGCCAGACAGCGGAACCGTTCTCGACGTCGTCGTAGAGAAGGGTCTCGTGGTAGCACCCGAGTGACTGCACGAACTGTTCGTTGGCCGGCGACGTGAGTCCGACGACTCGTAGATCGGGGCGGCGCGACAGCAGGAATGCGGCGCCGATCGCCGTCTTGCTCGACGCACTCGACAGAACAACCGTCGTCACCGTGGAGTCGCCGAGGACCTTGTCGCCCAGATAGTCGTCGATCATGAACGACGTCATGAAGAGTGGCCACAGCACCATTTGGTGGGCTTCGCGGTCGGCTCGATACATCGGGTCGGCAGCCACCTTTGCGTAACGGTTGTAAGCGGCCGCCATCGGTGCGCGGTGTTCGGCCAGGTCGGTGAAACCGCGTTCGTCGACTCGGCCCGGTGTGACCACGAGTTCGGTCGCCATCGGCAGATACCCGTAGACGCGCTCACCGACTGCAACGTCGCCGATGGTCGACTCGACGACGTCGGCGAATCCCCACACGGGGACCCGGCCCCATGGTTCTTCACCCACCGGGAAGAAATCCCAGTACTTCAAGCCGTCACCGAAGACGGCGTAGGTGATGTTGTTGCTCGTGAGCGCGAACGAATCGACGGAGAGACGAACTTCTCCCGGCCGCAGTTCGGCGCCTGGCGAGCGATTGAGCCGACTGACCGCCAAGTTCGTGCGATCGACGTCGATGACGACACTCATGAGTTCCCCCGATCTCGTGATGCTGAAATCCTGGCACGGTCACCCGGCGCGGATCGTCGACCCGAATCATGTCAGACCTACTGTCACATCTTGCTACCCTGACCTCATGAACGGCGATCAGGCAATGCGGGAAATGGGGAAGAACCTGCCGGTTCCCGAGTTCGAGCGCACCCCTTTTTCCACTCCGCCCGTGCTGCGCACGGCCACGGTCGCCATCGTGACCTCGGCCGCCATCCATTGCTCCGACGACGAGCGCTTCTCACCGGCCGACACCGGCTACCGCGTCATCCCCGCCGAAGCCCGTGACCTGGTCATGGGTCATTGGAGCCCGAACTTCGACCACACCGGATTCCAGATGGACATCGACGTGGTGTACCCGATCGATCGCCTGGTCGAGTTGCAGAACGACGGCGTGATCGGCCAGGTCGCCCCTCGACACTTCTCGTTCGCCGGCAACCAACCCGACGACGTCGCGACCATCCGCCTCGACAGCGGACCGCGGGCCGCCGCCGAGCTGAAACGCGACGGTGTCGACGTCGTGATCCTGACACCCGTTTGACCCCTCTGTACGCGCACCGTGAGTGTGCTCGCCCATGTGATGGAAGAAGCCGGTCTGGCCACGATCACTCTCGCCTCGATGCGACCGGTCGTCGAGAAGATGAAGCCGCCCCGCGCGTTGTACTGCGAGTTCCCGCTCGGCCGTCCGCTCGGCGTTCCGAACGATCCCGAGTTCCAACATCGAGTGTTGGCCGAAGCGTTCGCACTTCTCGATGCACCGAGCGGCCCGGTGATCGCCGACTTCCCCGACGTCATCGAATCCGACGAACAACCACTCGCCTGCTCGTTGCCCCCGCGGTTCGATCCGAATCTTCCGGCCTGCGTCGACGAAGCCCGCGGCCTGCGCAAGGCCTACGACCGAGCGGTGGAGTCACGGGGACGGACCGACCTCGGACGGGTGCTCACGGCCGATCAGATTCCCGATGCTCTCGCCGCCCTGCATCGCATCGCATCGGGTGACGACTGGAAGACGGTCGACATCCCGGGCAAGAACACGATCGCCGTCATGCACGACATCCGCGCCTACTACGAGGAGGCATGCCTCGAGCTCGCCGACGGACCCGAACCGGGTGGTCGGGCCATGGAAGCGTGGTTCTTCGAGTCGACCGAGGCCGGCGCGACATGTCTGGCCGCGCGCCAGGCCATCAAAGATGCCGGCGGACCGTTCCCGTTCTGGTTCTACATGGCCCC
>CAZTPF010000017.1:37361-38438 GCA_964614655.1 uncultured Bifidobacterium sp.
TGATCACAGCCCCGGCCATCGATGATCACGGGCGGCGCTCACGTGCGGCCGGCATCCAGTCCGGTCCAGCCGTTTCGTCGATACGCGTGAGGAGCCGCTGACCGACTGGTTCCACCAGTTCGACGAACTGGCGCGTCGCGTCCTCGCCGACGGCTCGCCACATCTGTGCGCAGATCTCGTCGGTGCGGCTCTCCACTCGAGACCGCACTGCCAATCCGGCGTCGTTCACCACTCCGTCCTCGGCCAATCCGCGTCGTTCCAGATCGGCGAAAGCGATACGCAACGCCTCGTCGTCAGCCCCACGACTTCGTGGAATCCATCCGCCATAGTTGAGGTGGGCATCGTGCAGGATGCCGGCTTGCACGCGATCGATCCCTTCGGCCAGCAAGATCGCGAAGTGTGTGTCACCGCGCCATTCACGCAGGCAATTCACCCCGAGCCAAGCCGACACGAGCGGATCGTCGACGCGAGGCGCCGAGCGGTGGGCAGCGAACAGGGCGCGTCCGGATTCGGGTAGCGCGTCGGCCGCCGACCAGAAAGACGGACCGAGCTCGGCGAGACCGTCACAGATCTCGGGAACGAACTCTCGCAGCCCTGCGCCCACGGCCGCGTTGCGGGCGTCATAGATCGCCCGCCAGTCGGCGTGCTCGGCGGCCAGGTCGACCGAGAATCGGATGGCGACCGGATTGATCGAGTAGAAGACTGCCGACACGACGTCGGCTCCGGCCGGTAACAACGGAGCCGCTCGACTGGTGACGTAGTAGCCCAGTCCGTTCGGGATACCGAGAGCGGCGTTCAACTCGATGGCGCGCGGGTCCCAGTAGATCCAACCGATCAGACGATGCGACACGAACGAGGCCCGACGTCCGAGCTCGATCCATTCCTCGTCGTCCATCACAGCCCTCCCTTCATGTGTCAGATACTCTGCCACAAATGAGGATTCAGTCCGTTGCCGCCGTCATCCTCTCGGGCATCATCTTCAGCGGTCTCACGGCTGGTTGCGGTGGTGGAGGTGACTCGGCATCGACCTCGTCGACGACTGCCGCTACGCCGACGACTGCGGTCGATTCCACGACT
>CAZTPF010000018.1:0-36554 GCA_964614655.1 uncultured Bifidobacterium sp.
GAACCTGTCGTCGAACCTGCGGTCGTTGCTGAACCTGTCGTCGTGCCCGAATCCGAGCCGGATCTCGCCGCCGAAGCGGTTGCTGCCGACGAGTCGTACGACATTCCACGTGAACCCGATCCCACTGGTGACGTGACCGGATCGTGGGAGCCCTTCTTCGATCCCGACGACGATCTCGACGGTCAGCTCAACGCCACCGGCTCGCTTCTCCGAGACGCTTTCCGCTCGCGCCACAACGGCCGGCGAAACGCCTGACCGACTCATGGATCTGGTCGTCGAGCATTCGCTCGACTCCACGAGCGAATCCCTCTTCGCCGTGGTCGCCGATCTCGGTCGCTATCCGGAGTGGATGGGTCTCGTGCACTCGGCCCGACCAGTCGGCGACGCGATCTGGGAGATCCAGCTGCGGGCCCGGGTCGGTCCGTTCGCCCGTTCGAAGAAGCTGACCATGGCGCGAACCTCGATGGAGGTTCCGAACTCGGTGCGCTTCGAGCGTCGTGAGTCGGACGGTCGCTCACACGGAGTCTGGACACTCGACGTGAACGTTCGTCCCGACGGCGACCGAACGAAACTCGTCATGAACCTTCATTACGGCGGGCGCCTCTGGTCGAGCGTCGTCGAGCGAGTGCTGTTCGACGAGATCGAAGCCAGCAAGAAACGGCTCGAACAGCTCCTCACTCTCTGAAGATCGCGTTCCGTTCAGACCGCGTAGGCCGACAGCCGTCCGTTGGTCCGGCGCTCGACATGGAGTTTCATGCCGAAGCACTCCGACAAGTTGTCGGGTGTGATCACGTCGTCGAAGGCGCCGGAAGTCAGGACTCGTCCGGAGCGGAGCAGAAGGGCATGAGTCATTCGCGGCGGCACTTCGTCGAGATGGTGAGTGACGAGCACCAGGGCCGGCGCCGACGAGTCGTCGACGATTCCCGACAAGGTGCTCACGAGTTCTTCGCGTCCGCCTAGGTCGAGACGGGCCGATGGTTCGTCGAGTAGGACCACGTCGGGGTCGTTCATGAGCGAGCGAGCCAGCAGCACCCGTTGTTGTTCGCCCGACGAGAGCGATCCGAACGTCCGCTCGGCGAAATCGCCGACTCCCAGACGGTCGAGACATTCGGCGGCCCGGAGACGGTCGGCATCGTCGTAGGTGTGCCACCACGGTTCGAGGGCGGCATGACGAGCCGTCATCACCACGTCTCGCGCCGCGAGCGCCGGTCGTAGGTCGCCGGCCAGCGACGCCGACACGTAGCCGATGCGGCGACGCAACGCTCGGACGTCGGTGGAGCCGAGTGTCTCTCCGACGACCGAGACCGAACCACGCGTCGGATGGTCGTACATGGCGGCGATTCTCACCAGAGTGGTCTTGCCCGAGCCGTTGGCACCGAGGACGAGCCACCGCTCGTCGGAATTCACGCGAAGTGACACGTCGTCGAGGAGGAGTCGTCCGTCACGAACGACCGAAATGTTCCGCAGATCCAGGGAGGGAGCAGAAGTCATGGGCGAGGTGACGGTAACAGAAAGGACGATTTCGGTACCCTCGAAGCGATGTCGACGAAGTCCCGCACGCGCTCGGTGGTGGGGACCGTCGTCGCCGCCGTCCTGATCGGCAGCCTGTCGTTCGCCGTATCAGGTGTGTCGGCCGACGAGTCGGCGGCTCAGCGCGCGGCCGCCGAGATCCAAGCGGCCCGAGATCGTGCCGACCGCGCCGCATCGGCCATGTTCGACGCCGAGTCGCGTCTCGATTCGCTCTCGATCGAAGAGCAAGAACTCGTGGTCCAGGTGGCCGAGCTCGAAGCGGTGGCCTCGCAGTTGCAGATCGACGTCGAGGAATTGGCGGTGCAACGTTTCGTGTCGGGTGCCCGTGGCATTCCGTTGCTGTCGGGACTCGACGGCCCGACCGAGCAGGCGCAGATGGACGTACTGCTCGCCATCGCGACCGACACGTCACAGGCCAAGCTCGACGAGTACGACGCTGTCGCCACCGAGCTGGCCGACAAGCGTCGTCGTCTCGGCCGGGCCAAAGCCGCCACCGAGCAGGCCATCGAGGACTACGCCGCCGCCAAGGTGCAAGCCGAGAGCGACCTGAAGCGCCTCCAGGAGATCGAGGCCGAACGACTCGAGAACGAGCGCGTGAGGGCCATCCTCGAAGCGCAACGTCAGGCGGCGCTGGCCGAGGCGGCGGCGCGGGGAGGCGGAAGGGGCGGGGCCACCTTCCTCGACAACGGTGTGTACATGGATCGCTCGATCGTGTGTCCGGTTCGAGGGTCGGCGGCCTTCGGCGACACCTGGGGTGCACCGCGCAGCGGAGGTCGCCGTCACGAGGGCGTCGACCTGTTGGCCGCCTCCGGGACGCCACTCGTCGCCGTCGCGTCGGGTCGCCTTCGCCAATCGGTGTTCAGCCTGGGCGGGAACTCAGCCCACATCTACGCCAACAACGGCAACACCTACTTCTACGCCCACCTGAGCTCCTTCGAGGGTCCACCCCGCACGGTTCAACAAGGTGAGGTCATCGGCTACGTCGGCGACACCGGGAACGCCTCGGGCACCCCGCATCTCCACTTCGAGATCCGCCCCAACGGGGGTCGGGCTGTCAACCCGTACCCGGCAGTTCGTGCCGCGTGCTAGCGGTTGCGCGAACCTGACGGGGTGGAAGAACTCTCCGAGGCCCTGGCCCGTGTCGTGGGTGCGTCCGAGGTCGCAGACCTCACCCGACTGAGCGGCGGGGCCTCCCGTGAGACCTGGCGATTCGAGGCCGACGGCCGTCGACTGGTTCTTCAGCGCCAGCGATCCGGCGACGTTCGCGACATGGGCATCGAGGCGTCGGTGCTCCGGGCCGCCTTCCACGCCGGCGTGCGCGTTCCCGAACTGGTGGCGAGCGGATCGCACACCGACCCCGACAATCCCTTGCGAGCGTCGTTCATGGTGCTCGAACACGTCGAGGGTGAGACCATCGCCCGCAAGATTCTGCGCGACGAGAGATTCGGTGCCGCTCGCGCCGTGTTGGTTCGCGACATGGCGCGAGCGCTGGCGGCGCTGCACACCGTCGATCCGTCGCCCATCGCTGGTCTGCCGAGCATCGATCAGGTCGCGCAGTACCGCGCCACTCTCGACGATCTGAATTCACGTCTCGGTCAGGCGCATCCGACCTTCGAACTCGCTTTCCGATGGCTCGAGGCCAATCGGCCGACGTCGACCCGCCGCACTCTCGTGCACGGCGACTTCCGGCTCGGCAACGTCATGGTCGACGAGAACGGATTGCGCGCAGTGCTCGACTGGGAGCTGGCCCATGTGGGCGATCCGATGGAAGATCTCGGGTGGCTCTGTGTGCGCGCCTGGCGCTTCGGCTCGCCGCATCCGGTGGCCGGGATCGGCGAGTACGACACGCTGATCGCGGCCTATCGAGACGCGAGTGGACTCGACGTCGACCGCGACGTGATCCGCTGGTGGGAAGTTCTCGGCACGTTGAAGTGGGGAATCATGTGCATGCTGCAGACCAGCGCTCACCTCACCGGCATGTCGCGTAGTCACGAACTGGCCGCCATCGGTCGGCGGGTGTGCGAAAACGAGTACGACCTCTTCCTCGTCCTCGACGGCCACTGGAACTCGATCGGAGGTCGATGATGTCCGAACTTCACGACGTGCCCACGGCGCACGATCTGGTCGAGTCGGTGCGTGAATGGCTCGAGAAAGACGTCCTGGCCGGCACCTCGGGACGCCTTCAGTTCCACGCCCGCGTGGCGATCAACGTCCTCGCCATGGTCGAACGTGAACTCGAGCTCGGTCCCGAACAAGCTCGTGAGCACGAGGCTCGTCTGGCCGACCTCGGAGTGGCATCCGACGCCGATCTCGCCGACGCCATTCGCTCGGGTCGACTCGACGATCGGCTCGACGAGGTCGTCGACGCCGTACGGGCCGACGTGTTGGCCAAACTGCTGGTGGCCAATCCGAACTACGTCAGTCGCGACGCGACGTGATCTTCACCGGCTGACCGGCGGCCAACTGACCGCACGCAGCCGCGATCTCGGTGCCACGATTCTGGCGAACGGTCGCATTCACACCGAGTGATTCGAGTTGATCACGAAACGCGTGCACCTTGGCGCGGCTCGAACCGCGTACCGGATAACCCGGAGTGGGATTGAGCGGGATCAGATTCACATGGGCCGGCAGGCTGAGCGACCGGCACAGGCCGGCCAGTTCGACGGCGTCGCTCGGGCGATCGTTCACCTGGTCGATCATGGCCCATTCGAAACTCAGTCGGCGTCCCTTGGCTTCGAGGTGGTCCTGGCAGGCCTTCATGAGATCGCCGAGCGGGTAGCGCTTGTTGATCGGAACGAGCGCGTCGCGCAGTGCATCGTTGGCGGCGTGAAGGCTCACGGCCAGGTTCACCGGGAGCGGACGTTCGGCGAGTCGGCGAATACCGGGCACGATGCCGACGGTGCTCACCGTGAGGTGGCGCGCCGAAATTCCGCAGTCGTCGTGCAGGCGGACGAGCGACTCCCACACCGGCTCCTCGTTGGCCAAGGGTTCGCCCATTCCCATGTAGACGACGTTCGACACCCGTCGTCCGAGAGCCTTGGCCCGTCGAGCGGCCAGCACCACCTGTTCGACGATCTCACCGGCTGTCAGATGGCGGGTGAATCCGGCCTGACCAGTTGCACAGAATCCGCAGGCCATGGCGCAGCCCGCTTGGGTGCTCACGCACACCGTGGCCCGATCGGGATACAGCATGAGAACCGTCTCGATACGACTCCCGCCGTCGAGTTCCCAGAGGAACTTGATCGTGTCGCCACGGTCCGACGAAGTCTCGGTGACCGGCACGAGAGCGAGCGGTAGTGCCGCGTCGAGGCGCCCCCGTAGATCCTTGGGCAGATTCGTCATCTCATCGGGAGCGGCCAATTCGTCGTAGAGCCCCTTCCAGACCTGATCGACGCGAAAGCGCGGTTGATCGTCGAGGATCGACGACAACTCGTCGCGCGAGACGGCGTAGCGGCTCGTCGTCATGAGGTGAGGTCGAGGGAGGCGGCCAGAGTCCGGTACTCGTCCATGCGGGCCCGGAGCACGTCGAGGCTCGCCGTCCAGAACGCTTCGTCGGTCACGTCGAGTCCGAAGGCCTGGCCGAGTTCTTCGGCGGTGTTCATTCCCGCACGCGACAAGAGGTCGTCGTAACCGGCGCGGAAGCGGTCGGGATCGTCACGGAATCGCGCGTACAAGCCGAGACCGAAGAGAAGTCCGTAGGTGTAGGGCCAGTTGTAGAAGTGACTGCCGTAGTAGTGCGGCTTCAACACCCACATGTGCGGGTGCCGGGTGTCGAGATCGAGGCCGTCGCCGTAGGCCCGGGCCTGCGCGTCGAGCATCATCTCGTCGAGTTCCTGCACGCCGAGGGTTCGTCGCTGCCGCCGGGCGAACACTTCGGTCTCGAAGAGGAAGCGACTGTGGATGTCGACCACGACCTGGTTGGAGCCCTGCAGATCGACGTCGAGCAGAGCCAGTCGGTCGAGACCGGTGAGCCGTTCGAGACCGGCTTCGACCACGAGGGTCTCGCAGAAGATGCTGGCCGTCTCGGCGAGGGCCATGGGCAGACGCTTCTGCAGAGCCGTTCGGCCGGCGAGTTGCACGTTGTGGTAGGCGTGTCCGAGTTCGTGAGCTGTCGTCTGCGTCGATTCGAGTGAACCGCTCCAGTTCAACAAGATGAGCGAGCGGTCGTCGACGAACGACATGCAGAACGCTCCGCCCACTTTGCCCTCACGGGGCGGTGCGTCGATCCACGATTCGTCGACGGCTCGGTCGACGAGTCCGCCGAGCGAACTGCTGAATTCGCCGAACGCGCTTCGCACCAGATCGATCGACTCGTCCCAGGTGACCGAGCGGGCCGATACAGGAAGCGGAGCGACGAGATCCCACCAGGGGAGTCCGCCGGTATGGCCGTGAAGTGCGGCCTTGGTGCGCATCCAGGCCCGGAAGTCGGGGAGGGCGTCGGCGACCGCTGACTGCATGGCGTCGAAGGTCGAGCGACTGACGCTGTTGGCATACAACGATGCGTCGATGGGTGCGTTCCACTCGCGGCGGCGATTGATCGTGTTGGCTTCGCCCTTGATCGCGTTCATGGCGGCCGCACACGCCGTGGCGACCGACGGCCAGGCGCGCATCTCGGCGTCGTAGGCGGCCCGGCGCACGAGCGGATCGGCATCGGAAGCCAGACCGCGAACCGCCGGCATGGGAAGTCGGACGGTGCCCGACGGAAGTTCCACGTCGGTGGTGAGCTGCGACGTCACGTCGGCCTGCAGGCGTCCCCACGCCGACGAACCGGTCGTGGAGAGTTCGGCGTAGAGACCTTCTTCGACCTCGCTCATCTGGTGGGCCGATCGGGCCGCCAGTCGGGTGAGCGGACCGTGATGGTCGCGTGCCTCGTCGCTGACCGTCGCCAGCGCGTCGACACCGTGGTCGTCGACGAAGTCGGCGAGACGGGCGAGGAGGGGAGCGACACGTGAACCCAGCACGTCGAGTTCGGACAGCGACGACTGGGCCGTTTCGTCGCGCGAGTCGGTCGACACCGTGGCGTACACGTAGGCCTCGAGCACCTCGAGTTCGGCCACCGTCTCGTTGAATGCGCTGACGGCCCGATCGACACGACGTCCGGTCGCGTCGTCGACTCGGGCGTCGTCGGTCGCCCGGATGTCGAGCTCGTCGAAGAGCGATTCGAGGCGCTGCACCTGGGCGCCGATCCGCTCCATGGCGTCGACGAAGGATCGACTCGTGAGAGATTCGTGGACGTCGGAGACGCTCCAGGTGGGAAGAGTGGTGTCGCTCATGCGCTCCTCGATTCGATGTCGCCCACGTACGAACGGTCGGTGCGGTGCACGCGGAATCCGAGATCTTCGTACATCGCCGCCGCCGCGGTGTTGTCGGCGTCGACGAAGAGCATGGCGGTCGTCACGCCACGTGCCGTGATGCTCTCGAGTCCGCTGACCAGTAGTCCGCGGCCGAGTCCGCGCCCGTGGAAGGCCGGATCGACGGCGATCACGTAGATCTCGCCGAGTACCGGCTCGGTGTCGCGATGGATCTTGGTCCAGCAGAAGCCGGCCATGGTCCCGTCGATCTCGTGAACCAGGAACCCGTCGGCATCGAACCACGGTTGAGCCAGACGCGCCGCGAGCGTCGCGTGGTCCCAGCCTCCTTGTTCGGGGTGCCAACCGAAGGCCGCGTTGTTGACGCGCAGCCAGTCGTCCTCGTCGCGTCCCTTCACGAAGGAGCGGGTCTCGAGAGCACTCGACCGGTCGGACGAGGACAAGGGAAGGGATCGCCGCATCTGAAAGAGGGTGCGACCCGGTTGGAGCCCGAGCCGCCGGGCCAGTTCGTCGTGAGTGATGGTCGGCTCGAACACCCACCAGTGCACGTGGCCGCCACCCGATTCGGCAACGACGTCGAGAGCGGCTTCCATCAGTTCGGGGCCGATGGCTCCCATCTCGTAGCGGTGGTGCGGGTGGACGACGACTTCGATCGAGTACGAGTCGTGTCCCTTGCTCACCTGCGCGTAGGCGACGGGGTGTTCGTGTCCGGGTTCCCAGGCGACGAGTCCGGCGAATCCCTCACGACCGCCGTCGACCAGATCGAGCCAGAGGTGATCGGAGAGAGGGCGATGACCATCGGCTCGTTCGGCGTCGCGGATGAGTTCGCGGACGACGGCGATGTCGTCGGGTTCCATCTGACGTTTGATGTCGAGGAACCTCATGCGATCACGTTACCGCTCGTGATAGTGGCCGGGCCGTTCGGTACTGTCGGGCGATGGCCGCTCGTCGACGTCCGAACAACGCCGCGGCTCGAACTGCCGAAGTGGCTCGTCGTCTGGCCGTTTCGTATCCCGGCGCCGAGTGTGAACTCGTGCACCGCAACCCGTACGAACTCCTCGCCGCCACGATCCTGTCGGCTCAGTGCACCGATGTGCGCGTCAACATGGTGACCCCCGATCTGTTCGCGGCCTATCCCGATCCGGAGTCGCTCGCCGTGGCCGAACCGGCATCGGTCGAGAAGCTGATCCGCTCGACCGGCTTCTACCAGTCGAAGGCTCGCAATCTGATCGGCATGGCGAGGGCGCTCGTCGAGAGATTCGACGGAGAGGTCCCCACCGACCTCGACGATCTCGTCACTCTGCCCGGCGTGGGTCGCAAGACCGGCAATGTCGTTCGCAGTGTCGCATTCGATCTACCCGGACTGCCGGTCGACACCCACGTCGGACGCTTGTCCCGCCGCCTCGGACTGACACGGGAGACCGACCCGGTGAAGGTGGAACTCGATCTCAACCGCTACTTGCCCGGAGAGGAGTGGGGACGATTCAGTTTGCGTCTCATCCTGCACGGGCGCCGTGTGTGCGACGCGCGCCGTCCTCGCTGTGACGAGTGCGAACTCGCCGACATCTGTCCGTCAGCCGGCAAGGCGCGTGGCGCGAAGTAGGGCCCGATGCGCCGAACGCAATGCGCGCTCGGCTTCGTGGATGGCTGCGAGCAGGTCCTCGCGATCTTCGCCGAGGTGGGACGACCCCAGTTCTCTCACCCGTTCGAAATACCGCTCGGTGCCGTCGGCCATGACGGCGAGTTCAGCGGCGATCGTCGAGAGGTCTTTTGCAGGCACGTTGGCACCCTAGACCGAGTGGCTCACCGTGAACTCGTCGCAAACTCGTCCTCAGCTGTGGGACGGCCCTCGGTAACCTCGCTGTGTGACGCGTGTGTCGATTCGCGACGATCTTCGGGCTCTCGAGGGCTACCACTCGCCTCAGGTCGACGTGGCGGTACGTCTCAACACCAACGAAGCGCCCGATGAGCCGCCGGTCGAATTCCGGGAGGCCGTGGCCGCCGAAGTCGCCCGAGTGACGTGGAACCGTTACCCGGATCGTTCGGCCTCGGCGCTGCGAGAGGCCATCGCGTCACTCCACGGAGTCGATCCGTCGATGATCTTCGCCGCCAACGGCAGCAACGAAGTCCTGCAGACGATCCTGCTCACCTTCGCCGGTCCGGGCCGCACAGTCGCGACCTTCGAACCGACCTATCAACTCCACGCGCACATCGCCCGCCTGAGCGGAGCCACGGTGGTCGAAGGCGAGCGCGGTGACGGATTCGTGCTCGATCTCGACGAAGTGCGACGGGTCGTCGACTCGGCGAATCCGTCGGTCACCTTCCTGTGCTCACCCAACAATCCCACTGGTGTGGTCGACGCCGAGAGCGACGTGCGCGCCGTGATCGACGTGGCGCCGGGTCTGGTCGTCGTCGACGAGGCCTACGGACAGTTCTCGTCGTGGACTGCGCAGTCGCTCGTCTCGGAGGACGCGGCGGTCGCCGTCGTTCGCACCTTCTCCAAGACCTGGAGCATGGCGGCCGGTCGCCTCGGCTACGTCATCGCCCCGGCCTGGATGGTCGCCGAACTCGACAAGGTCGTCCTTCCGTATCACCTCGACGCCGTGAAGCAGGCCGCCGGCGTGCTGGCGATCGAATACCTCGACGAGATGAACGCTCGAGTCGAACGGATCGTCGCCGAACGCGACCGACTCGTGGCCGCCCTGGCCGACCTTTCCGTCGACGTCTTCCCGAGCGGTGCCAACTTCGTCCTGTTCCGACCGCGTTCATTGGGCGGACGTGTCGTCTGGCAAGGGCTTCTCGATCGAGGCGTGCTCGTACGCGACTGTTCGGGCTGGCCACGCCTCGCCGACTGTCTGCGGGTCACGATCGGAACACCCGACGAGAATCGCATCTTCCTCGAATCCCTCCAGGAGGTCCTGTCATGACGTCGACTCGTCGAGCATCCCGTCGCCGCGTCACCAACGAGACGTCGATCGAACTCGAGATAGACCTCGATGGATCGGGTCGGTGCTCGATCAGCACCGGCATCCCGTTCTACGACCACATGCTCGGTCAGATCGGCAAGCACGGTGGATTCGATCTCACGATCGCCGCAACTGGTGATCTCCACATCGACACTCATCACACGGTCGAGGACGTCGCGATCGCGCTCGGTGAGGCCTTCCGCGAGGCCCTCGGCGACAAAGCCGGTGTCCGTCGTTTCGCTAGCGGTCTCTACCCGCTCGACGAGTCGCTCTGCGAGATCGCCCTCGACCTGTCGGGACGCCCGTTCGTCGTGTGGAACGTTCCCATCCCCGAATGCCTGCCTCTCGGCGATCCGGCTTTCGATCCGAACCTCGCCGAACACGCGGTGTCGTCGTTCGCCACGGCGGCCGCGATCACTCTTCACGTCGAGTTGAAGCACGGATCGAACGTGCACCACATCGTCGAATGCGTCTTCAAAGGACTCGGACGGAGTCTTCGTGACGCCGTACGCATCGAAGGTGGAGGGGTGCCGTCCACCAAGGGAGTCCTGTGACCCGTCCTCGGATCGCCGTTCTCGACTACGGAATCGGAAACCTCAGATCGGCCGAGAAGGCACTGCAGAAGGTCGGGGCCGACGCCTCGCTCACCGACTCTTCGGACGAGGTGCGCGACGCCGACGCCGTGGTGCTGCCGGGCGTCGGCGCCTTCGGCGCGTGCATGGGGGCACTGCGCGACGCCGGGCTCGAACCGGTCGTTCTCGACGCCGTGGCCTCGGGGCGGCCGTTCCTCGGAATCTGTGTCGGGATGCAGATGCTCTTCTCGGGCTCCGACGAGGACCCCGACGCTCATGGTCTCGACGTGATTCCCGGACGTGTGTGCTGGATCCCGGCTGGAGTGAAGCGTCCGCAGATGCAGTGGAATCGACTCGACGTCGTCGCCTCGGCCGATCCGATGTTCGACGGTCTGGTGGGCGGTGACACCTGGATGTATTTCGTTCACTCGTTGCACGGTGTGCCCGCCGATCCGTCGGCCGTGGCGGCCACCTGCGAGTACGGGTCCACGCTCAATGCGGCGTTTCGCGTCGACAACGTCTTCGCCACCCAGTTCCATCCCGAGAAGTCGAGTCGCGACGGACTGCGTCTGCTCGCCAACTTCGTGGAGGCGGCGCGTGGTTGAGCTCTTTCCGGCCATCGACCTGCGTGGCGGGAGAGTGGTTCGTCTGCGTCAGGGCGACTACGCCGACGAGACGGTCTATGGCGACGACCCCGTCGCCGTGGCCGAGGGATTCGTCGAGCAAGGCGCCAACTGGATCCATGTCGTCGATCTCGACGCCGCCCGTTCGGGCGATCCGATCAACCGACCGGTCATCGCCGACGTGGCGCGACGTCTGGCCGGTCGGGCCCGTGTGCAGACCGGAGGTGGGGTTCGCACCGTCGCCGATGCCACTGCGCTCGCCGACGCCGGTGTCGCTCGGGTCGTGATGGGCTCGGCCGCCGTGGCCACCCCGAATCTGGTCGCCGATGCTTCTCGCATCGTCCCGGTGGCGGTGGGTCTCGACCATCGGTCGGGTGAAGTGGCGGTGCACGGCTGGACCGAAGGCTCGGGTCGCATGCTCGACGAAGTGATCGGGTGGTTCCCCGACGCAGCGGCCTTCGTCGTCACCGACATCGCGCGCGACGGAATGCTGAGCGGCCCCGACGTCGACGGGTTGGCCGATGTCGCGGCGCGCACGACCGTTCCGGTGATCGCGAGCGGCGGTGTCGGAACTCTCGACGACGTCGCCGCTCTGGCGGCCATTCCCGGTCTGCATGGTGTCATCACCGGCAAAGCGTTGTACGAAGGTCGGTTCACTGTCGCCGATGCCATTCGCGTGCTCGGAGAGCACACATGAAGACGGCTCGAGTGATCCCGTGTCTCGACGTGACCGACGGTCGAGTGGTGAAGGGCACCAACTTCGTCGATCTGCGCGACGCCGGCGACCCTGTCGAGTTGGCGGCCCGTTACGACGTCGAGGGCGCCGACGAGTTGGTGTTCCTCGACATCACGGCCTCCAGTGACGGTCGCGAGACGATGGTCGACGTCGTCCGCCGTACAGCCGACCAGGTGTTCATCCCGCTCACGGTCGGAGGCGGAGTGCGCTCGGTGGTCGACGCCCGTCGCATGCTGCGCGCCGGAGCCGACAAGGTGAGCGTCAACACGGCAGCCGTCCAGAACCCGCAACTGATCGCCGAGATCGCCGCCGAGTTCGGAAGCCAGTGCGTCGTGTGCGCGATCGACGCCAAACGACGCGATGGTGGCGACTCGTTCGAAGTGTTCCTGCACGGAGGCCGCACTCCGACCGGGCTCGACGCCGTCGAATGGGCCGTGCGCGCCGTCGAACTCGGTGCCGGCGAGATCCTGCTCACCTCGATGGATCGCGACGGAACCAAGGAGGGTTTCGATCTGGGTCTCACCCGCGCCGTCTCCGACGCAGTAGGTGTACCGGTGATCGCCTCGGGCGGAGTTGGAGATCTCGATCACCTGGTCGACGGAGTGATCGACGGTGGCGCCGACGCCGTGCTGGCGGCGTCGATCTTCCATTTCCGTGAATACACGATCGCCGAGGCCAAGGCCCGCCTCGCCGCGGCCGGAGTTCTGGTTCGTCCCGTCGAGTGAAGGATCGTCCATGAACGATTCGCCGTTCGTCCTCTTGGATGGCGGCCTCTCCACGGCGCTCGAGAGTTTCGGTGTCGACATGTCGAGCGATCTCTGGACCGCCGAAGCGGTGTGGAGACGTCCCGACATCGTGGTCGCGGCTCATCGGGCCTTCGTCGAAGCCGGCGCCGACGTCGTGACCACCGCGAGTTACCAATGCGATGTCGATCTTCTGATCGAGGCCGGACTCGACGCGCGTTCGGCGCGCGACGTCCTGGCGTCCACGACGGACCTGGCGCGCCGGGGGAGCGAGGGAGGTCGGGCCCTGGTGGCGGCGTCGGTCGGCCCGTTCGGTGCCTCCCTCGCCGACGGCAGCGAGTACACCGGTCGGTACCCGGTGCCGTGGTCCGTCGTCGAGTCGTTTCATCGTCGACGCTTGGAGGTCCTGGTCGACACCGGTCCCGATCTGTTCGCCGTCGAGACGATCCCGCGTCGCGACGAGGCCGCCCTGCTCGCCGATCTACTCGTCGAATTCGGTGCCCCGAAAGTTTGGTTCTCGTTCGGCTGCGCAACGAGTGAACGGACCTATGGCGGGGACGACTTGCGCGCCACGGTGGCCGAGGTCGTCGACTACCCGAATCTGGTCGCGGTCGGCGTCAACTGTGTCGCCCCCCACATCGTGAGCGACGCACTCGACACTCTCGAATCGTTCGCAGTTCCGTTCGTCGTCTATCCGAATCACGGTCGGACTTGGAACGGAGCGCAGCGAGTCTGGGTCGGAGACTCCCACGACCTCGACGACGCACTCGTCGATTCGTGGCTCGAGCGCGGAGCCCGATACGTGGGCGGATGTTGCGGAACCGGTCCCGATGAGATCGCCCGCTTGGCCGCCATGCGCTCTCGTCTGGCTCGTCGAGGCGAATTCACCTAGGTTCGGGCCATGGCCGTTTCTCTCGTACCCAATCCCAAGATGGAATATCGGCGCCTCGGCTCGAGTGGACTTCGAGTCTCGGTGCTGTCGTTCGGCAGTTGGGTCACCTTCGACAACCAGTTGAAGGACGACACCGCTCTCGCCTGCATGCAGGCCGCCTGGGACGCCGGGTGCAATTTCTTCGACAATGCCGAGGCCTACGCCGGAGGCGAGAGCGAAGCGATCATGGGCCGAGTGATCTCCGAGCTCGGTTGGAAGCGTCACCACTACGTGTTGTCCACCAAGGTGTTCTGGGGAATCGACGGGCCGGTTCCCAACCTGCAGAACAGCCTCAACCGCAAGTACCTGCACCACTCCATCGAAGGCTGCCTCGATCGACTGCAGGTCGACTTCGTCGACCTCCTCTTCTGTCATCGCGCCGATCCGAACACGCCGATCGAGGAGACGGTGTGGGCCATGAGTGATCTCGTCGATCGGGGCAAGGTCCTGTACTGGGGTACGAGCGAGTGGACCGCCGACGAGATCCGCGCCGCCTGGGAGATCGCCGAACGACATCACCTGCACAAGCCGGTGATGGAACAGCCGCAGTACAACATGCTCGAACGCAAGCGCGTCGAGACCGAATATCGACGTCTGTACGACGACATCGGTCTCGGCACGACGATCTGGAGTCCGCTCGCGTCGGGTCTGCTGACGGGCAAGTATCTCGATGGCGTTCCGTCCGACTCGCGGGCCGCGTTACCCGGATACGGGTGGCTCGCCTCGCGACTCACCGACGAGAAGTCGCTCGACGTCGTTCGGGCACTGGTGCCGATCGCCGACTCGCTCGGGTGCAGTCTCGCTCAGTTGGCGCTGGCCTGGTGCACCAAGAATCCGCACGTGTCGACGGTGATCACCGGCGCCAGCCGTGAATCGCAGGTGCACGAGAACTTCGGTGCTCTCGACGTCATCCCTCTTCTCGACGACGAGGTGATGGCGCGAATCGACGCGGTTCTCAACCGCTGATTCGGCCGATCAGCCACTCGCCCACGAGCCGCGCCGTGTCGTTCACGCGCCCGGTGAGGAAGTGATCGGCCATGTCGATCGTCACGACTTCGGTGTCGGGCCAATCCTTGGTGATCTCGAGCGCCTTTTCAGGAGGGCAGAACTGATCGTGCTGAGGCGCGACGATCAACGTCGGTCGCGGATCGATGGCCGAGAGCACACGACGCTCGGCTGAGAAGGGTGGAGCGACGGCGACCCAGCCGGCGACTCGCGGTTCGACCACCGACAGCCCGACGAGCGCCCCGAACGAATAGCCGACCACCCAGACGCCCCCGTCGGTCGTGTCGTCGACGAGCATGGAGAGCCAGTCGATCGACGCCGCGACGTCGAGACGTTCGCCGTCTCCGTCGTCGTGTTCGCCCTCGCTCTCGTTGACGCCCCGGAAGTCGAATCGCAAGGTGTGGAAGCCGAGGCCGGGGAGTCGATCGAAAAGAGCTCCCACCACCGGATTGAAGCGGTCGCCTCCGTACAAGGGATGAGGATGGGCGAGGGTCACCGCGCCGCGAACCGGAACGTCGCTCGGAACCGTCTCGACGTCGGCCACGATCCGGAGTCCGTCGATGGTGGTGAGCAGCGCCATGTCCCGTGACACGGATTCGACGGTACCGTGATCGACCGTGGCGAAGCGCTCCGAGGTGACCGACACCGAGAAACTCCCGATCGAGATGTTGAACGATCGCCTGCTCGTTCGCATTCCCGACAAGGAGGGAGAGCGTCGCAGTAGTGGCGGAATCCTCATCCCGGCCACCGCCCAGTTGTCGAAGCGCCTGGTGTGGGCCGAAGTCGTCGCCTTGGGTCAGAACGTGCGGAGCGCCGAAGTCGGCGACCGTGTGCTCTTCAGCCCCGAAGATCGCTACGAGGTCGAGGTCGGTGGAAGCGACTACATCATGTTGCGCGAACGAGACATTCACGCCGTGGCCGCCACGCGAATCGAGTCGCACACGGGTCTGTATCTCTGACAGGCTGTTCTGATGATCTCGCCCACACCTGATCAGCTGGCGGCCGTCACGTTCAACGCCGACGGTCTGGTGCCGGTGATCGCCCAGGACGCAGCCAACGGCGACGTGCTGATGATGGCCTGGATGAACGCCGAGAGCCTGGCCCTCACGTTCGCCGAAGGCCGAATGGTGTACTGGAGTCGGAGTCGTCGCGAGCTGTGGCGCAAGGGCGACACCAGCGGTGATCGGCAGTTCGTGCGCGAGGCGTATGTCGACTGCGACGGCGACACCCTTCTCTTCAAGGTCGAACAAGAAGGCAACGGCGCCTGCCACACCGGTGAGCGCACCTGTTTCTTCCGATCCTTCGGCGAGTCGTGAACGTCGCGTCGCCCGATCGCTCCGGTCTCACCGTCCGACCGACGCGTGAGGAGTTCGTCGCCCTGGCCCGTGAGCACACCGTGGTTCCGGTGTGGGTCGAGGTTCTGGCCGATCTCGAGACACCAGTGGCCGCCTTTGCCAAGTTGGTCGGCCCCGACGACGACGGTTTCCTCCTCGAGTCGGTCGAGCACGGCGAACGTTGGAGTCGCTTCTCCTTCGTGGGTCGGCGCCCGCGGGCGACGCTGTCGTCGCGAGGTCTGACGGTCACGGTCGACGGCGATCTGCCCGACTCCGTTCCGCTCGATCGAGGAATGCTCGCCGCCCTCGACGAACTCCTTCGGGTCTACCGCAGCCCAGTGATCGACGGACTGCCCCCTCTGCAGGGCGGGGTGATGGGGTATCTCGGCTACGACGTGGTGCGCGAAGTCGAGCGACTTCCCGACGTCCCCCTCGACGACCGCGACCTGCCCGACTCGGTGATGAGCGTGATCGGATCACTCGCCGCTTTCGACCATTGGCGCCAACGGGTGTATCTCATCGAGAGCGTCCCGGTGTTCGGTGCCGACGATCGACGACTCCACGAGTTGTACGACGAGGCGTCGGCGCGATGTCTGTCCGCCGCCGACGATCTGGCCCGACCACTCGCGTATTCGCCGGTCGAGCCGCCGTCGCGCGACGACGTTCTGCCCGAGGCGCGTTCGTCGATGGCCGGTGGTCGGTTCCAGGAGGCCGTCGAAGTGGCCAAGGAGTACATCCGCGCCGGTGACATCTTCCAGGTCGTCCTGTCCCAGCGTTTCGACATCGATCTCGATGCCGATCCCTTCGACATGTATCGAGTACTGCGACAGGTGAACCCCAGTCCCTACATGTACTTCCTGCGTCATCCGGGCATCACCATCGTCGGCAGTTCGCCCGAGCCAATGGTGCAACTCCTCGGGGGACGGGTGGTGAGCCGCCCGATCGCCGGCACCCGCAAGCGCGGTGTCGACGACGACCACGACCGTCGTCTGGCCGCCGAACTGATGGAGAATCCGAAGGAAGTGGCCGAACACGTGATGCTCGTCGACCTGGCGCGCAACGACGTGGGTCGTGTCGCCGAGTTCGGCTCGGTCGTGGTCGAAGAACTCATGTCGCTCGAGAAGTACAGCCACGTGATGCACCTCACGTCGCAGGTGAGCGGACGTCTGGTCGGGGGCAAGTCGCCGATCGACGTCTTGCGCGCCACGCTTCCGGCTGGAACGGTGAGCGGCGCGCCGAAGGTCCGGGCCATGGAGATCATCGACGAACTCGAACCCGTGAAGCGCGGCCCGTACGCCGGGGTGGTGGGATACGTCGACTTCAGCGGCAACCTCGACACCGCCATCGCCATCCGCACCATGTTCGTCGGTGACGGCGCCGCCTATTTGCAGGCCGGAGCCGGCATCGTGGCCGACAGCGATCCGGCCGACGAGGATCTCGAATGCCGCAACAAGGCGGCCGGTCTTCTCGCCGCCGTTCCGGCGGCCCGTCGGATGACCGCCCGTCGCCGTTCTGGTGGCACCGAGGCGTGAGGAGCGCGACGTGATCGCTCGGGTTCGTCACGACGCGTGTCGCGTGACCGGACGTGATGCGGCTTCGTATCTGCATTCGCAGGCGAGCAACGACGTCTCGTCACTCGCGATCGGATCGTCGTGTTACGCGTTCTTCCTCGATCCGACCGGCAAGGTGGTGTCGCTCGTCCGGGTGACCCGTCGAGCCGACGACGAGTTCCTGCTCGATCTCGATCGGGGTGGACTCGATCATCTCGTTCCTCGGCTCCGTCGTTTCATGATTCGTGTCGACGTGAACGTCGAACCCGTCGAACTCACGTGCGAGAGCCATCGAGGTGTCGACATCGCCACCGAAGACGTCGGTGTCGAAGGTCTGCGGGTGGCGGCTTGGTGGGGGGATTCCGACTCGTTCGACGTGCTGATGGAGGACGACTCCTCCGGAGCCGAGTTCTCGCCCGAACTCGAGATCGCCCGAGTGGAAGCTGCGTGGCCGCGACTCGGTGCCGAGATCGAACCAGGAAGCACCCTCCCGGCCGCCACCGGTGTGGTCTCCCATGCCGTCAGCTTCACCAAGGGTTGCTACCCGGGGCAGGAACTCGTCGAGCGTATGGACAGCCGCGGAGCCGATGCGCCCTTTTCGTTGCGGAAAATCGACGATGCGGCTGGACTCGAGGTGGGTGACGACGTCATCCGCGACGGAACGGTCGTCGGAACCGTCACGTCGGTGGCCGGAGGGCGAGCCCTCGCCTACGTGCGACGCAACGTGGAGTTGTGACGCCCGAAATCCGATCGGTGCACGTCACGCTCCGCGGCGTGCAGCGGCGAGCAAGGTTGTGAGTCGGCGGATGTCGTCGCGCGATCTCAGCCGCGCGAACTCCTCGTCGTTGCGTAGGGCCAGCAACAACAGCGTCTCGCTCGATTCGTCGGCGCCAGCCATCCGTGCCGCGACCGTGAGCCACTCGGCCGCCGCGTCGTCGTGACCCTCGGCGGCCAGACACGCCGCCACGTCGATGGCGAGAAGTGTCGTCGGCGCGATCCGGTAGCAGGCCGCTCCGAAGTGGGCGCCGTCGGAGAACCGACCGACTCGCTTCAGCACCCACACCATTGTGTTACGACTCTGTTCGGGCCAGTCGGCCGACGGTTCCGGCAACGGATGGGGGAGGACGTCGACGATCGGCTGGAGGACGTCGGGCGTGGCGGCGTGCGGTGGCCACCACGCGCGCGGCCGCCCGGACGTGTCGGTGAGATCGAGCATGATCGCCTCGCGTGCGCCGTCGCGGTCACCTCGGGCGACGCGGGTCGACGCCGTCCACCACGGTGACATGGTTCGTCCCGGGGGAAGGAGTCCGGGACGTCCGGTGTTCCAGGCGTCGTTCTCGGCGGCAGCGAGCATCTGCACCACGTCGGCGGCGGTCGACGGTCGATCGGGTCGGGTGGTGGCGGCGAGCAGTTGAAGTTGGATCACGAGAAGGATCACGGCGAACACGGCGATCGGCCGCAGATCGGGAACGATCAACATGCCGACCAGGACGCCGGCGGTCAGCGGAACGCTCAGTCTGATCATGATGGCGCGACCGCGTCCGGGCTTCACCACGTCGATCAGTTCGGCGGCCACGTTCCCGCCGTCGAGAGGCATGACGGGGATCAGATTGAAGAGACCGATGATCGGACCGGCCCACCAGATGGCCAGTGAGTGCGCTTCGGCCGCGAAGTCGCCGCTGTCGATCGGATTCACGCCGAGAACCAGGAGGGCGATCACACCCAATCCGATCTGGGTGACCGGTCCGGCGAGGGCGATTCCGGCCCGTTCGCTCCTCGTGAGACGCCGAGTCGGAGTGAACGACGCGTAACCGGCGAGGAAATCGAGAGAGATGCGGGCCGTGGCCCCGGTTCGGCGGGCGGCGAGAGCGTGGCCGAGTTCGTGGGCGACCGTGAAGAAGGCCACCGATCCGGCGAGCCAGGCACCGAGCGGTACGCCGTTCAGTACGACGATCAGCAACAAGAACACGGCGAAACCCGGTCGAACGTCGATCGGGAAGCCGAGGATCCGCACCACATCCATGCTAGGTGCCGGGCTGTTACTTGTCGGCTCGGTCGTCGTAGACTCGCCAACCGTGCCTTACGTCTACTCATTCGATCACAAACACCGTCGTCCCCCCATGCAGTTGAAGGATCTGCTCGGTGGAAAAGGGGCCAACCTGGCCGAGATGACGAGTGTCCTGCAGCTGCCGGTCCCCCCGGGATTCACCATCACCACCGATGCATGTCGCGAATACATGCACTCCGGCTGGCCGAAGAGTCTCGACACCGAGATCGCCGCGCAGGTCGCCAAACTCGAGAAGGCGATGAAGCGCAAGCTCGGTGATCCGAAGGACCCGCTTCTCGTGAGCGTGCGCTCAGGTGCCAAGTTCTCGATGCCCGGCATGATGGACACGGTCCTCAACCTCGGTCTGAACGATCAGAGTGTGAAGGGTCTGGCGGCCGTGACCGACGACGAGCGTTTCGCCTACGACTCCTACCGTCGATTCATCTCGATGTACGGACGCATCGTGCTCGGTGTCGACGGTGCACACTTCGAGCATCCGCTCGAGGCGGCCAAGGAGAAGGTCGGCGCCAAGACCGATGCCGATCTCTCGGCTGCAGTGCTGAAGGACTTGTGCAAGGCGTATCTCGACGTCGTGAAGAAGGAGACCGGCAAGGCGTTCCCGCAGAAGCCCGAGGCACAGCTGCGCGGGGCCGTCGAGGCCGTCTTCAAGAGCTGGAACGGTGCGCGAGCCATCGCCTACCGAGTGCGCGAGAAGATCTCACACGATCTCGGCACGGCCGTGAACGTCCAAACCATGGTGTTCGGCAACCGCGACGACAACTCGGGCACGGGAGTCGGTTTCACGCGTAACGCCGCCACCGGTGAGAACGTTCCTTACGGCGACTTCCTGGTCAACGCCCAGGGTGAGGACGTCGTGGCCGGTATCCGCAACACCGAAGATCTCGACGCCCTGGCCGCCCAGTTCCCGAAGATCCATCAGGAACTCCTGAAGATCTTCACTCGCCTCGAAGCGCACTACCAGGACATGTGCGACACCGAGTTCACCATCGAACAGGGCAAGTTGTGGATGCTCCAGACGCGAGTCGGCAAGCGCACCGGAGCCGCGGCTCTGCGAATGGCCGTCGACATGACGAAGGGCACCAAGGGCCCGAAGGGCGTTTGGAAGATCAGCAAGGCCGAGGCGGTGTCGCGTGTCGCCGCCGATCACCTCGACCAGGTTCTGCACCCGCAGTTCGAGGGCAACGACGCCAAGGTGCTCGCCAAGGGTCTCGCGGCATCACCCGGTGCCGCAGTGGGCAAGGTGTATTTCACTGCCGACGAAGCCGCCGACGCCGCCGACCGCGGCGAGAAGGTCATCCTCGTCCGCAACGAGACGAGCCCCGAAGACGTGCACGGCATGATGGTGTCACAGGGCATCCTCACCGCCCGTGGCGGTCTGGTCAGCCATGCCGCCGTCGTCGCACGTGGCTGGGGAACGCCGGCCGTGGTGGGCGCCGAGGCCATCAAGATTTCGGGCAAGCAGTTCAGCGTGGGCGACGTCACCGTGCGGGAGGGTGACGTCATCTCGCTCGACGGCACCACCGGCAACATCGTCGTCGGCGAGGTCAAGTTGTCCTCGGCCAAGCCGCCGAAGGAATTCGACATCGTGTTGAAGTGGGCCGACGAGATCCGCAAGGGCAAGCTCGCCGTGCGTGCCAACGCCGACACCGGTGAGGACGCCACCAACGCCCGTCAGCTCGGCGCCGAGGGCATCGGACTGTGCCGTACCGAGCACATGTTCCTCGCCCCCGACCGGCTGCCGGTCGTGCGACGCATGATCCTGGCCCGCACTCCGGCCGAAGAGAACGCCGCCCTCGAAGAGCTCCGCAAGGTGCAAAAGAAGGACTTCATCGACATTCTCACGGCGATGGACGGCCTGCCGGTCACGGTGCGTCTGCTCGATCCGCCGCTGCACGAGTTCTTGCCGCGAGTCGACGAACTGGAGATCAAGAAGGCCGAGCACGGTCTCACCGCCGAGGAGGAAAACCTTCTTGCGGTGGCCAAGGAGTGGTCGGAATTCAACCCGATGCTCGGAACGCGCGGTGTGCGTCTCGGCGTCGTGAAGCCGGGCCTTTACGCCATGCAGGTGCGTGCGCTCCTCGAAGCGGCCGCCGAGCGGGCCAAGAAGGGCGGTAAGCCGATCGTCGAAGTGATGATCCCGCTCACCGTGACCCGCGAAGAACTCGGCCTCGCCCGCTCGTGGGTGGTCGAGGGCATCGCCGAAGCGACCAAGGGTGCGGGTGGTAAGAAGCCCAAGGTCTCGATCGGCACCATGATCGAGACGCCGCGGGCCGCGTTGCGAGCCGACGAACTCTCCGAGGAAGCCGACTTCTTCAGCTTCGGCACCAACGACCTCACGCAGATGACCTTCGGGTTCAGCCGTGACGACGTCGAGAGCCGCATGATGCCGGCGTACCTCGAGGCCGGCCTCTTGAAGCGCAATCCGTTCGAGACCATCGACCAGAACGGTGTGGGCGAACTCGTGAAGCTCGCCGCCGAGCGCGGACGCAAGGCCAAGCCCGGAATCAAGCTCGGTGTCTGCGGTGAGCACGGTGGCGACCCCGAGTCGATCGACCTCTTCTACCGGGTCGGCCTCGACTACGTGAGTTGCTCGCCGTTCCGCGTTCCCATCGCCCGGTTGGCGGCCGCTCAGGCCGTCATCGCCGCGTCGGGTGGCAAGAAGTCGGAGACCAAGTAGTCCGACGGCGAGTGGCGAGCCGAACGCGAAGTTCGGGGCCATTAGCCTCACGTCATGGCGATCCACGACGAGGACATCGAGCGGGTTCGCTCGTCGGTCTCGATCGTCGACGTCGTCCAGCAATACGTGACGTTGCGTCGCACCGGCCGGAACTGGGTCGGCTTGTGCCCGTTCCATGCCGAGAAGTCGGGTTCGTTCAACGTCCGTGAAGAGACCGGTCGCTACAAATGCTTCGGTTGCCAGGCCGGTGGCGACGTCTTCACCTTCGTGCAGGAGATCGAGCACGTCGACTTCGTGTCGGCGGTCGAGAAGCTCGCCGGACGAGCCGGCATCACCCTGCGCTACACGACCGGGGGCGAGGGCAAGGATCGGCAGCGACGCAAGCAGTTGGTGGGTGCTCTCGATGCCGCCGTCGAGTGGTACCACCAGCAACTGCTCACGGCACCGGGGGCCCGACCGGCTCGCGACTATCTCCGTGAAAGAGGTCTGGCCGGTGACGTGGCGCGGCAGTTCCGTCTCGGTTGGGCGCCCGACGAATGGGACGCGCTCAGCATCCATCTGCGCAAGGAGGGTTTCGCCGACGACGTCCTGCGCGACACCGGACTGGCGTTCACGAATCGCGCCAATCGATTGCAGGACGCCTTCCGTGCGCGTGTGATGTTCCCGATCTTCACCGACGGCGGTGAGGCAGTCGCCTTCGGAGGACGCATCCTTCCCGGCAGTACCGATCCGGCCAAGTACAAGAACTCGCCCGAGACGAAGGTGTATCAGAAGTCGAAGACGCTGTACGGCCTCAACTGGGCCAAGAGCGACGTCGTGAAGGTCGACCAGGTGATCGTGTGCGAGGGCTACACCGACGTCATCGGCTTCCATCGGGCCGGTGTGCCGCGCGCCGTCGCCACCTGTGGAACGGCGTTCACCGAAGAACACGTCCGAGTCCTCAAACGATTCGCGAGCAAGGTCGTGCTGGCGTTCGATGCCGATGCCGCCGGTCAGGGTGCGGCCGAGAAGTTCTACGAGTGGGAGCGCAAGTACAAAGTCGAGGTGTCGGTCGCTCGTTTTCCCGACGGCAAGGATCCCGGCGACTTGGCTTCATCCGATCCGGCTGCTCTGGCCGCGGCGATCGACGACGCCATGCCCTTCCTCGGTTTCCGTGTGAATCGCGTGGTCAGTCAGGCGTCGTTGCGCAGCCCCGAAGATCGGGCTCGCGTGGCCACCCGGGCACTCGAGGTGATCAACGAGCATCCCGACGTCAACGTGCGCAAGTTGTACGCCGGTGAAGTGGCGGCACGAGTCGGGATACCGGTCGCCGATCTGTCGCGTCAGGCCGAGAAGCGGCGTGTTGTCGAGACCCACGACGACGAGATCGTTCCCGTGGTCGACGTGGTCCCCGAGTTCACGGCCGAGTTCGCGGCGGTCGCGCTGTTGTTGCAGTCGTGGGACTCGATCGCTCCGTGGCTCGTCGAAGAGCTCTTCGCCAACGACGTGGCCCGGCGGGCATTTCTGGCCCTCGCCGAAGCCTCCGAGTCGTCCGAAGGTGCACTCGTCGCCAACGCCATGGCAGTGGCCGACCCCGAAGTACGCGAACTGCTCGAGCGCGCCGCGGTCGCCGACATCGACGTCGAACCGTCGTCGGTGGCGTTCGATCTGATCGGCGTCGCAGTGCGCCGGGTACTGGCCTCTCGCACACGGGTGACCGATCCCGACGAGATCCGAGCTGACGGTGAAGCCCGTCGTCATCTCGAAGATCTCGGTGGCGAACGCACCGCTCAGGGGGCCGGAACCGTGTTGCTAGGGTGGCTCGTAGAGCGGTCGTCCACGTCCGCTCGGATCGACTGAAACGCTCGAACCGAGCTCCTCGGTCGTGACAGGGGAACCGAGGGGGTGGGGGTGTCGGCCGAATCTGCGTCGAGCGTTCCTCCGCTTCGTGGCGTCGGCTCGTCGGATTGGAATGAACTGCTCGCCCATGGTCGCCGACGCGGCACCCTCACTGCCGAAGAGATCGTCGACGTTCTTCACGACGTCGAACTGACACCTGAGGCCATCGAGGCGGTTCGACGGGCGATCGAGGCGCACGGGATCGGCGTCGATCAGAGTTTCGAGATCGACGACAGTGGCGAACTGCGCCGGCCCCTGCTCGAAGCCGAGACTCGTCCGACCCGAACGACGGCGAAGAAGGCTCCGCAGCGCGCCGGCTCCCGCTCGACCTCTGGTGACGGCGATTCGCTGCGGATCTACCTCCACGAGATCAGCCGAGTCCCTCTTCTCGATGCCGAGGGCGAGCGACGACTGGCCCGTGCGATCGAAGCGGGTCGTGAAGCCGAGGCTCGACTTCGGGACGCCGACGACCTGGCGTTCGCCGAGCGACGTCGCCTGAAGAGGTCGGTCGACGCCGGCGAGCGAGCCCGCCACGATCTGATCACCGCCAACCTGCGCCTCGTGGTGAGCATCGCGAAGAGATTCACGCGGCCGACGATGCCGCTCGCCGATGCCATCCAGAGCGGAAACCTCGGCCTCATGAAGGCTGTCGAGCGTTTCGACCACACGCGGGGATTCAAGTTCTCCACCTACGCCACTTGGTGGATTCGCCAGGCGATCTCTCGCGCCGTGGCCGACGAGAGTCGCAACATTCGTCTGCCCGCTCACACCATCGAACACATCGGCCGTATTCGCCGGACCGAACGCGAGTTGCTGGCCGAATTGCAGCACGAGCCATCGATCGCCGAGATCGCGGCTCGGCTCGGTGAGCCGACCGATCGAGTTGCCGAACTGATCCACATCGCGCGCGACACGACGAGTCTCGACACCCCGCTGCGAAGCGACTCCGATCGGACCTACGCCGACGATCTGGCTTCGGAGAATTCCGACGACCCGAGCGACTCGCTCGAACGAGAGCACCTACGCGAAGCGGTGCGCCACGCGATTTCCGATCTGCCCGAGCGCGATCAGGCCGTCATGCGCATGCGCTTCGGTCTCGACGGCTCCGAAGGAGCCACGTTGGAAGAGGTCGGACGGACCTTCCAGATCACTCGGGAGAGGGTTCGCCAGATCGAAGTGCGAACACTTTCGCGGCTGCGCCAGACGTCGTCGGCCCGCAACCTGCGCGACTACGCCGACGGCTGAACTCCGACACCTGAACCCCGTCGGGGACGCCGGTAGCCTGCGAGGCGATGGACGCCCCGCGCACGTTCGCCGTTCGGACCTTCGGATGTCAGATGAACGAGCACGACTCCGAACGGATCGCCGGACTCTTCGAAGCCGACGGTATGACGGCGGTCGACGACGACGAAGCGGCCGACGTGATCGTCCTCAACACCTGCTGCATTCGCGAGAACGCCGACAACAAGCTCTACGGGCACCTCGGATGGCTGCGCAAATGGAAGAACGAACGACCCGAGCGCCAGATCGTCGTGTCGGGATGCTTGGCCCAGAAGGATCGCGACACCGTTCGTGCTCGGGCCCCCTGGGTCGACGTGGTGCTCGGCACGCACAACGTGCACCGGGCCGCCGACCTGGTGGCCGAATCGCGTGTCAGCGGACCGATCACCGAAATTCTCGACGAGGCTGTCGTCGACGATCATGTCCTCTTTCCGTCGGCTCTGCCGGCCAAACGGACCACCTCGTACGACGCGTGGGTCACCATTCAGATCGGTTGCGACAACTCCTGTGCGTTCTGCATCGTTCCGTCGGTGCGCGGAGCCGAGATCAGCCGGCCCTTCGACGACGTCGTGTCGGAAGTGCGTGAGCTCGTCGGTCAAGGCGTCACCGAAGTGACTCTTCTCGGTCAGAACGTCAACAGCTACGGCCGCGACATCCAGGTGGCCCGCCGACGCGAAGGCGAAGACACGTCGTTGCGTCCGCTGTTCGCCGATCTGCTGCGCGAGGTGGGATCGGTGCCTGGCATTCGCCGGGTTCGCTTCACGAGTCCGCATCCGAAGGACATGCGCGACGAAACCTTCGAGGCCATGGGTTCGACGTCCACCGTGTGCGAACACTTGCACTACCCGATGCAGTCGGGGAGCGATCGAGTCCTGGCGCTCATGCATCGGGGCTACACCGCCGAGCGATACCTCGAGCGTCTGGCGAACGCCCGGCGCCTGGTCGACGATCTGGCGGTGAGTACCGACATCATCGTCGGCTTCCCGGGCGAGACCGACGACGACTTCGAACGAACCCTGGAAGTGGCGGCCGAAGCCGAGTACGACTACGCCTACACCTTCATCTTCTCGCCCCGTGAAGGAACCGAAGCGGCGACGATGGTCGATCGATTCGTCCCCGAGGACGTGGTCGCCGATCGTTTCGCACGTCTGCGTCTCGTGGTCGAGCGTTCGGCGGTGCGTCGCCACCGCGACCGCATCGGCCGGATCGAAGAGGTGCTGGTCGAAGGTCCGTCGAAACGAGACCCGCTGGTGATCTCGGGGCGGACCCGCCAGAACAAACTGGTCCACTTTCGTCCCACCAGTCCCGTTCGGGTGGGCAGTTACGGACTCGTCGAGATCACCGATGCCGCCGCCCATCATCTCGTCGGTGAATTCCGCGAGATCGTCGCCGAACCGTCTCACCGAGTCCGAATTCCGGTCGCGTCGCTCTGACGTTCGTGCGACCACTTGCGATACTCGGACCCACCGCGAGTGGGAAGTCGGCGGTGGCTCTGTCCCTCGCCGAGTCGATGTCGAGCCCGGCTCACCCGGTCGAGATCGTGTCGATCGACGCCATGCAGGTGTATCGGCGCATGGACGTCGGCACCGCCAAACCCAGCGCCGAGGAACAGCGCCGGGTACGTCATCACCTCGTCGATCTGGTCGAACCGTCCGACGACTTCACGGTCGCTCGGTTCCAACACGAATTCCGAACGGTGCGCAGCGACATGGAGCATCGAGGTGCCACACCGCTCCTGGTCGGCGGAACCGGTCTGTACGTGCGGGCCGTGATCGACGATCTCGACATTCCGGGACAGTGGCCCGAGATCCGCGCTCGACTCGAGCGCGACGTCGAGAGTCTCGGGGCCGAGGTTCTTCACGCACGTTTGGCCGAAAGCGATCCCCGAGCAGCCGCCAAGATCGAACCCAACAACGCCCGTCGAGTGGTGCGGGCCCTCGAGGTCGTCGAGGGCAGTGGGCGGCCGTTCTCCTCGTTCGGACCCGGTGTCGACACCTATCCGCCCACTGACGTGGTGCAGGTCGCCTTGCGGTGGCGACGGGAGACCTTGGTTCGACGGATCGAGGACCGAGTGCATCTCATGCTCGAATCCGGGTGGCTCGACGAGGCGCGACGGCTGGCGGACGGCCCGTTGTCACGGACCGCGTCCCGTGCTCTCGGCTATCGCGAGCTGTTCGAGCACCTGGCCGGTCGACTTTCGCTGTCGGATGCCGTCGAGACGATCGTCCTGCGAACTCGGCAGTTCGCCGTCCGCCAAGATCGCTGGTTCAGGCGTGACCCACGCATCGTCTGGTTCGATCTCGACGACTGCTCGGTGAGCGACGTCATCGAAGGAATTCACTCGCTGTGGGTCGGTTCCGACTGACGTAGTGTGGCCAGTGCATGCACGTGGTCCTGTCGAAACATCAGGCGCTCGGGAACGACTTCCTCGTCCTCGATCTCGATCAGGATCCGTCACTGGCCGGTCGCGACGACTGGGCCGACGTGGCCGTCCGACTCTGCGATCGTCGGTTCGGAGTGGGCGCGGACGGACTGTTGTTGCTGCGCACCTCCGACGTCGGTCGGCTGCACATGATCCTCCACAACTCCGACGGCGGTCGGGCCGAGATGAGCGGGAACGGCATTCGTTGTCTGGTGCAGGCCGCGCACCACGGCGTCGGCGGCGACGACGGGGCCGAGTACGAGGTTCACACCGATGCCGGCGTCAAGACGGTGATCGTCGAAGGGTGGTCCGACGACGAGACCGTCCAGGTGGTCGTCGACATGGGGGCTGTCGACCAGATCGACGAACCCGCCGATTGGGCCACTCTCGAATGCCATCCTGATCGCCCGGTCAGCCACCTCTCGCTCGGTAATCCGCATGCGGTGGTCGGAGTCGACGACGTGGCGGTCGTCGATCTCGAGGCGCTCGGAGCCAAGGTTCCGCACGTGAACCTCGAGATCGTCGAACCCGGGCCCGAGTCGCACGCCATCACCATGCGCGTCCACGAACGTGGTGCGGGTATCACCTTGGCCTGCGGAACCGGTGCGTGCGCGTCGGCGGCCGCCGCTCTGTCGTGGGGACTCGTTCCTGCGACGACACCGGAAATTCTCGTGCACATGCCCGGCGGTGATGCCCGGGTGAGGTTCGATCACGAGTCGCGGGTTGCGACCCTGGTCGGCCCGGCGACTTTCGTCGCTTCGATCACGGTGCATCTGTGAGCGACACGCCGTACAGCGAGGCCCTCGGCCGCACGCTCATCGAGCGCAGTTTTCGAGAGAAGATCGTGATCGTCGGCGTGACCCTCGACGGGGTATCCGACGAGGAGACCGAAGCCGGACTCGACGAGTTGGCGTTGTTGGTCGACACGGCCGGAGCAGACGTGGTGGCTCGGCTCACCCAACGACGAGACACCCCCGATCACACATGGTTCGTGGGTAAGGGCAAGGCCCAAGAACTTCGCGAATTGTGTCTGGCCGTCGACGCCGACACCGTGGTCTTCGACAACGAGTTGGCGCCGGCTCAGCAGTACAACTTGGAAAAACTGCTCGGCCGTACGGCGATCGACCGGACCGCGGTCATCCTCGACATCTTCGCTCAGAACGCGAGCACACTCGAGGGCAAGGCCCAGGTCGAATTGGCTCTGCTGCGATATCGACTGCCACGCCTTCGCCGCGGTGCCACGGCGAAGCTGTCGCAGCAGCGTGGTGGAGTGGGAGCACGCTTCGGTAGCGGTGAAACGAAACTCGAGGTCGATCGACGTCGGATCCAGAAGCGAATCTCGCGTCTCGAACACGAACTCGCCCATCTGGGTCGAACACGATCGCTCCAGAGCAAAGGCCGGACTCGCAGCGGGCTGGCGTCGGTGAGCATCGTCGGCTACACCAACGCCGGCAAGTCCACCCTTCTGAATCGACTCACGGCCGCCGGAGTTCTGGCCGAGGATCGCCTCTTCGCAACACTCGATCCGACGACCCGCCGCCTGTCGTTGCCGGGCGGCGAGCCGGTGCTCCTCACCGACACGGTGGGTTTCGTTCGTCGTCTGCCGCACGGTCTGGTGGAAGCGTTCAAGAGCACACTCGAGGCGGTGGGTCGTTCCGACTATCTGGTGCACGTGGTCGACGGCTCCTCGTCCGACCCCTACGGCGAGATCGATGCGGTGCGGACCGTTCTCCAGGAGATCGGCGCCGGCTCGGTTCCCGAACTCCTCGTGTTCAACAAGGCCGATCTCGACGCCGAGGCGGTAGCCGAACTCGTCGAGCGACATCCCGGCTCGGTGGGTGTGAGCGCGCGGACCGGTGAGGGAATCGACGCGTTCTTGCGCACGCTGGCCGACCGTTTACGGGCGATCTCGATCGTGGTCGAACTGCTCATCCCCTACGACAGGGGAGACGTCCTGGCCGCCGTGCATCGGGAAGGAGAGGTGGTCTCGACCTCTCCCGAGGAATCCGGGACGCGTGTTCGTGCCCGTCTGTCCGACGCATCGGCCGGACGCCTCAGCCGATTCGCGGTCGACCGGGCCGGGGCGGCCAACATGGGACCTGATGAACATGACGGTTGAACGTGACGGTCGAGCATGAGTGAGGGTTTCGTACCTCCGCCGTATCCCTACGATCGGCTCGACGCCTTCAAGGCCTCCGGTTCGCGACTCGACGGCGGTCTCGTCGACTTGTCGATCGGCACACCGTGCGATCCGCCTCCGCAATCGGTGATCGACGCCCTTGCGTCGAGCGGCACGGAGCGGAGCTATCCACCGTCGATCGGATCGTTGCCGTTGCGCCAGGCGTTCTCTGGGTGGATGAGCCGGCGTTTCGGCGTCGACCTGCCGCCCGATCAGATCGCCGCGTGCGTGGGGAGCAAGGAGTTCGTCGTCACGCTTCCGCAGTGGATGCATCTTCGTTCGCCCCGACGCGACACCGTTCTGTATCCGGCCGTGTCGTATCCGAGTTACGAAATGGGAGCGATCCTCGCCGGTTGTCGAGCGGTCGCCGTGCCGTGCGACGAGGCCGGGCGCGTGATCCTCGACGCCGTGAGCGAGTCCGATGCCGAGCGGGCGCTCCTGCTGTGGGTCAACAGCCCGTCCAATCCGTCGGGCGCTCTCGACGATCTCGGCGCAGCGGCGGCGTGGGGGAGAGCGCGTGGTGTTCCGGTCGTGAGCGACGAGTGCTACGCCGAATTCACCTGGTCGGGCGCGCCGCAATCGATCCTGCAGCACGGAACCGACGGCGTCCTCGCCGTGCACTCGTTGTCGAAGCGCTCGAATCTGGCCGGACTTCGGGTGGGTGCCTATGCCGGCGACGCCGAACTGGTGACGTACTTGTCGGAAGTTCGCAAACACGTGGGCCTGATGGTGCCGGGGCCGGCCCAGGCGGCCGCCGTTGTGGCCCTCGACGACGACGCCCACGTCGCCGAACAACGTCGCCTCTACGCCGAACGACTCGACACCATGGCCCGCGTCCTGGCGACGTGGTCGGACGTCGACATTCCGAGACCCGATGGCGGCTTCTACCTGTGGTTCCGCGTGGGCGACGCGTGGGCCTATGCCGAGCGGCTGGCCGCTGTCGGTGGTGCATTGGTGAGTCCGGGTGAGTTCTACGGACCGCAGAGCGCCGACTTCGTTCGGGTGGCGGTGGTTCAGCCGACCGATCGCATCGAACTCGTGGCCCACCGACTCGGCGGCGCCTGATGCGCCGCTGGCGACGCGCGACCTGGGTCCTGGTGGTGGCGGCGATCGTCACCGTCGCCGGTTTCGCCACGGTGATCGCCAGCATCTTTCGCGATCAGTCGATCGTCGGTGATTTCGTCCGGGTGCCCGTGGGTTGCGAGGGAATCATGACCGTCGACGTCGACACCAAGGTGTACGCCTACGTCGAGACCCGGGGTCGTATCGCCGACATCGGCGATTGTTCGAACGACGATCGTTCGTACGACATCTCGGGTCGACCGACTCCGTCGTTCACCGTCCGATCGGCCGATGGCGACCCCGACTTCGTCGCACCATTCGTGGCGCCAGCCGGTTCAGGGGTCTCGTACGACCTTCCCGACTATTCGGGTCGGGCCTTCGGTTCGTTCACGATGGAGGCCGGACGGCAGTACGCCATCAGCGTGGAGTCCGACGACCTGGCCGACGTGATGGCGTTCGGACGTCGCGTGGTTCCGGTGGAGTCGCCACTCGCCATCACCGGCGCAGTGGTGGTGATGGTCGGTGTCGTGATGGGCATCGTGGGTGTGGTGACGACCTCGATCGGACGTCGACGACGCCGGAAGGGCCCGTGGGCCCCACCGAGCCTGGCCGATCGGGCCGGGGCTACAAACGACGCAGGACGGTGACGACCTTGCCGAAGACGCGCACGTCGTCGGCGTCGAAATCGAGAGGAGCCAGTCGACTGTTGGCCGGCTTCAGCACCACACGTGAACCCTGACGGCTGAACGTCTTGACGGTTGCTTCGTCGCCGGGGATACCGGCGACCACGATCTCACCGTCGGTGGCCGTGGCTTGCTGGCGGGCCACCACGTAGTCGCCGTCGAGAATGCCGGCTTCGATCATCGAGTCGCCACGCACTCGCAACATGAAGAGTTCACCGTCACCCGTGAAATCGGCCGGGAGAGGGAGGAGCTCCTCGACGTTCTGCTGCGCGAGAACGTCGGTACCGGCGGCGACGTCTCCGACGAGGGGAACGTGGTGAACTCGACTGCGGGCGATGATGGCCCCGGAGTTGCGATCCCAGTTGACCTTGATGGCTCGTGGGAGGTTGGGGTCGCGCTCGAGGTATCCGAGACGCTGGAGGGTGGACAGGTGATTGTGCACTGTGGACGGCGAGGTCAGCCCGACCGCCTCACCGATTTCGCGAACCGAGGGCGGGTAGCCCCGGTCGGCCATGGTGGCCTCGATGAACTCGAGGATGCCGCGTTGACGAGTGGTGAGGGTTGCGTCGCTCATGGGTCCATCGTACGGATGTTCGGGGCCCAGGTCAAACATGTGTTCGGGCAACAAATGTTCGGGGCAGGTTGACAGCGAACACCTGTTCTCATATCCTGCGAACACTCGTTCGATCCGTCGGCTCACCGATGGCGTGTCACACCCCTGTGGCACGGTGTCCACGGCCGGCACTCACCAGCCAGCAACCTGAACAATTACCCCGATAGAGCTCAGAAAGGACGATCACCATGGCCCTCGCCCTCGATCCCCGCTACGTCATCGAAGTTCGTACCTCGGCCCGTCCCCGCCCCGACATGGCGACGATCTATCGCCGCCGTCGCCTGGTGGTCGCCGCCCTGGCCCTGATCCTGACGGTTGCCGCCTCCGCCGGCATCCGTTCACTGGCGAGCCGCGGAGACGGTGCTGCCCCCGTCTCCGCGGTGACGCCCGGTTCGCCGACGGCAGGCCAGATATCTGGCGTCGACGTGTCAGGGGCCTACGTGATCAGTGAGGGTGTCTACGTGGTGCAGCCGGGCGACACCATGTGGTCGATTGCCTCGTCGCTCACGTCTGGCAGTATCCGCGGCTACGTGGCCGACCTGGTGGCCCTGAACGGCGGAGCGTCACTCGACGTCGGCCAGATCCTCGTCCTGCCCTGACCGTGCCCCGAACCCTCACGGCCACAGGGCTACCCTGTCGGGCCATGAGGTGCGTGATCTGCCGCCACGACGACACCAAAGTCGTCGACTCGCGAACGGCCGAGGACGGCGGGGCCATTCGGCGTCGCCGGGAGTGCCCGGCCTGTGGTCATCGATTCACCACGTACGAACGGGTCGACGAGGTTGCCCTCATGGTTGCCAAGACCAAGGGTGGTCGCGAACCCTTCGATCCGGCGAAGATCACGTCGGGTGTCATGGCGGCGGCCAAAGGACGACCAATCGATGCCGAGGCGGCGACCATGCTCGCTGAGTCGGTCGAAGAAGAACTCCGCCTCACGGGGTCGGCCGAGGTGACCAGCGCTCGTGTGGGGTTGGCGGTGCTCGAGCGTCTTCGAGAACTCGACGACGTCACATATCTACGTTTCGCGAGCGTCTACAAGAACTTCGATGCCGCCGAGGACTTCCAGCGCGAGGTCGCACTCCTCGACAAAACTCCCGTCGTCTGATCCGATCTAGAGTCGCCTCGTGGGCGAGCTCATCACCAAGTACCGCACGTGTCCCTTGTGCGAAGCGACCTGCGGTCTCGAAGTCACGGTCGAGATCTCGCCATCGGGACCGCGGGTGACGCGAATCCGCGGCGATCGCGACGACGTCTTCTCGCACGGCTACATCTGCCCGAAGGGCTCCACCCTGAAGCAGCTGCACGACGATCCCGACCGTCTGCGAAAGCCGCTCGTGAAGCGCAATGGGCGTCACGTCGAAGTGGAGTGGGCCGAGGCCTGGGACGAGATCGCCGGTCGACTCACCGACATCGTCGAACAGCACGGTCGTGAATCGATCGCGACCTACTTGGGGAACCCGGGCGCCCACAATCTGGCGCCGATGATGTACAACCGCACATTGCTGCAGGCGCTCGGTACCAAACGTCGATTCAGTGCGTCGACCGTCGACCAGATGCCCAAGCAAGTGGCGGCTGGCTACATGTTCGGCACTCCGGTGAGTGTTCCGGTTCCCGACCTCGACCACACCGACTACGTGCTGATGCTCGGCGCCAATCCGTACGCGTCGAACGGAAGTCTGTGTACGGCACCGGATTTCCCGGGACGCCTCGAGTCGTTACGCGCCCGTGGCGGCCGTCTGGTGGTGGTCGACCCGCGGCGGAGTCGGACCGTCGAAGAGGCCGACGAGTGGATCGCCATTCGTCCCGGTGCCGACGCGCACCTCTTGATGGCGATCGTCAACGTGTTGTTCGCCGACGACCTGGTGGCGATCGACGATCGACTGGCTCCGCACCTCGCCGGTCTCGACGAGTTGCGGGTGGTGAGCGCGCCGTTCACACCCGAGCGAGTGGCGGACGCGACTGGCGTCTCGGCGTCGACGATCCGTCGAGTGGCTCGTGAACTCGCCGAAGCACCGACCTCGGTCGTGTACGGCCGAATCGGGACCACGACGACCGAGTTCGGAACCACGGCGTCATGGCTCGTCGACGTCGTCAACACTCTCACCGGCAACCTCGATCGGCGTGGCGGTGCGATGTTCACGGCACCCGTGATCGGCAATCCGACCACACGGGGCAAGGCCGGTTCGGGCGCCGGATTCCGCATCGGACGCGGCGGAGGTCGCACGGTGGTGAGCGGCTATCCCGAAGTGATGGGCGAGTATCCGGTGGCTGCATTGGCCGAGGAGATCGAGGAGGCCGGCGACGATCGAATCCGCGCGCTGGTGACCGTGGCCGGCAATCCGGTGTTGTCGACACCGCATTCAGAACGTCTCGCTCGTGCTCTCGACTCGCTCGACTTCATGGTGAGCGTCGACATCTATCTGAACGAGACCACTCGTCATGCCGACGTGATCCTTCCGCCTCCCTCGCAATTGCAGCGCGATCACTACGACGTCGCGCTCTACGGATTCGCGATTCGCAACGTCGCGAACTACAGCGAGGCGGTTCTTCCACTCGACGACGATCAGCCCGACGAATGGGAGATCCTCCTCAAGTTGGCTCTGATCGCACAGGGTTTCGGTCCCGACGCCGACGTGCTGGCCGCCGACGACGCGAACGTCGACGGACTGATTCGTCATTCGGTCGGCGACCCGTCGTCGTCGATTCATGGTCGAGACGCCGACGAGATTCGTTCGCTGCTCGACGCGTCGGGGCGTCGCGGTCCGGCGCGCCTGCTCGACTTCATGTTGCAGACCGGACCGTACGGCGCGGCCTTCGGTGCGGTCGAGAACGGAGCAAGCCTCGATCTGCTCCTCGCCAACCCGCACGGCGTCGATTACGGCGCGTTGCAACCGCGCCTTCCCGATGCGTTGCGGACTCGTTCGGGACTGGTCGAACTCGCGCCCGACGAGTTGCTCGCCGACGTCGCGCGTCTCGCGTCGTCGATCGACGATCTCGTCTCCCGCGAACTCGTGCTCGTCGGTCGTCGACACCTTCGATCGAACAACTCCTGGATGCACAACATCGAGGTGCTGGTGAAGGGCAAACCCCGCTGCACACTTCACGTTCATCCCGACGACGCGGCGCGTCTCGGTGTGCGCGACGGGCACCATGCGCGTGTTGCATCACGAGTCGGCGAAGTCGACGCCGTCGTGGAAGTCACCGAAGACATCCGCCCCGGCGTGGTGAGCCTGCCCCACGGCTGGGGTCATGGCCTGCCGGGAACCCGGCTGAACGTGGCCGCCGAGCGAGCCGGGGTCAACTCGAACGTGCTCACCGACGACCGGGCTCTCGATCCGCTATCGGGTACGTCGGTTCTGAACGGCATCCCGGTCACGGTTGTCCCCATCTGAGGGCCCCTCGTCCACAGGACCTTCCACAGGCTTTTCCCCACAAAAAACCGCTAATTCACACGGTTGTCCACTTCCTTCCCACAGGGGGTCGCCCGTACGGTGACGGGGTGACACAGGGGTGGTTGCCGGAGCGTGGCGAGGAGACTCGCGAGGTGCTGTTGCCGGGGCGGTCGGGGCGACCCGACGGCCGAGGCGAGCGTCGGATGGGCAGCTGGATCGGGCAGGAGTTCGATCTGAACCTACGGGACGGCACCACCCCTGTGGAACGACGTTTTGACGATTCGTACAACCGCGACCACCGGGAGAAGGCACGTATGCAGGGACTTCGCGAACAATCGTTGACATGGTCGTAGTTACACTGCTGTAATCTCACAACCACTTGTGGTGGGACGCGCGCCGGGGGTCCGCAAACACCACATCTTGTGCTCTCCTGAACACGCTTTTTCAACCGACCGACCCCACTTCCGACACCCGATCTCCACACCAGAAAAGGACCCGACATGTCTCTCGCACCCGACCGTCTCGCCATCGGCATCAACCGACATTTCACGACGGCTGGGGTGCATCCGTACGACCAGGTCGAGTGGGAGAAGCGGGACGCCCGGATCTCGAACTGGAAGGACGGCTCGGTCGCCTTCGAGCAGCTCGGGGTCGAATTCCCGACCACGTGGTCGCTGAACGCCACCAACATCGTGGCTCAGAAGTACTTCCGCGGCACCCCCGGCACCCCTGAGCGGGAGTCGTCGCTGCGTCAGGTCATCGACCGCGTCGTCGACACCATCACCCAGTGGGGTCGTGAGGGCGGCTACTTCGTCGACGAGTCCGAGGCGGCCTCGTTCAGCGACGAGTTGAAGTTCATCCTCGTGACGCAGCGAGCCGCCTTCAACAGCCCGGTTTGGTTCAACATCGGCGTGAAGGGTGTTCCGCAGCAGGCGAGCGCCTGCTTCATCCTGGCCGTCGACGACACCATGGACGGAATCCTCAACTGGTACCGCGAAGA
>CAZTPF010000019.1:0-35596 GCA_964614655.1 uncultured Bifidobacterium sp.
ATGTCGTGACGTCGGTCGAAATCGCCGTCGAACGTCTGGTCGCCGAGATCGACGGCGGAGTGTCGCCTGCGGAAGCGGGTGAGACCATTCAGCGCGTCGAACGTGTGCAACGGCGGCTGGAAGGAGTCGTGGTCGCTGCCATCGGCGCAGCTCGTCGCTCCGGTGTGTATCTCGACGACGGACATCTCGACGTCACACCGTGGTTGGCCGCGATCACCCGTTCTCAGCGCCCCGAGTGTGCGGCACGCGTCGCCACGGCTCGGCTCGCCGAGACGGAGCCCATGTTCGGACGAGCCCTCATGTCCGGCGAGGTTCCGGTGGCGTCCGTACGCCGGCTGGCTCGAGCAGTGAATGCACGTACCGAACATGCGTTGTTCGCCGTGCGCGAGCAACTGCGCGATGCCATGTGTGATCTACCTGTCGACGACTTCGCCAAGGTCGTGCGCCACTGGTCGTACCTCGCCGACGCCGACGGTGTCGAGCGGCGTCAGGACGAAGCCCACGACGAGCGACGGGTTCAGGTGTCCGAAGTGGGTGACACGGTCGTCGTCGACGCCACCGTCGGACTGGCGCAGGGGCAGGTGATCGCGTCGGTTCTCGCCGAGTTCGAAGATCGCGAATTCCGACTCGATGTGGAAGCGGTACGGACCGAGGGCGGAACCGTCCTTCCGAGTTCGTTGCCTCGCACACCGGCCCAGCGTCGGGCCGATGCGCTGTTCGCCGTGTTCGTCGCAGCGTCCACTGCGCTCCCCGCGACCCCGCGTCCACGACCGCTCGTCAACATCGTGATCGACGAGCGGACCTTCGACGAAGCGATGGCCGTGGCGCTGGGAGGCGAGCGATCGCGTGCGGTCACTCCCGATCGTCTGGCTGATTTTCGCTGTGAAACTCTCGGAGGCGGTTCTCTCACGCCCGCCGATGCCGTACGAGCGGCATTGATCGGAGACGTACGACGGGTCGTCCGATCGGCGCGCAGTGAGGTGATCGATCTCGGTCGTCGAGTGCGGTTGTTCGGTGGTCCGAGTCGTGAAGCGGTCTGGATCCAAGGGGCCCGCTGTGCGTGGCCCGGTTGCGGGTCGCTGCATTGCGAAGTCGATCACATCGAGTCATGGCGTCGTGGTGGAACCACGTCACCGTCCAATGGACTGGCACTGTGTCGTTGGCACAACCGCTTCAAAGAAACAGGTTTCTGCGTCGACAATGCATCCGGCCGGGCCCACTTCCGCCGACCCGATGGTTCGGCGATGGTTCCGGTGTAGCGGAGTCGTCTCAGTCCGGATCGGTGAGTTTCATGGCGCCTTTGGCGTGCAGGCGGGCCAGAAAGTCGAGTTCGTAGGCCTCGGTCGGTTCGGCGCGCACCATCTGATCGAGCAGGACGGCGTCGTCACCCACGAGGACCCTCCATCTCTCGTCACGGACGGCATCGAGGATGATGCCGGCGGCCACCTCGGCCGACATGGGCGCTTGATCGCGAAATGCTTCGCCTTGGGCTTGGATGCCCACGCGAATGTCTTCGTCGCTCGCCCCGGACAGATCGAGTCCGCTCTTGGCCAGACGGTCGCGCACCTTTTGCACTTGATCGCTCGTCATCTCCTTCGGGTCCTGGCCGAGCAGTTTGCGCGAGTTGATGGCGATCGACGTCCCGATGTGGCCGGGCATCACCACCGAGGCCCGAAGATGCGGGGCATTGATGCGGAAGTCGGTGATCAGGGCTTCGGTGAAGCCCTTCACGGCGAACTTGGCCGCGCTGTAGGCGGTGTGGGGAACACCGGGTCCGAGGGTGGCCCAGAAGCCGTTGACCGAACTGGTGTTGACGACGTGACCGGCATCGGCCGCCATGAGAAGAGGTAGGAAGGCGAGGGTGTTGTAGTAGACCCCGAACCAGCAGACATTGAACGTCTTCTCCCATTCGGCGCGGTCGACGTCGATCACACTGCCTCCGCCGCCGATTCCGGCGTTGTTGAACAGCAGATGCACGGTCGGACGCCACGCGGCCACGGCATCACGGAATGCCACCACTTGGGCCTCGTCGGACACGTCGGCGATCCACGTGAAGACCTCACCGGGGTGATCGGCGCACAGGGCACGCGTCTCGGCGAGGTTCTCCTCGATCACGTCGCAGGCCGCCACGTCGCACCCGTCGGCCGTGAGCTGTCGTACCAGCTCACGGCCCATCCCGGTGCCACCGCCGGTGACCACGGCGACCCGCCCCTGGAAACCCCGTTCGAACCTCATCGTTCCCCCTCTCGAACCCAGCCGACTGTACAACGGCCCTGCTGGCGAGGCATCCTCGCGATTTTTCCTCAAGTCGGCTCACCGGCGTCCGATACCTCTTCTCGTGTTCGAACGTCCCCGCCGATCCCTGCGCGTCGCACCCCTTGTCCTCGTGGTCGCGCTCGTGGCCTATGCCTCCGTGGTGATCGCCATGGTGACGACGCCCTCGGTCGCCGGCGCTGCGGCTGTTGGCGACACGTCCGACAACACGCCCTGGACGTTGCCGTCGATGCCGCCCAAGTGCTCGACCGAGCAGATCGAATCGGGTGACGTGTCGACCTGCCTCATCACCGATTGGGGAAAGATCGCTGAGAAGGGTTGGGGGACACCTCCGTTCCCCTACGAGACGGTGGGTGGAGAACTCTCGTCGGGTTGGAAGTGGCTCGGTTGGTCGTACAACGGTTCGCCGGCTCTGGCCGAGTGGGAGGCCAACATGGCGGCCAACCCCGAAAAGGTGGGCCGCCTGAACGCCAAACAGATCAAGGCGCCGTACGCGGCTCATGTTCTCTTCATGGGATTCCTCACCGAGATCCAGGAAGCGGGCTACCGAATCGGCGACGCCATGGCGTACAACTTCCGCTGCACCTCGAACTCGCGCAAGGACTGCTCGAATCTCGACTCGCGTTCGCTTTCGTATCACTCGTACGGATTGGCCGTCGACATCAACGTCGTGAGCAATCCCGAGATTCGCTACTACCCCGATTCGACGCAGGGAATCCTCACTGCTTGTGCGATGCCGATGAAGACCAACATTCCGCAGTGGGTCGTGCAGACGGCACAGAAGTGGGGCCTCTTGTGGGGCGGATACGGATGGAGCGGAGGCTGCGCCTCGCCGATGGCGTCGAAGTCGAGCGTCATCCGCGACCCGATGCACTTCGAATTCCGCGGGTCGGTCGACGACGCGCTCGCCATTGCGCGATTCAACGGAGTCGACGTCCAGGATCCCCGTGTCGAGGTTCCCGCTCACGAACCCACCCCGCCGGAATCGCCGATGAACGGCAAGACGGTCAAGCGAGTCCACGGAGCCGACCGATTCGCGTCGGCCGCCGCGACCGCTTCTTTCTGGTCGACGACTGAGACGGTGTATCTGGCCACCGGAACGAACTTCCCCGACTCGTTGGCCGCCGGTGTGACGGCCGCTCGTGTCGATGCCCCTGTTCTCCTCGTGACCGCCGACTCGGTGCCGACTTCCACCCGTGATCAGCTCGCCCGACTCGCGCCTCGCACGGTGTACGTGGCCGGTGGACCGGCGGTGATCGGCGACGAGGTGGTGACGGCGGTGAAGGATCTCACTGGCGCCAACGTCATCCGACTCTTCGGCCCCACTCGTTACGAGACCGCCGAACTCCTCACGCGAGTCTCGTGGTACCGATCGAAATCGTCGGTGGCGTGGATGGCCAGTGGTCGTGATTTCCAGGACCCCCTCATCGCCTCGGCCGCCGCCGCGGTGTACGACCAGCCGTTCGTGATGGTGGACGGACAACGTGGACTCACCGACGGCGGACTCGATCTGTTGCGCACACTCGGTGTGACCCAGGTGAATCTGGTGGCTGCACCTGGTGCGTTCTCCGATGAGGTGCTCGCCGAACTGCGTTCGATCATGAATGTGGTCGTCTATGGAGCAGCCGACCCATCGGAACGCTCGGCGTCGGTGTGGACCGCGCACGCTCAGAGCCGTCGCGTGATGTTGGCGACCAGTCTCAATTTCCCCGACGCGCTGACCGCTGTTCCCTATGCGACGCGCGCCGACGGAACTCCGCTCATGCTCGTGCCCGGCACCTGCGTCCCGTGGACGACGTTCCAGGCCATCGATCGTCTCGACCCGTCCGATGTCACCTTGTTCGGCGGTCCGGCGGCGTTGGCGACAGCGGTCGAATCTCTCACCACTTGCTGAGCCTGTGTCAGGCTGACCGAGTGAAGTCGCCAGTTCGCTCCACCGTCGTCGTGATGGCCGGAGTGCTCCTCGTCGCTTGCTCCTCGTCCCCGTCGACCGAGAGCACCACGACCTCGAGTCGGCCCGCCCTCGTGGAACTGGCGCCCCCCGAACCGCCCGAACGAGTGGTGTTGGTGCCTGATACTTCGACCACGTCGACCACGACCGAGGCCCCGCGGGCCGACGGCGTGGCGGTGCTCGCCTTCACCGGGGACACCCTCGTGCACAGTCCGTTGTGGAGTGCGGCTCGTCGCTACGGCGGCGGAGACGGCTACGACTTCGCTCCGATGTTCGCCGAGGTCGCGCCCATCATCAGCGGCGCCGATCTGGCGGTGTGTCATCTGGAGACGCTTTTCGCACCGCCGGGAGTCGCCTATTCGACCATGCCCCGCTATCAGGTGCCCGATGAGGTCGCCATCGCACTGGTGGAAGCCGGCTACGACCGCTGTTCCACGGCGAGCAATCACGTGATGGACGGCGGAACAGCGAGTATCGACCACACCCTCGACGTGTTCGACGAACTCGGTCTCGGCCAGCACGGGATCGCTCGAACGGCCGATGAGATCGCGCCCACCACGTTCACCGTCAACGGCATCGTCATGTCGCATCTCTCGTACACCGTGCATTTCAATGGACTGTCTCTCCCGGCCGACGAGCCGTGGCGGTCGGCTCGTATCGACATCGACCGGATCCTCGCCGATGCGGCGACGGCCCGGGACCTCGGGGCGGAGTTCGTCGTCGTGAGCATGCACTGGGGCAACGAGGGGTCGAATCGACCCAACGCCGATCAGAAGAAGTGGTCCGAACGCATGGCCGAGTCGGGGTTGGTCGACCTCGTGATCGGATCGCATCCCCACCTTCTGCAGAGCATCGAGAAGTTCGGCGATCTCTGGGTGGTGAACAGCCTCGGGAACTTCCTGTCGAACATGCCGACCGGAGACCGCTGGGCGCCTGGTACCCAGGACGGTGCCATCGTGGAGTTCACGGTGACGCGGACCGACGAAGGATTCGACGTGTCGGAACCGCGGGTCCACCCCACGTGGGTCGATCGCAACGACGGTTTCGTCATCCGAGCTCTCGGACCGAGGCGAGACTCCCTCGAGGGCGAGATGGCGGTGTCGTGGCGCCGGACCATGGTGGCCCTCGGCGACTACGTCGTAACACCCGACGACCTCTAGGCACGCCGACTAGGTTCGCGGGCGGACATGGCGACACTTCGTTTCAGCTACGGCACGATGGGCTCCGGGAAGAGCACGCTCGCCTTGCAGATCCATCACAATCTCGCCGTTCGCGGTCGGCGGGGATTGATTCTCACCAAACTCGACCGGGACGGGTCACAAGTGACCAGTCGTCTCGGGGTGTCGGCCCCGGCCGTCGAGGTGTCACCCGATCTCGACGTGTTCGAACTCGTCCGAACACGTGGCCCTCTCGACTTCCTCGTGTGCGACGAAGTGCAGTTCTACTCGGTCGACCAGTGCGATCAGTTGGCACGAGTCGTCGACGAACTCGCCATCGACGTCTACGCCTTCGGCCTGATCACCGACTTTCGCGGCCTCCTCTTCGACGGGACGCGACGCATGCTCGAGGTAGCCGACGAGCGAGTCGAGATGCAGGTCGAAGCGCGCTGCTGGTGTGGCTCCCGAGCCACGCACAACGCGCGAGTCGTCAACGGGGTGGTCGTCTACGAAGGTGAGACCGTGGTCGTCGGCGACACGAGCGAGAACCAGGCCTCGCCTTTGTTCGGCGACGTGGTGCGCTACGAGTTGCTCTGTCGCCGGCACTACAACGCCGGCGACATGGGCCAGGGGCAGTGATCGTTCAGTTCCAGGCGCACGGCATGCGCTTGATGCCGTTGATGAACGCACTCTGCAGATAAGCCGGCTCGCCGGTGATGCGCAGATTCGGCATACGACGACGGATCTCGTCGAACATCACGGCGATCTCACGGCGCGCCAGATTGGCGCCCAGACAGAAGTGCGGGCCACCGGCTCCGAAACCCACCTGGGCCGGTGTGACGGTTCGGGTGACGTCGAACTTGTACGGATCGGTGAACACCCGCTCGTCACGGTTGCCCGAGGCGTAGAACATGACGACCTTGTCGCCGGCGCTCAACTTCTGACCCGACAGCTCGGTGTCCTCGGTGACGGTGCGCCGGAAGTGGATGACCGGAGTCGCGTAGCGGACGATCTCCTCGACGGCCGACTTGGTGTGGGTGTCGAAGTCGTCGAACCAGAGCTGGCGCTGATCGGGGTGATCGGTCAGCAGCTTCATACCGTGGCTGATGGCGTTGCGCGTGGTCTCGTTGCCGGCCACCACCAAGAGGATGAAGAACGAGCCGAATTCCTGGGCGGTGAGGCGTTCACCGTCGACGACGGCGTTCATCATGGCCGAGGTGACGTCGTCCTGGGGCGAGTCGATACGCGACTGGCCGAGGTTCTGCGCGTAGGTGAACATCTCGAGCGCGACTCGCATGAGATCTTCGTAGGAGCCGACGAATTCGGGGTCGCCGACACCGAGGATCACGTTGGTCCAGTGGAAGATCTGCTTGTGATCCTCCTCGGGGATGCCCATCATGTCGCAGATGATGGCGAGCGGCAGGGGGGCGGCCACTTCCTCGACGAAGTCGCATTCGCCGTTCGGGAAGCGATCGAACAGATCGGTCACCAACTTCTCGGCGCGATCCTTGACCTGTTCTTCGACCCGCGTGATCTCCTTCGGTGTGAATCCTCGGGAGACGATGTTGCGCAGGCGGAAATGCTTCGGATCGTCCATGTTGATCATGGAGCCGAAGAACTCGTTCATCTCGACCGGAAGGTCGCCGATGTTGGAGCCCTTGCCGCTGCAGAACAACTGCGGGTTGCGGCTGATGTGCCAGATGTCGTCGTGGCGGGTGATGGCTCGGTAGCCCGGCCCGGGAGGGAACGGAGCGTCCTCGATCACTCGTTCCTCGAAGAAGTGGAACGGCGACTCGTCGCGGAGCGTCTTGAAAGCTCCTTCGCGGTACGAGCGGTCCTTCAACCAGAACTCGGGATCGGACAGGTCGATGTCGGAGAGCGGCACACGGGTCAGTTCCATTCCGAGAACCGTACTGGTCCGTGATCCGAATCGACGAGGGGTGACGGTGAGTCGATCTGTAAGCGGGATTCTGTGGCTCCGAGGAGCCGGTGACCATCCATCTGTGCGGTCTACCCGAGAAGTGTTCCGGTTGCCCGGAACGAGCGAGCCACTCGTCTTCTCTGCTCGACCTTGCTTCGAGTGGGGTTTGCCGAGCCGACCGGGTCGCCCCGCTCGCTGGTGCGCTCTTACCGCACCGTTTCACCCTTGCCTGTGCCGGTCACCCGGCCATCGGCGGACTCTCTCTGTTGCACTGTCCGTGAGGTCGCCCCCACCTGGCTCTCGCCAGCACTCTGCTCTGTGAAGTCCCGACTTTCCTCGACGAATCACTTCGCCGCGGTCACCCGATCGACTCACCGTCACGGGAAGTGTACGTGTGACGGGATCAGTCTTCGTCGAGGTATTCGTAGGCCATGGAGTTGAGGTACGGCGTCTCGAGGTTGACGGTTGTCCGTCCGCCGGCCTCATCGACCGGACCGAGAGTCACCGGAACGGGCGACTGCGTACCGAAAGCCGAGGGTGCGGCGTAGAAGGGAAGCGGTTCACCGTCTTCGCGATACTCGGCGGCGACCGAGGAACCGTGCGACGACACGAGGCGAGCCGGATTCAGCACACTGCCGAGAGTGGCGGCGTGACGGGCCTCCTGTTCGCCGATTCCCATCGCGGCTCGACGCAGGTCCTTGTCGGTGAGCATGGGGGTGTACATCTGATACGTGGCACCGGCCAACGTCTCGAGTGCATAGGCGAGGGCGAGGACGTCGGCGGCCGGGTCGTCGGCCTCGGCGATGAGGGCCAGAGCCGGCTCGACGTAGATCGATTGGAGGCGCGGATTGGGATCGGTGAAAGCTCGACCACCGGCGGCCTCGGTGAGCGACGCCGTGGCCGACGCGTGATCGCGGTGATCGGCGAGAAAACGCGCCGCCAACCGAGCGGCGTCTCCGGAGAGGTAGCCGGCCCCGGCTGCCGCTTCGTAGACGAAGATCGCATTGTTCTCCAGCGAGGTGGCCGTGCGCAGAAGTGTGATGTCGGTGACCGGAGCGTCGGGAAGCTCGGTCGGATCGGGTGCCAGTCCGATGCGGGCGATTCCGGAGGACTCGCCACCACCACAGGCGGCCAGCAGTGCGCCGAGCGAGATGGTCGCGCCACCGGCGAGAAGGAAACGACGTCGGGAGAGGTTCTGCATGTCCATGATCAGTTCTCCGGGCTCAACGGGGTGATCGACGCGGGGATGTCGAGGTAGGCCTCGATGTCGGCGACCGGCGACAGGCCGGCGAGGGCGGCCATCGCCGACACGTGACGTGCTTCGGCGATGACGACCGACGACACGAGTGCCACACCGTCGGTCCCGTCGAGGGCTTCGAGAAGTGACAGGTGCGTGGCGACCATGGTGTTCTCGAGCTCGTGAGCGGCGAGCGCGAGATCGCCGGTGTCGCCCGTGAAGCGACTTTCGAAAGCGTCGAAGATGGAGTCGAGTCGCGACTGAGGGGCGTCGCGACCGATGAGAGCCGAGATCGCCTGACTGGCGGCGTCATGGTGCGCGGCGAGGGTCGCGATGCTGGCGTTCTGGTCGCCGCCGGATCCAGCCGCCGCAGCGGCTCGGTAGAGATCTCGGGCGGCGAGCTCGGCCTCTTGCGCGAAGCCGAGCAGGGCGGAGTCGGCGGCCGACGGTCGGCGCGGGGGAGTCGATGTCACCGTGTGATCCTTTCGGGCATGTCAGAGACTGATACAGCCTAGAAGTCGAGGGCCGAGAGGTCGGGTATCCATCCTTCGACTCGGGTCACAGCCTCGGCCCATTCGCCACGCCACGTGGCTCGATCGACGGCCGGATCGGGCTCGACGACCGAACTCGGTCGCCACTGGGCGGCGACGTCGTCGAGATCGCCCCAGATCCCGGTCGACAGGCCGGCGAGAAAAGCCGCTCCGAGGGTGGTGGCCTCGGTGACCGGTGAGACGCCGATCGGGCGGCCGGTGGCCGTGGCCAGGGCAGTCACGAACGTGGGGTTGCGACTCATCCCGCCGTCGATGCGGATCTCGTCCACGGTGAGATCGGGGTGATCGGCGAGGGCGGCCTCCATGAGGTCGGCGCCGCGGTGGGCCACCCCTTCCAGGACTGCCCGCACGATGTGAGCTCGGGTCGACCCGCGCGTGAGTCCGAACAGGCCGCCGCGAGCGCCGTAATCCCAGTGGGGGGTGGCCAGTCCGAGCAGGGCCGGCACGAAGAAGACGCCGTCAGTCGTGGGGCAGGTCGACGCGATGTCATGGGTGGCGGCGGCATTCGGCGCCAGTCCCATGTCGTCGACGAGCCATTCGACGGCACTGCCGGCCGACAGCATGATTGCCTCGGAGCCCCACGTGAGACGTCCGGCGCGACTCCAGGCGACGATCGGGAACGTGCCGTGGGCAGATCGATCGGCAGACGGCGGAGGCGAGTCGCCGGTGACCATGTCGAACATGCCGCCGGTTCCGAAAGTGCACTTGGCCAGACCCGACCGCACGCACGACTGACCCATGAGCGAGGCCTGTTGGTCGCCGACGAGTGACGCGATGACGGGCGAACCCGGAAGAGCGGCAGCGTGGCCGATGGGTCCGGACGAGTCGACGATGGCGGGCAGCATCGACACGTCGACTTCCATGAGCGACGCCACGCGTTCGTTCCAGGACGGAGGTCCGTCGGTGAACGTCGCGAGTCCGGTGACGGCGGCGTTGGTGTGATCGGTGACGTGGAGCCGCGACGACGCCGACAATGTCCAGGCGATCCACGAGTCGACCGTGCCGATGCACACGTCGGAGCGATCGTGGTCGCCCAAGTTCTGCATCAGCCAACGGGCTTTGGTGGCCGTCTGGTTGGGGGCCAGCGCGAGTCCGTGCTCGAGGCGCAGTCCGATGCAGTCGCCGACGGTGCGCAGGTCCTGCCACCCGATTCCGGGAGCGAGAGCTCGCCCGGTGGATCGACTCCAGGCGATCGTGCTGGCTCGTTGGGCGGTGATTCCGACGGCGTCGACCGGGCCCGCTTCGTCGAGGGCTGAGTGTGCGACCTCGAGGACGAGTCGGGCCATCTCGTCGGCGTCGAACTCGACGACACCGGCCGCAGGGGTCGACGGAGCGAACACTCGATGATGGAGGGCGGTGACTCGGGCCTCGGGCGTGACGACTGCGGCCCGCAGCCCACTCGTTCCGACGTCGATCACGAGGATCGACATCAGGACACCGACGGCGGTTCGCGCCGCGCCGAGGGGCGGACGCCGCGATCCTGGAGATACGAACCGAGGAAACCTCCGAAGACTCCCATGGCGAGTGCGACCGTGAGGTTGAACATGACGCCGCTCCAGCGAACGTCACCACCGCGCGCGAGTTTGATCACGATGAGCACTGCCTGCGGGATCAGGTAGGTGACGCCCGCCGTGACGACTCCGTGCGACAGAGGTGTGCGACGGTTCTGGTGCCACGCCGCGACACCGGCGCCGAGCAAGAAGCCGACGGCGGCGCCGAACGACAAGAGGGCGGCGAGGGCGGCCCGACCGCCTTCGGGAGACGAGTCGCCGGCCACGAGTCGAGCGGCGACCGAGAACGGAACGGCGAACACCAGGGCGACCGAGCCGCCGGCGCGAATGGCGCGACGGTCCCAGCGTCCGGTGGTCGGATCGTCAGGTGGCAAAGGCATCGTCGAGTCCCATCTTTCCTGGATTCAGGATGCCATGCGGATCGAGAGCGTGCTTGATCGCGTTGAGGACGTCGAGTCCGCCGCCGAGGGATTCGCGCACGTACGCGGCGCGGTTGAGTCCGACGCCGTGGTGGTGACTGAGGTTGCCGCCGGCCGAGAGAACGGCTCGCGTGCCGGCGTCCCAGAGAGCGCGGTAGCGCACGTCGAATTCCGAGCGGTCCTCGACGGGAGGGGCGGCGAACGTGAAGTAGAGGCAAGCACCGTCGGTGTAACTGTGCGACAGGTGGCAGGTTGCCGTGCGAGCTCCGGCGTCGATCAGGGCGCGCCGCGCCTCGTGGAACACGTGCGCGAGTCGGATCCAGGGGCCGGCGATCTCCATGGTGTCGATCACGTAGTTCTTGCGCGTGAGGGCCTGGAGTCCGCTGGTGTCGTTGCGATGCTCGAGCCACGCCGCAACGAGCTCGGGATCGAGCGGATGGCATCCGTCGGTGGCCAGCGCCTCCTCGTCGACGATCGCCATCGACGCGTCGACCGACGCGACGTCGCCTTCGTCGAGGACGAGCAGGACGCAATTCGCGCCGTCGCCTCCGCGACCGCGGGCGCTTTCTTCGGCGTCGTAGAGCCGAAGAACGGCGGGTGTGGCGCCGCGTTGCATGATGCGCCGACAGGCGTCGAGGCCCGATTCGAAATCGCGGAACGCGTAGGCCGCACGACGCTCCGAGGTCGGCGCCGGATGGGCGCGCAGCCACACGCGCGTGACGACGCCGAGAGTTCCCTCGCTGCCGAGGAACAATTGGGTGAGATCGGGTCCGGCCGAGGCCGCCGGGGCCCCGCCCGTGCGGAGCACACGACCGTCGGCCAACACCACCTCGAGGCCGACGACCATGTCCTCCACCTTGCCGTAGCGCGTCGAGTACTGGCCGGCGCCACGGCAGGCGACCCAGCCGCCGACGGTGGCGATGTCGACGCTCTGCGGGTAGTGGCCGACGGTCATCGCGTAGTGCGCGAGGTGTGCTTCGAGATCGGGGCCGAAGGTGCCGGGCTGTACGTCGACGACCAGCGAGACGTCGTCGACGTCGTTCACCCCCTGCATGGCCGACATGTCGAGGACCACTCCGCCGTGACGGGGGACCGCCGCACCGCACACCCCACTGCGACCGCCGACCGGTGTGAGGGGAACCCTTTCGCGATGGCAGATCGACGCGATGCGTGAGACGTCGTCCGTCGACGTGGGTCGACACACCACGGCGCACAAGGCCGGCAGTTCGCCGTGGAGGGCCCAGCGCATGGTGGCGGGCCACCAGTCTCGGCTCGCCCGTACGCGGTCGTCGATCTCGGTGGACATCGGACAGATCGCGGCCAGTTCCTCGACGACGCTGGGAGCGATCGGGCTGGAGGTCCATCGAGTGGTGGGCGCCGCACCGGGTGCGACGACCAGGTCGATGGGCTCGGTGATCTCACGCATGGAGTTCGTCCTCTCTGAGGGCGGCGGCCGTCCTCTCGTGCTCGCAGATCTCGGCGAAACGGGAAACTTCCGCGACTTCGCGGTCGTGGCTCCACCCGAGAATCGGTGCCATCAGGCGAGCGACATCGGGTGCGGCACGTTGGGCGCCGTCGCGATCGACGAGGAGAGCACGCGTGCGTCGCGAGAGGACGTCGTCGACCGACGTGGCCATCTCGTGACGGGCGGCGTGCACGACGTCGGCCCGTCGATACGGGAGTCCGTCGATCAGAGTCGCCCCGAGTGACGGGTCGCGTCGGATCAGTTCGTCGATGTCGCGTTCACGACGGCCGTCGTGCCCGAAGAGGCGCAGACGTTTGGTTCGACAACGGGCTCGGCGCTCGAGACGGTCGACGACCACGTCGACGGTGTCCTCGGCCATTCGCCGGTACGTGGTGAGTTTCCCGCCGGTGATCGTGATGGTTCCGTCGTCGCTTGTCGTGACGAGATGCCGACGCGACAGATCCGCGGTTCGACCCGACGTCGAGTCGTCGCCGACGACGAGCGGACGAAGTCCGGCCCAGGTGCCGGTCACGTCGTCGACCGTCACGCCGGTCGTGACGCTCGCGTTCAGGGCCCGCAACACGTAGTCGATGTCGTCGCGCGTGCACTGAGGGTCGTCGAGCGGTCCGTCGTACCCGGTGTCGGTCGTGCCGACGTACGTGTGCGAGTACGTGCCGTCGGGGCGAGGTCCCCAGGGGATCACGAAGAGCGAACGTCGGTCCTTCGGTACGGGAATCACGACGGCGATGGAGTTCTGCACCTTCTCCCACGGAACCGTGAGGTGAACTCCTTTGGCTGGCCGAGTCGCAACGTGTCGATTCCACACGCCTGTCGCGTCGACGACCAGGCGGGCGCGTACGTCGACGGGTCGTCCGTCGAGCTCGACGCGGCGATCGCCGATGTGCGGGGTTCGATTGATCACGACGGCTCCGAGGTCGGCGGCCGTGCGGGCGAGAGCGAGGCAGAGGCCGGCGTCGTCGGCTTCGGCGTCGTAGTACACGTACGCCGACGCCAGTCGTTCGGCGTTCATGGTGGGCATGTACGACAGGGCTTTGGCTCGGCGGGCCCGCCGGTGCAGCCGTCCGATGCGCCACCCGCCCGTGACGTCGTACATCCAGAGAGCCGAGCCGAGGGCTCGGGCGATCTTTTTCGACACGACTCCGTCCTTGGTGAGGATTGGGATCATGAAGGGCAGGACGCGCACCAGATGCGGTGCGTTGCGGTGGAGACGTCGACGCTCGTGAAGGGCTTCGTACACCAGTCGGACGTCGCCCTGCTGGAGGTATCGCAGACCACCGTGGACGAGCTTCGAACTCTTCGACGACGTTCCGCTGGCGAAGTCGTCTCGCTCGACGAGGGCGACCCGAAGACCCCGACCTGCCGCGTCGACGGCCACGCCGAGTCCGGTGACACCGCCACCGACCACCAGGAGGTCGAACTCCTCGTCGGCGAGGGCCCGACTCATCGTCGATCGGTCGAAAGGTCGCGCGGAAGCCACGTGCCGAGGGTAGTCGGCGACTCCTGAGACAGTTTTCACAGATTGTCAATCTGCACGAGTTGCGAACGAGCAGTCAGTGAGCCCTAATCTCGGCTCGTGCGCTCGCCCTCCGAACTCACCGAGTCTTTTCGGGCCAACGGCCTGAAGGTGACGCCGCAGCGGCAACTCCTCTTCCGCCTCATGCACGAGAACGTCTGCCACCCGACGGCCGATGCTCTCTTCGCCGAAGCTTCGGTGCAGATGCCGGGCATTTCGTTGCGGACCGTGTACCAGACCCTCACCGATCTGGCCGCGATGGGCGAGTTGCGCTCGCTCGATCTCGGAACGGGAGCCACTCGTTTCGATCCCAACACCGACGATCACCATCACGTGGTGTGTGATCGATGCGGTGACGTTCGTGACGTCTACGTGTCGGGGGCCGACGGCCTCCCCGTAGACGGACTCGACGGTTTCGAGGTTCGGGAAGCCTCGATTCTGTTCAAAGGTGTCTGCCCGCGGTGCGCCGCTGGACACGACATGGCAAGTCCCACGTCAACAACCCCCAACAACCCAGCAAAGGAGAAGTTGTCATGAGCCTGAAGGGCACCAAGACACACGAGAACCTGAAGCACGCGTTCGCCGGCGAGAGCCAGGCCAACCGTCGCTACCTCTGGTTCGCTCAGAAGGCCGACGTCGAGGGCTACCCCGATGCCGCCGCCCTGTTCCGTTCGGTCGCCGAAGGTGAGACCGGACACGCTCACGGTCACCTCGAGTTCATCGCCGAAGTGGGCGACCCGGCCACCGATCTCCCGATCGGCGAGACCGAGGCCAACTTCAAGGCCTCGATCGAGGGTGAGACCTACGAGTACACCCAGATGTACCCCGGTTTCGCGAAGACCGCTCGCGACGAGGGCTTCGCCGAGATCGCCGACTGGTTCGAGACGCTTGCCCGCGCCGAGAAGAGCCACGCCGGACGTTTCGAGCAGGGCCTCGCGGCACTCTGATCGACGACACATCATCTGGTAAGAACATGTCGAGGGGGTCGACGTCGCCGAAAGGCGCGTCGACCCTTTCGATGCCCTGACAGCGTCGGCGACACTGTGCGTCGTCGACTTCGATCCATCAACGAGGACCCCCGTGACCATCACTTACGACCCGAACCATCCGAAGTATCTGGACGAAAAGGACGTGCGTGACGAACTGACGCGGGTCTACGACCTCTGCCATGGCTGCCGTCTTTGTTTCAAGTTCTGCACGGCCTTCCCCACGTTGTTCGACTTCATCGACCAGCACGAGGATCAAGACGCCGGCCGACTGACCCCGGCTCAGCAGGATCAAGTGATCGACGAGTGCTTCCAGTGCAAGCTCTGCTACATCAACTGTCCGTACATTCCGGGGCAGAGCGAATGGGACCTCGACTTCCCGCGCCTCATGCTTCGAGCCGACGCCATGCGCACGGTCAACAAGCAGGTCGGTCTGCGCGACCGCCTCACCACCAAGGTGATGGGTCGGACCGACCTCCTCGGCAAAGTGGCCACGGCGACGCCGGTGGCGAACAAGGTTCTCGGGGCGAAAAAGGAATCGGCCGTGCGCAAGGTGGTCGAAAAGACCGCCGGCGTGTCGTCGAAGCGTCTTCTTCCCCCGTTCGCCCGTCAGCGTTTCACCACCTGGTTCTCCCGGCGCCCCAAGCTTCGTCTCGGCAAGCGCCAGGGGAGGGTCGCGATCTATCCGACCTGCCTCGTCGAGTACCAAGCACCCGAGATCGGTCACGACCTCGTGAAGGTGTACGAGCGCAACGGTGTCGAGTGCACGTTGGCCAACACCACGAAGTGCTGCGGAGCGCCGTTCCTTCACAGCGGTGACATCGAGCAGTTCAAGAAGGTCGCGGCCGAGAACGTGACCGCTCTCGCCGAGTCGGTTCGTCAGGGCAACGACATCGTCGTCCCGCAGCCGACCTGTGGCTACGTCCTGAAGAAGGACTACGTCGACTACATCGGCGGAGCCGACGCCAAACTCGTGGCCGAGAACACCTACGACTCGAGCGAGTACCTCATCAAACTTCACAAGGGCGAGGACACCACGCTCGACACCGAGTTCAACGGTGAGATTCCCGAGAGCATCGCCTATCACACGCCGTGCCATCTGCGTGCCCAGAACATCGGACTGAAGAGCCGAGATCTGATGAAGCTCACCGGGGCCAAGATCAAGTTGGTCCAACAGTGCTCGGGTATCGACGGGATGTGGGGTCTGCGAGCCGAGAACGCCGATCTGTCGTTGCCGATCGCGGCCAAACTCGCCGACGAGATCAACAAGGCCGACAGCGACGTGGTCACCGGAGACTGTCATCTCGCCAACGTGGCCATCAACGAGCAGACCGGACGCGAACCTCTGCATCCTCTGCAACTCGTGGCTCGCGCCTACGGCATCCCCGAAGAACCCAAGAAGTGATCCCCTCGAAGAACACGCCAAGGAGATGAAGTGACGTCCACCATGTCCCCCCGCAAACTCACCCTCGACGACATCCTCGATCTGCGTGCCTACGAACGCAACCGCGACGAATTCCGCCGTCAGATCATCGACCTGAAGGCCCGCCGTCGACTCATGCTCGGCACCTTCGTGTCGATCGTGTTCGAGAACCGCGAGACGATCCGGTCGCAGATCCAGGAGATGGCTCGGGCCGAGAAGCTCTCGACCGACGAGGAGATCCAGATCGAACTCGACATCTACAACCCGATGATCCCCGAACCCGGCCGTTTGTGCGCCACGCTCTTCATCGAGTTGACGAGTGACGACTCGATGCGCGAATGGCTGCCGCGTCTCGTCGGCATGGAGCGCTCGATCGCCATTCGCCTCGCCGACGGTTCCGAGATCCGCTCGTACCCCGAAGCCCAGCACGAGAGCCAGCTGACCCGCGAGGACACGACCTCGGCGGTGCACTACCTCCACTTCGATGTGACCGACTCCCAGATCGAGACCCTGGCGGCGTCCGGGGGAGTGCTGGTGTGCGACCACCCGAACTACCAGGAAGAGATCGAGTTGTCGGCCCTCAACGTGGCCGAGCTGGTGTCCGACCTGCGTTCCTGACGAGCCTCTTTACAGCCCTGGCCCGGCGGTTCTAAGGTCGCCGTGGGGTAGGGGGTACGTCATGAACGTGGTGTGGCGAGAACTGGGCGCTTGCCGTGGTCTCGATCCGGAGGTCTTCTTTCCGGAGACCGACGAGGATGCCGAGGTGGCCAAGGACGTGTGCGGGCTGTGCGACGTACGAGTCGCCTGTCTCGAACATGCGCTGGCCAGTCGGGAGAAAGTCGGCGTGTGGGGTGGCACGACCGAGCGCGAAAGGCGCCGCATCGTGCGCCAGCGTCGCCGTACGGCCTGACGCCCGACTGAATTGCTGGTCGATGAACCAACTCATCGCTCTAGCCTGACGGGGTGTCCGACGCCCTCGAAGCCATCGGCGGCTGGCCGAGTCTGATCTCGCGACTGCTCGAACGAGACGATCTCCCGGCCGAACACGCCCGTACCGCCATGGCCACGATCCTGGCCGGTGACGCCACACCGGCCCAATTAATCGGCTTCATCATCGCCTTGCGGGCCAAGGGTGAGACCCCCGAGGAGATCTCCGGACTGCTCGATGCCGTTCTTGCGGCGGCCGAGATCGTCCCACTCGGCGACGATCTCCGGGATCGGGCGATCGACATCGTCGGAACCGGTGGTGATCGCAGTCACTCGATCAACGTCAGCACGATGGCGGCCATCGTCGTGGCGGGAGCGGGAGTGCCGGTCTGCAAACACGGCGCCCGGGCTTCGTCGTCGCAGTGCGGAACCGCCGATGTGCTCGAAGCGCTCGGCGTGCGGGTCGAACTCGACCCGGCGGGAGTCAAGCGGTGTGTCGAGGAGGTGGGGATGGGTTTTTGTCTCGCTCCCCGATACCACCCGGCGTTCCGTTTCGCCGCCCCATCGCGTCGCGAGGTGGGTGTCCCGACGGTGTTCAACCTGCTCGGTCCGATGGCCAATCCGGGTCGGGTGCGCCGCCAGGTGATCGGCGTCGCCAATCCGGCCGTGGCCGATCGCATGCTCGCGTCACTTCGTCTGCACGGTTCGGTGTCGTCGTGGGTGGTGCACGGTCAGGGTCTCGACGAGTTGACGACGACGGGTGCCTCGACGGTTCTCGAGCTGCGAGACGGGCGGGTTCGCACGTTCTCCATCGACCCGGTCGAACTCGGACTGGCTCCGGCAATCCCCGAAGAGTTGGTGGGTGGAACCCCCGACGTGAACGCCGACGCAGTACGTCGAGTCCTCGGAGGAGAGCGCGGGGCCCACCGCGACATCGTCGTGCTCAACGCGGCGGCCGGACTCGTGGTGGCCGACGTCGCCGCCGACATGGCCGCCGGTCTCGACCTGGCCCGTGAATCGATCGACTCCGGTGCCGCCTCGCGGGTGCTCGACGGACTCGTGTCGGTGTCGAACGGCTGAGAGGCGAGGATGAGAGTCGTCGTTCCGGCCTCGTCGGCCAATCTCGGTCCGGGTTTCGACGTTCTCGGCATGGCCCTCGATCTGACGGCCGAACTCGGAGTCGTCGACGGGGGAGTTCCCGACGGCGCCGAGGTCGCTCGCGGTCGGCATCCGGCCGCGACGGCGTTCGCGTCGTGTGGTGGACGTGGGGAGTTATGGGTGCGCACGTCGATCCCGTCGGGGCGAGGTCTCGGCTTCTCGGGAGCGGTCCGCGTGGGAGCTGCTGCGCTCGCCTTGCAACAGAACGCCGATCACGACGTCCTCGAACACGGTCGACAGACCGTCTTCGAACGAGCGCTGATCGCCGAAGGTCATGGTGACAACGTGGCGGCGAGCACCTTCGGTGGTGTGGTGATCGCCGCCGGTGAACGTGTGGTGCGTGTGGAGACAGTGGCCGATCCGGTGATCGTGGTATGGGTTCCGCCGTACAAGACGTCCACGTCCGAGAGTCGCGGGACGTTGAGTGATTCGGTGTCTCGTGACGATGCCGTGTTCAACATCGCTCGAACGGGGATGTGGATCGCCGCGTTGACGTCGGGAGATCTGTCACTTCTCGCCGAGGCGACGCGTGATCGCCTGCACCAGGACGCGCGTCTCGCCAAGGTGCCACGCAGCCGTGAGGCCTTGCAGGCCATGCAGGCGGCGGGAGCTCACGGCTCGTGGCTCTCGGGTTCGGGCCCAACTGTCGCCGGTGTGTGCGACGAGGCGGTGGCGACGAAAGTCAGCGAGTCCTTGCCCGACGGACGGACGCTGATTCTTCGGATCGATCGGGTCGGCGCACGCTGGGCAGATTGATCGCCGGCCAGCACCACGTGTCGGAGCACGACACGACCTCGGCTCCGTCGACGGTTTCGAGGTGGCGGGCCACGTAGGCCACCTCGTCGGCGGCGAATCGATCGAGAGGACGGGCGGTGTCGCCGTCGACTGCCGGGGGATCGAGCGCCCCGTCGACGGCGAGCGGTACGGCCAGATGGGCGATCGGCTCCCCACATCTCGAGACCGAGGTGAGGGAGCCGTGGGAGAATTCGTGTTCGACGTCACCGTGGCGCACGGTGAGACGCCCGGCCCGACGGAGGGCGTCGATCGAGCGTCGGCGCGCCAATGCGGCGAGGAGAGCGTTGACACGATCGCGTGTTTCGGCCGCCTCTTCGTAGCGCAGCGTTCGCGAGAGTTCGTCGATGCGTTCGCGCAGACGGTCGACGAGCGACTCGGGTTCGCCGGTGAGAACTCGTTCGACGTGGCGAACGATCTCGGCGTAGGCGTCGGGGTCGGCTTGCCCTGAACACGGACAGTGCGCGACGCCGAGTTGCGCCGCCGAACACACCGGAGCGTCGTCGGGTGGCCGGTAGTTGCGTCCCATGCGAACGGTGCACCGGCGGAGCGGAACCACCGATTCGATGGCCTCCACGACGAGGCGGGCCGCGGTTCGACTGGAGAGCGGGCCGAGATGGAGGCCCTTCGCCGAAGGGTTCTTCGAGATGACGAGGCGCGGCCATTCCTCGTCGGTGGTGAGTCGGACGTAGCAGTACTTGTCGATGGTGGTTCCGGCACGGTTGTACGGCGGAGTGAGGTGGCGGATCAGTCGCAATTCGAGAACTCCGGCCGTGAACGGATCGGGAGTCTCGATGTGGTGGATGTCGTTCGTCTGGCGAAGGAGTGCGCCGATCTTGCGACGCGTCTCGCCGGTGCTGAAGTAGCTGCGGACGCGTTGACGAAGGTTGGTCGCCTTGCCGACGTACAGCACCCGACCGGCTGCGTCGACGAAGAGGTAGACGCCGGGTGATCGCGGCAACTTCTCGGTCAGTCGGAGTTTGGCGGCGAGCGGATGGGTGTCGAGGCGTGGCAAGCCGATCAGATCGTCGAGGCCCATGACGCCGAAGCCGGTGGCGCGTTCGATCAGGAAGTGCAGGAGATCGGCGGTGGCCAGTGCGTCGTCGAGAGCGCGGTGACTCGGCTGATGGGCGAGGCGCAATCGCGAGGCGAGCGTGCCCAGTTTGCAGTCGGGAACTTCGTCGCGTACCAGTCGGCGGGCGAGTGGGACGGTGTCGAGCACGCGGTTGGTGAGCGGATCGCGGTCGGAGCGGATGAGGGCCGCGTTCACGAATCCGATGTCGAAGCGAGCGTTGTGGGCCACGAGTACCGAGTCGCCGATGAAGTGAAGCAGTGAAGGCAGCACCGACTCGACGCGCGGCGCCGGTGCGAGCATCGACTCGGTGATCCCGGTGAGGACGGTGATGTAGGGGGGTAGTGAGCGCTCGGGATTGACGAGGGTCTGGAAGGTGCCGAGACATTCGCCCCCGCGGAACTTCACGGCACCGATCTCGGTGATCCGATCGTCGGCCGCCGAACCACCGGTGGTCTCGAGGTCGATGATGCAAAACGTGACGTCGGCGAGAGGGGTCCCGGCGTCGTCGAAGGACTTCTGAGCGTTGCGACGAACCTCGCTCATGGTCATCCACCGAGTGTCCCCGAACAGGTGTTCCCTGTCAAGTCTCGTCGATCGGATCGCGTTCTACCATCGTCGAATGACCAAGAATCACGCCTACGAACGAGGTCTCGTGGAGATCGGAGACGGTTGCCACGCCTACCTGCAACCCGACGGGAGTTGGGGTTGGAGCAATGCCGGCCTCGTGGTCGGTGACGGCGCGTCGCTTCTGGTCGACACGCTCTTCGATCTGGTTCTCACCGGCGAGATGCTCGATGCGATGTCGGGTGCGACCCGAACTGCTCCGATCGCCTCGCTCGTCAACACTCACGCCAACGGCGACCACTGTTACGGCAATCAGCTCGTCGACGGAGCCGAGATCATCGCATCGACGGCTGCCGCGCACGAGATGACCGAGGTGCCACCGGCGATGCTGGCCGCTCTCAACGCGGCACCGGGGGAGGTCGGCGAGCTGTTCCGCAGTTTCTTCGGCGACTTCCAGTTCGACGGGATCGAACTCACGCTTCCGACGCGCACCTTCGACGGCCGACTCGACATCGAGGTGGGCGGTCGGGTGATCGAGTTGGTCGAGGTCGGTCCGGCTCACACCGCCGGTGACGTGATCGCCGTGGTGCCCGATGCGCGCACCGTGTACACCGGCGACATCTTGTTCATCGGCGGGACCCCGATCGTGTGGGCCGGCCCGCTGTCGAACTGGGTGGCGGCGTGCGACTACATCCTCGGGCTCGACGTCGACACGATCGTGCCGGGTCATGGCCCGCTGACCGACAAGACCGGAGTCACCGAGGTGCGCGACTACTTGTCGTTCGTCGATCGAGAAGCGTCGGCGCGCCACGCAGCCGGAGTCGACGCCTTCGAAGCCGCCCGCGACATCGCTCGCGAGCTCGGTGACTTCTCGTCGTGGGGGGAGTTCGGGCGGGTGAGCGTGAACGTCGAGACGGTGTATCGCACCCTCGACGCCTCTCACCAGTCACCCGACGTCGTCGAGCAGTTCCGGCGGATGTCAGCGATCGAGAGAGGTTGATCGCGTTCGGTTGATCGAACGCCGTACTGCGAGCGTCCAGCCGATCACCACACACGCGGCGAAGATCAGCCATTGGATCGCATACGACAGGTGTGATCCCTCGCTGAGTGCCGGCGGGGAGATCGGGCGCAGGATCGGGTCGTCCGTCGGACTCGACGTGTTCATGGCCAACGAGACCGGGACCAGTTCACCGTCGATCTGTTCGGCCAGGCGATCGAGATCGAGGCGGAAGAGCTCGGCGACGACACCGTCGGGTTCGGTCGGCTGACCGGCGCGACGTTTCTCGCTGGCCCGCAGAATTCCGGCGACGATCACCTCACCCGTCGGCGCCGGGGCGGCGGTCTGGTCGAGTCCGATGAATCCGCGAGTGACGGCGACGATGCGTCCGTCGCCGAGCTTCAGCGGTGTCACGACGTTCGTCCCGGCGCGGCCGTCCTGACTGCGATTGACGACCAGGATCTGCTCGTCGGCGAGATAGGTGCCCGTCGCGACGACCGCACGCCATTCCAGTTCACTCGGCTCGGAGAGATCGAGTGTCGAGAGGTCGACCAACGGGGCGTCGGACCGGGATCGCACGTCGTCGTTGAAGTCCTTGCGCTCGGCGAGGCGACCCCATTGCCAGAACGAGAGCGCGATCATTCCCACCACGGCGGCGAGACACACGAGATGGAATCCGATCCATCGGGGGCGGAGCAGGAATCGGTACACGTCGTTCGACACGTCAGGGAACGTTATGTGTTCCGGAGCGAGATCGCCGGCGGTCGTGTGCCACGCTGGAGCATGGCCGACGCGCCGATGCCCGACTTCCACATCCCTCACGCCGAGAAGATCGAGTGGATGATCGAAACCAAGGGCTGGGCCATCGAGCCAGTCGGTGCGCAAAGCGACGTCGATCCGCCTCGGCCGGGTTACGCCTACACGATCGGTTTCCCCGAACGTTTCGGCTTCCCCGAAGTCGTGGTCTTCGGGCTGACACCGGTCGCAGCGAGCGGTCTCGTCGACCTGGTCGCTCTGCAATTGGAAGGCGGAGTGGAGATTCCCCGTGACGTGCCACTTCAGGGCCTGCTCGACAACGACTTGCGATGTGTGTTCGCCACCGTCGACGTCGAGACCGAGATCGACCTCTTCGTCACCGGTCGGTCGTGGCATCGAGGGTCGTTCGAGGCGGTCCAGCTCCTGTGGCCGGATCGGATGGGATGGCTTCCCTACGAGGACGGATTCGACCACCGCCTGCGGATGGCCCAGCCGATGGTCGGCCGCGTCCCTCGGAGTTGACGGGGTTCCGACACGGTCGCTGGTGGTCGTCGAGACCCGACGCTGGCACACTGACGTGATGGATCGTCCACTTCTCGTCTTCGACGGAGACTGCGCCTTTTGTACGCGCAGCGTCCGTTTCGTCGAGAAGAGGATCCGGCGACGCCCCGACATCCGCTCGTGGCAGTCGCTCGATCTCGAATCCCTGGGGCTCAGCCAGGCCCAATGCGAAGAAGCCGTCCAATGGGTGGGAACGGACGGCGAACGGGCCTCGGCTCACATGGCGGTGGCGCGCACGCTCGTCCACGGCGGAAAGGGTTGGGCCGTTCTCGGTCGCGTCCTGCTTCTTCCCGGTGTCGAGGCGGTGGCCGGAGTCGTCTACCGCTGGGTCGCTCGGAACCGCCATCGCATGCCAGGCGGAACCGCTCAGTGCAATCTTCCCGCGTCGGAGCGGACAAAATGACCGACATGACTTCTGGTGCCGTGAATCCCCGCGCTGCGTGGAAGAAGGCCTTCGACGAGTCGCGAATTCGACCGGATCGATTCCAGACGATGTCGGGCATCCCTCTCGAGCCGGTGTACGGCCCCGAGGACCACGAGCATCCGGGCCAGTACCCGTATACACGGGGCCCGTACGCCTCGATGTACCGATCCAAGTTGTGGACGATGCGCATGTTCGCCGGTTTCGGAACGGCGATCGACACCAACCAGCGTTTCAAGGAGATCATCAAGGCCGGTGGTGACGGACTGTCCACTGCTTTCGACATGCCGACTCTTCTCGGGCTCGACTCCGACGATCCGATGTCGCTCGGTGAAGTCGGCCGCTGCGGGGTCGCGATCGACACCTTGGCCGACATGCGCGATCTGTTCGCCGACATCGACCTCGGCGACATCACGACGTCGATGACGATCAACTCGCCGGCCGCCGTGGTGTTGGCGATGTTCGTCGCCCAGGCCGAGTCGGCCGGTGTGCCGCGTGCGCGCCTCGGCGGGACGCTGCAGAACGACATCTTGAAGGAGTACCAGGCTCAGAAGGAGTTCGTATTCCCGCCTCGCCAGTCGATGCGGCTCGTCCGCGACACGATGGCGTTCACGGCCACCGAGATGCCTCGTTGGCATTCGATCTCGATCTCCGGCTACCACATCCGCGAAGCCGGGGCGACGGCGGCCGAAGAACTCGCCTTCACACTCGGCAACGGGTTCGCCTACGTCGAATTGGCCCGACAGGCTGGTTTGCCCGTCGACGCCTTCGCACCGCGGCTGTCGTTCTTCTTCAACGCGCACATCGACTTCTTCGAGGAGATCGCCAAGTACCGGGCCGCCCGTCGCATCTGGGCTCGGTGGATGAAGGAGCGCTACGGCGCCGAGAACGAGCGGTCGTTGCAGTTGCGTTTCCACACCCAGACCGCCGGTGTGTCGCTCACGGCCCAGCAGCCCGAGGTCAACATCGTGCGCACGGCGATCGAGGCTCTGGCCGGGGTTCTCGGCGGTACGCAATCCCTGCACACGAATTCGATGGACGAAGCCCTTGCGTTGCCCACCGAGAAGGCGGCTCGAATCGCGTTGCGAACTCAGCAGGTGATCGCCTACGAGACGAACGTCGCCCACGTGGCCGACCCGCTCGGCGGCTCGTACTTCGTGGAGGAGCTCACCGACGAAATGGAACGTCGGGCCGAGGAGATCTTCGCCCGTATCGACGAAATGGGCAGCGGCTCCATGCTCGAAGGTTGCATCACTGGTATCGAGGAGAACTGGTTCCAAGGTCGGATCGCCGATTCGGCGTACGAACTCGAACGGGCCTTCAACGCCGGCGAGCGAATCGTCGTGGGTGTCAATCGCTTCCTCGAGGGCAACGACGACGCCGATCTGGAGATCCTGCGCATCACCAACGAGGACGAAAAGAAGCAGCGCAACCGCCTGGCTCGCGTGAAGCAGGATCGTGACGACGGCGCGGTGGCCGACGCCCTCGATCGACTGGCCAAGGAGGCGATCGAGCCTGACGTCAACCTGATGCCGGCGCTCATCGACGCCTCCCGTGCCTACGCAACAGTGGGCGAGATGATGAACACGATGGCCGGAGTGTTCGGCCGACACGTCGAAGTTCCGACGATCTAGGACCGGGGGAGATCGAGATGACGGCGACACGTGTGCTGGTGGCCAAGGTCGGACTCGACGGACACGATCGAGGAGTCAAGGTGGTGGCCCGCCTCCTGCGCGATGCCGGCTTCGAAGTGATCTACACCGGGTTGTTCCAGACCCCCGACACCGTCGCCGCAGCGGCCATCGACGAGGACGTCGACGTCATCGGGCTCTCGATGTTGTCGGGTGCGCACATGACTCTCGCTCCGCTGGTCGTCGAGGCTTTGCGCGCGCGTGGATGCGACACGCCCGTCGTGGTGGGTGGCATCGTTCCACCGCAGGACGTGGCCGAACTCGAAGCAAGTGGAGTCGCGGCCGTCCTCGGACCGGGTGCGTCGGCCGACGAGGTGGTGGAGACGATCGCTACTGCAGCCCGTGGAGAGCGCCCCCGTCGAGAGGCAACGCCACACCGGTGACGAACTTCGTGTGCTCCGAGCACATGAAGGCGGCTACGTGCCCGAAGTCGTCGGGATCACCGAGTCGTCGGGCCGGAATCGCCGAGGCGACGGCGTCGAGATCGCCGTAGAGCGACGTCAGCCGATCGGTCGCGTGCAGTCCGGGTTGGAGGGAATTCACGGTGATGCCGTGAGGAGCGACTTCGCGTGCGACGGTCTTCAGGAATCCGGTGACACCGGCCCGGGCCGTGTTGGAGAGGATCAATCGATCGATCGGTTCGCGAACCGATGACGAAGTGATCGCCAGGACTCGACCCCAGCTCCGTTCGATCATGCCGGGAATCGCGGCCTGGCACAGTGCGACCGTCGACAGGAGATTCAGTCGGAGGGCCTCGTCGTACGCCGCGAAATCGGTGGACGCAAAGTTCCCGGGCGGAGGGCCGCCGGCATTGGCGATCAAGATGTCGATGCCACCGAGGACGCGATTCGCTTCGGTGACGAGATCGGTGGCGGCGGAGTGATCGCTCACGTCGGCTGGCACCACGTGAACCGTGGCGCCGGCGACCGGTTCGATGGTGGTCGCCGCCGCTTCGAGTCGGGCGAGCGAGCGGGACGAGATCACGACCGAGACGCCGTTGGCGGCCAGTGCGCGGGCCGTGGCCAGGCCGAGACCACTCGACGCACCCGTGACGAGGGCGCGGCGTCCGGAGATTCCGAGATCCATGTCAGAACTCCATCTGGATCGCCGCGCGCTCGGCGACGTAGTCGGCGGTGTAGGTGGCGATGAAGGCCTTGTGGTCGGGGTGATCTCGATATTCGAGGTAGCCCTCGACGTCGTCGAACTCGGCGATCACGGCGTAGTCGAAAGTGCCCGGGTTGACACCGAGGTTGCGTCCGAAGAGATACGTACGGATCGACGGAACCTTCGCCGGCAGGTCGGCGAGGGCCGCTTCGGCCGCGTCGACATGGTCGGGAGTGACGTCGGGTTTCCAGCGGAACAGTACGGCATGGCGAACACGTGACATGTCTCGAGCGTAGACGTTGCTCGGATGTTCGGGTTCAGCCGCGGACGACGGTGAGCGAGGCGAGACGTGAATCCGGTGTCGGCCGAGCTCCGATGTGCTCGATCACCCAGGCCGAGACGCGTGTCGCGAACCGCGCCGCGTCGACCGGTGATCGATGGACGAGGTGATGAGCGAGAAATGCACCGGCGAAGGAGTCGCCGGCGCCGGTCGCGTCGACGAGTTTGTTGGTGGCCGGCGGGATGTGGGTGACCGAATCACCGTCGAGGACGAGTGCACCGTCGGCATCGAGTTTCAGAACGACCAACGCGCCGGGGAAGACCTTGGCCATGTCGCGTGCGATGTCGTGCGGATCGTCGCAGCCGGTGAGCACTTGACCTTCTTCTTTGTTCGGCAGGACGATGTCGACGTCGAGATCGGCGCAGGTGGCGAGGAACTGTTCGACACCCATCTCCTGAATCATCTGGAACGACCCGGGGTCGAACGAGACCGTCGCCCCCGACTGCTGGGCGAGTCGGGCCGCTCGCCGGGCGGCCGATCTCGGGGGGTCGGTGAAAAAGGACCACGCGGTGAGATGAAGGTGATCGCTGCCGGCGACCACGCCGACCGGGACTTCCGACGGCATGAGATAGAAGTCGGCGCCGTGTCCCGAAACCATCGATCGCTGACCGGTGTGATCGACGAAGACGGCGACCGAGCCGGTGGGATGAACGTCGGTCTCGACGAAATGGGCATGGACGCCCTCGCGTCGAAGATCCTCGTCGGCGAGCTGGCCGAATCTGTCGCGGCCGATCTTGCCGACGAAACTCGTGTCGAGTCCGCATCGCCGCGCCCAGACGGCCACGTTGGCAGCACTTCCGCCCGGAGTCAGCATCACCTCGCCGAAGGTGTCGCCGCCGCGCAAGAGTTCGCTGTTGGTCCGGATGAGGACGTCCCATGCGAAGTCGCCGAGCACGCAGAGTCGTGTCACGTGACGAACGGTACCGGTGTCCGACCGGACTGCCACGTCCGGCCTCGTTAGGGTGACGTCGTGCTCCGAGTCTCCCTCGCCGTTGCCATCGCCTCGCTGAGCATCGTGGCGTGCGGCAGCGACTCGTCGACGAGCGAAGGCGCCGTTGCCGTTTCCGCGTCGACGGCTCCCTCGTCGAACGTGGCGTCGAACGACTCGTCACCGGCGACGTCCGAGAGCGAGCGACCGAGTGCCCTTCTCGTCTCCGAGCTCCCCGAGATTTCGGGCCCGACGGTTCTCTGGTTCTGGGCGCCTGGTTGAGGCCTGTGCAATCTCGAAGCACCCTCGGTCGAGGATGCACGACAGAAATACGACGGGCAGGTCGACTTCGTCGGAGTGGCGTGGGCCGGATCGTCCGAGTCGATGAACGACTTCATCGGCAAGCACGGTCTCACGTTTCCGAACGTCGACGATCAACGGGGCGAGGTGTTCGCGTCGTTCGGAGTCACCGGTCAGCCGGCGTGGGTCTTTCTCGACGAGTCCGGTGAGGGTCGGCGGGTCCTCGGATCACTCGACGCCGATCAACTCGACGTTCTGATCGCCGAAATCTCCTGAATCACCGGAGCGAACCGGGCGTCGTCGCTCGGGTCGGACGGAGGTTGGATCAACACGTGGTCGGTGAGGCCGGCGAACCACTCGTCGATCGTGGACGCGAGTTCGTCCCATGTCGCCGACGGGACCAGTGCATCGAGATGCTCGTCGGTCAGGACGTCGGCGAGTCGATTCCACTCGCCTTTGCGAGTGAGGTCCTGAAGACGGGCTCCGACGTCTTCCCAGCCGAACAGTTCGAGGGTTCGGCGGTAGGCCGGAGTCGAATACAAAAAGGCCAGTACGGCGCGCTGAGTGTCTCGGCTCGCGACGACGTCGTCGGCCGTTCGACCGGTCATGATCGGGGCCGCCGTGGCGATCTCCACCACTCGTCCTGCTCTCGAAACGGCCGGGTGCAGACGTTCTCGCAGGAACCGCGGATGCGAGTTCGTCGGATGGGTCACCAGACCGTCGGCGACCTCGGCGGCCAATTCGATCGCCTGATCGTTGATGCCTCCGAGCCACAGCTGCGGACCGGGATGCGGGAGAGGTCCGGGATCGAAGAACGGTTGCAGTCTCGTGATCGAGTAGCTGTCGGTTTCGACGTGGAGCCGCTCGCCGGTGGTGAACGCATGCCAGGCGGCCCGCACGACGGCGACGTAATCGCGCATCCACGGAATCGGCGGGCGCCACGGGACGCCGAATCGGCCCTCGACGTTCTGGCGGATCTGCGTGCCGAGTCCGAGATCGAAGCGTCCGCCGCTCATTCGTGACAGATCCCAGGCCTGGAGAGCGACGAGCATCGGACTGCGCGGAAAGGCGAGAGTCAGACTCGTCTGGACGCGCAACGTCGTGGTGTGTTCGAGGGCCAACAGGGCCACGCTGAGGGAGTCGTGGATGGTCTCGGGCACGTGCAGCACGTCGAACCCGAGTGCTTCGATGCGTCTGGCGTAGTCGCCCGTGTCCTCGAGAGGCAGGCGGTCGCTCATTCCGGCCACGACCTTCACGGTTCCAGGGTAGTGATCGGCTCGATTCACACGACCATCGACGCGATCTAGGCTCGGGCCATGGGGGAGTCGCCGGTCCACGTCGCGCGTCGGGGCGACCTGCCGCAGCGAGCCGGAGTGGGTGTGCCGCCGACGCCCGATCACGGACCGTCGACGATGGACACCGAGGTCTATCGAGACTCCGAACGGCACCAGCGTGAGCGTCGCACCGTGCTGGCGACGCATTGGTTGATCGCTGGCCGCGAGGAGCAGGTGCCGGAGGCCGGCGATTGGCTCACCTACGAGGGTCACGGGGAGTCGGTCGTGGTGGTTCGCCAGTCAGACGGATCACTGGCGGCCTTTCACAACGTGTGCTCCCATCGCGGTCCGGCGATCGTCACTGCGCTGACCGGTTGCGGTGCACGTCGATTCACGTGTCCGTATCACGGTTGGGTGTACGACACCACCGGTCGCTTGGTCGGCGTTCCGGAGCGAGAGGACTTCGATCCATCGCACCTCGACACCGGCGCGCCAGCCGTCGCCGTCGACGTGTGGGCCGGCTGGATCTGGATCAATCTGCTCGGACCCGATCGGGCGCCGGCTCTCGTCGACGCGATCGGTGAGGAGATCGCGGCCGATCTGGGTGCATTCAAGATGGAGGACATGGTTCTCCACGAGGTCCTCGAGTTCGACGTGCCGGTCAATTACAAGGCGGTCGTCGACGGTTTCAACGAGATCTATCACGTGACCGAGTTGCATCACGTTCCGCCGGCCTTCACCAAAGCGGCTCGCGAGGCCACGTTCCACGTCGTGGGCGACAACTACATGTGTTTCGTGCCCAAGCCCCAACATCTCGATGCTCTGGCCGATCCTGGCTACGACCATCACCGATTCGCCATCTGTCACTACCTGGTGTTCCCGAACACGGTGTTCAACTGCAATCCTGAACACATCCAGGTGTTCCAACCGATTCCGATCGAGGTCGACCGGACGCGGTTCCTGTGTTGGGAGATCGTCTACCGGGGTGATCGCGACGATCCGGAGTACGAGCGGTACTTTCACCGCACCATGGCCGAATGGGAGGGTTTGAAGCGGGTCGTGGCCGAGGACATCTCCATCTACGAGCAGATGGCGCGCACCAAACGATCGAGCGCGTTCACTCGGCAGATCCTCTCGGCGCGCGAGTTCAAGATCGCTCACTATCACGATCAGATGGACCGAAAGAGCTCCGTCTGACCTGCTAGACGGCGTTTTCCTCTTTTCTCTCAAGTGGGAGAGGAAAGGTTTCGATACCCATCCTCGTGAAGAGGATCGGACGAAACCTGAAGCGCACCGTTCTGGCGTCGCTGTGTGCGGCGACCGTTCTCGGAATGGTGGGAGTGCCCGGTGCGAATGCCGACTCCCGTGTCGCGAACTCGAAGGCGGCGAACGGAACCTACGTGGTGAAGCCCGGCGAATGGCTGTCCCGAATCGCCTCCAAGAACGGTGTGAAGCTGTCGGATCTGCTGTCGGTCAACGGTTTCACCAGGACGACGGTGATCCACCCGGGTCAGGTCATCTCGTTGCCGGGAGCGGCCGGGTCGGCGACCTCCAGCAACTCGGGTTCGGCGACGACGGTGACCGCCGGCGGAACCTACGTGGTGAAGCCGGGAGACTTCTTCGCCCGTATCGCGTCGAAGAACGGTGTGAAGGTGTCGGATCTGTTGTCGGTCAACGGTTTCAGCAAGACGACCGTGATCCATCCGGGTCAGACGATCAAGCTGCCGGCCGGAGCGACGAGCGCGTCGACGACATCGACGGGCAGCGCGAGTGCCGCCCCGGTCCTGTCGGCGGCGACCATCAAGTTGATCAAGGTCGTCGAGTTCGCCAAGGCGCAACTCGGCAAGCCGTATCAGTTCGGTGCCGTCGGCCCCGACGCCTACGACTGCTCGGGTCTGGTCCGAGCGGCGTATCGCCAGATCGGGATCACACTTCCGCACAGCAGCTACTGGCAGTCGTTCCGAGGAACCGCCGTCGAGTGGCGCACCGAGGAGATCCGACCCGGTGACCTCGTCTTCACCTACTCGTCGTCGAATCCCACCCAGATCAGCCACGTGGGCATCGCCATCAGCGACACCCAGTGGATCGAGGCTCCGTACACGGGAGCGGACGTGCGTATCGCCCGGATGCCGAGCGACTCCCGTATCCAAGAAGTCCGTCGTATCGTCACCGGCTGATCGGCCAGTTCGGGCCTCCCGGGTGGCGTGTTCGACGGGGTTGTCCGATGTGACACTCTTGCGGGGTGTCGAAGTTCGAAGCCCTGACCGTCGAAGAGGACGGATCGATCGCCCGGATCACTCTCGATCGTCCGACGAAACTCAACGCCCTCTCTCGGAACCTGCTGGCCGAGATCGTCGAGGTCTCGCGTTGGTTGGAGGAGCGTGACGACATCCGCGTGGTGATCGTGAGCGGTGCGGGTGACAACTTCTCGGCCGGATTCGATCTCGACGATTTCGTCTCGGCCGCCGGAGCCGGCTCGTCGCGCGACAACGCCGATCTCGGTCGACGGGCGACCGAGGCGCTGGCTCGGGTTCCCCAGATCACGATCGCTGCTGTGCGCGGTCACTGCATCGGCGGCGGCCTCGTGCTGGTCGGCGCGTGCGATCTTCGCTATGCGGCCGACACGGCGCGATTTCGGATTCCCGAAGTCGATCTCGGCATCCCGCTCGCGTGGGGTGGAATACCGCGTCTCGTTCGAGAGATCGGCCCGGCTCGCACCAAGGAATTGGTGCTCACGTGTCGGCCGTTCGATGCCACCGAAGCCCTGGACATCGGTTTCCTCAATCGAGTCGTGCCCGATGCGGAGCTCGATTCGCTCGTCCACTCGACCGCGAGTGATCTGGCCGCCAAACCCGGGTTCGCCGTGCGGACCACCAAGCAGCAGGTCGACGCCGTGATGGACGAGATCGCGTCGACGGCTCGCAACACGACCGACGCCGACGTGTTGGTCTACGCGTTGCACGATGCCGAAAGTCGCGAGGTGTCGCAGAGATATCTCGCCGAGAGGAGCCGCTCATGAACCATCGGATCGACGACTTCGTCAATCGTTTCGTGGAGAGCGTGGGCGACGCCAATTCGATCGATCGGGAGGTGGACCAGCCGAGTGGTCTGTCTCCGGTCGAGATGTACGAGGCGTTGTCCCACGCTCGCTTCTCCGACGATCGGGCCTACGGCATCCAGTTGATGGCCGATTTCATGGCCCCCGAGGGCTCGCGCTACTTCGATTCGATCTACGGCTCGTTCCACGGCCAGCAGGCGATTCGCAACTGGCTCGTGCCGACCATGGCCTCGATCGACTTCATCGACTTCCGGCCCATGAGTGAGATCGCGTTCCTCGACGACGGGGTGGGTGTCACGTCGGTCGACGAGTGGCAGATGTTCATGGGCGACGTCCCGTTGTCGAAGGGCGTGTCGGTGCGACGCTTCCGGGACGGTTGGATCACCTGGGCGTGCGACGTGTACGACACCGCCCCCTTCCGCGCTCCGGGCCCCGACGGCGAAGTGGCACCGATTCCGCCTCCGCCGGCGCCGGGAGACTGGGTTCGCGATCCGTCGGCACCGGTGGTGGCGGCCAAGGACGTCGACTTCGATGCCGACTGCGATCAGTTCCACCCCACCGACTCGCTCTACATCGACCCGATCTTCGGCGAGTTCCGTGGACGAGAGGTGATTCGTTCGTGGATGGTCGACATCATGGGGAAGGTCGGCGACATCGAGTTCGTGCCCGTCGGACCCGAATTGAACGACGGGGCCGTTTATCTCCAGGAGTGGGTGCAGATGGCGGTCACTCCTGACGGTCGGCGCGTGCCCATGACGCGGGGAACCAGTGTGCGTCGATACCGAGACGGGTCGACGGTCCACGCCGCCGACTACTTCGACACCGCCACGATCATGGCGTCCGAGGTGATGGCGGCCAGTGTCGAGTGCGGATCGCAGATCACGATCGACGACATCATGCGGTATCGCGGCGCCTGACGTCGAAGGCGAGCCGGCAAGCGCCTCGGGCTACACTTCGGCCTGATCCGGGGGAAGGATCGAAGGGGGTTGTCATGGCTCACGATCTCGTCATTCGAGGAGGTTCCGTCGTCGACGGAACTGGCGCAGAGGCAGTGTTCGCGGATGTGGCGGTCGACGGTGATCGCATCTCGGCCATCGGAGACCTGTCCGGTGTCGTGGGCGCCCGGGAGATCGATGCGACCGGACACGTGGTGACGCCGGGGTTCGTCGATCTGCACACTCATCTCGACGCGCAGATCGCCTGGGACCCGCTCATGACCTCGTCGTCCTGGCATGGGGTGACGACGGTTCTGATGGGCAATTGCGGCGTCACCTTCGCTCCGGTTGCACCCGAGTCGCGCGGCTACCTCGCCGAACTCATGGAGAGCGTCGAAGACATCCCGCGCGAGGCGATCCTCGGCGGCCTGCCGTGGGACTGGGAGACCTTTCCGCAGTACCTCGATTCGGTCCAGCGGCTGAACCCGGCTCTCAACGTGGTCGGCATGGTCGGCCATTGCGCAGTGCGCTATCACGTCATGGGCGAGCGTTCGATGGCCGAGGACGCCGTCGCCACTCCCGACGAGTTGGCGCGAATGCGCGAGATCGTCGCCGAGTCGGTCGCCGGTGGGGCGGTCGGCTTCTCGACGTCGCGCATCCTGCTGCACACCGTTCCGGACGGCCGCAAGGTGCCCGGAACCTACGCCTCGATCGAGGAGTACGAGGCGATCGCCGACGGGATGAACGACGCCGGAGGCGGCTTGTTCCAGGGCGTGCTCGACTTCGAGACCAAGTTCCAGCACGAGATCGAACTTCTTCGGGCCATGGCGCGTCGCGCCGGCAACGTTCTGTTCTCGGCCGGCGTCGGGAACGGTTCGAGCGACGCAGCCGGTTTCTGGAACGGTGTCCTCGGCGACATCCGCGCCCAGGACGGCAACATCTCGGCCATCGCGATGACCCGTCCGAGCGGCAGTCTCATGGGGCTCCACCAAGTCCCGCCGGTGGGAAGTGCGAAGTGGCGTGCTGTGATGTCGCTTCCGACGATGGACGACAAGTTGGCCGCGCTGGCCGATGCATCGACACGGCGAGAGTTGATCGACGAAGGCAAGGCGCGCGGCACCTGGTACGACCCGCGCTTCATCTATCCGCTGGGCAGCGGTGCGATTCCCGAGTATCACGTGGAGGACGACGAGTCGTTGGCCGTGCTGGCCGAGCGGGCCGGACAGCACCCGGTGGAATGGATCGTCGACCGTCTCCTCGAATCCGAAGGACGTGAACTGTTCAACGTGTGGTTCTTCAACCGCAACCGAGCCAACATCGGCGACTTCTTGAACCTCGACGCAGTGTGCCCCGGGCTCGGTGACGCCGGCGCCCATGCCGGACAGATCTGCGATGCCGACGCCCCGACCCATTACCTCGCGTACTGGTGCCGCGACCGCAAGATCACGTCGCTTCCCGACGCCGTACGTCGCCTCACCTCGCAACCGGCGGCCGTGCTCGGGTTGAAGGATCGCGGAACCTTGTCGGTCGGTTCGTACGCCGACCTCAACGTCTTCGATCCGAGCGGTCTGCAGTTCGGATACCCCGAGTACGTGAACGACTTCCCGAACGGCAAGGGACGACTCCGGGTCGGAGCCACTGGTTATGCGGCGACGCTCGTGAACGGCGAGATCGTCACCGAGCAGGGCGTGAACACCGGACGTCGGCCGGGTCGGGTGATTCGGGAGTTCTCGCGGTGACCGTCACCGAACGATCGGGGAGTCGGCGTCGCTCGGCAGCCGAGACGAAGCGCATCGTCCTCGACGCCGCGCGCCATCGAATCGAGAACGAAGGTGCGGTCAGTCTCAAGATCTCGGACATCGTGCGCGACACCAAGATCGCCGATGTCATCATCTATCGGCATTTCGGTGATCGTCGGGGTGTGATCATCGAGGCTTTGTGCGAGTTCTGGCTCGAGTTCACCCGGGCCAACCTCGAGGAAGCCAGACGTGCCGTGCGTCAGGCACCCGAGGGTCGGGTGACGGCGTCGCTCATGGCCTCCTTGATGGTTCGGCCGGAGGATCCGGTCTATCGCCGTCGTCGTTGGCTCCGAGTGCAGACTCTGGCCGCTGCGCAGGAGTTTCCCGAATTGCTCGAGCGCATCGCGGCCGAGCAGCGTCTGGCCAACGAGGAGTTGGAGGACTTGCTCGAAGAGGTCCGCCTCAAGAACGGCCTCGGCCCGCTCCCGGTACCGGTCCAGTCGATTCGCACGGTGATGCTGGGCACGAGTATCTCGTACGTTCTCGA
>CAZTPF010000020.1:0-1709 GCA_964614655.1 uncultured Bifidobacterium sp.
CACGTGGCCTGGGAGGGCGACATCGCCGAGACCCAGGGAACACCGGTGAACTTCCCGATGATCGGCGACCCGGATCGCACAGTGAGCGATCTGTACGACATGATCCACCCGAACGCCAACGACACACTCACCGTGCGCAGCGTGTTCGTGATCGGCCCCGACAAGAAGATCAAGTTGACGATCACCTATCCGGCCTCGACGGGCCGAAACTTCGACGAGGTCCTCCGAGTGATCGACTCTCTCCAACTCACCGCCAAACACAAGGTCGCCACCCCCGCCAATTGGACGAATGGTGGCGATGTCATCATTGGCGCCGCAGTCACCGATGATGAAGCGAAACAGCTGTTCCCCCAGGGCTGGAAGACGGTCAAGCCATATCTGAGAGTGCTCCCGCAACCGAAGTGACAGATGGTGTGCACCTCCCGCCGTGGCAACGACGGGGGTGGCGGGCAGACTGAGAACATGTCTCAGGTCGCCTCCCCCACCGTGGCCGCTGCCGCGGTCGACGCTTACAAGATCTACGGCTCGAAAGACAGCGAAGTCCGAGCCCTCGACGGCGTCACGATCACGTTCGACGCCGGCCGGTTCACGGCCATCATGGGACCGTCGGGTTCGGGCAAGAGCACGCTCATGCACTGCCTCGCTGGTCTCGACGATCTCACCTCGGGTTCGGTACGCATCGGCGACGACGACCTGGCGTCGTTGAGCGACCGTCAACTCACTGCACTTCGTCGTGAGAAGGTCGGGTTCATCTTCCAGGCCTACAACCTGATCCCCACGCTCACGGCGCTCGAGAACATCACGCTGCCCCTCGACCTCGGCAAGTCCGATCGCGATCAGGTCTGGATCGACACCGTCATCGACGCCGTGAACCTGCGGGATCGACTCGACCATCGGCCGAGCGAACTGTCGGGCGGTCAACAGCAGCGAGTCGCCGTGGCTCGCGCACTGGCCAGCAAGCCCCACATCATCTTCGCCGACGAGCCCACCGGCAACCTCGACAGTCGCACGGGGGCCGAGATCCTCACCTTCATGAAGAGGGCGGTGGCCGAACTCGGCCAGACGATCGTCATGGTCACCCACGATCCGGTCGCAGCCGCCTACGCCGATCGAGTCGTGTTCCTCGGCGACGGCAAAGTGGTCGACGAGATGACCGAACCGACGGCCGATCGAGTTCTCGATCGCATGAAGCAGTTCGGGTCCTGACCGTTCCCATGGCTCGACCCGTCGTACGTCTCACACTTCGTGGCGTTCTCGCCCGGAAGTTCCGCATCCTGCTCACGACTCTCGCCGTCGTGAGCGGTGTGGCCTTCGTGTCGGGCGCGTTCATCCTGACCGACAGTGTGAAGAAGTCGATCAACGACCTCTTCGACGTGTTGAGCGAGGGCATCGATCTCGAAGTACGCAGTGTGGTGGCCTTCGGTGATCCGGCGCGTGCCGATCGCGACCCGATCCCGAATGAACTCGTCGACACGATCGTGGTCGTCGACGGAGTGCGCCAGGCCGAAGGCAATCTGCTGCGCACCGCCACGGTCATCAAGTCGGACGGCGAACCACTCGCCACGTCGGGACCGTCGTTCGGTATCGCCTGGGTCGGACCCGACGGCCTCGACGGACGGACTCTGATCGAAGGTCGCGCCGCTGTCACCGATGGTGAAGTCGCCCTCGACAAGTCGTCGGCCCGCCGAGCCGGATACGAGATCGGCGAC
>CAZTPF010000020.1:1809-4144 GCA_964614655.1 uncultured Bifidobacterium sp.
GGCGAGCAGTCGGCGCGCGAAACCGCCGGCGCGATCAACGACATCATCGGCATCTTCGGCAACGTGCTGCTCGGATTCGCCGCCGTGTCGTTGTTCGTCAGCGCATTCCTCATTTTCAACACTTTCGCCATCATCGTGAGCCAACGACTCCGAGAGCTCGCTCTCCTGCGGGCGGTCGGCGCGAGCGTCCGCCAGATCCGGTCGATGATCATCGGTGAATCGCTCATCGTGTCGGTCCTGGCCACCGTTCTCGGCATCTTCGGCGGCATGGGTGTGGCGGTCGGAATCGTGGCCCTCTTCAACGCGACCGGTGCTGCCTTCCCGTCGGCCTCGCTCATCGTGTCGCTCCGCACGATCATCGTGTCGGTACTCGTTGGTGTGGGCGTCACCGTGGCCGCCGCGCTCATTCCCGCTCTGCGCGCCGGCCGCATTCCGCCCGTCGCCGCCATGCGCCCCGAACTCGGCTTCTCGGCTCTGCAAAAGAGTCGACGTCTCGTCGTCGGTACCGTGGTGTTCCTGCTCGGCCTGTCCGCATTCACGTGGGGAGTCCTCGGCCAGCCGGGGGGTGCCGCCGGAACGTTGTCCACGTCGGGCCTCGGCGCCGTTCTGCTCTTCCTCGGCGTGGCCAGCCTGTCCACCACCGTGGCCGCGCCGGCCAGTCGCCTCATCAGCCGACTGCTCCCGCTCCCCGTCTGGCCGATGACTCGTTCGATCGCCGGACGACTCGGCAGTCGTAACGCGCAACGAACGCCGCGCCGCACGGCGTCCACGGCCTCGGCGCTCATGATCGGCCTCGCCCTCGTGAGCACGGTGGCCGTCATCGCCTCGTCGATTCGCGAAACCTTCCGCGAGCAGATCAGCCGTTCAGTCAGCGCCGACTTCTTCGTCACCAACGGTCCGTCCAACTTTCAAGGGCTCCCGGTCGCTTTCGCCGAACGTCTGGCCGATCTCCCCGAACTGTCGGCGGTCAGTCCGTTCCGGGGTGCCGATGCTCTCGTGAACGGCGATCCGAAAGAGATCGGGGCAGTTCGTGGCAGTGCTTTCGGCGAACTGATCGACCTCGACGTGCTGTCGGGTTCAGTCGACTCCCTCGACGAGGGCAAGATCCTTCTCCATCGCGATCCGGCCAGTGACTACGGCGTCGACGTCGGCGACGAACTCACCATCACGTGGCAGAACGGCACCGAGTCGGTGGTCGAAGTCGGTGGCGTGTACGGCGACTCGACAGCCGCCGGCAACTGGCTCGTCGGCATCGATCTGCTCGCCTCGGTATCGACCGCCGAACCGGTCGACTTCTTCATCGGCGCCAAGATCGCCGACGGTGTGGAAATCCCAGTCGCCCGTGCCGCTGTGGAGGCGGTGGCCGAGGACTTCCCGAGTGCCGAGGTCCAGGATCAAGCGGAGTTCCAGAAGAGTCAGGAAGACCAGATCGATCAGTTGCTCACGATCATCTACGGGCTGCTCGCCATCTCGATCGCCATCGCCGTCCTCGGCATCGCCAACACCATGGCGCTCAGCGTCTTCGAACGCACGCGCGAGTTCGGACTGCTGCGTGCGGTCGGAATGAGCAAGCGGACGCTGAAGCGATCGATTCGGTGGGAGGCGATCATCGTCGCCGTCTTCGGTGCGTCACTCGGAGTCGTGGTCGGCGTTCCACTTGGCTTGGCCGTCGCCTCGGTCCTCCCCGACACCATCGTGTCGACGGTGGTGGTTCCCTTCGGCACCATCGTCAACATCTTGATCGCCGCCATCGTGGTGGGCATCGTGGCCGCCGTCGGCCCAGCCCGACGGGCCGCCAAACTCGACGTGCTGGAATCGATCTCAGCCCAATAGAGCGGCGACGTACTCAGCCGAAGTCGCGGAGGTCGTCGAAGATCTGCACGCGCCGACGCGCCGTTCGCGCCTCGTCGAGATAGCGCAGATCGGTCGATCGTTCGTCGTGCAACGACTGGGTCGGACGATTCTCGAGCGAGCGCTGACATCCGGGACACCAGTAGACGAGGCGGCCGTCGACACCTTCGTCGCAGCCGATCGTTCCGTGGCACCGACGGCAGACCTGACCGAGCCGTCCGTACACCTCGAGTCGTTCGGGCGCGTTCGACGAGAAGCAGCGCGCCACTTCCAGGAGATCGCGCCAATCCTCCTCGTCGAGTTCGGAGCACTCGGTGAAAGGATCGAGCGACGTCGCCCACAACGCTTCCGACCGCACCACGTTGCCGAGTCCGGTGACGACGTGTTGATCGCCGAGGACGTCGACCACACGCGATACACCGGGCACCTCGGACACGATGCGATCGATCACCTGATCGAGATCGGGGCGCACGAGCCGCAGATC
>CAZTPF010000020.1:4244-14537 GCA_964614655.1 uncultured Bifidobacterium sp.
GGCGCATCGAAGCGCACGAGGGGTCGTCCGCACATGGCAGTCCGCATGGCCGATCCCACGCGCTCGATGCCCCTCGCCGCGAACACGAGAACAAGAATAAAGAAGCCGACGCGATTCGTGGTGGACACTCGATCGCTACCCTTGCCTTGTGACCGATCGTCCCGACGACGACGAATTCGACCGGCCGGTCGAACCGATCCCTCCGGTCGGCAGCGACGCGCAGATGATGGCCGCCGCCCGGCGCCGCTACGGCGCGGTCGGGGCGATGGTCGCCGGAGGAATGCTCGGACTCGATCGTCTACTCGGCCGCAAACCCAAAGAGGAGTCACCGGTCGTCTGGGAAGCCTCCGGTGAGCCCGAAGACATCGACCGGGGGATGACGATCGACATCGACGACGAGACCTCGGTCGTGAGCCACCCCCAGCGCGAACGACGACGGACCGTTCGCCGTCGACGCAGTACCGACGCCGATCCGGTCGACTGAGGAACGGCTAGGGCAGCTCGCCCACGTGACCGAGGGCCAAGCGCAGCAGACGATCCTGGCCGCCGGTCATCTCGGAGGCGATGCGCGTGCTGGCCGCCTCGGCCGGAGTGAACCAGGCCAGATCGAGTGCCTCCTGAGTCGGTGTGCACTCGCCGTCGACCGGCACCACGTACGCCAGGCTCACGGCGTGATGTCGGGGATCGGTGAAACCGCTCACGTCGGGGTCGGGGAAGTACTCGGCGATCGTGAATGGAGCCGGGTGCGGGGGAACTCGCGGGAACGCGAGCGGTCCGAGATCCTTCTCGAGGTGGCGGATCAAGGCATCCCTCACCCGCTCGCCGTAGAGCACTCGTCCGCTGACGAGCATGCGGCTGATCGAGCCGTCGGCCGCTACGCGTAGTAACAGGCCGACCTGGGTCACACGCCCCTGCGGATCGACCCGAACCGGCACCGCATCGACGTACACCATGGGCACGCTCGCCCGAGCCTGAGCGAGCAGTTCGGGGCTGAGCCATGAGGTCCGGGTGTCGACGTGATCGGTCACAGGGGGTCATTCTCCCAAATTTCGCCGGCCGATGCCGGCAAAAGCGGACCTCGCCTCGTCGACTCGAGCCCGAATCGGGCAGGTGTCGGCATGATCGTTCACGAGGCCCATCGACTGCATGAAGGCGTACATCGTGGTGGGACCGACGAACGACCAGCCCCTCCGCTTCAGGTCCTTCGACAGAGCCACCGACTCGGGGCTGGTGGTCAGGAGTCTGATCTCGTCCCACGGGAGCGCATGGTTCCTCGGCTGCGGCTCGAACCGCCAGACGTAATCGGTGAGAGACCCGAACTCCTCGACGATGTCGGCGACGCGCCCGGCGTTACGGATCGTCGATTCGATCTTGCCTCGATGGCGCACGATGCGAGCGTCTTGGAGCAGACGCTCGACGTCGCGCCCACCCATCACCGCCACACGAATCGGATCGAAGTCGAAGAAGACTTCGCGAAACGCCGGACGCTTGTTGAGAATCGTCGACCACGACAGGCCGCTCTGGAACCCTTCGAGACAGATCTTCTCGAACAGAGTCCGGTCGTCGCCGACCGGAAAACCCCACTCGGTGTCGTGATAGCGGGTCATCGTCTCGGACCCGATGGCCCACGGACAACGGGGGTCGGCCGTCGACGTCATGCGGCGACGGGAACTTCGCCCTCGACGGTCGTCCGAGTGAGTTCACGACGGAAGCCGGCGTAATCGTTGAGAGCCAAGTGCTGGGTCGAGCGGTTGTCCCACACCACGACATCGCCGGGCCGCCAACGATGTCGGTACGTGAAGACGGTGTCGGTCGTGTGCGCATGCAGGAAGTTCAACGTCTCCAAGGCTTCGGCTCGATCGAGTCCGTCGAGATCGCGCACGTAGGCCCGATTGAAGAACAGAACCGTCTCACCGGTCTCGGAGTGACGACGCACAAGAGGGTGACGACGCTCGTCGTTCGCCGAGTCGTCGCATTCGATCGCCATACCGCGCATACCCGAGTGAACCGGCTGCATCCGACGCGAATACGCGTCGCGCGCGGTGTGAACGGCCGTCAAGGGTCGAAGCCTGTCCTGGACGGTGGCGTCGAGGGCGCGCCAGGCGGCCGACATCGACGCAAACACGGTGTCGCCCCCGTAGGGAGGGACGTCGACGGCGGCCAGGATCGTGAACGACGGCGGCTTGTCGAGGAACGAGAAGTCGGAATGCCAGGCGCCGCCGAAGTTGAAGGCCGCTCCTTCGTCGGCCTCCTTCACCACCCGGATGACGTCCGGATACTCGTCCATCGTGCGGACGAAGGGGGTCTCGGCCGACGGACCGAGACGTCGCGAGAACTCCGACTGCTCGGCCGGCGCGAGGTGCTGATCGCGGAACACCGTCACCTCATGACGACACATGGCGTCGCGCACAGCGGCCAATTCGGTCCCGGACAGGCGAGCGAGTTGCACTCCGAGGATCTCGGCGCCGAACACTCCGGTGACGGGACGAATCTCCACGGCCGAGACGCTAGCCACTTCGTTTCGGTCACGTGCCCGAGGACTACGGTGAGGATCGTGACCGATCTTGCGATCCCTCGCTTCGGCGAACTCCTCGGCCCGTACATCGCTCGGGTCGCACCCGAGACCATGCCGCGGTTCCTCGCTCTCCTCGAACGCGGTGCCGCCGACCGCTATCGACGTTGGGCCGACCAACTGCCCGAGCACCGAGAGGGTCTCTTGCGCTGCGCCGACAGCGAGGACGAGATCGCCGATCACATCGACGGCGCCTTCGACCTCGACGAATCGCTACGCGAACAACTGGTCGCCCCTCTCCCCGAAGCGCTCCAGACGTACTACGAGGTGTTCGCCCCTCTGCCGATCTGGGATCAGTTGCGCATCCAGGCCGATGCCGAACGCCAAGGCGCGGCCGCCTGGCGAGGGATCGCATCCCGGCATCCCGATCCGGCCGTGATCGACGTCCTCGAGACGTGCTCCCGACTCGAGGAGGCGTCAGCCGATTTCCTCGACGAGCTGATCGCCTCCCACGCCCCCTGATCGACCTGTAACGTCGGCGCTCGTGTCCACGAGTCGCCTCATCAGAACTCTTCAGGCGGCGACCTTCGTTCTGGCCGCGTCCTACGGCGTCATGTTCACGATGCTCGACGACTACCGCGACGAATACGGCATCTCGGAGACCTCACTCGGATTGGTGGTGGGCATCGGTTTCTTCGCGTCGTTCGCCGCCCAGCTGACCCTCGCCCCTCTCGCCGATCGTGGCCATGCCCGCCGACTCCTCGTCATCGGCTTCTCGTCGCTCGTGACCGGATGCGTCCTCATGGGATTCGGCACCACGGCCCTCATGATCACTCTCGGTCGTCTCCTCATGGGAATCGGCGCCGGCATGTCGCTTCCCGCTCTTCGCCGCATCATCATCGTCAGCGATCCCCACAACATGGGGCTCAACATGGGTCGACTCGTGAGTGTCGACGTGGCCGGTTTCGCCAGTGGTCCGGTTCTGGCGGTGGCCACCGTCGACCCGATCGGAATCCCGGCCCCGTTCGTCGTTCTCGCCGCCGCCACACTCGTCATCGCCACGCTTCTCTTCCGGAGCAACATCCCCGAGACCGCAACCGACGAACGGTCGGCCGAACGTTTCGCCTTCGATCTCCTCCGCAATCGAGGAGTCGCCGGCGGTGTCCTCATCGGACTCTCGCTCTTCCTCATGATCGGCACGTTCGATTCGCTCTGGGCGATCATGATGGAAGACCTCGATGCACCGTCGTGGATGGCCAATATCGGCATCACCCTCTTCGCCTTGCCCATGGTCTTCCTCGGTCCGTACGGGGGCAAGTTGGCACAGCGCGTCGGGCCGTATCACGTGGGCGCGGTCGGCATGCTCGTGGGAGCAGTGTGCATGTCGTTCTACGGACTCCTCCCGAGTCCGTACCTCATGATGCTCGTCTTCTTGTTGCACGCGACCAACGACGGCTTCACGGTCACGAGTTCGAGTGTGGCCGTGGCCCAGGCGGCACCCACCGAACGTCAAGCCGGCGCCCAAGGGCTTCTCGGAGGTATGCAGACTCTCTTCGGCGGACTGGCGGCGTCGGCGGCCGGGTGGAGCTACGACAGCTTCGGTCGGGGTCCGACCTTCGTCGCCTCGTCGGTCGCCATCGTTCTGCTCGTGGCGTCGGGATACGCCCTGGCCGGCTCGTATCGCGCACGACGACCCGACGAGGATCCGGCTCCAGTGCTCTCGGCGTGACAACATCGGAGCGTGGGTTTTCGCGACGGTGACGGCTGGGTCTTCTGCCAGAGATGTCAGGCTCGCCACTGGGGTCTCTACGGAGCCGCCGGATTGCTGATGGTGCGACGTGACCTCGAAACACCGCACGTCCTTCTTCAACTTCGTGCCGCCTGGACCCACGGCGGTGGAACCTGGGCCATTCCCGGTGGTGCCCTCGACTCGCACGAGGAGCCGATCTCAGCGGCTGTTCGCGAGGCCTGGGAAGAGGTCGGCATCGACGTCGACGGCATCGACGTGAAGGACGTCTTCCACGACGATCACCTCAACTGGGCGTACTACACCGTCGTCGCGCACGTGGGCGCCGATGTGATCGTCTCGGAGGGCAACTACGAATCCGACGCCATCGAGTGGGTCGCGATCGACGAGGTCGAGTCGTATCCGCTGCACGCCGGATTGCGCAGCACGTGGCCGGCCGTGAAGGAGATGGTGGCGGCTACTCTCCGGTGAATGAAGACCACCGCAGCAGTCCTCCGCTCGGGCAATGGCCCGTTCACCGTCGAAGAACTCGAACTGGGCGACCCCGGTCCGAACGAAGTCGTCGTGAAGGTCGTGGCGGCCGGAATGTGCCACACCGATTTGTTGTCGCGTGAACTTCCGCCTGAATTCTTCGGCGGACCCCAGGTGTACGGACACGAAGGCGCCGGAGTCGTCGAACTGGTCGGTTCGAACGTCACCTCGGTGAAACCCGGCGACAAGGTCGTCCTGTCGTTCAACTCCTGCGGCGCGTGCCCTTCGTGTCTCAAGCGTCGCTTTCCGTACTGCTTCGACTTCCAACTACACAACATGATCGGCGGACGCCCCGACGGTACGTCGGCCTTCACCGACTCCTCGGGTGCTCGCGTGGGCTCTCACTACTTCGGCCAGTCGTCGTTCGCCGCCCACACCGTGGTGGCCGAGCGTTCGGTGGTCAAAGTCGACGACTCGGCTCCCATCGATCGCATGGGTCCCCTCGGTTGCGGCATCCAGACCGGAGCCGGCGCGATTCTCAACACACTCGCGGTGGAGGCCGGTTCGAGCGTCGTGATCACCGGTGCCGGTGCACTCGGTCTGAGTGCTGTGATGGCTGCGAAAGTGGCCGGTGCCGGCACAATCATCGCCGTCGATCGCCACCAGTCGCGACTCGACCTGGCCCAGAAGTACGGCGCCACCCACACGTTGTCGGGTTCACCGGCCGAGATCACCGCCGCCATTCGTGAAGCGACGGGCTACGGCAGCGACTACGCCTTCGACACCACTGGCAACGCCGTTCTCGTGCGTGCCAGCCACGACGCACTGAACGTGACGGGCACCATCGCTCTCGCCGGCGTCGGCTTCGGCGATCTCACGATCGACTTCCTGTCGATGATCAGTGGTCGCACCATCACGGGCGTGATGGAAGGTGACTCGATCCCCCAGGAATTCATCCCCCGTCTGGCCACGCTCAACGCCGAAGGCAAGTTCCCGTATCACGAACTCATCACCGAGTTCCCGCTCGACCGGATCAACGAGGCCGAAGCCGCCAGTGCGAACGGGTCCGTCATCAAACCTGTTCTCGTGATGCCCCACTGATCACAGCGCGGTCAGCCGGCCAACGAATAGCGATTTGCCACGTCGGCCAAGGCCTCGAGCGCGGTACGTCCGGTGCCGAACACGATGCGATCGGGGCGGACGATCACGATGTCACCGTCGTCGTCGATCACGACCGCATCGAGTCGGGACAGCACGCGTCGATCGTCGTCGGTGAGCGAATCCTCGCGTCCGATCACCGCCCATCGACCGTCGAGGAGTTCGTCGAGAATCCGACCCTCGATCCGGCTGTCTCCCACCACGTAGCCGGCACCGTCGGTCACGAGATTCGAACCCGACAACGACGGCATGGGCGCTCCACCGATGTCGACCGGATTCGCCTCACGAGCGGCGATCATCGTCTGGTCGCGGCCAGCGGCCTCGTCGACGTCGAGGGTGCAGATGATGCGCCCGAAGCCGACCGCCGACTCGACGATGCGCCGGACGTGCGGTGAACGCTCGGCTTGATACGTGTCGAGTAGCGATTCGTCGGCCCCTCGACACACGGCGGCGAGCTTCCACGCCACGTTGACGGCGTCGCGAATACCGCTACACATGCCCTGACCGAGGAATGGTGGCATCTGATGCGCGGCGTCGCCGGCGAGCAGCAGCCGACCTAGTCGCCACTGCTCGGTGATGAGACCATGGAAGGTGTACACCGCCGATCGTTCGATGGTGACCGCCGCCGGATCCACATACGGCGACATCCATTCGGCGATTCGCTCCGTCTGGTTCACCTCGTCGGCGGTTTCACCGGGAAGGAGCATGAACTCGAAGCGACGCCGTGGAGCGGGCATCGGCACGATGGTGCTCGGGCGACGAGGGTCGCACACTTGCACGGTTCGGGTGGGCGAGGTCGCGTCCGGGTCGTTCACGATCACGTCGACTACGAGCCACGATTCGTCGAACTCGAGGTCGATCTGCGAAGCACCCATGTGACGACGCAAGAACGATCGCGCGCCGCAGCATCCGACGACCCACGATGCCTCGACGATCGTCTCGTCGCCGTCGGAGTCGCGCGCTACCAACCGCACGGATTCGGGACCCTCCTCCACGGCCACGACTTCGCGTCCGAGCAGAAGCGTTGCACCGTGGTGAACGGCGCGTTCGCGTATCAGACGATCGAGAGAGGGCTGATGGAAGAGGTTCGACTTCGGGGCGGTGTGGTCGGGGGAATCGACGACCGTCATACGCAGCAGCAACTGGCCGTCTCCGTTGACGAAGTCCATTCCCTCGTTGACGATCGACCAACCCGGAGCGTCCGACCAGGCGCCGATCTCGCGCAGGTTGCGCAAGGTCTCGGCGTCGAGATGCCCCGCGCGCGGCAACGGATACACGTCGACATCGCGTTCGAGAACCACGACCGAAAGACCGCGCTTGGCGAGATGAGCGGCGAGCGTGGCACCGACCGGACCGGCACCGATGATCGCGACGTCGTGAACCGACGAGGTCATGAAATCGCGGCCCAACCGGCCTTCAACGCATCGAGGTCGCGAGGGATCACGAACTCGAGCGGCATCCGCGGACCCCAGGAATTGCCGATGTGCTCGGGGCCGACCGGTGTGCGACCTCGCGTCTCCCACTCGATGTCGTCGGTGATGACGTCCATGTCGGAATAGAACTCGATGAACGAGCCGGACGGCTCGAGCAGGTACCAGAAGAAGTTCGAACCCACGAAGTGACGGCCGAAACCCCATCCCTGTTCGGCCAACTCGGCGTTCAGGAGTGCCGTCGCGTTGTGGCCGACATGATCGACGTCGTCGCACTCCCACGAGTAGTGCTGCAGGTGAGGAACCTCGGACCCGACCACGGCCACGTTGTGGTGATCGGTGCTGCAACGCAGAAACGCGATGATGCCTGGGAAGGAGTCGCTGACCCGGAAGCCGAGGCCCTCCACGAGAAAACGAACCGTTCCTTCCCAGTCGGGTGTTCCGATCACGAGATGACCGAGGCGACGCGGGGCCCTAGCTCGCGGAATCACTCCGGCCGCCCGGGTGTTGACCCGCTCGTGACGACCCGGGCCGTTGTGGACGGTGGCGACCTCGGCCGGTCGGGTGAGCAGGTCGCCCACTCGCACGGTGAAATCGACGCGTGTCCCCGGATCGATGGCGTGAAGCACCCCGTCACGCATCGTCGACTTGAGACCGAGGCCGTTCAGACGTGAGGCGATCACCGACAAATCGGACTCGTCGGCGGCCGACATGTTGACGTCGAGGAGGCGTCGGAAATCACCGTGTTCGACGACGACTTGTTCACCTCCGTCAGGTGACGAGAAACGCGAACCGGTCGAGTCGGAGGTCAGGCCGACCGCTTCGTAGAAGGTCCGCTGCTTCTCGGCGTCGGCGACGGCGAGACGGATGGAGTCGAGACGGTGAATGGCCATGGTGAGATCCTTCGCCGATCAGTGTCCGGCCACGCAGACGTTGCGGAGCGATCCGATCACGTCGGCACCGCTGTCGATCACGTCACCGGGCTTCAAGAATCGACCGCGGGCCGCCCCCACGCCGTCGGGCGTACCGGTGAAGATCAGATCGCCGGGTTCGAGTGTGCAGATTCCCGACAAGTACTCGACGATCACGGGAATCGAGAAGATGAGGTTGGAGGTGCGGGACTCCTGCATTCGCTCTCCGGAGACGTCACACCACAGAGCGATGTCATTGGGGTCGGCGAATGCGTCGACCGACACGACCGCCGGTCCGATCGGCCCGTATCCGTCGAAGCTCTTGCCGAGGCAGAACTGCGGTGGTGTTCCCGTCATCTGAACCCGGCGATCGGAGACGTCCTGACCGAGCGTGAGTCCGGCCACGTGCGACCACGCATCGGAGGCGGCGATGCGACGACCGCCCTTCCCGATCACGGCCACGATCTCGACCTCCCAGTCGACGAGATCACCCGACAACTCCACGTCGGCGGTCGGACCGGCCAGACACGACGGAAACTTGGTGAAAGTGAGAGGTGCCGGTGGAAGCTCCATGTTCGATTCGGCAGCGTGCGAGGTGTAGTTCAGCCCGATACCGAAGACCTTGGCCGGCTTCGGTACGCAGACACCTGGTTCACCGGCGACTCGTTGGGCCGACGCCGCCTGAGCGTAGAGATCGTGGAGTTCGTCGTAGCGCGCGATGGCGACCATCGGATCGCTCAGTGATTCGTCACCGGCCAGACGAGCGACGTCGACGTAGCCGATGCCGTTCGGATCGTCGATGAACTGAAAGGCCGAACGGCCGTCGATGTTGGCGAGTCGATACATGAGTGACCTCCGTGGGTGAACGTCAGGACAGTGCGTCGAGGGTCGACGCCAGGTGGTTGGTGTGGATGGCGATGGTGGTCTCGACGTCGCCGGCGATCGCTGCATCACGTAGACGGCGGTGATCGCGACCGTGTCCACTGTCGGGATCGGCCGGTGCCGAGAGGATCTGGAAGAGCCGAGAGCGATCGGTGAGCGAGGCGATCTCGTCGAGAAGAGTGCGATTCGGACACCTCGACACCAGGGTCATGTGGAAAGCGCGATGGCAATCCAGTCGCTCGACGTAGGAGTCGGCCCCGACCATGGCGTCGAATGTCACCGACACGTCGTGCGCGAAGTTCTCGTCGTCGAGGGCAGCCTCGAGCGACTGACGCAGGGCGACCGGTTCGAGAAGGAGTCGCACGGCGTAGATCTCGTGAGCGAGGTCGGCGTCGACAGAGGCGACCCGGGCGCCTCGTTGGGGAGCGAGGTCGACGAGTCCGTCGCCGGCCAGACGGCGGAGGGATTCCCGAATGGGAGTGGCCGACACACCCCAGGCCTCGGCCAGTCGTTCGACCGGAATGCGATCGCCGGGGCGGAGCCGCCCGGTCAGGATCTCGGCCCGCAGGAGCTCATCGGTCCATTCAGCCCGCGTCTTCGGCATCGTCTCCATCCCCATAATCTATAGATTTGGTGTTCTGGTGAGGAAATTTCACCGGATGGGTCAAGATCCCGCGCCAGATCACCGGGTTACGGTGGGGTCATGTCCACCATCCCCCGATTCGATCGATCCGCATCAGCGGGCGAGATCGTCGAGGCCTTCCGAACCGCCGGCTGCGCCGTCATCGAACGGCTGGTCGACCCGGATGTGGTCGACCGGGTTCGCGCCGAGATGGATCCGTACATCGCCGCCACACCCACCGGAGGTGACGACTTTTCGGGCCGTCACACCACTCGGACCGGCGCCCTGCTCGCTCGATCCCGATCGAGTATCGACATGGTGGCCAACCCCCTCGTCCTCGAGGTAGCCGAAAGCGTCCTGTCGCCGTACGCCAGCAGTTTCCAGTTGCACCTCACCCAGATCATCGCGATCGGCCCCGGCTCACCCGAGCAGCCCCTCCACCGCGATCAGTGGTGCTTCGACTTCTTCCCGTTCCCCGAAGACATGGATGTCGAGGTCTCGACGATCTGGGCGCTCGACGACTTCACCGAAGAGAACGGCGCCACCCGCATCATCCCCGG
>CAZTPF010000020.1:14637-17464 GCA_964614655.1 uncultured Bifidobacterium sp.
CGCAGCGCCGACGTGGACATCACCATCAGCGGCCAGCAGTCGTAGTACGTGCCGGGCGGCGACTCGAACTCCATGATCACCGGCGGAAACTGGCCGAGATCGGGCAGAGGCTCGTCCTCGTCACGACCGAAGATCGATCGCAACTCCGCCATCACGTCGTCGGAGTCTGGACGTCCTCGTCGATAGTGGTCGAGGTCCTCGGCTGGACGCAGATGCTGCAAGGTCACCCGCCGCCCGAGTTCTTCGCTCAACACCGCGTCGAGGTCGGGATCGTCGCTGGTGAACCGCCGCCCGTCGGGGAACTCGATCTCGACGACGTCGTCGACTCCCCGTGCACGCGAGTCGACCCGGTGCGCACCGAGTCGCATGAGCCCGCCGATCTTCTTGGCCCCGCGAATGCCACCGCTCTCGAGGTCGCGAACGGCCCAGATGCGATCTCCCACGACACCGAGTTCGTCGAGAGACACGTCGTCGACGGTCCCACCGACCATTGATTTGACCGGGTGGATCCAGATCTGGGCGACGTGCACGACGACGACTCGATCAGCGCTGCGTTCCGACCTTCAGATCCTTGAAGGGCATGTCCTTGTCGACCATGGGTTCACGCGGCAAGCCGAGCACACGATCGCCGATGATGTTCTTCTGGATCTCGTCGGTTCCGCCGGCGATACCGGACTGGAAGCTGTTGAGAAGGCGCTTGGCCCACGCTTCACCGCGGGAGTTCGGTCCTTCCCATGCGTCGGTCTCGGGCCCGATCAGACGGCTGATGAGCGGACGCATCATCCACGAGATACGCGAACCGTGAAGCTTGCCGAGCGATCCACCGGGGCCGGGGACACGACCGGCCTTCATTTCGGCGCGGGTGCGCATGGCCACGAGCGACTTGGTGGTCTCCTCGCTGTAGAGCTTCATGAGGTCCTGCCGCATGACGGGATCGGCGATCTTGCCATTCTTCTTGGCGATTTCGATGAGACCGTCGGACAACGTGTGAGTGACACCGCTGGTGGAGCCCGTCCCGATGGCCACGCGCTCGAACATGAGCATCGCAGTGGCCTGGTTCCAACCGTTGTTGAGTTCGCCGAGCAACCACGACTTCGGAATACGAACGTCGGTGAGGAAGATCTCGTTGAAATGCTTGCCACCGTCGATCTGGTGGATCGGTCGGATCTCCACACCCGGTGCCTTCATGTCGATGATGAACATCGAGATGCCGGCGTGCTTCGGGGCATCAGGATTGGTGCGGGCGATGATCACGCCGTACTCGCACACATGAGCGAGCGTCGTCCAGACCTTCTGACCGTTGATGACCCATTCGTCTCCGTCGAGTTCGGCTTTGGTCTGCAGACTTGCGACGTCGGAGCCGGCTCCGGGCTCGGAGAACATCTGACACCACATCGTTCGACCGGCGATGTTGTCGGGCATGAACTGCTTCTTCTGCTCCTCGGTGCCGAACTGGTTGAGAACCGGAAGGCACATGCCGTGACTGATCACCAATTCGAAGGTCATGTCGGGGAACTTGGCGTACTCCTCGCGGTAGATGCGCTCGTGCGCCTTGGTGAGGCCAGCACCGCCGTACTCGGTGGCGTACGTGAGCCCGGCCAGACCGGCCTCGGCGAGCTTCTGCTGAAAGGCCCGTCCGGTCTCGATGGAGTTGACCCCTCGCTCGCTACCGGTGGCGTTCTGGGCCAGGAAGTCGCGAACCTTGGAACGGAAGGCTTCGGCGTCGGCCGGCGACAGTGTCTCTTCGGTGGCAGTACTCATGGCCGAATTCTGCCACCGACCACCCCGGGCGTCCCCTATCGGAGGTCGTGACGGGGATCTCCCCCGAGGTCAGAAGCGAACCGACATCGAGTGGATCCCGGCGATGAAACTCGAATGCATGCGTTCGGCCGGTCCGTTCGGTTCGAGATTCGGCATCCGGGTGAGGAGTTCTCGGAACATCACCATCAATTCCACGCGGGCCACGTGCATCCCGAGGCACAGATGGGGCCCGCCGGCCCCGAACGCCACGTGTGGATTCGGATCGCGCGCGACGTCGAAGACGTCGGGTCGCTCGAAGACGTCCTCGTCACGATTGGCCGATCCGTAGAACATCACGACGCGATCACCTTTCGGGATCTTCTGACCACGGATCTCGACGTCCTCCATGACCGTGCGCTTGAAGTGCGCCACCGGACTCGTGTATCGGAGCATCTCCTCGATGGCCGTGGGAAGGAGTCCGTCGACGTCGGCCGTCAACTTCTCTCGCTCTTCGGGATGATCGAAGAGCAGCTGCATCCCGGCCGCCAGCAGATTGCGAGTGGTGTCCCCACCCGCGTTGACGAGCAGAAGGAAGAACCACTGGAACTCGGAGTCGGTGAGACGGTCACCGTCGATCTCGGCCTCCACCAGCAACGTCGCCAGATCGTCGCCCGGCTTCGACCGCTTGAAGTCGGCGATCGACTGCGCGTAGCCGAGCATCTCTCCGATCGCCGCCATCTTGACTTCGGGCGGCGCGACGGTGTCGTCGTTGGTATGCATGATCTCGGTGAGGTCGTAGAGACGTTCGCCGTCGGCGCGCGGCATTCCCATGAGTTCGGCGATCAACCCCGATGGAAGGCGACCGGCGATCTCGCTCACGAAATCGCACTCGCCGCGTTCGACGACCGTGTCGACGATCTCACGAGCGAGCTCCTCGATACGAGGTCGCAGCAACGGTGCGTTCTTCGGCGTGAAACCGCGACTCACGAGCAACTTGAAGCGGTCGTGTTGCGGCGGGTCCATGTTGAGCATCATCTGCCGACCGGCGAACAGATTGACTTCGTCGGGATCGGGCAGCATCGCCGTC
>CAZTPF010000020.1:17564-34974 GCA_964614655.1 uncultured Bifidobacterium sp.
CATCTGCCGACCGGCGAACAGATTGACTTCGTCGGGATCGGGCAGCATCGCCGTCTTCTCGTACGAACTGAAGATCTTCGGCGAGCGGCTCACCGTCTTCACGTCGTCGTACTTGGTGAGTGCCCAGAAACCCGGACCGCTCTCGGGTGGCTCAGGATGCCGAAAAACGGGCGCGTTGGCTCGCAACCAGGCGTACTGCTCCCACGGATGCCCGCGCTGAGCGAACACCTCGGGCGAGATCAGATCGATCTGATCGGCTGTGATCACGTCCCCTCCCGAACGCGTCGAAACGTCGGGACTCAGGGCCCGACGACGTCGGCGAACTGAACGCGCAGATCCTTCTTCAGAGCCTTACCAGACGGGTTGCGCGGCACGACGTCGACGAATCGCACTGCGACCGGCTGCTTGAAGCGAGCCAATTTGCCCTCGCAATGCGACAGCACGTCGGCCTCGGTGAGATCGGGATCCTTCTTCACCACGATGGCGAGCGGCGACTCGCCCCACTTCTGCGAGGGAATGCCGATGACGGCGGTTTCGGTGACACCGGGGTGGCTCATGATCACGTTCTCGATCTCGGCCGGATACACGTTCTCGCCACCCGAGATGATCATGTCCTTGATGCGGTCCTGGATGAAGACGTAACCCTCTTCGTCCATGATGCCGCCGTCACCGGTGTGCAACCAGCCGTCCTTCAGGGCATCGGCAGTCGCATCGGGGCGGTTCCAGTAGCCGAGCATGATGTGGCCGCCGCGGACGAGCACTTCACCCGATTCGTTGGGTGCGCACTCGGTGCCGTCAGGACGCACGATCTTCACGTCGGAGAGGAAGAAGCTCTTGCCGGTCGATCCGGCCTTCTCGAGTGCGTCGGCCGGCATCGTCACACAGGCCGGACCGCACGTCTCGGTGAGTCCGTACACCTGGCTGATCTCGATACCGATCTTGTAGTACGCCTCGATCAACGGAACCGGGACCGGCGCGGCACCTGTCAACAGCCAACGCACGTGCTCGTGCTTGTGCTTCGCCGGGTCGTGAACGAGCAGCATGAACTGCAACATGGCCGGGACCAGCAATCCGTTGTTGATGCGCTCGGAGTCGATGAGTTCCCAGACCTTGGTCGGATCGAACGACTTCATCAGCACGTGCGTTCCACCGATGAAGATCGTGCCGAGTGCCGGCGTGAGTGCACCCACGTGGAACATGGGCATCGGGTTGATGTAACGGTCGCCCTGACCAAGGTCGGCCGTGGTGCACATGGTGGCCAAGGCCCAGTACTGCGTGTCGTGCGAGTGCATGACACCTTTCGGCAAACCGGTCGTACCCGATGTGTACATGATGTAGAGGAGATCGTCGCCCGATGCCGTGACCGGCGGTTCGATGGGCTGCTCCTTGGCCGACTCGGCCACGTAGTCGAGTGCGAAATCGGGCTTGCTCGCCGGTGAACCGACGTACAGCCACGAGGTGACGTCGGTCTTGGAGCCGCGCGACTGCAAGTCGACGGCAACCGGTGCGAACTCCTCACCGAACACGAGCGCCGTGGTGCCCGAGTCCTTCAGGATGAACTCGAGTTCGTCGGCGACGAGACGCCAGTTCAGCGGAACGATGACCGCACCGAGTTTGGCTGTGGCGAAGAACGACGTGAGGTACTCGGCCGAGTTCATGAGGAGAAGGCCGACGCGATCACCTTTCTTCACTCCGGCGCGGATCAGGAGCTGCGCGGCTTTGTTGGTCTCGGCATTGAGTTCGGCGTAGGTGTACCGACGTTCGGCGGCGACGTCGTACAGCGCCTCCATCTTGGCGTTCACGTGAGCGCGACGGGCGAGCAGATTTCCGATGTTGATGGCGGTCGTCATGACCGACATCGTGTCACAGGCTCGGCACCTCGTGTAGAGGCGAACCGCAATTCGTGAAATATGCCTAGGGAAGCGGGTAGCCGGCCGCCGAGGCCTTCACTGCATCGGCGTCCTCGGGCAGGATCGCTCCGGCCGCCACGGCGCGATCGACGGCGGAGTCCCACTTCGCCCGGAAATCGGCCTTGTCGGCGTAGAGCGCGGCCAGTTGCTCGTCGGTGAACGACGCCGTGGTGCCGAACAGGCCGCAGAAGCTCTCCCCCGACTGGCCGAGACCCGACAGGGCGGCCACCGGCACGTCGACGTGGGGTGTGCGAATGCCGCCGAGCGCATTGCCGTTGTCGTCGAGTTCGAATCCGACGAGATCGGCGTCGGCCTCCAACTTCGGCGTGGACGCCGGCGCAACACCGGTACGAACCCAGGTGTCGAGGGCGCGCACCGCGGCGCGCAGCACATACGTGTGTGGGCCGGCGTTGATGGGCTTCTCACAGGTCACGATCCCGAAGTACACCGACGACGGAGCGTCGAGCATGGCCGCGAACAGTGCGTCGTCACCCGAGCCGTCGCCGGTGTCGGTCTCGCTGATCCCGAGGCTGTACGCGTCGGCGTGAGCAGTTCCAGTCACTTCCCAACTGCGGAAGTTGTCGGTTTCGGGCTGTTCGGCGCGGCGATAGCCGAGTCGGTCACCCACCACGTCGGTCTCGGCCGAGAAGACGAGGACCGGACGACCGACATCGCGGATCTGGGCGATCTCGGGTCCGGGGATGCTCGGGCGCGGCTCGGAGAGCAGATTGGCGGCACGGGCTCCACGACTGTGGACCAGATACGCGTTGTACACGTCGTGGATCGGCGCAAGCGCGTTGATGTAGCTCGTCAGACGGAAGGCCGATTGCGACTCTCCGGCGGCGATCACTCGCTCGGGGACGAGGCCGCCGAGCAGAGTGGCCGACTCGTTCCACACGAGGGCGCCGATCTGGCTGAACATGTCGTAGCTGTAGTCGTCACCCGGATGATTCAGCGTTCCGTACCGTTCGGGGTCGGCGATCTTCAAGACACGCGGGGCGCCGGTCGGGTTGCCGCCGCCCTCGACGCCGACGCGCTGGGCCGAGACGCCGATCCACACGGCGCCGGAACGCAGGATCTCGTTCTTGGCCAGATCGAACGACGGTGACACGTCGAGTCCGGCCGTCACGTTCAACCATTCGACGATCACCGTTCCGTTGAAACGGGTCTGGTCGTCGGGCGCTCGAACCACGATGCGCGTTGCGTAGTCGGCAGTGTCGTACGGAGCGACCGACCACTCACCGTCGGTCGAGAGTTCGGAGTCGGACGTGTAACTCGACGCCGAACCGCGCACGAAGAACTCGGTCTCGGTGTACTCCCACGCCGTCACGTCGAAAGGACTCACCCCGAGAACCACCTCGCCGAGTCCGCCGGTGATCGGCCCCTCGATGGAGGCCGACGCGACGCCGGACATCGTCGGCCTGGTCGGCTCGTACGGGGCCTCGCCAACGGTGGTGGTCGGAGCCTCGGTCGCGACCGGGGCGACCGTGGTCTCGGCAGCCGAGGTGGGAGCGGCCGAATCGACGGATCCCCCGTCGTCACCGCCACACGCGGCCAGGAGCAGGCAAACAGCGGGGAGTAGGCGTCGCATCATGGGTGCGCAACGTAGTTCGCCACCCGGCACGATGTTCGATCGGCGACTTGATAGATACCCCTTGGGGTATGTAGGGTGACCCCATGACCCTCCGCCGCACGATCCTCTCCCTGGCTGGACTCACCCTCGCCCTCGGCCCCATGGTTGGCTGTGGAGGAGACAGTTCGTCCACTTCGGAACAGCCCGCCGTGGCCGCCGACGCACCCGCAAAGGACACTCGCATGATCATCGACGTTCGTACTCCCGCTGAATTCTCCGGCGGTCACCTCGACGGAGCCGTCAACATCGACATTCAGTCCCCTGACTTCGCGAGTCAGATCGACGGACTCGACCGCAACGGCTCGTACGTCGTGTACTGCCGCAGCGGCAACCGCTCCGGAATGGCCATGGCTCAGATGCTCGACATGGGCTTCACCGACGTGAGCAACGCCGGGAGCGTCGAGGAGGCTTCGAACAGCCTCGGCATTTCCGTCGTCAACTGATCGTGTCCGAGCCGCGCATCGTCGTTCAACGGGCCGACTCTCGACCGCACACGAACATCTCGTGGCTCGACAGCCGACACTCGTTCAGCTTCGGATCGCACTGGGATCCGAACAACACAGGACACGGACTCCTGATCGTCAACAATGACGACGTCGTGCGCGCCGGTAGCGGGTTCGACACTCACCCCCATCAGGACATGGAGATCGTCACGTGGGTGCTCGACGGAGAACTCGAGCACAAGGACAGTGAAGGAAATCGGGGACTCCTCTACCCCGGTCTCGCGCAGCGCATGTCGGCCGGCACGGGTATCTGGCACTCCGAGATGAACCCGAGCGGCGACAACGACGTGCACTTCGTACAGATGTGGGTGCCACCCGACACCGAGCGCGTCGACCCGAGCTATCAGCAACTCGACATCAACGGCGAACTCGCCAGGGGTGGTCTCGTACCCATCGCGTCCGGAAAAGGTCACGACGCCGCGATCAGTATCCGGCAGCGCGACGCCGTGTTGTGGGGCGGGCGACTCTCGGCCGGAGAGACAGTTCGCGTCCCCGACGATCGCCACGTGCACGTGTTCGTGGCTCGCGGCTCGGCCTCACTCGAGCACGCCGGAGAGCTTGCGACTGGTGATGCCGCACGACTGTTCTCGGTCGGCGACGTCGGACTCGTGGCCGGCGACGATGGAGCCGAAGTCCTGGTGTGGGCCACGGCCTGAGGGCCGAATCACGGCCACTACTGTTCGTGCATGGCGACGGCACGGATCAACGGCACCGACATCAATTTCCTCGACACCGGCGGCGACGGGCCGGTGGTGATTCTCAGTCACGGTTTTCTCATGGATCACACCATGTTCGAGCCGCAGGTAGCCGAACTCCGATCGACTCACCGAGTGATCACATGGGACGAGCGCGGCTTCGGAGGCACCAAGGCAACCGGCGAATTCACCTACTGGGACTCGGCTCGCGACGTCCTCGGGTTGATGGATCACCTCGGCATCGAATCGGCGATCGTCGGCGGAATGTCGCAGGGCGGTTTCCTCTCGATGCGGGTCGCTCTGACCGCACCCGAGCGAGTGCGAGGCCTGATCCTCATCGACACGCAGGCCGGCACCGAAGATCCGGCCAACGTCGAGGGCTACGGACAACTCCATGCGGCATGGCTCGCGCACGGCTCGTCGGCCGTCCAGGACGTGATCGCCGGCATCATCCTCGGCGCCGGCGACTGGCAGTCGTGGTTCGACAAGTGGGCCGTGCTCCCGAGCGAACAGTTCACGTACGCGTTCAATTGCCTGATGAACCGCGACGACATCACCGATCGCCTCGGCGAGATCACCGCCCCCACCCTCATCGTTCACGGTGACGCCGATGCGGCCATTCCGGTGTCGAAGGCAGAAGTGTTACGCGATCGGATCAGCGGGTCCACCGAACTCGTCGTGGTAGCCGGCGGTTCACATGCCGCGAATCTCACTCACCCCGAACCGACCAACGCGGCGATTCGCGCCTTCGTCGATCGTCTCGGACGATGAACGCCGAGAATCCGGCCACGGCCGCCGTGGCCGCCCACGTCGACGCCTGGAACACGATGGATCGCGACCGTTGGGTCGCTCTCTTCGCTCCCGAGATGGTGTTCGAGGATCCGGTCGGCGCTCCTCCCAAAGTCGGAATCGACGCCGTGCACAAGACCTGGGACCGGTCGTTCACACCTGGCCGTCGCTGGACGCTTCATCCCCGACAGATCGTGGCGGGAGGTGACACCGAAGCGGCCGTCGTCATGCACAATGTCGGCGAACTCGGCGACAAACGCGTGGAAGTGAGCAGCGTCGAAATCTTCTCGGTCGATCATGACGGTCGCATCGTGCGCGTGCGGGCGTTCTTCGATCAGCCGACCGAGTTCGCCCTCGCCGACTGGTTCACTCCTGAACGTTCGGAGTGAATCGAAGCGTCAGACAGTGAGTGTGTTGATGAAGATCTGCCACGCAAGAGCCGACTTCGCCGTGAGACTCAGGATCAGGTACACCCGCTCGCCGAAGAGATAGTCGGCCCACTTGCCAATGCGCTTGTACTGCAGCCATTGATTCAGGGCGAAGCAGTTGAAGAACACGAAGATGCTGACGAAGATGCCGTAGACGAAGCTCGGCATTTCACTGCCCGGTCCGATGAGGTAGATCAGGAGTCCGATCCACGGCGCCACTCCGGCGATGCAGCCAAACCAGAACGGCGCCCACCACACCTTTTTCCCGGGTTCGTTCACGACTTCCATCACCCAGCCGAACAGGATCATGGCCACGTTGGCTCCGGCGATACCGATGAGTCCGGCCACGTCGCCGATTCCGAAGATCATGGCGATGAGGAGGATCATGAGAGTCGACGACATCGAATACTCGACCCAGCGAAAACGGTTCTGCTCCTTCGCCAGTCCGGCCAAGTAGCGGGGTCGACCCCACGGTGACGCGACGAGGGCGTGGAAGATCGCCGAAAGGGCCAAGAAGGCGAAGACGCCGTAGGCCATGCGGACGTCGAAGAGTCGATCGAGCCGCTCGACGTCGAGACGACCGTTCGGTGCGTCGTTCCAGAAAAAGGTCGTGACCGGAAGCGCGAAGTCGTTGGCCGTCGCCAGGACGACCACTCCCTGCACGGCGTGCAGAATGGCGGCTCCGACGTTGAGTCGTTGCAGTCGCGACTGAGTCGCCTGATCGATGGTCGACATGAGTACCTCCTCGGCCCTGCTGCGAGCCTACGGAACGTTTCGCTCCCACGGAGCGGAATAGAGACTGCGGGGGCTCTGTTACCGTTCGGCCGTGACTCTCGACATCAGCCAGAAGAACGCAACCACCCACACTGCATCGTTCAATCGGTCCCAGGAATTCGATCTCGATCCGGCCGACTTCGACCGAGCGAAGAGAGGTTGGATCGCATCTCTCGCCGACGTGCACGTGCGCGACTCTCAGGGTCGCACCGCGAGCGATATCGGTCGTTACGAGTTCCTTCAGGAGGAGTGTCCCGACACCGTTCATCCGAGTCTGTGGCGACAGGCCCGACTCAACGCCCATCACGGTCTTTTCGAAGTCGCCGAAGGCGTGTGGCAGGTGCGGGGCTACGACATCTCCAACATCACGTTCGTTCGCGGTGATGTCGGTTGGATCGTGATCGATCCGCTCACCGTCGAAGCGACCGCTCGGGCCGCCTACGACCTCGTCACCGAGCATCTCGGCCATCGACCGGTCACGGCGGTGATCTACACCCACTCGCACGCCGATCACTTCGGCGGCGTCCTCGGCGTCACCTCACAAGCCGAGGTCGACGCCGGACGTTGCCGAGTGATCGCTCCGGTCGGCTTCCTCCACGAGACCGTCGGTGAAAACGTGATCGCCGGCGTGGCAATGGGCCGCCGGGCCACTTACCAGTTCGGTCCTCTCCTTCCGTCCGGGCCGAAAGGTCATGTCAACTGTGGACTCGGACTGTCGATCCCGGTCGGCCCGCCGGGACTCATCGCCCCCACCGAGGACGTGACCGAGACCGGCGAGGTGAAGACGGTCGACGGGGTGCGCATCGAATTCCAGCTCACCCCCGAGACCGAAGCGCCAGCCGAGATGAACTTCTTCTTCCCCGATCGCGGCTGGCTGTGCATGGCCGAGAACTGCTCGCACACCATGCACAATCTCGTCCCGATCCGCGGCGCCTTGGTACGCGACTCGTTGTCGTGGTCGAAGTACATCAACGAGGCCATCGAACTGTTCGGCGCGCGAACCGAAATCATGTTCACCTCGCACAATTGGCCCCGTTGGGGAACCGACGACGTGCATGGGTTCCTGTCGCTTCAACGCGACATGTACCGCTGGATCCACGACCAGACGATGCGACACGCCAACCTCGGCTTCACACCGCTCGAGATCGCCGAGCACCTGAATCTGCCCGAGGAGTTCCTCGCCGAGACGCACACCCGTGGCTACTACGGCGACCTCGTCCACAACTCCAAGGCCGTGTATCAGCGCTACCTGAGTTGGTACGACGCCAATCCGGCCAACTTGAACAAGTTGCCACCGAGCGAAGCCGGGAAGAGGTACGTCGAGCTGGCGGGTGGACCGGAGGCTCTGCTCACCGCGGCGCGCCGCGCCTTCGATGCCGGCGAATATCGCTGGGTCGCCGAACTGGTCAACCATCTCGTGTTCGCCGATCCGCAGAACGAGGAAGCTCGCTCGCTGCAGGCCGACACTCTCGAACAATTGGGCTATCAGAGCGAGTCGACCACGTTCCGCAACGCCTATCTGATGGGCGCGCAGGAACTCCGGCACGGTCCGCCGCAACTGGGTAATTCCACCGTGCGCGGACGAGGCATTCTCGCCGCCATGACGATCGAACAGATCTTCGACACTCTCGCCGTGCGGCTCAAGGCCGAGGCCGTGGTCGGCGTGAAGCTCTGCGTCAACTGGACCTTCCCCGATCTGGCCGGCACCCCCGACGAGAAGTGGGTGCTCGCCGTGTCGAATCGAACCATGTACTCGGTGCGGGGCCGCCACGATGACAGTGCGGTTGCAACTCTCCGACTCGACCGTGCGCTCCTCATCAAGGTCATCACCCAGGAGACGTCTTTCGTCGACGAGATCGCCGCCGGCAACATTGCGCTCGACGGAGACGCCGGAGCACTGTTGACCGTGTTCGGCAACCTCGACGTCTTCATGGGCGGCTTCACCATCGTCGAACCCTGATGAAGGCGCCTCCTGGTTGAATGGGGGCATGACGTCACTCGCCGAGAACAACACCGTGTCGACCTCGACCGCAGTCACCTCCATTCCGGGCATCGTCGCCGGAGTACGCCATACCTTCGGGAGCCGCGTCACGCGTCCGCTGTCGTGGCGCAAGAAGCAACTCGAGCGCATGATCGCCATGCTCGAAGAGAACGAGTCTGCGTTCTCGGATGCCCTGGCCACCGATCTCGGCAAGCCGGTCATCGAGGGTTACGTCACCGACATCGCCTTCGTGATCGGTGAAGTGAAGTTGATGTTGAAGAACCTCAGACGATGGAACCGTCCCGAGCGAGTCCGCACCCCGATCGTGGCCATGCCAGCGACGTCGAAGCGGATCCCCGAACCACTCGGTGTCGTCCTCGTGATCGCCCCGTGGAACTATCCGGTGCAGCTGCTGCTCGTTCCGGCGGCCGGCGCGATCGCGGCCGGCAACGCCGTCGTCATGAAGCCCTCGGAGGTCTCGTCGGCGACGTCAGCTCTGCTCGCCCGACTCGTTCCGAAGTACCTCGACTCGTCGGCCATCGCTCTCGTCGAAGGCGGCGTTCCCGAAACCACGGCCCTGCTCGCCGAACGCTTCGATCACATCTTCTACACGGGCAACGGAACCGTGGGGCGGGTGGTCATGCGAGCGGCCGCCGAACACCTGACTCCGGTCACCCTCGAACTCGGTGGCAAGAGCCCGACCATCGTGCATTCGTCGGCCAACCTCGACGTGGCCGCCAAGCGGATCGCCTGGGGAAAGTGGCTGAACGCCGGCCAGACCTGTGTTGCACCCGACTACGTTCTCGTCGAAAAGGCCGTCGAAACCGAGTTCGTCGATCGGCTCCGGGCGGCGATCACCGAGTTCTACGGTGACGATCCGCGCTCGAGCGGCAGTTTCGGACGCATCGTGTCCGAACGACATTTCGACCGCCTGAGCGGACTTCTGTCGGGAGGCCGCGTGATCGTCGGCGGTGACACCGACCGCGCCGAGCGCTACATCGCTCCCACCGTCGTCGCCGACGTCGATCTCTCGTCACCGCTCATGAACGAGGAGATCTTCGGACCCATCCTCCCGATCGTGCCGGTCGACTCGATTCGTGACGCCATCTCCTTCATCAATGCGAAACCGCATCCGCTCGCTCTCTACGTGTTCGCCGAGAAGAAGTCGGTCGTCGACGAAGTGTTGGCGAACACCACCGCCGGAGGAGTCACCGTGAACGGCACCCTCATGCATCTGACGAGTCCGCACCTTCCCTTCGGCGGAGTGGGCGAAAGCGGTATGGGCGCCTACCACGGGGAGACCGGCGTGCGAATCTTCCAGCATCGCAAACCCGTCCTCGCACGGAGCACCAAGGTCGATCCGTCGCTCGCCTACCCGCCGTACACCGATCGCAAGGCCAAGATCTTCCGTAAAGTTCTCTGACATGGATGTCGTGAACACCGTCCTCAGCATCGTTCTGGCCTTTTTGTGCGCGACCTCGGCCCTCGCCGATTTCCGCGGCGTGCCTCAGATTCTGCAGACGATGGAACGACTGCGAATGTCGGTCCGGATCGTTCCGGCACTCGGGGTGGCCAAACTCGCCGCAGCTGGCGGACTCCTCATCGGCCTCGGTATCGATCGATTGGGGACCTTCACGGCCCTGTGTCTGTCGATCTACTTCGTGTTGGCCGTGGGTGCGCACCTACGCGTGAAGGATGCGATCACCGAGACGATTCCGGCTCTCGTGATGCTCGGCCTCAGCGCCGCCACCTTCGCCACGTCGCTCTGACGAAACCCGACGAGAGCGGTTCAGGCCGAGGGCACCTCGGTCGTGCCACCGCTCATGATGTACTCGATCCACCACGACGGGGCGTTGTCGAGCAGATTGCCAAGGTGGGAATAGTCGTGCCAGCGACGAATCAGGCCGTCACGAACTTCCATGACCGATGTGAAGGGGTGAACGATCACTTCCCCGGTGGGGAAGTGCCATTCCTCCTTGTGCTCGGTGATCACCACGTCACCGTCGGCCAACACGAGTCCGGGAACGTGCACCATCTTGGCGGTCGGACCGAGACCCAACTCGAGACGTTCGGCAATGGCTCGGCCACCCACGACCGGTGGAACGGCTCCGACATCCATGTACTCGGCGTCGTCGGCGAATTGGGCGGCGACCCCGCTCCAGTCCTTGGCGTACATCATCTCCCAGTGGCGTTCGACGACACGTCGGTTGGCATCGGTCGGAGAGCTCATCACTTTCCCTTCTTCGGCGCCAGAAGATGACGCAGGGTCTCGATGGCGACGTCGACCCAGTGGTCATCAGCATCGGGATCGCCGCCCACGTCGACGAGCACTCGTCCGACCAGGATCGACTGGACGAAATAGGCGATTCCGGTCAGGTCTCCTCGCGGCGCAATGACGCCCCGATCACGAAGCATGCCGAGTGTCTCGGCCAGGTGGGCCGTTCCTCGAACCTGCTGCTCCTGCAGCGTGGAGGCGAGGGCCGGGATGCTGTCGGCCGCCACGAGCGATGACAGGCGACGAAGCCGCCGCTCGTGTCCAGCTTGGTCGCCGTCGATTCGCATGGCGAATTCGATCGCCCCCAGAACCTCGTCGAAGTCGTTGGCTTCGAGCAAGAACTTGCGCATGCCCCGAAGTTCCGAGGCTTGACTCTCGACCCAGTGCTCGAGCTCGATCGTGGCGATGAGACCGGCCCGACTTCCGAAGTGGTGGTACACCGAACTACGGGCGACACCCGACGATTCGATGACTCGGTCGAGATTGAAGCGAACCGGACCGCTCGCCTCGAGTTCGGCCCGTGCATGCTCCAACACCAACTCGATCGTGGCGAGGCCATCGGACCTCTTGCGCATCGGTTCCCCCATCGCCTCCGAGGCTAGATCGGATCGGTCAACCGTCGGAACCCCGGCCCCGAATACGGTGCACACCAGGTTGCACGACTGTTTCGACACCTTCGATGACAACAGTTGCCGGCACCGGTGTGGTGACGTCGACAGCTTCCGAGTCGACCCGCACCGAGAGACGACCTCGTGGAGTGGGGCAGGAAGCCTCGGCCCACGTGAGCGGTCCGAGAGACGGCTCGATACGCACCGACGCGAAACCGGGCTCGGCCGGAACGACGCCCAGTACGTGTTGGATCACGTCACGAGTGGGTGTGCTCGACCACCCGTGGCATCGGGTACCTCCGTACCAGACCTCACCGAACGACGTCGCGCACCGCGCCAGAAGATCCTCCCAGTCGAGCAACATGTCCGGCAGAAGTTCGGATCGGCCGGCGTCGGCGAGCGCATCGTGCACCACGTAACGGAAGAACGGCTGAGCCCGCACGATCTGTCCCTCGGTGTCCCACCACGGTTCGGGATGACCGGTGTACAGATACACGCCACCGAGTTCGGTCTCGGTGCCCGGGTCGCTCGGACCATCCGCTCGAGCGAAGGCGGCGTGCACGAGATTTTCCTCATCGGTCATGACCTCGACGAGACGGCTCCACCGATCCTTCGGTGCGAGCCGGCCGACGATCGCTGCGCTCTGCGCGTGTTGAGACGCCATCGGCAACTGTGAATCGCCGATCACCGAATCGACGTAGAGGCGTCGACTCGGATCCCAGAATCGTTCGAAGGCCTGGACGAGACGGACGTGTCGACTGCGTGCCCACGCCGATCGACCGGTGTCGCCCAGCCATTCGCTCATCTCGACGAATTCGAGCAACGCCCGGCCCCACAATCCGGCGATCGTCGAGTTGGCACCGTCACTGTGCACCGCACTCCAGTCGATGAGGACCCAGCCCGGCATCTCGACCGGAAGTCCGGTCCGATCGGTGCGCTCGTCGAACCAGCGCAGGACTCCTTCGACTACCGGGAGCAGTTGCGCGATCTCGTGGGGGTCACCCACGTAGCGATACAGGTTGTGCACGGAATGAATCCAGTGGAGTGCCCAATCGGGAACGATCGACATGTCGTCGTGTTCGATCTCACCGGCTACCGACATGGGAATCATCCCGTCGGCGCGCGGTGAGGCGGCGAGGACCGGATGCCAACGAGCCAACGACCAGTCGTCGTTCGTCGTGAGATCGACGAGTTGATGGACCACGGAGTCTCCCGTCCAGGCGCGCTGCTCACGCGTTGGACAGTCGACGTAGGAGTCGAGCGAACTGATCGACACCGTTCGACGCCCCACCTCGACGATGCGGTCGAGCCTCGGATCGGACGAACGGAACGTGTGCTCTCCTGTGACCGGGTGCAGCCGCTCGACGATCGACACCGCATGAACAGTCACCCCGCCACCAGCACCCGACACACGAAGGCCGTGTACTCCGAAGAGGTCGACCGATTCGACGACACGGCGCGTCCCGTCGAGCGCGACGAACACCGACGAGTCGTAGGCCTCGTCGGCCGGCCGCCCGTCGTCGAGACGCTCGGCACCGTGCAGGTGGACGACTGCTCCGGCCGGCCCTTCCACGTCGACGAGAACGGTGCCGACCACGATGCGATCGGCCACGAACTCACCGGACTGTGTTTCACGCAACGGGATCGCCGTCGGAACTGGACGAGAAGTCGGTCGACCGGCCCAGGGCCCCACCGGATACGTGGGCGGCACTTTTCGTCCTGACCCACCAAAGACTGTGGCCCGTTGTTCCCGAACCAGTGGCCACACGGTCGACATGTCGCCGGTGAGCCATCCGTCGGGCAAGGAGCGCAGATCGATCAGCTCGTCGCCTCGCTTCAACAGGCTGAAACTCGGAGTGGCCGACCAGCCGGACAGGATCGTTCCGTACCACGTGCCATCGGAGGCGACCACACGGCCATCGCCGAGATGGGCTTCGAAGACGATGGCTCCTTTTCGGAGATCGACCGATGCAGGGAGTGGCATCGACCAGGCCGTGGCATCCACGTCGGCGGTGGCGAGAATCGCGATCTCGTTACGCCCAGCGCGTAGGTACGGCGCGATGTCGGCGTCGTCCCACCGCATCCGACGGGGATTGACCCGAACCGGGCCCCGACCCACTTCGTGTCCGTTGACGTACCAGGTGGCCCGACCGATGACGGCCAAGCGAGCAGGTACCACCGTAGGAACCTCGTCGAGTTCGAACGACGTGCGGAAGGCCGCGGTCCGACGCTGCGTCTCGTGGCCCCAGTCGGTGGACCGGTGCGGCCAGATCCACCGAGCGGACCAACGTCCGTCGGGGAACTCGAGTTCGGGCACCAGTGACTACTTCTCGGCGGCCTGCACGAGGTTGTCGAGGGTGACTTCCATGTTGCGACGGTTGTGGCTCGCCCGATCGGCGACACCACTCACGACCTTGCCCAGCTTCGACGAGAAACCACTGCGGTGATCGATCCACGAGTGCGTCACTCGACAACCGGTGGCGGTGGGTTCGACCTCGTACACCCAATCGCACCAGTTCTTGCCGAACACCATCAGACCGAACGAGAACTTGCGCGGCGGATCGAAGGCGTTGACCTTGACGACGGTCGACCACGACTTCTTGCCGTTCGAGTTGCGTCCCTTGAAGGTGGCGCCGACGGCCGGCCCGGTCGCGCCCTTCACCCACTCGCCACCTTTGTTCTCGGGTGACCACTCACCCATACGTGGCAGATCGGTGACGAGAGCCCAGACCTTGTCGGCCGGAGCCGCGATGTCGCGAGATACCGAGACGGCGTCGCTCATGGCGTCACTCACCCACCAGTTCCTTGCGGAGTTCGCGCTTCAAGAACTTGCCGCTCGCATTACGAGGAATCGGCTCGTCGCGGAACCAGATCTTCGACGGGATCTTGTGCTTGGCGAGCGACGTGGCGAGGAAGGATCGCAAGTCGTCGTCCGACACCGACTTCCCGGGTGCCAGCACGATGCAGGCCGCCACTTCTTCACCGAGACGCTCGTCGGGAATGCCGAACACTGCCGCCTCGGCAATGGCGTCGTGACGGTAGATGGCGGCTTCGACTTCCGAGCAGTACACGTTCTCACCACCGCGAATGACCATGTCCTTGGCGCGGTCGACGATGTAGACGAAACCGTCCTGGTCGATGCGGGCGATGTCTCCGGTGTTGAGCCAGCCATCCTTGATCGACTCGGCAGTGGCCTCGGGACGGTTGAGGTAGCCCTTGATGACGATCGAGCCCTTGACGCACAGGATTCCGGTGAGGTTGGGATCGCGGGGCAGATCGTTGCCCTCTTCGTCGACCAGCTTGGCCTCGAGGGTGGGGACGACCGGACCGCACGACGACGGCTTGGTGGTGTACCAGAGCGACGTGTTGGCGGTGATGATGCCGTGCGTCTCGGTCATGCCGTAGCCGGTGGTGGGTGTGCCCGATTCGAGTTCCTTGTCGATCTTTTCGACGAGGTCGGGTTGCACAGCCGCGCCGCCGCCGCTGATGGCGCCGAGCGACGAGACGTCGCGCTTCTTCCAGTCGGGATGCATGATGAGTTCACGGCCCATCGTGGGAACACCGGAGAAGTTGGTGGCCTTCTCACGTTCGATGAGTTCGATGGCCCGAGCCGGATCCCACTTGTACATGAGGACGACGGCACCGCCGACGAGTGTGGCCGGATGCAGGATGCAGTTGCAGGCCGTCACGTGGAAGAGCGGTGTGGGGGCCATGAACACCGGCGACAGTGCCGGCGGCGACGGCGGTGCTTCGGCGAGATCGCCGGCGGCCACGGCCTTGGCGATACCCGCCGATGCCGCGCCGGTCATGGCGGCGATGTTCATGACGTTGTCGACCGAACCGCGGTGGTGCAGCTGGGCACCCTTCGGGAAACCGGTGGTGCCCGAGGTGTAGAAGATCGTGGCGTCGTCGTCGGGGTCGATCTCGACCGGCGGCAGTACACCCGGGTCGGCCATGGCCATGATGTCGGTCCAGCGGAATCCGCCGGCCGGAACCGGGCGGTCGGTGCGCACTGCGATCACCGGCACGTCGAACGGATTGGGCATCTGTCCGAAGCGCTCGAGGCGCTCGTCGTCGACGATCAGCATCTTGGGCTGACTGTCGTTCAGCGCGTACTCCATCTCGACCGGCGTCCACCAGGCATTCATGCCCACGCACGCCACGCCGATCGACACGCATGCCCAGTAGGTGACGACCCACTCGGGATAGTTACGGGTGGAGATTGCCACGCGGTCGCCGCGCTGCACGCCGTTGTCGACCAGGAACTGCGCGAGTTTGCGCACTTGGGCGTGGATCTCGTTGTACGTGTACGACTCGTCCTCGTACACCACGTACTTCTTGTCGCCGTGGGCGGCGGTCATCTCCCAGACCACGCGCATGTTGGGCGGAGCGCCGGCGAAGGTCTTGACCTCCACACCTCTCACGGTGGTGGTGGTGACGGCGAACGGAGAGCCGGGGCCCTCCAGTTCCTGACGGGCGGCGATGTAATGGTCGATCACACCTCACATCGTGGCCGATGACACATGTACCCGGCAACGTGAACCCCTGTTTTCGGGCGGCGTTTGGCCTCGTCTCACCGAGATTCGAGCGCGTCGACCGACTCCACCCGCCATCCCCGCCCCGACAGGCCGTCGTCGAGCCAGCGCCGTAGGGCCAGGGTGGCTCGCACGTCGTCGGCGTTGTAGCGCAGCAGTTTGTCGGCCATGGCCTCTCGTTCGGGGTGGTCAGGGTCGCAGGCGATGCGATACCACAGGATCGAATTGGCCCCTCCGGCATCCTCGGCATCCCACTCGAAACCGGAGAGCGGCGCCAGATCCTTCAACCCAAGACGACGCGTGGGCCAGTGAAATCGCTTGGCGAGATCGTGCATGTCGACCCACCAGTCGTGCGAAACCAGCGCTCCGATCTCGTCGACAGTCGGAACCCCTGGGGAGCCATTCGCCCGAGCCGAGGCCTCTTTCATCCGCGGGATCTCGGCGAACCCACCCGAGTAGCAGTAGACCGCGATCGTTCGTCCCTCGCCTCGGACCCGATCGACCGTCTGATGCAGCCAGGTCCAGAAGTCGGTGAGAAGTCGGGCCTCGACCTGCGGGTCGGTTCGGTCGTAGGAGTGAAACGAGAGATACTCACCATCGGTCCAGTGCCCATCGTTCGTGCGCTCGCTGATCCAGCAGCCGTACATGTACACCAAGTCGTCGTTCTCGATGTCGAAATCGATCTCGACATCGGCACGCGGAACGACCACCGGCTCGGATCCGCGCTTCAGGTACGGCCGTCCGTCACCGCGGAGGAACACACGAGCGGTGTCGATGTGGGCCGCCAACTGCGAGTACTGAGGAACCGGATTCGATTCGAGGTTCACCGGATCGAGCGCGGCGAGCTGCGGGATGGTTTCGACACCGCCTTCGGCCAACTTGCGTACCGCCACGACACCCACACCCTGCAGTAGCGACACGTGCTGTTCGGCCACGAGTTCGGACTCGCAGACGTCGTGCCACCGACAGGTCTTGCACTCCTCTCGATACACCGGACGAGTGTGAGGTGGTTCACCATGACGCATGGCGACGACGGCCGCCCAACGCTCGCTCCACTCTCGGCGAGCGATGTCGAGCAGCGAGTCCTTGCCGTCGTCGAGAGAACGCCATGTGATCCCGAGAAACCCGCCGTCGGAATCGGGATTGATCGTTCCCCCGACGGCGTCGATGTCGGGGGCATGACCCAGATCGGCGAGCAACAACCAGTAGTGGGCCAACTGAAGACCGTGGTCGGTCTTGGGTTTGCCGTTTCCGAGATCGTTCGGTGTGGCCACGTCGT
>CAZTPF010000021.1:0-31501 GCA_964614655.1 uncultured Bifidobacterium sp.
GTCGGGTGCCAGGTCGGCGATGGCGAAGCCGACCGTCATCGACTGGATGTACAGGGCGTACGAATACGCGTCGATGTCGGTGCGAGCGAAGCCGCGAGCCTGGGCGTCTTCCACCACCTTGGTGGCGGCCTGAATCACCTCACGCTGGATGGCCGCCACTTCGGTACGGAGTTCGGGGTCGGACAGCGCCGCCGCCAGAACGTCGATCCGCTGTCGACGAGCGGTGACTAGCTTCGGGTCGGACACGTCGAAACGCTGCTGGAAGATCATGTCGATCGTGACGTCGCCTTGTTCCATGACGGCGGCGATGACATCGATGACGATTCGCATCTGCTTGGCGAACTGCTCGGCGAGGGCCGCGTTCACGAGGCCACGACGACTCTTGAAGAACCAGTAGAGAGACCCAGTAGTGGTGTCGGCGCGCTCCGCGATGTCGACGACCTTCACGGCTTCGACACCGTGCTCGGTGATGACCTCGAGGGTGGCGTCGATGAGACGCTGGCGGGTCGACGGGTCGGGCTGGTCGGCCATGGGAAACCTCATTTTGTCGGAAGGAGTTGAGGCGAGCGATGCTCTGTATATAATTTACAGAGTGTCGGCAACTTGGTTGAGATGGGGCAAGAGGGTGCGGACCCTCATGATCCGACTGGCGATGGTCTCCGTCGTCGGCGCAGTCGTCGCAACAGGACCGGCGCAGGTCGCCAGTGCCGCGACCGGGGACTGCGATGCGGCGGCGGGTGGCCTGTTCCCGAACGGTGACGGGTCGATGAACGACCCCTACCTGGTGACGACGTCGACGCAATTGGCCGCTATCGACACCTTTGCTGCCTGCCACGACGAGAACTTCGTCCAAGGCGGCAACATCACTCTGACTGGACCCTGGACGCCGATCGGAAGCGGCGGCGTTGGCTTCATCGGCACCTATCGCGGAGGGGGACACACGATCTCGGGCCTCGAATTGGCGGGAGTTGAAGCCGGTCTCTTCTTTGTGGGAAACACGGGTGCGTCCTTCTACGACCTGAATATCGTCGTGGCCTCGTCGGCGGCGGCGCGGGACAGAGTCGGTGCTTTGGTGGGGATGTCACTCGGTCCGTTGACGATCGATGATGTGCACGTCACCGGGGACGTGTCCGGTTCAGGATCGGACGTCGGCGGTTTGGTGGGTCAGTCACGTGCATTGACGGTGGTGAATTCGTCGGTCGATGGTGATGTGACCGCTGACAAAGATGGCCTCAGATTGTCCTACGCGGGTGGAGTGGTCGGTTACGCATTGGGTGCGGTGTCGATCACGGCGTTCGACTTGACCGGAGATGTGTCCGGTTCGGGGTCGTCAGTCGGCGGTTTGGTGGGTCAATCGGGTGCGTTGACAGTGTCGGGTTCGTCGGTCACCGGAAACGTGACGGGCAGCGACGACGGGTCGTTCTCACTCGTTGGTGGTGTTCTCGGTGGGACGTCCGGCAGCGCGGTGTCGATCACGTCGACCGAGGTCAGGGGCCACGTCACGGGATCCCAAAAGTTGGTGGGTGGATTGGTCGGTGCATCAGGTCAGTTGACGGTTTCTGACTCGTTGGTGGTCGGGAATGTGACGACCGGCGACGATGGAGCAGGTTCGTCGTATGTGGGCGGTGTGGTCGGATTTGCGTCGGGATCTTTGGTATCGATCACGTCGACGGATGTGGTTGGGAATGTGTCCGGTACGGGGTCGGTTGCCGGTGGTCTGGTCGGTCAGTCAGGTGTGTTGGTGGTTTCTGACTCGTTGGTGGTCGGGAATGTGACGACCGGCGACGATGGAGCAGGTTCGTCGTATGTGGGCGGTGTGGTCGGGCTTGCGCCAAGCCGTGCAGTGACGATCTCGGCAACCCGCGTGGTTGGAGGCGTGAGTGGTTCAGGTGATTCCGTGGGTGGATTGGTGGGTCAGTCGGGAGAGTTGACGGTGTCGGATTCGTCGGTGACGGGAAATGTGTCGTCGAGTGCGGGGGGTCTTGTAGGTGGTGTGGTCGGTAATGCGCCGGTTGATCCGGTGTCGGTCGTATCGACCGACGTGGTTGGGGATGTGTCGGGTTCGGGGTCGACTGTCGGTGGTTTGGTGGGTCAGTCGGGTGTGTTGACGGTGTCGGGTTCGTCGGTGGAGGGGGATGTGTCGTCGAGTGCGGGTGGTTTCGTGGGGGGTGTGGTCGGTTTTGCACCGGGCTTTTCGGTGTCGATTAGGTCGACCGAGATCAGCGGACATGTGTCAGCAACCGGTGATGGAGTCGGTGGATTGGTTGGTTTTTCGGGTGCGTTGACGGTGTCGGGTTCGTCGGTGGCGGGGGATGTGTCGTCGAGCGCGGGTGTTTATGTGGGTGGATTGGTTGGTTTTTCGGGTGCGTTGACGGTGTCGGGTTCGTCGGTGGCAGGGAATGTGTCGGCTGGTGTCGACGGCCAGGGTTCGTCGTATGCAGGGGGTGTGGTCGGTTTTGGAGTCGGCGCAGTGACGTTGTCGGCTGTGGCGATGACGGGGGGTGTGTCGGGCTCGGGGACGAGTGTCGGCGGTTTGGTTGGTCAGGCTGGTCAGGCTGGTTCGGCGGTCGATGTGACCAACTCTCTGTATCGCGGCACCGTGAACGGCTTGGACAAGGTCGGTGGTCTTGTGGGATCGGCATTGGACGATGTCGTTCTCGAAAACGTGTACGTCGCTGGCTCGCGACCTGACCCAGCTGTCACCGATCAAGGAGGCTTCCTCGGAAGTGCTGGGGGAACTCTCACGGTGACAGCATCATTCTGTACGGGTAGTGATTGCGGTGTCGGCAACCGCGTCGACGACGCCGACCTGAAGACGCGATCGACCTTCACCGGATGGGATTTCGACACGGTCTGGTGTCTCTCGTCGTCGGTGAATAACGGTTATCCGGTGTTACGAGCGATCACCAATCCAGTTGTGGGCTTCGCCGCATGTTGGGCTCCGGTTGTAGCTGTAACGCCGATCTGGCGGGTTGGTCTCGATCCGAACGGAGGTGCATGTGCGGATGGGGATCGGCGCCATGACGACGAGTGGACATCAGTGTTCGTCGGGTATCGCTATCTGCCAGGCGCGGTCGAGTGTGAACGAGACGGTTTCGAGTTCTCGGGTTGGGCCGATGTCGAGCTTCCCGACGAAGTTGTCGACCTGCCGATACTCGCCGACCCGACCGACGGAGCGAAGCGGGCCTTCCTTGCCGCCAACGCCGATCTGATCGCCGTGTGGAAGGAAGTCGAGGTCGAGCTCGACGATCTGACTGGTACGGCTCCCGGTGCTTTCGTGGGTGGCCCTGATCGTCGTACTCGTGAGGGTGGTGGTGTGGTGGAGGGCTATTACATTCCGCCGAACACGCTCTTCGGCCTGTGGATGCTCGCTTCAGCCTGACCCGTCGATCCATAGGCGCTCCCTCGCCAACCACTATGTTGGCGACGCCGTGGACTCGAACGCCCGTCTCCTTCGCATCCGACTGGTCGTTCTGTGCTTCCTCATGCTCTTCGTCGAGCTGGCCCTCATTCGCTGGCTGGGCGGCAACGTCCTCTACCTGGCCTATTTCTCGAACATCGTCCTGCTCGGCAGTTTCCTCGGTATCGGACTCGGGTTTCTCTTGGCCAAGCGCTCCGAGGTCCAGATCTACAAATTCGCTCCACTGGCCCTGGCCGCCCTCGTCGTCTTCGTGCACAACGTTCCGGTCACGGTGGTGTCGACCGGCGGCGATCTCATCTTCTTCGGCGCCGAACTGAAGCCCTCGGGGCCACCCCGTGAACTCGCCCTACCTGCTGTCTTCCTCGCCGTGGCGTTCATCCTCGCATGCATCGGTAACGGCATCGCCCACACCTTCCGACAGTTGAAGAACCTGGAGGCCTATCAGTTCGACCTGATCGGCTCGTTGATCGGCATCGTCGGCTTCGCCTTGCTGTCGTTCGTCGGCGCACCTCCGATCGTGTGGGGAATCATCGTCACGGTGGTGTTCGTGTGGACGCTGTGGCCTCGGCAGATCGCCGATGGCGCGTTGTTGGCGATTCCGCTCCTCGTCCTGCTGGCCACATGGGGTCTGGAGTCGCGAGAAGACAACGTTCTCTGGACGCCGTACTACAAGGCCAACTATCTGCTCGGCGACAGCGGCGCCGGTGTTCTGGTGAACGGTGTTCCGCACTGGTTCCAGACCTCCGACGAAGACTGGCCGCTCTACCAGACCCTCTACGAACGTCGTGCGTCGAAGGAGCCGGTCGAAGACCTTCTCGTGATCGGATCGGGTAGTGGCAACGACGTCGCCGTCGCTCTGGCCAACGGAGCACAACACGTCGACGCCGTCGAGATCGACCATCGTCTTCTCGATCTGGCCAAGAAACATCACCCGAACGATCCCTACGGAAACCCTCGTGTCGACACTCACGTCGACGACGGTCGTGCGTACCTCGAACGAGCCGACAAATCGTGGGATCAGATCGTGCTCGCGCTTCCCGACTCACTGACCTTGGTACAGGGTGCTTCGTCGATTCGTCTCGAGAGTTACCTGTTCACGGTCGAAGCGGCCGAGGCCTATCGGGAGCACCTCACCGACGACGGCGTCTTCGCCATGTACAACCTGTATCGCGAATCTTGGTTGGTCGATCGCTACGCGCAGACTCTCACCGACGCCTTCGGTCATGAGCCGTGTGTGACGAAGCTAGAAGGCACCGTGGCGGTTCTGGTGGTGGGCGTCGATCCGTCGGCGGTCGACTGCCCACCCGGTGAGCAATGGGTGTCGTCAGTCGACGTCCCCGAGCCGGTCTCCGACGATCGTCCGTTCCCATATCTCAAGACGCCGTCGATTCCCACCTTCTACGTCGTGGCCCTCGGACTGATTCTGCTCGCCTCGGTCGTGTTGGTCCGTCTCGTAGGCGGACCAATGGGGGCCATGCGCAGCTACGCCGACCTCTTTTTCATGGGCGTGGCGTTCATGCTCCTCGAGACGAAGAACATCGTGCAGTTCGCGCTGCTGTTCGGCACCACCTGGTTCGTGAACGCTCTCGTGTTCTCGGGTGTGATCGCATCGGTGCTCTTGGCCGTCGTGGTGTCGAAACGCGTGCGGGTGAGGAATCTGAACGTCATGTACGGGTTGCTCGCCGTTTCGATCATCGTCGGCTGGTTGATTCCGCAGAACGCTCTCTTGCCGCTCGGCTTTTGGCCGCGTCTACTCGCAGCCTGTGCCATCGCCTTCGCGCCGATCTTCATCGCCAACGTGATCTTCTCCCAGCGCTTCCGCGATGCCGGCGACTCGATGACGGGTTTCGCCGCCAACCTGATCGGAGCAATGGTCGGAGGAGTGCTCGAGTACACCGCACTCGTCCTCGGTTATCGAAATCTGCTGATCGTCGCTCTGTTGCTGTACACCGCAGCTTTCCTGAGCGGACGACGTACTCTGGTGGCCAGCTCATGAGGTTCGGAACCGTGTTCGTCGTTGGTGCGCTCGTTGCTGCAAGTTCTTGTGGATCGTCAGATGACTCGACGTCGGCGACCGCAGAGACAACCGCAACGACTGTTGCAGCCACGACGACGACCGTTGCGACGACGACGACCGTCGTCGCCGAGACGTCGGCCCGTGATCAGATCCCCGATCCAGTGGCGTCGACTGTGGACGAGTTGCTCGGCCTCGCTCGCCCGATCGTGCTGGCCCACGCCAGTGGCGAGGAGGAACACCCGCACAGTTCGATGTACGGCTTCGTCAGTGCGGCGATCGCCGGTGTCGACGCGCTCGATCTCGACGTGAGGCTCACATCGGACGGTGTGCTGGTTGTGCATCACGACGACGACACCGGCCGCACCGCCGATCGCGACCTCGTCGTGCACGAAGCGACCTTCGACGACGTGCGTTCACTCGACAACTCCTACTGGTTCACCGATACGTGTACGTGCACGGATCAGCCCGACACCGCCTACGTGTGGCGTGGCGTGCGCACTGGCGATCAGCCGGCCCCCGAAGGCTTCACCGCCGACGACTTCGCGATTGCCTCCTTCGAGGAAGTGTTGCAGACCTTCCCGGGCTGGATTCTGAACATCGAGATCAAGCGTCGGGCACCCGAAGCCTTCGAAGCGGCCGACGAATTGGCACGACTCCTCACCGAGTACGACGCCCTCGACCGGGCGATCGTCACCTCGTTCGACGATCGTGTCGTCGAGTACTTCCACGACATCGCACCGACGGTCGCCATGACTCCGGGTCTCGACATGACGACTGCGTTCGCCCTCGGTGGTGTGGTGCCGCCCGAGTGGGCCCGCATCATGCAGGTGCCACCGGTCTACGAAGGGATCGAGGTCTTCACGCCGGCGTACGTGGAAGCGGCCAAGGCGGCCGGGTTGGTCACGTGGGTGTGGCCGAACGGTGGCGAGAGCTACGAGCTCTATGTCGATCTGCTCGCTCTGGGTGCCGACGGCCTCAATGCCGCCAAGCCGACGGAGGCGATCAGAGCTCTCGACGATTCACTCGCCAAGAGCTGAATCGTTCGACGGCGTGTGGCGCGCCCGGAGGGACTCGAACCCCCAACCGTCTGATCCGAAGTCAGATGCTCTATCCATTGAGCTACGGACGCCGCACCGGGAAGGCTAGCGACCGATCAGGCATTGATCTGCGGCCCGACCATGTCGCGGATAAGCCTCTTGTCGACCTTCCAGTCGGCCGGCACACGCACCGTCTTCTTGTTGACCTCATACGGGGCGAGTCGATCGCCCAAGACCTGGAGGACCGAGGCGTCCCAGGGAGCCAACAAGATGTGGTTCGCGGCTGCTGACGCTCCGAAGACGTAAGCCTTGCCGCGTTTCAGCATCGGCTGGTTCCAGGCGATGACGAGTTCGAGGTCGGGGAAGTCCTTCTGCAGGGAGGTGAAAATGGCTCGCATGGTGCGTGTCTTCTCGGCATCGAGGCTGGTGAAGTAGGCCTCGGGATCGGCGAACTTGCGAGTGGTGGTCGACCCGCGTGAGTACATCACGAGAGCGTTGGCATGGGTACGGGTGAATCCGTGCTCACCCATCAACAACGCCATCTGTTCGTCGTACTTGCGCCCGGTGACCGACTTCATGAGGCGATGCCAGTGCGACATGGGTTTGCCGTACTTCTTTTCGATCGCCGGGAAATGGGACTCTCGGCTCGGGTCACGTTCGGGCACTGGGCGAGCCTAGAGGCACGCGGATGTTCCGCCGAGCAGTCGTGTCGGTGTGTACGTTTCCCCATGAAATCCGAAAGCGGGAGCTTCAGATGACCAACCTCGACCAACCGTGGCGGGGATCGTGGAAGCTCGTCGAACACCGAGGATTCCGCGAGTGGCTGACTCATCGCGGGGCGACTGCCGACGACGCGACCGGCCCGGTGTCGTTCACAGCTCATGTCGACGATGACACCCTCGTCCTCATCGGAGGTCCGATGGGCTCGGCTTCTGAGACTCATCGCCGTCGCGTGGTCGATCATCAGCTGGTGCAGATCATGAGTGTCGAAGGTGCCGCAGACGATGCCGGTTCATGGTGCGAACTCGTCTGGGAACGTTCTTGACCCCTGACCGAACTACTGATTGGAAAGCAAACGACCAGCGTCTCCCGCAGGAAACCGCTGGTCATCTCGCGCGCTCGAAGGGACTCGAACCCCTAACCTTTTGATCCGTAGTCAAATGCTCTATCCATTGAGCTACGAGCGCTGGTGGGTGGAAGTTTAGGGTCGAAAGCCCTGCTCCCCACCGAAAACGGTCAAGATCCGACTCCCCAGGTCAGGACGGCGGACACCACGACGAGGTGCACCAGGGGCGCCAACTCCCGGACCGCTGCCAGGTGACGAGACCCATGCGGGCGTTCACTTCGGGGTCGAGAAGTTGGGTGGGGTCGGTCACGCCGTAGTTGGCGAGCCACGACCGATGCGATCGCCAATTGATCTGAAAGAGACCGAGGCAGCAGTAACTGCGCGCCGTCGGGTTGAAGCGACTTTCCCGCTGGACGACGAAGAGCGCATCGTTCTCGAGTTCGTCGGGCCACACGTCGCGCACGATCTGTTCGACTTCGGCGCGGGTGTAGGTGCGAGTCGGGTCGTAGGGAAGCTGGCGCATGTCGTTCGACGACGATGACGATCCGGACGATCCCGACGACTGGGGTGGACGAGTCGTCGTGGTGGTCGTCGTGGGTCGACGTGCACCCTCCGGGAGACAGATCGTCTGGCCGACTCGGAGCGGTGACGAAATCGTCCTTCCGTTGACGGCCGCGAGTGGCCCTGCCTTCACACCGGCGCGCTCGGCGATGCCGTACCACGAGTCGCCCGGCTGAACCACGTAATCGAGCCCGCAGCGGGGAGTCGCTGCACTCGGCTGAGTGGTGTCGGGAGCGGTCGGTTCGGGTGGGGCCACCACCACTCCGGCCGGCAGGCAGAGTTCGTCACCGGGCGAGAGGGGAGCCTGCACCGTGACACCGTTCGATCCGGCGATGAGTCCGGGTGCCACGCCGGCTCGCGAACCGATGGCGTACCAGGAGTCACCGGGAAGGACGACGTAGGTGGATGCGCACGTGCGGCTGGCGGCAGTGACCGTCGGCGAGCCGGTGGGGGCGAGAGCCGCAGTCGTGTCAGGGGCGGCGACCCCGGCAACGCTGACTGCGGTCGTCGTCGAATCGCTGACGTCACTCGACGAGGAACCGTCGACCTGGATGAGGGCGGCGGCACCTGGGGTGGGTGAGGACGACACTCCACTGCCGTCGCCGCGCAGGGCGAGAGCCACCGGGGCGATCAAGCCACCGAGGACGGCGATGGCGACCAGACGACGCCGGAAGTAGTCGGGCCGAGGCGCGAGCGGATCTCGCCGGGGCTTGGGTCGACGCCAGCCCGGCTGACTCGGGTCGAGAGGACCCGGATGAGAGGACTGTTGGTAGGTACTCATTCCCCGCTCCGTGGCGTCTGCCGACGGTCAGTGTGGTCGGATCGTCATCAAATCGCAACAAAGCGACGGCTGAGCAGGAGCAACGCTGGCGGAGAGGGTGGGATTTGAACCCACGGACCCCTTTTAGGAGGTCAACGTCTTAGCAGGACGTCCCGTTCAACCAGGCTCCGGCACCTCTCCCTGGTCCGGACGAGTGTACAGGCGGTCCGGTGAGCGCCATCAGGGCGGAACGGGAGGGATTCGAACCCCCGGGCCCTTTCGAGCCGGCCGCTTTCAAGGCGGCTGCATTTGTCCGCTCTGCCACCGTTCCGGAGTCGAGGCTAGCGAGCCGTCGACTCGCTTCCCGGGTGGTGTTCAGGGCGCGATGCGGACTCCGAACATCCGCTCGAACTCGGCGTAGTAATCAGCGTCGTTCTCGAGCGCGCCGAGTCCCACCCAGTCGGCGTCATTCATGGTTTCACGTCGAGACAAGATCTCGGGTCCGCCCCAACTCACCGGGTAGCGCAACTTGGGTGTGTCGGTTCGGATGGCGTCGAGGATCACGGCTCCCACTTCGAACGGGTCGGTCGCCTGGGCCATGCCGGCGGCGTAGAACTGGAAGAGGCGTCGATAGTGAGCGTCGTAGGCACCACTGGAGTTCGGTGCATCCACGTTCTTGGCGAAGATCGCCGACTTCGTGATGCCCGGCTCGACGATGGCCACTCGAATGTTCCACGGTGCGAGTTCCTGAGCGAGGCCTTCCGACATCGCCTCGAGGGCCCATTTCGACGCCACGTACGGAGCCTGGGCGAGGGCGGCGAAGCGTCCGACCACCGACGACACGTTCACGATGGTGCCAGCCGACCGTTCGCGCATTCTCGGCAACACGGCTTGCACGCATCGCACGGCTCCGCAGAGATTGATGTTCATGACTTCGTGATAGAGCGCCGGCGGACATTCTTCGATCACGGCGTTGCCGCCGACACCAGCGTTGTTCACCAGAACGTCGATCACCGGCGACAGTTCGTGGATGCGAGCGAAACCTTGGGTGACACTGTCGTCATCGGCGATGTCGAGTTCGATCCACTCGATCGACACTCCGGCTTCGTCGGCCATCTGCTGCGCTTTGGTGGTCTTGTTCAGTCCGCGCACGGTTCCGAACACGCGGTAACCGTTGGCGGCGAGATGTATCGCGGTCGCCCGCCCGATTCCGGAATTTGCACCTGTGACGACTGCTGTCTGCTCGCTCATGCGAGAAGGGTAGTGCTGGACGTCAGGAGATGCGGGAGCGCAACTCCTCGACCCAGTCGTCGGCCTGGCGCCAGCGCGAATCGGCATGTTCTCGAGCCGAGGGGCTCGCCTCGCCGGCGGCCGGATACGAACCGAGGAACTTGACGGCCGCCTGCTTGGAGTGAAGCGAACGCAGAGCGTCGGCCACCAGCTCGTCGGCGACGTGTCCGTCCATGTACATGACGAAGCAGTAGTCGCCGAGCCCGCCATTCTTGGTGGGACGTGACAACAGGTTGGTGATGTTGATCCGACGTGCGGCGAATTCCTGCAGGATCGAGATCAGACTTCCGGGTTCGTCGGCCCGCTGGTACACCACGATGCCGGTGCGATCGTGACCGGTTGGTGCCGGCACGGTGTCGCGACCGACCATGACGAAGCGCGTCTGATTGCCTCGGTGATCTTCGATGTTGCTCGCCAACACCTCGAGGCCGTAGAGCGCGGCGGCATTACGGGGCGCGATGGCGGCGATCGTGACGTCGCCGGTGTCGGCCACGGTCATGGCGGCATCAGCGGTGCTGTTGGCGGCGTGAACCTCGACCTCGTGAAGGTTCTCGCGAATGAATCGGTGGCACTGAGCCGAGGCCACGGGAATCGACAGCACTGTGGTGATGGCATCGAGTGACGCGCCGGGCAGGGCGACGAGACAATGCTCGATGTCGAGCACGATCTCGCGCTGGATGAGAAGCGTGTAGTCGAACGACAAGGCGTCCTGGGTGAAGTTGACGGTGCCTTCGATCGAGTTCTCGATCGGCACCACTCCCACGTCGACCGATCCGTCGGCGACGGCATCGAGCACGTCGGGAACGGTGCGGAAGGCGACCAGCTCCCCGACGGCCAGGTCGGGCTGCGAGCGCACGGCCTGCTCGGTGAAGGTGCCGAACGGCCCGAAGAACCCGACGCGCGGAGGAGTGGTCGACGAGGACTGGGCGTTCACCTGCTCAAGGCTACGGCGCAGGGTCGGTCGTGCGAGGATGGTTTCGTGGACGCCGACGCCTTGCGCCGACTCGTGGACGACATCGCCGGTGGGGTCATCGCGCCCGACGAGGCGGTGAGCCGTCTTTCGCGCCTTCCTTTCGCCGACGTGGGTGATGCCCTCGTCGATCATCATCGGCACCTTCGCCAAGGTGCTCCCGAAGCCGTCTACGCACCGGGTAAATCGCCCGAGCAGTGCGTGCGCATCGTGGGTGAGTTGCTCGAACACGGATCGGGACCGGTCCTCGTCACGCGCGTCGACGACGATCAACGCAAGGCTCTCGAAGTCGCCCACGGTTCATGCACGTCGGCGCACACGTCGATGCTCTGGCGCGCCCCGGAACCCTCGTACGACGGACGCATGCTCGTGATCTCGGCCGGAACCGCCGACGTGCCCGTGGTCGACGAATGCATGTTGTCGTTGCAGGCCCACGGCATCGAGGCCCAGCGCATCACGGACGTGGGTGTGGCCGGACTTCATCGACTCCTCGCTCGGCTCGACGACGTGATGGCGGCCGACGTGGTGGTCGTGGTGGCGGGTATGGAAGGTGCACTGGCGAGTGTGATCGGCGGTCTCACCGGCAAGCCCGTGATCGCCGTTCCCACGAGCGTGGGATACGGCTCGGGTCTCGACGGCGTGACCGCACTGCTGGCGATGCACGCCACGTGTGCCAACGGAGTGGCAGTCGTCGGTATCGACAACGGCTACGGCGCGGCGTGTGCTGCAGCGCGTGTCGCGCGGGCGACTGGTGGCGCACGATGAGTCGAGTCGCGTGGTTCAACTGCTCGGCCGGAGTGGCCGGCGACATGATCCTTGCGTCGTTGGTCGACGCCGGCGCCGATCCGATGCAGATCGCCGAGATCATGAGTGGTTTGGCTCTGCATGATTACGCCCTCACGTTCGAGCCGACGCAACGAGCCGGCGTGTCGTCCACGCGAGCGATCGTGGTCGAGCACGTTCACGGGCATCACCATGAGCATCGTGCGTGGCGCGACATTCGCTCATTGCTCGAAGAGTCCGATCTGCCCGAACGAGTCCGTACCCGAGCGTTGGATGTGTTCGAGGCCTTGGCCGAGGTCGAGGGAAAGATTCACGGTGTGTCGGTCGAGGACGTCGAGTTCCACGAAGTGGGAGCCGTCGACTCCATCGTCGACATCGTGGGTGTGTGTTCCGCCCTCGAAGTTCTCGACGTCGAGCAGATCGTGTGCGGCCCGATCGGAACCGGGCACGGCACGATTCGCACGCAGCATGGTGGATTGCCCAATCCCTCACCGGCCGTCGTCGGACTGGCCGCTCTGCGCAACGTCGTCCTAACTGGTGTCGACGATCGGCGCGAGCTGGCGACTCCCACGGGGGTCGCAGTCATGGTCGCCCTCGCCGAGTCGTTCGGACCGATGCCGGCGATGAGCGTGTCGTCGCGTGGTTTCGGTGCCGGAACGGCCGACATCGACGGACGAGCCAATGTCGTACAGGTGTTGTTGGGAGAGGCATCCGGTGACGCAGTGCGCACGGGCGAGAGCGTGCGACTTCTCGAAGCCAACGTCGACGACGTGACCGGCGAGGTGTTGGCGCACGCGATCGCGGCTCTGCTCGCCGCTGGAGCCCACGACGCCTGGGCCACGCCGATCGTGATGAAGAAGGGTCGACCTGCTCACACCGTGCACGCTTTGTGCGATCCCAGTCTCACCGCTCGGATCACCGAAGTTCTCGTAGCTGAAACCGGAACGTTGGGTGTTCGTGGCACCGTTCTCGAGCGGTGGCCGCAAGCCCGATCTGAACGCGTCGTCATGGTCGACGGACACGAGATTCGGGTGAAGGTCGCCGCTGGTCGTGTGAAGGTCGAACACGACGATGCCGTGCGGGCAGCCGCTGCGTTGGGACTCCCGTTGCGCGAAGTCCTCCACCGCGCCGAATCCGCCACCCCCTGACCTTGGTGGTTCTGGCGGCAAAAACGTCACGTGTTTCGCTGATTTTTGCCGCCAGTTTCGAGGTGTTCAGGTTCGGTTCGAGCGACCCTCTCGGACTGCTACGTTGCCGCCATGGCCAGAACCGGACGATGTCTCTGCGGAAAGATTTCCTACACCCTCGACGGGGATCCGATCGCGACCGCAGTGTGCCACTGCTCGCACTGTCAACGTCAGGGAGGTAGCGCGTTCTCGGTGAACCTGATCGCGATGTCGTCGCAGATGTCGGTCTCGGGCGACATGGCCGCCTACGACGAGATGGGTGAGAAGGGCGACCAGGTGTACGTTCGCCGATGCTTTTGCTCGTCGTGTGGTTCTCCGATTCTGTCGGAGCTCATGTTGAGCGAAGGTGTGATCGCCGTGAAGGCCGGAACACTCGACGACCGATCCGATGTGAAGCCGACGGTCGAGGTGTGGTGTGTCGATCGTCAGCCGTGGGTGTCGCTTCCGGGTATGGCCGTGTCGATGGAGCGCGAGTAGCCGCGAGGCTTGGATACTGGCGGCAAGAATCCGCGAAACACGTGACGTTTTTGCCGCCAGAACGACCAAGGGCCCCTGCCGGAGCAGGAGCCCTTGAAAGTGGTCGGGGTGAGAGGATTTGAACCTCCGGCCTCCACGTCCCGAACGTGGCGCGCTAGCCAAGCTGCGCTACACCCCGATGGTGCGACGAAGGATGCTACCCGGCGTCGACGGTTTCTTCGGCGGGAGCTTCGTCGATCTCGACGTTGTCGGTGACCTCGGGCTCTGGTTCGGGTAGTCCCTCGGCGAAACAGCCACCACCAGCGATGGCCCGGCTGGCCCGACGTAGACGCAGCGAATCGAGAGGCTTGATCAGCCAGCCGTCCGACCCGCTTCGGCGGGCCAGATGCACGTCGACGTCACGGTCGAGCAGGATCATGATCGGTACGTGAGGCAGGGTTCCGGCGCTCTCGTCGAGGCGCAGGTCCATGGTGACGGCGATGCCGCCCATGGTGCCGATCTGCATGTCGAGGATCACGAGATCAGGGGTCCTCTCCTTCACGAGACCGGCCACCAATCGACCTTCACGGCAGACCGTGAACGAGGTGTCGGAGTCTCCGAGGGCGGCGACGACTTCGTCGACCAGCCAGTCGGCATCGGTGGCCAGGATCACGTGCACGGCGCCACGCTACCGCAGGGTTTTCGCCAGCCCGGAATCAACGTCCCGAGTAAGTGGCCGAATCAGCGGCCGGATCAACGTCCGAAGATCGTGGCACCGATCTCCGACACCGCCACCAGATCGTGCACGTCGTCGGCCCGCTGTGTCACCCGGGCGACCGGGACGTCCGACAACCGGTCGAGAAGAGGTCGGATGCTCTCCTCTTCGGCCTCACCGACTGCTCGTAGACGGGCCAGATTCCCGTGCAGGAGAGCCAGTGTCGCATCACCGTCCTTTTCGGCGCGACGGGCATTGGCGGTGGCCGACTTGGCCGACCCCCGTCCGAACATCGGTTGCAGACGATTCACCACCAAGCCGCTGGTGAGAACGCCCGCTCGGCCGAGTTGTTCGGTGAAATAGAGGGCCTCGTTCACGGTGTCGGAACGCGGCGATGCGACGACGACGTATCGGGTCTCGTCGGAGCGCAGCAGTCGATCGACCTGCCGAGCACGATCACGGAATCCGTCTTCGATTCCTTCGAAGGCGCGGAAGAAATCGACGGCATCGGCCAACACGTCGGCGCCGATCACCCGCCCGATCGTCCGCAGGATCGGCTGGGCGGCGAAGTTCACGATCTTCAAGCCACCCCGGGCCGGGGCCACCAACCAGCGGTACACACGATGATCGAGGAAGTTGGTGAGCTTCTTCGGTGCATCGAGGAAGTCGAGGGCCTCACGACTCGGCGGAGTGTCGACGATCACCAGATCGAACCGATCGTCGGCACGCAGTTCGAAGAGCTTCTCGGCCGCCATGTACTCCTGGCTTCCCGAGAGTCGACTGGCGACGTTCACGTAGAACGGATTGCCGAGGATCTCGTCGACCTGTCGCTTGCTCCGTGCCTCGCGGCGAACCAGATCGTCGAACGTCTCCTTGGCGTCGAGCATCATCGCCCACAATTCGCCGTGATGATCGGCGGGCAGATCGAGACGAACTGGTGAATTACCGAGACGTCCCGACATACCGAGTGCATCGGCGAGTCGTTTGGCCGGGTCGATGGTGATCACGACGACGCGCCGACCGAGACGAGCGGCTTCGACGGCGATGGCGGCCGCGGTCGTGGTCTTGCCGACTCCTCCGGAACCGCAACACACGAGAACGCGTGCCGATTCGACCATCGACTGCATGGGGCTCGCTGTCCGACGCGTCATCCCAGGACCTCCTGGGAGGCGGCCACGTCGGCGAGATAAGCGACGTCGTCGGCGGTGAGGCCCGAGCGGGCGATGTGGGGGAGCCGAAGGACCGATCCCTCGTATTCCTCGTCGAGGCGCGCGACTTCCCGGCGGTGCACTGCGCACTTGACGGCGCGAAAACGAGCCGCCGCTCCAAGGTCTCCGTCGGGCACGTCACCGGAGTCGACGAGTGCCTCCACGTCGGGAGCATGATCGACGCCGTTGACGACGATCGGACCGAGGCTCATGCCGATGTCGTCGTTCGGATCGGTGACGGCCTGCATCGTCTCGAGCAACTCGTTCACAGGAGTCGTCTCGGGGAGAGTCACGAGAACGAGACGTGATCGCTGCGGATCGCGCAACATGTCGCGCACTTCGATGGCCTGTGATCGAAGCGGGCCACCGCGTACGGTCGACGCGATGTTGGCCGGCGATCGCAGAAGCGACAGTGCGTGTCCGGCCGCCGGACCGTCGACGAGAACCAGGTCGTGCGGTCCGTCGGGTCCGGCCAGTCCGACGAGGTGTTTGATCTTGCCGAGGACGAGTAGATCGTCGATGCCGGGCGCGGCACTGGCCACCACGTCGACCACTCCGGTCGAGACGAGACGTTTCGCCAATCGGGCGAGACCTTGGGTGGCGAGATAGTCCTGCAATGCCTCGGATGCCGACAGCGTTCGCAGATGTATCGAACCCGACCCAGTGGGGCCGCGACGCTCGCTCACCAGATCGCCGTCGTACGAGGCGCCATCACCCGCCGAACCACCGAGCAGCACGTCGAGACCGGGGCGGCCGTCAAGCGTCACAACCAGCACACGAAGACCGAGATTGGCTGCAGCGTTGGCCAGAACTGCCGTTACCGTTGTCTTGCCGACACCCCCTTTGCCGGCCACCACGACCAGACGTGTCGCGGTGAACAACCGGTCAGAAGCAGACGTCATCGGAGGCACTCGTGCGCAGACTAGCGATCCTTCTCGTTGCAGTCGGAGGCGTGCTCGGCGTTCTCGGTGTGTCATCGGTATCGGCACAGACACCGAGTAATGACGTCACCGACGAGGCGACCACCGGCTCTGATGATCTGGGCTTGCCCGCCGTCGACGTGTTGCAGGTGTCGGGCCTCGTCGATTCGATCGTGGCCGACGAGATCGAGAATGCCATCGAGCGTGCGGCCGACGACGGTTCGCAGGCGATCATCTTGCAGATCAATTCGAAGGCATCTGTCATCGGTCGCGACAAGATGCGCGATCTCTACGAACTCATCGAGTCGGCACCGGTTCCGGTGGCCATCTGGGTCGGACCGTCGGGAGCCCGTGCCACCGGCCTGGTCGCACAGTTGTTGTCGGCCGCCGACGCGACCGGAATGGCTCCGGGTGCTCGTATCGGTCGCACCGGTGTGCCGCTCACCGATTCGGTCGACTTCGGTGCGGCGACCGAGTTGCTACGCAATCAGACCCTCGGCTTCCAGGAGGCCCGTCAGCAAGGTGCTCTGAAGCTCGAGATCAGTGACGAAGGTGCGCCCACCATTCGCAACATGGTGTTCGCGCTCGACGGGCTCGTGATCGACGGTGTCGAACTCGACACGGCGGTCGAATCGTTGAACGACGACGGAACGGTGTCGAACGACATCACCGTGGTCCGGTTCCAGAAACTGGGCCTCTTGAATCAGCTCTTCCACACGGCGGCCAGCCCCCCGGTGGCCTACCTGCTTCTCATCATCGGTCTCGCACTCCTCGTGTTCGAGTTGTTCACCGCCGGTATCGGAGTGGCCGGCGTGGTCGGAGCGGCGTGCGCGCTCCTCGGGTTCTATGGGCTCGGCGAACTCCCCGAACGTGGTTGGGCACTGGCCTTCATCATCGGTTCGATGATCGCATTCGCAATCGACGTCCAAGTCGGTATTCCACGGTTCTGGACCGGCGTCGGCCTCGTCCTCTTCGCACTCGGTTCGTGGTTCTTGTTCCCGACCTTCGACCAGCAGAACCTGCGCCCGTCCTGGTTGACCCTTCTCGTCGGTGTCGGCGGTATCGCCCTCACCTTCGTCTCGGGTATGCCGAGCATGACCCGTACACGTTTCGCCACTCCGACCATCGGACGCGAGCGACTCATCGGCCAGTTGGGTCGCGCCGTCACCGACATCGCCCCCGACGGATCCCTCCAGATCGAGGGGGCGCGTTGGAAGGCGCGTACCAATCGTGCGACCCCGGTGAAGGCCGGTGAGTCGGCTCGAGTGGTGGCGATCGACGGAGTCACTCTCGAGGTCGAGCCCGAGGAAGGCGGTGCCCGCGACTACCGCGAGCGCCGGAGCAAGACGACGACCGAGCAGTGACACTCTTCGGCGAATCGCCGACGCGGGAACTTCTCCCGTACGACGGGAGCGCGATCTTCCACGAGTGGGTGCTCGGCACCGAGTCACACGAAGATCTCCTCACCGCGCTCGTGACCGAGTTGGAGTGGGAACAGAAGCATCTCGTGATGTTCGGCCGGGAAGTTGCCGAACCCCGTCTCAGTGCCTGGTACGGCGACGAGCGCTACACCTATTCGGGTGTCACGCTGGAGCCCCGCGCCTTCACACCCACTCTCGAACGGCTGAAACTTCTCTGCGAACACTGGGCGGGTTCGCGCTTCAATTCGGTCCTGGTCAACCTCTACCGCAACGGTGACGACAGCATGGGTTGGCACGCCGACGACGAGCCCGAGTTGGGTGTCGAACCCGTGATCGCATCGCTGAGTCTCGGGGCCACTCGGCGATTCAAGTTCCGTCATCGTCGGACCCGCGAGATCGTCGACCACGACCTCACCGGAGGATCGCTGCTCGTGATGAGTGGCGCATCCCAGTCGGCCTGGATGCATTCGATCCCGAAGCAGAAGCGCGTGGCCGACGCGCGCGTGAACCTGACCTTCCGTTCGATCACCCGGTGATCGGGCGGTCGAGACGCGGTCCTTCGATTCTCACGTCACCGCGGCGTCGGGTGATGCCACGACTGTCGAGCTCGGTGGCCAGGGGAACCGCGTGCTTGCGGGTGACGCCGAGCTCGTCCCGGAACTGCGACAACGTGAACCCCTCGGCATCTCGATCGATCAGTCGTCGGGCGATCGACCGGGCTGTCTCGAGAGCCTCGACGTGGAACCACAGGCCGTCGCATTCGACGAGAACACCTGCTCTTTCGAGGCGACGCAGATCACCGGGGGAGACGTTCGACGGTGCTTCCGGTGCGCACCCCTGGGATCGGAGCTGTTCGATCACCGGATGAGTCAGAAGCGGGTCGATCGTGCCGGGTCGGCGCACACGATCGCCGTCGACGACGAGATCGTCCATCGTGACGAGCAGCGCTCGGAGTCGTTCGTCGAGGAGTCCGATGTCGAAGCCGTCGGCTCCAGCGCGATCGACGGCGTCGACCAGTTCGTGGCGTGCTCGGCCGAGGACGTCGGTATCGACCACCCAACGACCGACGTCGGGTTCGCGGAGCACTCCCGTGAGTCGTCGGAGTTCGTCGGACTCGATCCACCCGCGCTCGGCGACGATCCGTTCGACCGAACGGTCGGGAGTCGCTCGGGAGACGGGACGGACGGGAGAGACGTCGAGAATCTCGCCACCACCGATCGTCTCGCTTCGACCGCTGTCGCGAACGACGAAGCGGTCGCCGGGGAGGAGAGGGAAGGGACGATCGAGATGTACTCGGACGAATCCCGAGGTACCCGGATCGAGGGCATCGGGACCGATCACTCGGAGTCGAGCTGGAACATCGGCCGATCCGATGTGCACGCGATAGGCGCCGCGTCTCGACACCGGATGGGTGAGCGATCCGAGAACGCTCAGCGAGGCGTCGAACCGATCGGTGTGATGCCACTCGTCGGCACGAGTGATCACGTCGCCGCGAGTCACGTCGGCGTGCTCGATCCCCGAGAGATTGAGGGCGACCCGATGACCGGGACCGATCGACTGCACCGAGCGACCGTGGTTCTGGATCGAACGAATTCGGCACGGACGAAGATCGGGTCCGACGATCATCGTGTCGCCCACCGCGAACGAACCATCGATCGACGTTCCGGTCACGACCGTTCCACTTCCCTTGGCGGCGAACGAACGATCGACGAAGAGTCGCGGTCGATCTCGATCGGTCACGGTGGGCGACGTGTCGAGCAGCCCGTCTATGGCGGCGAGCAGTTCCGGAAGTCCCAGTCCGGTGTGACTCGACACGGCCACCACCGGGGCCTCGGCCAGAAATGTTTTCTGCACACGATCGTCGAGTTCGAGTCGAGCCAGTTCGAGTTCGTCGTCGTCGACGAGGTCGGCCTTGGTGATCACGACGACGCCGCGAGCAAGACCCATGAGATCGAGGATTCGCAGATGCTCTTCCGACTGGGGCATCCACCCCTCCCGCGCGTCGACGACGAACAGGCAGCCCTGGACCGCCCCGACCCCGGCGAGCATGTTGCCGATGAACCGAACGTGTCCGGGAACGTCGACGAACGAGACCTCGTGTCCGCCGGGAGTTCGGAGGTGTGCGAAGCCGAGATCGATCGTGAGCCCTCGTTCGCGCTCTTCGGCCCAGCGATCGGGGTCGATGCCGGTGAGAGTCTTCACGAGGGTCGATTTCCCGTGGTCGACGTGGCCGGCGGTGGCGAGAACGGTCATGAAGGGCCGAGTCGGCGGAGAGCAGCGACGAGGTGAGGATCGTCTTCGGGCGTCACCGTCCGCAGATCGAGAATCGTTCGATCGTCGCGAACTCGTGCGACGATCGGAACAGGCTCATGCCGTAGGACGACGGTGACGTCGCCCTCGATCTCGACTCCGAACGATGGGATGTGAGCACCTGGAGTACTGCCGGCTCCGGGAAGCGAATCGCAGGCGACGACCCGACCGAGTCCTGCCTCTCCCACCACGTCGTCGGCGCGGCGTCGTAGCGAGTCGGCAGAAGCCGTCGCCATCGTCCAGAACGGAACCCGTTCGCAGACGGTGCGATCGAGGTACGACATCATCACGTCGTGGAGGACCGACAGCACCAGACCCCCGGGGCGCAGTGCTCGAGCCAAGGGGTGCGCGGCACATCGCGCGACGAGGTCGGCTCGTCCGGCGATCACACCGGATTGAGGGCCGCCGAGAAGTTTGTCGCCGCTGAACGTGACCAGCGAGGCTCCGGCTTCCAGAGCTTGTTTGGCGGCCGGTTCGCCTCGTAGCCAGTCCGGTGGCCCGGACGTGACCCAGGGGCAGGCCTCGTCGAGCAGTCCCGATCCGATGTCGGCCACCACGTCGACACCGAGTGTGGAGAGCTGCGACACCGGAGTCTCCTCGACGAAGCCTTCGACGCGGTAGTTCGAGGGATGCACTTTCAGAACGAGAGCGACGTCACTTCCTTTGCGGTCGATCGCTTTGCGGTAGTCGCTCAACCGAGTGCGATTCGTCGTGCCTACGTCGACGAGTCGAGCTCCGGACTGTTCCATGACTTCGGGAACGCGAAAGCCCCCGCCGATCTCGACGCTCTCGCCTCGACTCACTGCGACGTCGCGATCTTGAGCGAGCGCGGCCAGTACCAGAAGAACTGCGGCGGCGTTGTTGTTGACGACCATGGCCGCTTCGGCTCCGACGGCCCGTGCGAGAAGTCGACCGACTCCCGACTGCCGACTTCCTCGCCGACCGGTTGCGAGGTCGAATTCGAGATTCTGTGCTCGGGCCTCGACGTGGGCGGCGACGGGCGAACGACCGAGATTGGTGTGGGCGATCACCCCTGTGGCGTTGATGACCGGTTGCAGCAGCGCCAACCGCAACTCGATCGCTCGTCGCTCGGCCGTCTGGTGATCACCCGATGCGATGGCCTGACGGGCCACGTCGACCAGGAGCGGATGGGGGAGATCGATGTGAGAGAGCGATCGGGCGAGCGTGTCGACCGACGGTGGTCGCGGAGTCGTCTCGTCGGAGCCCATCGCCCGGAACGCTAGTCCCGAGTCGAAGACTTCGATCCTCGTGGCCGCACGAACCCGACGCACCACCCTGGTTAGGGTGAACACGTGATCCTGTTCCTGCTCTTCATCGTCATTCCGGTGGCCGAGCTCTACGTGATCATCCGAGTCGGTTCGTCGATCGGTTTCCTCAACACCCTCGGACTCATCGTTCTCATCGCCGTTCTCGGCAGTTGGCTCGTGAAGCGCGAGGGGATCAGGGTCTGGACGAAGTTCAATCGCAGCGTCCTCGACGGAAGAGTGCCCACACGCGAAATCGTCGACGGGGTGCTCATCATGATGGCGGGTGCTCTGCTTCTTGCACCGGGTTTCGTGACTGACGTCTTTGCGATCCTCGTTCTCTTTCCACCCACCCGGATGGTGTTCCGGGGGATGCTGCTACGACGCGCCCGCGCCGGAACCACGATTCTGGGTGGCTTCGGAACACCGCCACGACCCCCGGGCCGTCGCCCCGGCGACGTGATCGACACCGATGGCACCGAACCTCACGGAGAACTCTGATCGATCAGGTGAGCGATCCGATGAGCGACGAGTAATCGCTCGCCAACAGCGGTCTTTCGAGCACCTCACCGGAGGCACCGGGAACGGCGACGTCGACTTCGTCGCTCAGCACACGAACCGACGAAATGTCGAGATTCTTGAAGAGTGAGAGCACCACTTGAGCCAAGAGAAGTCGCTGTTCGCTCCCGGCCAGGTCGAGAAAAGTGGACGACACACTGATCTCGGCGACGTCACTGTTGAGACGGGAGTTCTCGATGACGAGGGGAGAGATCGACAGAGACGATCGCAGATCGTTGGCCAACTCGAACTCGGAGAGACCTGATGCCAACGAGTCGATGATCGACTGCGGTGTGAGCGGGGAGAGCGACAGACGGGGACGACTCACCACTTCGTCACCGCGAATGAGGTAGACGATGATCGGCTCGACCGGGCGCGGAATACCGTCGTCGGGTCCGCCGATCTCGATGCGACGATCGTCGCCGAGCCGATTGGCCGACGACTCGGTTCCGAAGCTGCACGACGCGACGAGGATCGAGCAGGCGATCGCGAGAACCGACCGAGACAGGACTGTCGAACCACGCATCATTCGTCCTCCTCCTCGACCACGTCGAGTTCGAACGAGAAGCGGGCGCCCCCGCTCGGGCTCGAACCGATCGTCAGACGCGATCCCATGGATCGAAGGTGACCGTCGGCGATCGAGAGACCGAGTCCCGAACCAGGGAGACCTTGTGAGCGGCGGCCACGACTGAACGGCTCGAGAACCGATTCTCGTTCGTTCTCACCGATACCCGGACCGTCGTCGTCGACGTGAACCACGAGTTTCGGCTGTGCTGCACCGTCGCCGTTCGATTCGATTCGCAGTGCCGTGACCCCTCCGGCGTAGAGCGCGGCGTTGCTGATGAGGTTGCCGAAGACGTGCTTCAGACGAGTCACGTCGACGCGCACACTGACCTGTGACAGATCGAGATCGGTCGTGAAGACGTGGGGAGGCAATTCGAAGTTCTTCATGATCGCCGCAAAGAGGGCGTCGGCCTGTCGGATCGTGAGGTTGGCTCGGTCGGAACCGGAGGACTGTCGTCCGAGGACCAGAAGGTCCTCGAGCATCCGTTCGAACTCGGAGACCTCGGTCCCCAGATTGTCGACCAGCCCTCCGAGATTCGTCGGCAGAGCGTCCTTCTGCATCTGCAAGATGTCGGTCGTACCGCGCAAGGCGGTGAGCGGCGAACGCAGTTCGTGCGCCGCCTGAGCCGCGAAGCGGGATTCGGCTTCGAGTCGGTGCTGAAGCGACTCCGCCATCTGATTGAACGAATGCGAGATACGGGCGAGGTCGGGTTCACGCGGGATGCGGACTCGCGCCTCGAGATCTCCGGAACTGAGTTCGACCGACGTGGTGCTGATCTCTTTGAGCGGTTCCATCACCCGTCTCGACAGCCAGAAGCCGATGAGGGCACCGCCGATCGAGCTGATGAACACCCCGATGAGGAGGGCCCGGCGGATCGCGTTGACGGTGTCCTGGATCTCCGAGAGCGACGACACTCCCACGTAGGCGAGTTGACGATCGGCACCGATCGTCATGGGGAAGGTGACGAAATAAGCCGGTTGTCCGTTCAGGAGGCTTCGCTGATCGGCCGGTTCCCCGATCTCGGCGCGTCCGAGGAGATCGGACGGAACGTTGCCGACGCCGATGCCGGCACTGAGCGACAGCCATTCGTCGTCGACTTTCATGAGGGCTCGATACGACGGGCTGATCGTGGGGATCGAGGTGAGCGCGTCGGCTGGATCCTCTCCGGCGAGGATCGCGCGAGCCACCAGTTCGGCGTGTACGAACGACTGTTGCTGGGCGGCCGACTCTCGTTGGCGAAGCAGATACGACTGAGCGCTCGACCACGTGATGCCCGACGCGACGAGAGAGATGGCGAGTCCGACGAGTCCACCGATGATCACGGCCTTGCCGCGCAGTGACACTCGCTCACTGACGTTCACGTCGCACCGATCAGTCCGTGGGATCGACGATGCGGAAACCTCGACCGCGCACCGTCACGAGAAGATCCGAGGCTCCGACGGCGGCGAGTTTGGCGCGCAGACGGTAGATCTGCGTGTCGACGAGACGAGTCTCACCGAGATAGTCGTATCCCCACACCTGTTCGAGGAGATCGGCCTTCGACAGAATGCGACCACTGGCCAGAAGAAGTTCGCCCAGCACCTTGAACTCGGTCTTGGTCAGGTGAAGCTCCTGGCCGTCGAACGACACTTCGCCGGTGTCGAAGTTGATGGCGAAGCCGGCCCGATCGAGGCTGGGGATCGGCTCGTCGTTCGACGCTCCCTCGATCCGTCGCATGAGGGCCGCCAAACGGGCCCGTAGTTCCTTCAGCTCGATGGGCTTCGACAAGAAATCGTCGGCACCGGCCTCGAGTGCGCGAATGACGTCGTTGCTGTCGCTGAAGGCAGTGAGGATCACGAGCGGGATGTCGTGCTGAAGACGGAGACGCTGCACCACTTCGATGCCGTCCATACCGGGTAGCCGCAGGTCGATCACGGCCAGATCGGGATTCTCGGACGCAGCGAGAGCGATACCGACCTCGCCGGATTCGGCTTCGATCACGTGGTGACCGTCGTGCCCGAAGGCCGTGGCCATCACCGATCTGATCGACTGGTCGTCTTCGACGAGAAGGATCCGGTACGTCACGCCTTCTCATCTAATCCGCTCGATCAGGAGGTCGCCACGTGCGACCGCGACGTTTTCGCGACTTTTTCGTGCGGACATCGGTGCTTTCCTAGGGTGAGGCCGTGAATCCTCCGGCCGACTTCGATCCGGTCAGCGTTCCCATCCGACCGGCCGCCACGGTGATGCTCGTTCGCCAATCGGCCGGACCTCTCGAAGTGTTCATGATGCGTCGAACGACGAAAGCTGCGTTCGCCGGAGGCATGTACGTCTTCCCGGGAGGGGCGGTCGACGCTGCCGATGCGGAACCGGCCGACTTCTCCGCCGACGGTGCGTTCGAGATGGCATCGATTCGCGAGTGCTTCGAGGAGGCGGGCGTCCTACTCGCCTGCGATCGAACGGGTCGTACCGTCCGATTCGACGATGCCGAAGTGGCGCGAAGATTCACCGAGTACCGGCATGTGGTGCACGCCGGTGAGCGCAGCATGACGAGTGTGCTCGACGCCGAAGGACTGTCGGCTCGTCGCGATCACTTGTCGTGGGTAGCGCACTGGATCACTCCGTTCGGAGAAGTGCGTCGATTCGACACTCGGTTCTACGTGGCGGCCATGCCCGACGATCAGGAGCCGTTGCACGACGACATCGAGACTGTCGACAGCTTGTGGGTCGAACCGGCGACTGCTCTCGATCGAGCGGTACGTGGGGATCTGCTGATGCTCCCGCCGACCATGGCCAACCTTCGCTTCCTCGCCGACCACCGAACCGTCGACGAGGTGATGGAGGCGGCACGCGCCGTCGGTACGCCGCCACGCATCCTGCCCAAGGTGGTGTGGGGTGAGGACGGTCGGATCAGCGCCCTTCTCATGCCAGGCGACGACGGATACGACGACATCCCCGAGCGTTGATCGGGACCGAGGGGTTCGGACGGTGGTTCAGGCGTCGACGAGAGCCGACCAGGCGTTGTAACCGCCGAGAATGTCGCTCACGTCGACGAATCCGTTGGCCCGCAAGGTGCTGGCTGCGATCGACGAGCGATAGCCGCCGGCGCAGAACACGACCGTCGGACGCTTCGGATCGAGTTCGGCGAGACGCCGAGTCAGGCCGGCCAACTCGAGGTGCTGAGCTCCGTCGATCGTGCCGAGCTTGAACTCCCCAGGATTGCGGACGTCGACGAGCTGAAGATCGGCGATCGACTCCCGCCGCGCCCCGAAGTCGTGGGCCGTGAGGCGCGACGCCATCTGGACCTCGCCGGGATTCTCGAGGAAGGCCCGGACCGGATCGTCGAGATATCCGACGACGTCGTCGAATCCGATTCGCGCCAGCCTGGTGGTCGCTTCGCGTTCTTTGCCGGGTTCGGCCACGATGACGATCGGGGTTCCGGCGGTGACGACTTCACCGGTGTACTCGGCGAAACGACCACCGAGACCGACGTTGATCGAGCCGCGCAGATGACCGAGCGCGAAGTCGCCGTCGTCGCGAGTGTCGACGATCGCCGCGCCCGAGGCGCGCGCTGCGACGACGTCGGCCATCGACATCGCAGTGAGGGGAGCCTCTTCGTCGAAGGTGTCGCGCGCTTTGCGATTGGTGGTGGCCGCGTGGAGGAAGTACATGGGTGCCGTCGACTGTCCCTCGGTCACGGCGGCCACGAACTGATCTTCGGTCATCGGGGCGAGCGCGTAGTTGGTGGAGCGCTGTTCACCGATCGAACTCACGGTGTTGGTCGAGAGGTTCTTGCCGCAGGCGCTGCCGGCACCGTGGGCCGGGTACACCAACGTGGAGTCGGGCAACTTCATGAGCTTCTCGTGCAGCGAGTGGTACAGCATGCGTCCGAGATCTTCGGCGGTGTGGCCCACGGCGGCCAGCAGATCGGGTCGGCCCACGTCGCCGATGAAGAGAGTGTCGCCGGTGAAGACGGCATGAGGTGACGCCGACGCGTTCTCACGCACCACGATCGAGATCGATTCGGGAGTGTGGCCCGGAGTCTCGAGAATTTCGAGACGGGCGTGAGTGTCGGAATCACCGAGGATCAGCACGTCGCCCTGGGCGACCGCAGTGATCGGGAAGTCGGTGCGACCGGCCGCCTGTGCGCCGAAGACGATCTTGGCTCCGGTCGCTTCGGCGAGTTCGAGATGACCCGACAGGAAGTCGGCGTGGAAATGCGTTTCGACGACGTACTTGATCGTGAAACCGTTCTCCTCGGCTTCGGCGAGATAGGCCGAGATGTCGCGTTGCGGGTCGACGACGGCGGCGATCCGGCTGTCGGTGTCGGCCACCACATAAGAGGCGTGGGACAGACATTCCAGATAGTGCTGAGTGAGATGCAAGGCCATGGCGGGTCCTTTCCGTGCGAGTGTTGCGAGTGGGAGATCAGGCGAGCTTCAGGAACAACTTTTCGACTTCGGCGAGATCGAATCCGTTCTTGGCCGCTTCGACGGGATCGGCCAGACAGTGGCTGAGTCCGGTGGCGAGCAATTTGAAGCCCACCTGGTCGAGGGCCTTGCTGGCGGCCGACACCTGGGCCACGATGTCACGGCATTCACGGCTTTCGGTGAGCATCTGCTGGATGCCACGTACCTGGCCTTCGACGCGGCGCAACCGGCGGGTCAGATCGTCGATGGTGTCGTCGGGAAGTTGCATGGGGCCTCCTGGTCGGTGAGGCCACTATACCCTAGGGGGTATCTACTGTCCACCCCGGAGCGACACCGGTGTCACTGATTCGATCACCACGCCCTCGGCACCCACCGACACCTCGGTGAAGCCGCGAGGGTCGGCAGGATCGTCGCTCTGACGGGCCGAACAGTCCGACATCTGCACCGGAGGAACTGTCTCGGTCACGAGCTGACGAGCGATCGATCGGAAGGCCAGGGCGGCCGGGCCGGAACCGGCCAGGGCCACGGGTTCGCCCGCATCGGAACCGGCGGCGACATGCGGCTCGAGGGGCACCTGTCCGAGCAACGGAACGCCGATTTCGTCGGCCAGCGCCTGTCCGCCACCGCGTCCGAAGAGCGGGTAGTGCTCACCGTGATCGCAGACGAACTCGCTCATGTTCTCGATCACACCGGCGATCCTGAGGAACGAACGACGAGCCATGTCGGCGGCCCGAATGGCCACCTTTTGTGCACTCACCGCCGGGGTCGTCACGATGATCATGTCGGTCCGGGGCAACATGCGAGCGAGACCCATCTGCACGTCACCGGTGCCAGGGGGCATGTCGATCACCAAGTAGTCGAGATGTCCCCAGGCGACGTCGTTGAGGAATTGTTCGAGTGCCTTCGTGAGCATGAGACCGCGCCACATGAGGGCCGTCCCCTCGTCGTCGACCAGGAAACCGGTGGACACCACCTTCAGGAGTCCGTCACCGACCACACGGGTGTTCGGACGGATCTTGGGACGGCCGGTGTCGGGATCGGCCTCGGCTTCGAGACGCTGATCGAGACCGAGCATGCGTGGCACCGAGAAGCCCCAGATGTCGGCGTCGAGCACACCGACCGTGAAACCCTGATCGGCGATGGCGGCGGCCAGATTGACGGTGACGGAACTCTTGCCCACTCCGCCTTTGCCCGACGACACGGCAAGGATTCGAGTCGTGGCGGGAATCGCCGTGTCGGGGGCCTTTTCCCGGGCGTTCCAGCGAGCCTTGGCCATGGTGGCCGAGCGCTCCTCGCTCGTCATCTCACCCCATTCGATCTTCACCCCGCGCACGCCGGGATGAGTGGAGACTCGCGTTTCGACGTCCTTTTTGATCTGGGCTCGAAGCGGGCATCCGCCGATGGTGAGCTTCACGTCGACCACCACGAATCCGTCGGCCGACACCGAACGGCACGACGCCATGCCGAGATCGACCACATCGGAGCCGAGCTCGGGATCGATCACGGCTCGCAGCAGGTCGGTGACCTCGTCGACGGACGGAGGAGTCACGTTCTGGGGCTCCATGAGTCAAGGGTACCGGCGACCGTCGACTGTCGAGACCGCGGAAAGACCAGTAAAATGAGGTGCGTCGGGTACGAGCCCGACCGGATGGGCTCCATCTCATCCGCCACTCGAACGAGGAGAGCCGACGTGATCACTCTGACCGATTCAGCAGCCGTGAAGGTGAAGGAACTGCTCGCGGCCGAGGGTGCCGACGAACTCGCACTGCGAGTCGCCGTTCGTCCCGGCGGATGCAGCGGATTCTCGTACGAGATGTTCTTCGACGGTGACGTCGCCTCCGATGACATCGAAGCCACGTTCGGTGACGCCGTTCGCGTGATCGTCGATCCGGCGTCGGCGCAGCTCCTCGAGGGCGCGACTCTCGACTACAAGGACGGCCTCAATCAGGCCGGGTTCAACATCACGAATCCGAACGCGACTCGCACCTGCGGTTGCGGTCAGTCGTTCAGCTGAGCAGTTCTCGAAGTTCGTCGACGTGCCACACGGCATCGAGGCGATCGATCACCATTCCTGACGCGTCGGTCACGAACACCGTCGGTTCGAACGTGAGTCGAGCGGCCGTCACCGCTGGCGCCACGGTCGTGGCCGCCCGGTCGGCGTACACGTCGGCATGCACGAACACGGCGGTGTCGCCCAGTTCATCGGCCAGTTCGATCATCTGCTCGAGGACCGGTCCGCAGACCCCGGTCTGACAGTGAGCTGGCGTACCCACGAGGTACACGACTGGTCGTCCGGTGGCGAGGGCTTCGTTCAACGTGAGGTCGTGGAACGGGCAGGGTTCGGGCTGCCGCGTACAGACGGCCTCGACACCTCGAGAGTCGTCGAAGGTGGGAGTGTCGAATCCCGTGAGAGTGTCACCGATGCGTTCGGCCGACAGATCGGACGGATCCTGGATCTGGAACGCGGCACCTTCGATCGGACCCCCGTCGACGACGAGGCTGTAGAAGCCGGGACGTTCGATGAAGGACCGAAACGTCCAGAAGGGGATCGTTCCCTCGCCGAGTGATCGGCGGTCGGCGACGAGCTGCTCGACGACCACCGAGTCGTCGTCGAGCGACACGATCTTGGCGACGAGCCGATCGGGACCTTCCTGAGTGAGTCCGGCGGCGTCGCCGATCGACACCGGAAGCCGTTGTCGCCCGGGTCCGAGTTCGGTCGGGATCCAGCGTGCGGCGAGGATCGCATCGGAGTCGAGTCCGCCCGGACCGGCTCCCGCTCCACTGTCGGACGAGCCGCCACACGCCGCAAGGAGTGAGATCATCGGGGCGCCGACGACGGCCGACGCACCGAGACCGAGCAGTCGCCGGCGGGACAGTGGCCGAAGATCGCGGTTCACGGGGCGGACGATATCCCGATGGTCTTGTGGTGAGCCGTCCTCAGCGTGTGACATAGAGGTATGTCGACGTCGGAACCAATCGTGAACTTCGAGCTCGACGGTCGAGCGGTGTCGGCTTCGGGTTCGGTGAGTTTGCTGGCGGCGCTTCGCGATCAACTCGGCGTGCGCTCGGCCAAGGATGGCTGTGCACCCCAGGGCCAGTGCGGCTGTTGCACGGTGTGGGTCGACGGCGAACCTCGCGTGAGTTGTGTGACTCCGTTGTCGCGAGTGTCGGGTCGACGCGTGACGACGATCGACGGACTCGACGCCGAACTTCGCGATCGATGGGCCGAAGCACTCTGCGACTCCGGTGGCAGTCAATGCGGCTTCTGCACGCCAGGCATCGTGATGCGTTTGGCGGCCGAGCGACACAGCAGTGACGATCGAGCCGACATCGCATCGAGCCTCACGGCACACCTGTGTCGGTGCACGGGTTGGCAGACCGTCGTCGACGCGGCGACTGCAGTCGCTGTCGGTACACGACGAAGTGAAGTACGCGATCTCGAGGCGGCCAGTCGACGAGCGTCGATCGAAGGTCGAGCGACGCAGATCGTGTCACCTCGTGTCGCTCTCGGTGAGGGCGGATTCGCCGACGACGTCGCGCCGGTCGACGCGCAGGTGGCCGTTCTCGCACCCGATGGTTCGTGGAGCGTCGCCTCGACGGTCACCGAGGCGCGTGCCAAAGCGGGGGTGGTCCCGGGTCGACGGTCGACGCTCGGTCTCACGTGGCCGATCGCTCCTCCGAGCGGAGACTTCGTTCGCACACTTGCGACCACATGGGTCGAACCGGCGTATCTCGAACCCGATGCCGTGTGGTGTCGACCGGGTGGCGAACCGTTCGGACCGACCGAGAACGGCGGTGCGTTCGGCGGCAAGGCGACCTGGCTGCGAGACGAGGCGCGACGACTGGCCGACGAGCACCGGGTGCCGATGCGGGTCGTGCTCTCGCGTGAGGACGTGGTTCGACGGGGAGCGAAGCGTCCCGTGGTCGCAGCAGGTGTTCGTGCCGACGGCTCGGGTGTCGCAGTGGTGCGACGTACCGACGGTCTGGCCGAACTGGTTCGAGCGATCGCCCCCGACTGGGAGTTGCACGAAATCGACCTTCCCGGCCCGCCGACCACGTTGGAACGTCGAGCCGCCGTCTGGGCCGAGATCGCAGTGATGCGTTCGTCGGTCACGGAGGGTCCGTGGGACCACGTCTCTTCACCCGAGGGAGCCGAAGCATGGGCCCGGGTGGACGAGGAAGGAATTCACGTGAGAGTGCGTTGTGGTGATGTTCTCGATCGCACCGTTCTCCACTCCTATTGCGTGGGTGCGGCCCACATGGCCCTCGGCTGGGTTCGATCCGAGGGTGTGGCGGTCGACGAATCCGGAACCGTGCACGATCTGACGATCCGCTCGTTCGGGGTGGTGCGGGCTTCCGACACGCCGACGATCGAGGTCGAGATCGTCGACGACGACTCCGAACCGGTGAACGGAAGCGACGCCGTGTTCGCCGCCGTGGCGGCTGCCGTCTGGCGGTTCGACGGATGGCCAGCACGGTGGCCGAGTGAGCGAGACCCTGGCGACCGCTAGCGTGACGCCATGGCGAAGAAGTCACCTGCGAAGAAGTCACCGGCCAAGAAGTCGACTGCAAAGAAGTCGAC
>CAZTPF010000021.1:31601-33917 GCA_964614655.1 uncultured Bifidobacterium sp.
CCGAGCAAGAAGTCACCGAGCAAGAAGTCGCCGGCCAAGAAGTCTCGAAAGTAAGGTGTCGTCGTGCCTGGTGCCATCGTCCTCGTGATCGTCCTGTTCGCCTTTCCGGTGATCGTCGGCCTGAGCTCGGTGGGGCTCGCCGCCCTTCTTGGCCACCTTCTCTGGAAGGACGGCGAGGAGCGCCACGAAGGCAGCGAACTCCTCGATCTGAACGTCTGACGTTCCCCGAGCGGTGTTCACGGGGCGCTGAATCATGACCGCACCCGTCATCGCCGATCTGCTCGTCCGCAACGCACGCCTCGTGGCGACCATGGACGATCAGCGGCGTGAGTTGCCCGGCGGATGGGTGGCGGTGACCGACGGTCTGGTGTCGGCGATCGGTGCGTCGACTCAGGAGCCCCCGGAGGCGCGCGAGGTGATCGACGCGTCCGATTGTCTCGTCACACCCGGACTGGTCAACACCCATCACCACATCTACCAGAACCTCACGCGCGCCTTTCCGCCCATGACCGACAAGCCCCTGTTCGGGTGGTTGCAGTCGCTGTATCCGCTGTGGCGCGGTATCGACGAGGAGTCGGTGTACGTGAGTGCCTTCGTCGGATTGGCCGAACTGGCGATGTCGGGTTGCACCACCAGTACCGATCATCTGTATCTGCATCCTCGAGGAGCGGGCGACCTGCTGAGTGCCGAGATCATGGCGGCGCGTGATCTGGGCGTTCGCTTCCATCCGACCCGCGGTTCGATGTCGTTGTCGGAGAAGGACGGAGGTCTCCCACCCGACGACGTGGTGGCCGACGACGACGAGATTCTCGCCGCGAGCGAAGAAGCCGTGCATCGTCATCACGATCGATCGCACGGGGCCATGGTGCGCATCGCACTCGCGCCGTGTTCGCCGTTCAGCGTGACCGAGGAGCTCATGGTGCGTTCGGCCGAATTGGCCGAAAAGCTCGACGTGCGTCTTCACACGCACTTCGCCGAGAACGCCGAGGACGACGAGTTCTCGTTGGCCACCTTCGGATGTCGGCCCATGGAGTATCTCGAGCGAACCGGCTGGTGCACCGATCGCACGTGGGTCGCGCATTGCGTGATGCCGAACGACGACGAAGTACATCGACTCGGTGCAGCCGGAGTGGGTGTGGCGCATTGTCCGAGCAGCAATCTGATCCTCGCATCGGGAATCTCTCCGATCGTCTCGTTGCGTCGCGCCGGTGCCAAGGTCGGACTGGGCGTGGACGGCTCGTCGTCGGCCGACTCGGCGTCGCTGTGGCTCGAGGCGCGACAGGCCATGCTGCTCGCCAAACTGCGCGATGGCGCTTCGGCCGGCACGGCTCGGATGGCCCTCGAGATCGCGACCAGAGGTGGGGCTGGCTGTCTCGGACGTGAAGGTGAGATCGGGGAATTGAGCGTCGGCGCAGTCGGCGATCTCGCCGTATGGCGTCTCACTGGTCCGCAGTTCGCCGGAGCGTTGGCCGATCCGATCGAGGCCTGGTTGCGATGCGGTCCGATCGGTGCTCATCACACGATCGTCCATGGTCGGTCGGTGGTGCGCGACGGGATCATCGTTGATTCGAGGCTCGACGACGTCTTGCGTCGACATGCGGTCGAGAGTCGCAGGATCCAACGCCTCGACGAGTCTCGTCGGACGACATGACGGTCCCAGGTCTGCCGGCGGCTGTTCTGTGGGACATGGACGGCACTCTCGTCGACACCGAGCCGTATTGGATCGACGCCGAATTCGAGATCGTCGACATGCACGGCGGCACATGGAGCCACGATCACGCCAAGGCTCTCGTGGGTTCCGACCTGCTCGATTCAGGTGCCTACATCCGCGAGCACGGCGGTGTCGATCGAACGCCGACCGAGATCGTCGAGATGCTGCTCGACCGGGTGGTCGCGCGGGTACGGGCCGAGGTGCCGTGGCGACCTGGTGCGCGTGAACTGCTCGCCGAGGTACGTGGCGCATCGGTGCACACCGCATTGGTGACGATGTCGTGGCGACGCTTCGCCGACGAGGTCGTGAACTGTCTGCCGACCGGAAGTTTCACGACATCGGTCACCGGTGACGAAGTGGCACGTGGCAAGCCGCACCCCGAGCCGTACCTGCGAGCGGCCGAGCGGCTGGGTGTGCGTGCCGATCAGTGTTTGGCGATCGAGGATTCACCGACGGGGGTCCGCTCGGCGTTGGCGGCCGGTTGTCGAGTGATCGCTGTGCCTCATGTGGTCGAGGTGTCACCCGACCTCGCCGATCTACCCGAGTCGATCGGACAACTCACCCTTCTCCCCACCCTCGACGGTGTCGAACTCGGGGATCTGGTG
>CAZTPF010000022.1:0-3260 GCA_964614655.1 uncultured Bifidobacterium sp.
GCCGACGCGTCGATCGGCGGACAAGGAGCCGACGGCACGCCGAGCACCGGAACCAAGTTCGTGCACGACGGTTACTTCACGATCGTGATGAACACGAATCCGTACACGTTCCTCGGCAATCGCCCGCTCGATCTGTCGCCGAACGCGACCCTCGATCGTCCGTTGGTGGCGATCACGTTCCGCACGATGTCGGCGCGCGCGATCTTCGCGTCACTCGCCGGAGCGTTGCGCGGTGGCGGCATCACACCGAACGAGCACGTTTCGGTTTTCGACGCCGTCGACGAACTCGTGATCGAAGGTGCGTCAGGATTCCCGTATCAAGTGGACGGCGACTACCTGGGCGAGGCCAACCGACTTCATTTCCGGCACGTTCCCGATGCCGTGCGGTTGGTGTTCCCGTCGTAGACCGGGGATCAGCGGAACGTGACGGCCACGTCGGGCACGTTCGTACAGATGCCGTCGATCCCCCACTCGACCAGTTCGCGCATGCGGTCGGGATCGTCACACGTCCAGGTGTTCACCTGCAGACCGACGTCGTGGAACGCGTCGATCATCTCGCGGGTGACGATGCCGAACCATGGATGAACGGCGGAGTGTCCGGACGCGGCGAGATCGGCCGGCGTGTCGGGGGCGACGGCGATCGTGAGCCATGCCGTGCGAATGCTCGGACGAAGTTCGTGACAACGCTCGATGGTCTCGCGTCGGAACGACGAGATCAGCCAACGGTCGTCACCCTCCGATCGTCGTGACAACTCGTCGAGTGTCGCGTCGGCGATCTGATCGGACGGATCGAAGTCGGGTTCGTTCGGATCGTTCTTGATCTCGACGTTCACCCACATGGGACGGCAGGCGTCGAGCGCGGCGCCGAGTGTGGGAACGTGCAACGGCAGATCGGCGTGATCGGTGTGCACGATCACCCGACCGTCGGGAAGAACGGCGTCGTGATGCACGACGAGTACGTGATCGCGGGTGCGGCGCACGTCGAGCTCGACGGCATCGGCTCGGAGCTGATGGGCCCGCTCGAAGGCGGCGATGGTGTTCTCGGGTTCGGCCTTCGACGCCCCCCGATGCGCAATCACCTCCATCCCCGAAAAACTACGAAATTCCCCACTCTGTTGCGTTAACCCCCCGCACTGGTCATCTGCGCAACAGAGTGGGCGATTTTCGTCGGTTTGTGCGCTCGTGATTTCCGGTGAGGGGTTGGGGATCGGGGGAACCGGGAGATCCGGGGGAATCTCGGCCGGAAATTCGGAGGAAAATCTGGCCGACCTATTGATCCGACCCAGACGGTTTGACACGCTTGACCCCCGGAGGACATTCGTCCCCACACCCCCACCCCTCGACCTCCAGGAGTACACCGTGTCGATCCTCGCCTCGTCCTTGGCCCTCGGTTCTGCCGACTACACGTGGCGGGTCGACGCCGTCTGCAAGGACACCGACCCCGAGTTGTTCTTCCCGGTCGGAACCACCGGACAGGCGTTGCTGCAGATCGATCGGGCCAAGCAGGTCTGCGACGAGTGCCCGGTCAAGATCGAATGCCTCGACTTCGCCATCGAAACCAACCAGGACTCGGGTATCTGGGGCGGCACGTCCGAAGAGGAGCGACGCGACATCCGCCGTCGGATCGCCGCTCGCAACAAGGCACTGAAGGCCGCTCAGGTCAACAACGCCGGCGCCGCCGCCAGCTGACTCACGCTCCCGCTCAGCGCGGGAGATGCAATTCGACGACCGTGCCGTCGCCCTTGCGCACGCCGGCGATTCCGACTTCTTCGAAGTCCTCCGGCCGTCCGGCCCGCATCTCGATCGTTCCGTCGAGTTCGGTGGTCACGAGCGTTCGCACGATCGAGAGTCCGAGCCCGGTGGCCGCATCGAGGTCGAACGCCGGATCGAGACCCCGGCCGTCGTTCACGACCTTGATGTGGATCGTGTCGTCGTCGCCGCCGAGCAGAACCACCACGGTGCCACCAGCACTCCCCTCGGGGAAACCGTGGTCGATCGCGTTCTGCAGCAACTCGGTCACCACCACCGACAACGGTGTGGCGATGTTGGCCGGCAGACGTCCCCCATCACCCTTCATGAGGAATCGAACCGGACGATCCGGAGACTGCAGGCTCTCTTCGGCCAGACGCATGAGCGGCCGCACGATCTCGACGAAGGCGAAATCCTCGCCTGGTTCACGTGACAACGTCTCGTGCACCAACGCAATCGTGCGGATTCGTCGGACGCTGTCCTGAACAGCCGCCTTGGCCTCGGGGGCCTGCAGACGACGAGCCTGCAGACGTAACAACGACGAGATCGTCTGCAGGTTGTTCTTCACGCGGTGATGGATCTCGCGGATGGTTGCATCCTTCGACAGCAACATGCGATCGCGGCGGCGCACTTCAGTCACGTCACGCACGAACAACACACCACCCGTGACCACGCCCTCCGACACGATCGGAATGCATCGCACCAAGAGCGTGAGGTCCTCGGTCTGATCGAATTCCTCGATCACCGGACGCATGGTCTCGAACGCCTGGCGAGCCGGACTGTCGGCGAACCCCAACTCGGACAGGGTCTGTCCGACAGCGTTGGTAGGGATACCGACGCGATGAAGGGTGGAGTTGGCATTGGGCGACGCGTACTGAACCCGCGTGTTCTCGTCGAACACGATCGCGCCGTCACCCACTCGCGGTGCGGCGCTGAGGTCGGCCGCTCGACCCGGGAACGGGAACGTTCCGTCGGACAACATCTGGGCGAAGCGTTGGAAGATCGCCAGATACGTGCGCTCGAGTTCGCCGGGCTGACGACTGAACAGCGACGACCAGTTGCGAGTGAGGACGGCGATCGAACCACGCACACTGCGCACCGGAATGGCGAGCACATGCACCGGATCTTCGATGTCGTCCATCTGGATCTCGGCGTCACCGACGTCACCGTCATGGAACGTGCGATCGACCAGTGCCGTGGTGGCTTCGTTGGCCCAACCACCCACCAGATCGTCGGGATAGATCGTGCGACCAGTGGCCGGGCGAACCTGAGCGCCCACGATCCAGTTGCCGTTGCGATCGCGCAGATACAGAACGAGGTCGGCGAAGCTCAGGTCGGCGAGCATCCCCCACTCACCGATCAACTGCTGCAGATGGGCGGCGTCCTCACGGGGAAGATCGGTGTGCTGCCGGACGAAATCGGCCAGGGTCGCCATGGTTCAAGTCTGCCCGACAACCTGGTGTCGGAACAGGGATTCGGTGACGACCCGAACCCCTTTCTCGGGATTCGGT
>CAZTPF010000022.1:3360-26846 GCA_964614655.1 uncultured Bifidobacterium sp.
CTGGTGTCGGAACAGGGATTCGGTGACGACCCGAACCCCTTTCTCGGGATTCGGTTACGACCCGAACCCCATCTTCCGGTCCTTGTCGGTGGAGCCGATCTCCACGAACGCGATCTTCGACGACGACACGCCCACCTGGCGACCGCGCTTGTCGGTGAGCCACAGAACGTCGACCGCACCCGACAACGCCGTCTCGACCGACTTGCGCGTGGCCTCGAGTTGATCGTCGGCCTGCTCGATCACGACCTCACGACCGACATTGCTCACCACGATGCGAACTTCCACGACGTCCTCCTTCGACCGACCGTTTCGACGTTACCGGCTAGACCACGGTGGCACAGAAGGTGTCACCCTGGGGCAACGAGGCACTCGTCGACACGTCGGCGTCTCCGTACAGGGCCTTCAACATGCCCTTCACCATGCCCCGATCGACCGCGCACACGACAGGATGCTCGAGCGCCACGTCACCGAACGGACAGTGGTTGTTGATGATGCGCAACTGGTCGTTTCGCTTCTCGGCGTGAGAGGCGAAACCATGGGCCGTGAGCGCATCGGCCACCGCCTGCATGGCCGAACGCAGGCTGCGCTGGCCGACCGCCAGATCGTCACCGGTGAGTGCGGCCGCCATGGCACGTCCGTACTCCTGACCGACCTCCTCGGCGATGGCCTCGGCCCGATCGTGCGGCAACAGGGCCAAGGTCTTGCCGAGCAGACTCAACACGAGATCATCACTGCGAATCGGAAGTTCGCCGTCGACACGATCGGCGACCGCCACGTATCGCTTCGAGGGCCGTCCGGCACCCGCGCCGGACGAGCGAGCGACCGACACCCCCACGTAACCACCAGCAGCCAACTTGTCGAGGTGATGCCGGGCCACGTTCGGATGCACACCCACTTCTCGGGCCACCTCGGCGGCCGTGGAGCCGTCGGCGTGATCTCGCAAGAACATGTAGATGGCACGGCGCGTCGGATCACCGAAGGCGTTGGTGATGGCGGCCACCGTCGCCGTGAAAGCACCCGCAGGTGAACGAGAACCGCTCGCAGGGGTGGGAGTGCTTGTGGACACGCCGGTATTCTACCTATCGCCATAGTGCAAATTCGGCGTGAGCGATCACGCCAGCATCACGAATCGGGAGCCCCCACCCATGACACTCACCCGTGAGCAGGTCGTCGACGCCCTCCGGCCCGTCGAAGACCCCGAACTCCATCGTTCCATCGTCGACATCGGCATGCTGCGCGACGTCACCATCGACGACGACGGCACGGTCGGCATCCTCGTCGCCCTCACGGTGGCCGGCTGCCCGTTGCGCAACGAGATCTCGAATCGCGTGAACGGCGCCGTCACTCCCCTCCCCGGCGTCGCCCGGGTGAATCTCGAATTCACCGTCATGACCGACGACGAGCGAGCCGCCCTGCGCGAGAAGCTCCACGGCGATCCGTCGGCCACCGCCGGCCAGGGTCAGGCCCACGGACACGCCGAAGGTCGCGTCATCCCCTTCGCCGAACCCGGCTCGAAGACTCGTCCGCTCCTCATCTCGTCGGGCAAGGGCGGAGTCGGCAAGTCGAGCGTCACCACCAATCTGGCCGTGGCCCTCGCGGCCCAGGGTCACAAGGTCGGTGTGGTCGACGCCGACATCTACGGCTTTTCGATTCCCCGCATGCTCGGCGCCGACCGCGACCCGGTCGTCATCGATCGCATGCTCCTTCCTCCCGAGTCGTACGGCGTGCGCTGCATCTCGATCGGCTACTTCGTGCCCGACGGTCAAGCCGTCGTGTGGCGCGGACCCATGTTGCACAAGGCGCTCGAACAGTTCCTGACCGACGTCTACTGGGACGAGCCCGACTTCCTCCTCATCGACATGCCGCCCGGAACCGGTGACATCGCGCTGTCGCTCAGCCAGTACTTGCCGCGCGGCGAGGTGTACGTGGTCACCACGCCTCAGCAAGCGGCGCAGAAGGTCGCTCGCCTGTCGGCCGCCATGGCATCCAAGGTCAACCTCCCCGTCAAGGGCGTGATCGAGAACATGTCGTGGTTCGTCGGCGACGACGGCAAGCGTTACGAGTTGTTCGGTAGCGGCGGCGGAAAAGAACTCGCTGACGAACTCGGTGTGCCGCTACTCGGACAGTTGCCACTCGTTCCGCAGTTGCGCGAGGGCGGTGACGACGGTCGGCCGATCACGGCCGTGCATCCCGACAGCGAGGCGGCCCGCACTTTCCACTCGATCGCCGAGAAGATCGCCAAGGACATGAAGCCGAAGAAGATCTTCAGCAAGTTCCTGAAGGTGAACGGCTGATCAGTCGTTCCAGAAGCGCTGCTCCCGAAACGGATCGGCGTACATGTGATAGCCGTTGCGCTCCCAGAAGCCAGGCGCGTCGGACGGCCGCAACTCGAGGCCCCGCACCCACTTCGCGCTCTTCCAGAAGTAGAGGTGCGGAATCACGATGCGCACTGGTCCGCCATGATCGGGCTCGATCTCCTCGCCGTCGTAGGCATAAGCGACGAGAGCTTCGTCGGTCGTGATGTCGGGCAGCGGAACGTTGGTCGTGTATCCGTATTCGGCGTGCTCCATCACGTGCGTGGCCTCGGACTGAACACCGGCCATCTCGAACAGATCGCGAACTCGGACTCCGGTCCAGGTGGTGTCGAACTTGCTCCACTTGGTGACGCAGTGGATGTCGAAGGTGAGCGTGGTCGACGGCAGAGCCTTGAGTTCGTCGAGGGTCAGGGTGAACGGACGGTGAACGAGTCCGAAGATCGACAGGTTCCATTCACCGGGCGCGTACGTGGGCACGTCACCCACGTGCAGAACGGGAAACCGATCGGTGAGGTACTGGCCGGGTGGCAGACGCGACGCGTCGTAGCCCTTCTCGATCGTCTCCTGACGATTGCGCTCGAAGAATCCCATACCTGAAATTCTGACGCAACGGCGTTTGAATCGTCTCGTCGGACCCCTGATAACTTTCGCCCGTGCCCGAGTCGCTCTTCCTCGTTCGCCACGCGAAAGCCGGGGATCGCTCGAAGTGGGACGGTGACGATCGCTTCCGACCGCTCACCAAGAAGGGATGGCGTCAGGCCGAACGAGTGTGCGAGCGAATCGCCGATCTGGTCGCACCCGAATCCGGCCTCCGACTCGTGTCGAGTCCGTACGTCCGCTGCCGTCAGACCATCGAACCTCTGTCGGCTCGCCTCGACGTCACCATCGAAGACGACACTCGTCTGGCCGAAGGTTTCCGACTCGACGGGGCTCTCGAACTCGTGATGTCGCTCCCCCACGGTTCGGTTCTCTGCAGCCATGGCGACGTCATTCCCGAAGTGATCACGGCTCTTCAACGGCGAGGCGCCGAGATGCTCTCCGATCCCGACTGGCGCAAGGCGTCGGTCTGGGTGCTCGATCGTCACGGCACCGACGTGATCGCCGCCACGTGCTGGCCACCGCCGCAGGACGACGACTGAACGAGCGAACGATCAGGGTTCGCTACTCGCGATGTCGGCCGCCAACCCTTCCACCAGTGCGGCCACTTCGGCCGGTGGGTCGGAGTCGAGACACTTCTGCACCTCGGGCTCGGCCGCCTCGGCGTCGTCCATGAAGCGGAAGAACGTGATCCCGAGGAAGCAATGGGCGTCAGGGTAGGTGTCGTCGACGACGGTCGCCTGTCGCAGCAGTAGGAGTCCCGATTGGAAGCGATCGCGCACGATCTCGATCTCGGATGTCTGATCCTGAGTGGCCGACAGGACCGTGAGCCAGCCGATGTACGTGAGGGCCTCGACGTTGTCGGGTTCGACCGCCAACACCTGCGAGTAGAGATCGACGGCGCGCGGAATGTCGCCCATTCCGGTGGCTCGCGCCTCCACGAGCAGCGACGTGACACTGCCGTCGCCGATCGAACCGGTCATGGTCTGTCCGGGAAGACGCTCGCCGGCGCTGTTGGCCACCACGATGCCGGCCACCACGGCCAGGACGACGACGGCCACACCGACACCGATCGTCTTCCACGATCGAGAGCGAGGTGAGGAGTCGTTGGCGCCCGACTCGACCGAGCTTCCGGTGGTGCTTCGATCGTCGAGTTCGCGCAGCACCGCCGCGGCGCGAGCCGTGTACGACTCCTTGAGCGCGTGGTAGTCGTCGTCGGTCACGTCGCCGGCCACTCGCTCGCGTTCGAGATCGTCGAGCGACGACAACAGGAAGTCGCGCTCCTCTTCTCGTATGGCCCGTTCTTCGGGCGTCACGATTCGCTCCGCCGGCGACGGGCCGAGGCCACCAACACCTCGTCGTCGTCGGTCGCCACGACACTGCGGTTCTCACGACGCCACCGACGGAAGACGAATCCCATGCCGACCACAGCCACCACGGCCACCGCCACCGGAAGTGCCCACACGAGACCCTCCAGGCCCGACGAACGCGGAACCAGCAGAACGTCGCTCCCGAAACTCGCTTCGATCGAACGCACGATCTCGCCGTCGGTCAACTGTCCGTCGGACACCAGGCGCGCCACTTCGCGCTTGATCGCGATCGAGGCACTGCCGCGAGACTCGTACACGCTCTCGCCGTCGCATGTCGGGCAGGCGAGTCGCTGCGACACGGCGTCGATCCGCTCCTGCGGAGTGGACGGTCCGGAGTCACGCTGAACACCGACGGCGAGGAACACGATCGATGCGAAAAGGAGTACCAGCCAGCCGAGCGGTCCCTTCGCCACCTTCAGAACTCGATTCATGCCGCGCCTCGATCGAACATCTCGAGCACTGTGCTCAGCAGTTCGGCCGTGACTTCGCCGGCGAAACGCTCGACGACTAGTCCGGTGGGACTCACGATCCAGGTCTCGGGAACCTTTGCCACACCGAAGGCCACCGCGATCTCGCTGTTGTCGTCGCGGACGATCGGCCATCCACCGCCGTTGTCGGCGAAGAACTCGCGAACCGCGTCTTCGTTGTCGTCGTTGACGACGGTGAAGAGTTCGGCGCCCACTCCACCGCCACTGCGTTGGGCCTCGTGGAACTTCACGAGCTCGGGATGTTCACGCTTGCACGGAACGCACGTGGAGTTGAAGAAGTTGAGCACGACCCACGAACCTCGGCGACGCGACAAGTCGAACACGGTGTCGTCGTACGTGGTGCTCGTGATCGCCGGAGCCGGGCGGCCGAGCAGAGGCGAATCGGCCGTCTCGGTGGAGCGTCCGGCCGCCACCGCGAAGATCGTCACCATGAACACGATCACCACGGCGATCGCGCCAGCGACCAGGGGTCCGATACGACGGCGATCAGACACGCGTGGTCTCCTCGTCACGTGAGGAGAGTCCTTCCGACACCGGCGCCTCGGGGCGACGGCGGCGACCGGGGAAGGCCGACAGAACCGTGCCGAGCGCGAGCAGGCCACCCCCGATCCAGAGCCAGAGGATCATCGGCTTCACGAACACCTTGATGCGCGCCTCGGTGTCGTCGGGCCGCACGTCGCCCTCCAGTGTCAGATAGAGGTCGTGACGGAAACCGGTTCGAACACTCGGAGTTCCGATGTCCATGCCCTGCTGCAGATACTTGCTACGAGCCGGCTCGTACACCGGTCCGCCGTCGATGCGAACCGCGGCCTTCAACGACGACTTGACCGGATCGGTCTCGAGGGACAGACCCTCGAACGTGAAGGTGTGACCCGAGAACTCGACTGTGTCGCCCACTTCCATCACGAACTCCTGGCTGCGGGTGTAAGCGCCCGAGGCGGCGAGAGCGACCGACATGACGATCACACCGAGGTGGACGATCATGCCGCCGTTGGCTCGTCCGACGAATCCGCGCCAACCGTTGCGGCGGGTGGCCAGACCCAACTGCCGCAACGCCGAACCGGCGGCGAATCCGCCCAGACCGAAGGCGAGCAGAGGCGCCCAGCCGGCGTTTCCGATCACGACGGCGAAGGCCAGCGCCGCCACACCGCACACGGCCGGCCAGAAGAGCCGGTCGCGCAGCACCTCTCCGGTGGTCTTGCGCCACGGCAGGACCGGTGCCACCGCCATGAGGAAGAGCATCGTGAGACCGATGGGCTTGGTCATCCGATCGAAGAAGGGCGCACCGACGACCAGGCGACGATCCTGCAACGCCTCGACGACCAACGGAAACACGGTGCCGAGGAGCACGACGAAGGCGAACACACTGAAGAGAACGTTGTTGGCGAGAAATGCACCTTCGCGGCTGAGAGGCGAATCGATGGTGCCCGGGGCCCGCAGTCGGTCACCACGCCAGCCGATGAGCACGACCGACACCGCCACCACGATCGTGAAGAACACGAGGAGCCACGGACCCACGCTTCCCTCGGCGAACGCATGAACGCTGTTGATGACGCCGGACCGAGTGAGGAAGGTGCCGAGGATCGTGAGACTGAACGTCGCGATCACGAGACTCAGATTCCAGACCCGAAGCATGCCGCGACGCTCCTGGACGATCACCGAGTGCAAGAACGCCGTACCGGTGAGCCACGGCAGGAAGCTGGCGTTCTCGACCGGGTCCCACGCCCACACACCACTCCAACCGAGCACTTCGTAACTCCACCAACCTCCGAGCACGATGCCGAGGGTGAGAAAGCCCCACGAATACAACGTCCAGCGTCGGGTCTCGAGCAGCCAACCTTCTCCGACTCGTCCGGTGATCAGCGCGGCGATCGCAAAGGCGAAGGGCACGGTGAAGCCGACGTAACCGAGATAGAGGATCGGCGGGTGGAACACCACGAGGATGTGGTTCTGCAGCAACGGATTCGGTCCTGGTCCGTCGGTGACACCGGATGGTCCGAGCGCAAAGGGGTCGGCCGGGCCGAAAGCCAGCAGGAAGAAGAACAGGCTGACCACGAGCATGACGACCATGGCCCACGCCAAGAGGACGTCGTCACGCCGTTTGCGGAACTTGACCGACACTGCGACCGTGAACCCAGTGAGGATCAGGATCCACATGAGGATCGAGCCTTCCAGCGCGCTCCAGAGTGCCGTCACGTTGTAGAGGGCCGGAGTACTACGAGATCCGACCTGCTGCACGTAGGCGAGACTGAAATCGCGCGTGATGAGTGCTCGTTCCATCACCAGGAAGGCGACCAGCGCCGCTGCGAACGCCACGTACGAGTAGCGGGCCGTCGAACGCAAAACCCGGGTGTTGCCCTGCCGAATACCGGCGACGGTCACGACGATGCCGAATGCGCAGACGAGGACGCCGAGGAGAACGGCCCCGCGTCCGGCGGCGGCGTTCAGACCGACGGCGAGCACGCCGTGTCCTCCGGCGCATCGTAAGCGTCTTCGTCGACACGATCGGGGTTGTCGGCGACGTACTCGTTCGAGTGCTTCACTTCGATGCGATCACCGAGGAACACTCCGTTCTGGACGACTCCGTGCACCACGACCGGGATGCACTCCTTGAAGATCCCACCCGGCTCACCGTCGTAACGGACCGGGAGTTGCGCACCGTTGAACGACACCGAGAACGAGGTGACGACTCCGTCGTTCTGCACCGAACCTTCGTCGACCACACCTTGGATGCGCAGCCGACGGCCGGGATCGCAGCCGTCCTTCACACCGACTTCGTCGACGTTGCAGTAGTAGTCGATCGCCGACGTGAGGAACTGGGTCACGATGACGGCTCCGGCACCGATCACGAGGACGAGAACGAGTGTGGGCACGATCTTTCGGCGACGTTTGGACGGCTGGACGTCGGGGGCGGGGCGAGGGGTCAGGTCCACGGGCGTTCCTCCGGGGGAATCTGGCGACTCATACGACGGGCTCGACTCACGACGAGCGACACGAACAGGCCGATCGACCCGAAGGTGATCACGTAACTCGCCACGATGAAACCGGCGTCTTTCACGACGCACCTGCCTCGGCACGACGGGCGGCGAGAGCGACGTCGAGACCGACGTCGTCGACCATGTCTTGCAGAGTGAGAGAACGTTGACGATGCATGAGCATCCAGACGTACATGAGCGTGAAGACGATCACGCCGAGGAAGAGGGTGAAGAGCATGAGCCCGTCCATCGTGACGTCGGTGTTGCCGACCACGCTCGCGTCCTGATGCAGCGAATTCCAGAGTTCGACCGAGAAGTGCACGAGCGGTATCTCGAGAACGGCGAGTAACGCCAGAACCGCGCTACGTCGAGCACGCTGATGATGCGTGCCACCCAGATTGCGAACGGCGAGATATCCCACGTAGGTGACGAAGAGGAACGCGGTGGTGGTGAGGCGGGCGTCCCATGTCCAGAACGTGCCCCACGTGAGGCGCCCCCAGAGGCTGCCGGTGACGAGCGAGATACCCATGAAGAGAACGCCGATCTCGGCCGACGCGCCGGCGATACGGTCCCAGACGAGCGAGCGAGTGCGACGGAAGAGGTACATAGCCGACGAGATGGCCGTCACGACGAAAGCGAGATAGGCGAGCCACGCTCCCGGAACGTGTGCGTACATGATGCGCACCGATTCACCTTGATTGATGTCGGCCGGGGTGACGAACAGGCCGAACAGAACGAGCCAGACGACGCCCACCAGAGTGACGATTCCGAGTCCGCGAGTGAACGGGGTACCGGTGACGCGTTCCCGCCGCTTCGTGTCGACGGTTGCTGCGGTCATCGAATCTCCTCGTCTCGGCTCACTCGTCGATCAGCGACCCGAAGGCGACTGCTCCGACGACACTGAAGATCGCGGCGAACACAGCGAGCAGACCCAGCCAGGGCCAGCCTTCGCTCACTGCGATGCCGTTGGTCCGGAAGGCTGACTCGGTGGCCCGAGTGGCGCCGATCAGGACCGGTGCCACCACCGGCAACAACAGGAGTGGGAGAAGTGTTTCCCGTCCCTTGACACCGGCGGCGAGACCTCCGTACAGGGTACCTACGCTTGCCAATCCGACGGTCGCGACCAGGGCCGTCGTGACCAAGAGCACGATGCCCGAAGGGCTCGGATCGGCCCGGTAGAGGACGATCGCCGCCGACACCAGGAGTGCCTCCAGGACGAGCAGCTGGGCGGCCAAGGCGGCCGTCTTGCCGAGGAAGATCCCCATGGGGTCGACCCCGGCCGACCGGAGTGCGTCGAGGGCGCCATCGGCGGTCTCGACGGCGTAGGTGCGGGCCACGAGGAACAGCACGCTGAAGATGGTGGCGAGCCACACGAGCCCAGGTGCCACACGCTCGAGCACGGCGTCGCTGTCGAGAGCGAACGCGAAGAGCACCATCACGAGCACCGCGAACGGAAGCACCTGATTCGACACCACCCGACTGCGCCATTCGACGCGCAGATCCTTGGCGGCGACGAGACGAGCGACACGAAACACGGAGGACGAGTTCACGAGCGACCGTCCACGTCTCGTGTCTGTCCGGCCACCACTTCGATCTGCCGGGTCGCAAGGGATCCGGCACGCTCGAGTTCGTGGCTGGCCACGACGATCGTCGCTCCGGCCGAAGCCGCCGCGCGAAGAACGGCGTCGAGTTCGTCGCGACCATCGGCATCGAGGCCGGCGTGCGGTTCGTCGAGCAGCCACAGTTCGGCCCGACGAGCGATCAACGAGGCGAGAGCGGTTCGTCGACGCTGCCCGGCCGACAATCGCGACACCGGTACGTGCGCGAGTCGTCCGTCGATCTTCATACGTTCCATCGCCGATTCGACTTCGTCGTCGGTGGCACCGATCGTTCGCCCCCAGAAACGCACGTTCTCGGTGACGGTGAGATCGGGATACGAACCGTTCGTGTGGCCGATGAGCCCGACGCGTCGGCGAACGGCTTCCCGATCGAGGGACAGATCGAGTCCGAGCACACGAGCCGCTCCGCGTTCGACGGGCAGCAGGCCGGCGCACAGACGGAGAAGTGTCGTCTTCCCGGCTCCGTTCGGGCCCCGCAACAACACGATCTCGCCGCGATCGACGTGCATGGTGACACCGGCGAGCGCAGGAAACGAGCCGATCAGAGCCACCACGTCGACGAGGTCGATCGCTGCCGTGGGGGTGGACGACGCACCGGTGGACATACGTCAGCGACGCTACCTGCGAGGTTTCGACCACTAGCGTTCGATCCTCGTGGAACCCGACGTGACCCATTCCCCGACCACGCGTCGACGCGACTGGTACTGGTTCCTCGGCCGTCTCGGCCAGTCGCTCATCGTGCTCGGCCTCTTGATGTTCCTGTTCGTCGGGTACCAACTCTGGGGAACCGGAATCGAGGAGTCACAGGCGCAGAGCCGACTCGAGAACGCATTCCTCGACTATGCGAACTCCGACGACGTCTCGACCGACGAATCGGACGTTGCGATCGGCACTCTCGCTCCCGACACGACCGACGTTGCAGTCGACGACGCGTCAGGAGTCGACGCCACCGAGGTGGCCCCACTCGACTCGTTCCGTCCGGTGGCGGTCGACGAGGGGGATCCGGTCGCGATCATCGAGATCCCCGATCTCGGTGTCAGCAAGTTCGTGGTGGCCGGTGTCGCCGCATCCGACCTGAAGAAGGGTCCGGGCCACTACCCGATGACTCCTCAGCCGGGTCATCTCGGCAACGTCGCCATCGCCGGACATCGAACCACCTATGGCGAGCCGTTCCGACAACTCGACGAACTCGAGGAAGGTGACGACATCGTCGTGACCGACGTGCGAGGACGAGAGTTCATCTATCAGGTGACGCAAGCGTTCATCGTCGAGCCCGAGGATTCGTGGGTGGTCGCAACCACCGATCCCACACGTGCGCTTCTCACTCTCACGACTTGTCATCCGGAGTTCTCGGCCAAGCAACGTCTGATCGTCACCGCCGAGCTCGACACCACACGATCCGACGTGGTCGACGATCGACCGTTCCGATACGCGACCGAGCCGATCGCCGCCGAGGTGACCGAGTCGACGGTCGTCAGTGCGGCGACGACCGGAAGCGAGACGTCGGTCGCAAGCGCGAGCACCACTCCCCCCGATGACATCACGGTCGACGACTCTCCAGTTGCGTCAGCGGTCGACTTCGACGTCGAGACGTTCAGCGAAGGCTGGTTCTCCGATCCGGCCGCCTGGCCGCACGTGCTCGGCTGGATCACCATGCTCCTCGCCGTCGTGGCCGGTGGCTGGTGGGTGTATCGGCGCTGGACGAGTCGACTACTGGCGTACACGTTGGCGGCGGCGCCATTCTTCGTCGTTCTGTACTTCGTGTTCCAGAACGTCAACCGACTCCTGCCACCCAACCTCTGACTGGTCTCGTTCTGGCGGCAGAAAACCGCGTAATGCGTGACGAATTTGCCGCCAGAACCACCAAGTCGTCAGTGGTTGCGGAAGAGGGGTGGGCGCTTCTCCTTGAAGGCCCGCCGGCCTTCCTCGGCGTCCTGACTCGCCCAGGCCGCCAATCTCGCCGCCTCGATCTCGTCGTCGCTCACGGTCGCCTCCAGGGCCAACTTGTGCGCACGGATGGTGAGTGGGGCCAGATCGCACAGTGCTTCGGCCCACCTCAACGCCTCGTCGACGGTTCCGAGTCGGTGCACGAATCCTCCGAGCAACTCGGCACCAGTCGCCGACTCGCCGGTCAACAGCATGCGTCTCGCCACGGCCGCACCGGCTTCCTGCACGAGTCGATCGACCGTCCAACGGTCGACGGCCAACCCCAACTTGGCGGCCGGTACTCCGAAGCGACTCTCGGGGGTCGACATCCGCAGGTCGCACGCCGCCGCCAACTGCGAGCCGGCTCCGAGTGCCGGTCCGTCGACGGCCGCCATCGTGATCACCGGGGCCGCGCCGAAGGATTTCAGCACCCGCTGCAAGGTGTCGGTGAACTCTCCCAACTCGACACCGCTCAGGTCGGCTCCGCTGCAGAACGCCGGCGGAGCACCCGACAACACCACCACCCGTGCATCGGCGAGGTCGTTCATGATCGCCTCGATCGCACGCAGCGTCTCCAGATCGACAGCGTTTCTCGTCTCGGGCCGATCGATGGTGACCGACAGCACGTGTCCACGTCGTTCATGTCGCACGGCCACGGACGAACCGTAGTCGCTAGGGTGCGCGTGTGCCCGAAGCAGATCGCGATCCCGTCCGAGCCCAACGAGCCAAGATCGCCCGCTGGACCCTGATCGCCAACCGACTTGGCTACCTCTTCTTCGCCGTGGCCATCGCACTCTTCGTCATGGCTTTCGCCTTCGGGTTCAAAGGACCCATCGTCACGGCGATCACCGTCTGCCTCGTCGTCGGATCGATTCTCCTGGCTCCGGCGATCGTCCTCGGATACGCCGTGAAAGCCGCCGAAAGAGACGACCGCGAACGCGGACTCTGAACGAAGTCGCATTACGATCGCTGGCGTATGGCCATGCGTATGCCCGCCGCCGAACGACGTGAGCAACTTCTCGCCGTCGCACTCGACGCCTTCGCCACACATGGCTTCCATCAGACGTCGATGAACGACGTCGCCGAAGCGGCCGGCATCACGAAGCCGGTTCTGTACCAACACTTCGATTCGAAGCGAGAGCTCTACCTCGCCGTCATCGAAGAGGCCGGTCGGCGCATGATCGAAGCCATCGCCTACCAAGCCCTCGCCGACGTCGACGAACGCGAACGCACACGACTCGGCTTCTCGGCCTTCTTCCGTTGGGTCGCCGACGACCACGACGCGTTCCGAGTCCTGTTCGCCGGAGGTTCACGCCGCGACCCGGAGTTCAACGAAGTCGTCCGTTCCTTCACCGCTCAGATCGCCGATCTCATCGAACCGCTCATCACTGCCGACATCGACGCCGATCACCGGCGCACGCTCGCCTACGCGATCGTCGGCATGACCGAAGGAGTGTCACGTCGACTCGTCGAGAGCGGCGACGACTTCGATCCCGACGTGATCGCCCGACAGGTGAGCGACCTGGCCTGGGCCGGACTGCGCGCCGCTCAGCGCTCCACACCGGCCAGTCTCAACTGATCGGCCGATCACGGCTAGAGGCGCCGCAACACTCGCAGACTGCCGGTCGCCGACACCTCGGTGAAGAGACCACTGGCGAGCGCCGGAAGATAGATCTGCTCGAAGGGCGGTCGACCACCGTCGGCCGGATCGGGGAACACGTCGTGGATGGCCAGAGTGCCCCCGGGCACCACGTGCGGTGTCCAGCGTTCGTAGTCGAGACGGGCCGGTTCGACTCCGTGTCCACCGTCGATGAACAGAAAGGCCAACGGCGTCTTCCACCAGCGCGCCACCACCGGTGATTCGCCGACGACCGCAACGACCGCATCGTCGAGCCCGGCGCGAGCGATGGTGCGCCGGAAGTGCGGGAGTGTGTCGAGGCGACCGGTCTCGGGGTCGACGAGCGACGTGTCGTGCCACTCCCAACCGGGCTGGTTCTCCTCCGAACCTCGATGGTGATCGACGGCGAACACCACCGTGCCGGCCCGACGTGCCGCAGCACCGAGCCACACGGTCGATCGACCGCAGTACGAACCCACTTCGAGAAAGGGAACGCCCGGCACGTCCGCACCTGCTGCGCACGCGGCGTCGTACAGGGCGTCACCTTCGTCGGGGGGCATGAAACCGGTCGCCGACAAGGCGACGGCGCGAAGTTCAGCGTCGATGATCGATCACCACGCGTCCCAGTGGATGATCGAGTCGGCCGGGGGACGCTTGGCCGGCTTGAAGTCGGTGCCCTTCGTGAACGCCAACGGCGACAGACACACCTGCTGCACCGAGTCGAACGGAATACCGAGAACGTCGGCCACCTGCTGCTCCATCATGAGGTGCACGGTGGTCCAGGACGTACCCAGACCGCGCGCGCGAGCCGCCAACATGAAACTCCACATCGCCGGCAGGACGTTGCCCATCACCGACGACACCATCATTCCGGGCATGCCGTCGGCGCGCGCACCCTGGGTGCAGCCGATCACCAGAACCGGGGCCTCGCCCATGTGCTCGCCGAGGAAGTCGGCCGAGTCGGCCGACCGCTGCTGCTGGGCGTTGGCCGCATCGTCACCCTTGTCGATCGAGCGGATGTAGACACCGTCCATCGACTGGTAGATCGCGTAGCACTGCCGGTAGATCTCGCCGATGGCCTTGCGCTTGGCCTCGTCGCGCACCACCACGAACTGCATCGTCATGTTGTTCGAGCCCGAGGGCGACTGCATGGCGAGCTCGACGCACTCGCGCACCAGATCGTCGGGCACCGGGCGCTCGAAGTCGAGGCGCTTGCGTACGGCCCGTGTGGTGGAGAGCAATTGGTCGGGATCGAGAGGAAGCAATGCCATGGAGCGACCCTAGTCCGCTCTCACCTCGCCATTTCCGCCTCGCAACGGGTTCCCGCCCGTGCGAGAATGCGCAGGTGTCCGACACTCTTCAAGGTCTGATCGACCTGCTCGATCTCGAACCCATCGAAGTCAACATCTTCCGTGGCCGCTCCCCCCAGGAGAACCGGCAGCGCGTGTTCGGCGGCCAGGTCGCCGGCCAGGCTCTGGTAGCCGCGTCGCGCACGGTCGACGACCGAGATCGACGCGTGCACTCGATTCACGCCTACTTCTTGCGCCCGGGCGACCCCACTGCCCCGATTCTCTACGACGTCGATCGCATCCGCGACGGCCGGAGCTTCAGCACCCGGCGTGTGGTCGCCATCCAACACGGTCAGGCCATCTTCAACCTGCAGGCGAGTTTCCACGCTCCCGAAGAGGGCATGTCGTACCAGACCGAGATGCCCTCCGTCGTAGAACCCGAATCCCTCCCCGACTTCAAAACGCGCATGGCGCCGCACAAAGAGATGCTCGGCGAGTGGTACGAGCGGCCGCGTCCGATCGACGTCCGTTATGTGGGCGGCGATCCCATGTCGCGATCGCGCGAACCATCCGATCGACAGCAGGTGTGGCTACGCGCCGACGGCAAGTTGCCGAACGACCCCACGCTGCACGCCTGCATCGTCACCTACGCGAGCGACATGACACTGCTCGACACCACTCTTCTGCCGCACGGCCTCAACTGGACCGACGACGTGCAGATGGCCAGCCTCGATCACGCCATGTGGTTCCATCGCCCGTTCCGGGCCGACGAGTGGCTGTTGTACGACCAGAGCACACCCACCACGTCGCACGCCCGCGGTCTCGCCACCGGCTCGATCTACACACGTGACGGACAGTTGGCGATCAGCGTCGTTCAGGAGGGTCTGATCCGCCGCGAGCGATCGTGAGATCCCGGCACTCGTCGCGACTCACCGCGTTCGGCCTCGCAACACTCGGCCTGTTGGCGGTTGCCTGCGGTTCGTCCGACGAGGTGGTGGTGGCTCCGTCGGTCCTCGAACCGATCTCCACCGACACCGCTCCCGTTCTGCCCGACGACAGCTCGACCCCGATAGTGGTCTCGCCGTCTCTCGACGCGACCCTCGGCCCACCGATCGAGGGCTGGATCCAGCCCGTCGACATGTCGTCGTGGAACGGACGAGAGACGCACGTCGTGGAGCGCACCGGTTTCGTCCGCCGCATGAACGACGATGGTTCGCCCGGTGACGTCCTGCTCGACATCAGCGGCGACACCCGAGCCGAAGGCGAGCGCGGCCTTCTTGGGCTCGCTTACTCACCGAACGGCGCACACGCTTTCGTGGACTACACCGACCTGAACGGTGACACCGTCGTCGCCCGCTACAACGTCGACGACGACGGCACGTTCGTCCAAGCGTCTCGGGTCGAGCTGCTGACCGTCGAACAGCCCTACTCCAATCACAACGGGGGCGATCTCGCCGTCACGGCCGACGGGCGACACCTCTTCGTTTTCACCGGCGACGGAGGATCGGCCGGCGATCCCGATCGCGACGCTCTCGATCCCGAGTCGCTCCTCGGCAAGGTCCTGCGACTCGATCCGACCAGTGACTCTCCCGAGCCCGAGATCTGGGCCGTGGGGCTGCGCAATCCGTGGCGCGTCTCGATCGATCCGTTCACGAACGACATCTGGATCGCCGACGTCGGACAGGGAGAACGAGAAGAGGTCAATCTCGTCGACGTCGGCGACCTTCAGGGCTCGTCGTTCGGTTGGAGTGCATGGGAGGGAACGAGGCCGTTCAACGCCGACCAGACCGAACGTCATCTCGCGTTCCGCGAGATCGCACCGGTGTTCGAGTACGAGCACGTCGACGGCGACTGCTCGATCTCGGGTGGCGCCGTCATGCGTGACACCACGGTCGGCGCGGTCGGCGACTGGTACCTCTTCTCCGACTTCTGCAGCGGTCTCGTGCGGGCACTCTGTGTCGAACCCGGAGGTCTCGACACCTGCGGACTCCTGGCGCTCGGCAAGGTTCCGGCATCGGTGGGTGTGCTGGCCGACCACCTCGATCGGATGTGGGTGCTGTCGCTCGACGGCTACCTGGTTCCGATCACTGCCCCGTGAACTTCGGCGGACGCTTCTCGAGGAACGCCCGCACGCCTTCACGATGATCGTCGGTGGCGAACAGCTCCCCGAGGGTGGCCGACACCCAAACTCCGAGTTCTCGCCAATCGGGATCGAGTGTGTCGCGCAGACCCGCTTTGAGCCGTTGCACGGCGAGCGGAGGATTGGCGGCGATGCGCGCGGCCAGGTCGAGAGCAGTGCGCCGAAGGTCGTCGTGTGCCACCACGCGTGACACCAAGCCGAAATCACGTGCTGTCGTCGCGTCGATCACGTCGCCGGTGAAGAGCAGTTCAGCCGCCCGTTCACGCCCCACCAACTGGGCGAGCCGTCCGAGACCGGCCACGTCGGACACCAGGCCTCGCAGGACGAACAACTCGCCGAACTTCGCCTTCTCGCTCGCCACTCTGATGTCGGCCATGAGGGCGAGTTCCATCCCCCACCCGACCGCCGCACCGTTCACGGCGGCGATCACCGGCAGGTCGGTGTGCAGAAGAGCGTCGGCGGCCGGTGTGAGTCGAGGTGTGCGATCGCTCGTGACCGGAGCCCGATCGGCTTCACCGGCACCCATCACCTGGCGGACATCGTCACCACTGCAGAATGCCGGGTCGGCTCCGGTGACCACCAGACAACGCACACCGTGAGACGGAGCCTCGCGGACGAGTCGTTCGAGTTCGGCGTACATACCGAAGGTGAGAGCGTTACGGGCTTCCGGACGATCGAGGGTGATCACCCCGATGTGCTGGTTGACGACGTCGAAACGAATGTCGGACGACGCCTCGGACATCAGCGTCGTTGCCCCATGAACATGCGCTTCAAAGCGTCGTAGTTCTCGATGCAGTGTCCGGCTCCGAGCACCACGGCTTCGAGTGGCATGTTCGACATGCGGACCGGAACCTGCGTCTCGCGTTCGATGCGGTCGGCAAGACCACGCAGCAGTCCACCACCACCTACGAGATACATACCGCGCACGAGGAAGTCCTGCGCGAGTTCGGGCGGAGCCTTGGCCAGACACCGCACCACCGACTGAACGATCTGCGTGACGACGTCGTCGATCGCGTAGCGAATCTCTTCGGGTGTGAGGATGACGGTCTTGGGCAGTCCCATCATGAGGTCGCGTCCACTCACTTCGGCTTCGACTTCGTCGGGAGTGGCGGCCGCCGAACCGATCGCGAGCTTGATCTCCTCGGCCGTACGTTCGCCGATCGCGATGCCGTGCTCACGACGCACGTAGTTCTGGATCGCGTTGTCGATGTCGAAGCTGCCGACGCGCACCGCTTCGAGGGCGACGATGCCGCCGAGGCTGATGACGGCGGTCTCGCTGGTGCCGCCGCCGATGTCGATCACCATGTTGCCCACCGGTTCGTCGATGGGCAGGTTGGCTCCGATCGCGGCCGCCATCGGCTGTTCGATCAACTGAGCATCGGCGGCTCCGGCCCGACGGGCGGCGTCGGTCACCGCTCGCCGTTCGACCTCGGTGATGGCCGACGGCACGCAGATGACCACCTTGGGGCGGGTGAAGCGGCTCACACCCACTCGCTGGAGGAGCAGGCGAATCATGCGTTCGGTCACGTCGAAGTCGGTGATGGCACCTCCCCGCAGGGGGCGTACCGCCACGATGTAGCCGGGTGTGCGGCCGATCATGTTCCAGGCGTCGTGCCCGGTGGCCAGTACCTCGCCGGTCTGACGATTGAGGGCGATCACCGACGGTTCGTTCAACACGATGCCGCGACCCTTCATGTACACGAGGGTGTTGGCGGTTCCGAGGTCGATCGCGAGGTCACGTGCCATGGCTGATTCCCGGATCGTCGGGGTCGGTCTGACCGTTCGGCTTCTGCGTCTCGTTCATTCGATCGATCACCTGACGACGCGCTTCGGGAGAGAGAGCGTCGAGGTGCTTGCGGAACGACGCAACTCCGTCGTCGCTCGACGGTGTTCGTCGAGCGATCGCAAGAGCGAAGAAGATGGCGAGGCACACCGCCACCACGCCGACGAGAACGACGGTCATCGCGACGACGCCTCGTCGACCGACGCGACACGCGACGCGTCGGTGATGGTGGTCGCTCCGGTTCCCCAATCGCGACCACCGGACCACTCCTCGAGTTTCCAGATCGGGGCCGACGACTTCACGGCGTCGATCGCGAATCGAGCGGCGGCGAAGGCATCGGGTCGATGCGGAGAGGACACCGCGACGACGACCGACGACTCCTCGAGTTCGAGTCGGCCGACTCGGTGCCACAGGACCACACGTCCGAGGTCGGACCAACGCGCGCGCATCTCGTCGACGATCGTCGAGAATCTGGGCAGCACCTGTTCGTCGTAGGCCTCGTACACGAGATGGGTCACGCCGTCACGTCGCACTCCGGCCTCTTCGGCATGATCACGCACGGTTCCGGAGAAGACCACCACGGCACCACAACGGGGATGGACCGCCCACTCGTAGGCCTCGGCGATCGACAACGGGTCGGGAGTCAGAGCGAACCAGTGATCGTCCGACCGTTCCGAGAGCACATGCCGATGGTAGCGGGCGTCTCGGGTGGCCAGAGGTTGCCGGCCCGCGAACACACGCGAGCGAACGATCACTAGTCTCACGTGTTCGTGGGAGAGCACACTTCGCCATCGGAGCCCGAGCGGGACGACTTCCCGCCGGCGCCGCTTCCCCCTCACGAGCGCACCTGGCGACACCCTTCCGAGATGGCGGCGGCCGCCGGACTCGGCCTCTCCGATTCGACGTCGTTTCGATCGGTGGGTCGGGGTGTCACGGCCTTCTCCATCACCGCTGGCGTTCTGGTGGTCGTGGGCCTCGCCCTCATCGCCCGTCCCGTCTCGGGGCGATCCGACACGTCCGACGCCATCCGCCTGTCGGGAGCCGACATCGAGCTCGTGAGCCTCGACGATTCGCGCACCGACGCACCCATCGCCGTCATGGTCGAGCAGGGACCGCTCCTCGTGACGACCCTCGCCGCGGTCGGTGATCGGTCGCAACTGCGCGTGCGGCTCACCGACGGCAGCACGCACGACGTCGAGGTCGTGCACGTCGACGAGGCGACCTCCATTGCGATTCTCGCTCTTCCGCTCGACGAACCGGCTCCCGACGTGAGCCTTCCCAACGTGCCCATCACACGCGATCAAGAGGTGGTCGTGATCTCCGAACGTGCGCACCGGATGAGCGTCATGTCACTCGCCGACGATCGTCGTGCCGTCATCGGAACCCGAAGCACCACCTTCGATCCGTTCTCGGTCGCCGAAGGCGCACCGGTCATCGATCGCGCCGGTCGATTGATCGGACTCTGTACGCACGAGGGAAACGACGTGGTCCTCATCGACACCAACACGATCCAGTCGGTGCTGTCGAGTCTGTTCGCCGGGCTGGGCGCGTCCGACTAACGACGTCGCACCGCGCGCACGACGGCCACCACCACACCGACGATCACTGCGGTCATCACACCGAGCGCGAGTTCTTGTTTGCGCTTCGGCGTGAGCATCGTCCACCACTTCGTCTCGGTTCCCTCGACGAACGTCTGCTCGTTGGTGACGGTGGGCGACCAGCCCTCGGCTCGCAGTTTGCCGTTCGACACGAGCCACGGAGAGCGCACGTACGGTCGCAATCCGGGGGGAATCGGACCTCGCTGGAAACGCCAACGCAGGTCGGCCACGACTTCGCCCACCCGATCGGGAAGTCGTAGACGGGGCGCCATTCCCCACAGCGATCGAACTCGCGAACCCGGAACATGACCGTCGGGTGCCACGTTGTAGATGCCCGAGAGGCGCCGATCGACGGCCAGGACCACCGCCGACGCCAGATCGTCAAGATGCAGGAACTGGGCCGGGACGTCGTCCTCGCCCAGACGGCCGCCCATTCCGGCCGCCAACGCCCGGACGAGTGACGAGGTTCCGTCGGCGGCCATCGCCGGCACCGGGCGCAGAACGGTGACGGTGCGATCGGGTGACGCCAGACGCCAGTCGTCGACCATCTGTTCGACGGTCGCGAGTTGACGGGCGAACGCGAATCCGAAGTCGGGTCGCAAGGCGACGTCTTCGGTGAGCGGCACCGGATTGTCGGGCCACGCTCCATACACCATGGCCGACGACAAGACGACGACATGCGACGTGTGACGACGATTCGCCTCGGCGAGAAGTTCGGGAGTTCCGACGGCGGCACTTCGCCCGCGAGCGGCCAGAGTGTCGTGGTCGCCCGGCGCCAGATGCACCATCACGTCGATACGCGGCAGATCGGCGGGGTCGGCGTCGATAGCCGGGACGTCGGACCGCACACCACGCTCGATCTCGACGACGGAGAAGCGATCGTCGGCGCGAAGGCGTTCGACCACCCGTCGGCCGAGTGGCCACGACGCGCCGGTCACCAGGACGGTGACGAGGTCGTTCGACGATCGGTTCGGCGTCGGTTCGTGCCGTGTTTCACTGATCGTCACCCTCGTGACGCTAGTCGTCGAGCGACACCCGAATCGGGAGACGTAGGCTCGACACATGGCCGATGGTTCACCGTTTCCGTTCGGGGACGCCGACGACGACGGCCGGAATCCCTTCGCCGGACTTCCGTTCTTCGGCGAGATGATGAAGATGTTCGCCGACCAGGGCCCGGTCCAATGGGACACCGCCCGCCAGGTGGCCCTCCTCACCGCCACCGGCGGGCAACCCGAGTCCAATCCCGACCCGACGGCGCGCATGTCGTTCGTCGACCTCGGTCGCATCGTCGTCGATCAGCTCGAGGCGGTCACCGAGCGGTCGCTTCCGGTCCTCGCGGCCGAACCCTCCGTCGTCACCCGCACCGCGTGGGTCGACGCCACGCTCGAGGACTACAAGCCCTTCTTCACCGATCTGGCCACCGCCCTCGCCCAGAAGCCCGAAGCCGGAAGCGACGACGACCCGATGGCGGCAATGCTCGGCCAGTTCTCGGGTCTGCTCGCACCCACGATGATGGGGATGACGGTCGGCTCGATGGTCGGTCTCCTCGGCAAACGCTCCCTCGGCCAATACGACCTTCCGCTCCCCCGTCGGGTCGGACGAGCGCCGATGTTCGTCCTCACCAACATCGACGAGTTCGCCGTCGAGTGGAATCTGTCGACCGACGACGCTCGCATGTGGACGTTGATCAGCGAGCTCACGTTGCACACGATCATTTCGGTGCCGCACGTCGCCGCCGAAGTCGAACGACTCGTCCGGTCGCACGTGGCGGCGTTCCGTCCCGATCCCAACGCGATCATGGACAAGTTGTCGTCGATCGAGTCGTCCGATCCGATGCAGATCATGCAGTCGCTGCAGAGCGTGCTCGGCGACCCCGAGGTTCTTCTCGGAGCCATGCGCTCTCCCGAGCAGGACCGACTGCAACCGCACATCGACGCCGTCCTGTCGCTCGTCGTTGGTTGGGCCGACCACATCGCCGACCAGGTCGGGGCGCGCATCCTCGGCAATCCAGCTCGCATCTCCGAGGCGGCCCGCCGTCGTCGTATCGAATCAGGTGAGGAGACGACGTTCGTCGAACGACTTCTCGGCCTCCGACTCGACCGTTCTCGAGTCGAACGCGGCAAAGCCTTCGTCGCCGGCGTCGTCGAACGAGCCGGAGCCCGCGGACTCGATCCCTTGTTCGACCGCGAGACCTCGCTGCCGACACCGGCCGAACTCGAAGCGCCCGGGCTGTGGCTCGCCCGCCTCGAGATCAGCGACGCCGACTGATCCGCGATCCGATGTACGACCGAAGCGTCTGCGGATCGGTCGCCCCGCGCCGCACTTGGGTCAGACCGAACCAATAGGCGCCGGCACCCGACAGACCGAGTCCGGCGACGATGGCGAAACCCACCGAACCGGGAAGATGGAAGAGCACCGGCACGAGTCCGGCCGCAACCCACATCAACTGAAAGCGCGTCTGGAAATTGGCGATGGCTCGTCCACGATTCACATCGGGTGCGTCACGTTGAACGATGGTCTCGAAGGCCATGTTGGCTATGGCGGCCGCGAAGTTGACCGTGGCAGCCATCAACAGGGCGACGACGGTGGTGACGGCCACGGCGGTCACGATGCCCGCCACGCCGATCAGGATCAGCCCGATGACGAGCAGTGTTTCCACGTACTTGAAGCGACTCAACTTCTTGGCGCTGAGGTTGCCGAGGAGAGTTCCGATGGCGGCCAGACTCACTGCGGCGCCGAACCAGAACGTGCCGAACTGCGGACCGAAGTGGTACTCGACCTGTTTCCATCTCCCGTTGCTCGCGACGCCGACCACTTGCGAACGCTGGGGATCGGCGAACCAGAACGCCAGATGGAAGAAGAGGAAGCCCACGCTGGCCCGAACGAGTCCCATCGCCGAGGCGGCGATCACGACCCCGGCCTGGCGAAGTTCGCGAATCTCGAGTTCACCGGCCTCGGAACGTGCCACCTGCATCCGCGGGAGACGAGTGGCGGCCAGACCACCGAGTCCGAAGAGGATGGCGCCGAAGACGAGGGTCGCCTTGGGTGAGATGAGGCTGAGCAGACCGGCCGGCACCGCTCCGGCGAAGCCGATGATTCCCGAGGTCACGCCCAACTTGGCGTTGGCCTCCACCAGGTCGGCCTCGCTCTTGGTGAGCGACGGAAGCATGGCCGACTTCGACACGCCGTAGGTCTTGTTGAGCACCATGGCGAGGAACGCCAGCGGGAAGAGAAGCAACGACTCGAGCTGAGACACCATGGCGATCATCACGGCCACTCGCAGGGCGGCGATGAGGACGACGAGCAATCGACGACCACCAGGCATGCGGTCGATCACCGGACCGATGAAGCGACCGAGGACGATGAAGGGCGCAAAGCTGATGGCGAGGAAGAGCACCACGCGGCTCCGGGCCTCTCCCGGTGTGATCGACAAGAAGAGCGAGTCGGCCAAGGCCACCGCCATCGACGCCTCGCCAGCGGCGAAGAGCGCGTGAACTCGCACCAGTCGAGTGAAAGGCGAGGCCCGGAACTGATGTTGATACTTCGGTTCGGGGTGAGACGAACGTCCTCGGCGGCCCGAAGGCGCTGAGTTCTCGGCGTCGCTCACGTGATCATGTTAGGTGTCGTGCCGTACCGACACCGGACACGCTCAACGAGAACGTTCGAACTTGTAACCGAGACCTCGAATGGTCACGATCCGCTTCGGATCGGAGGGTTCGTCCTCGATCTTGGCGCGCAATCTCTTGATGTGCACGTCGAGAGTCTTGG
>CAZTPF010000022.1:26946-32127 GCA_964614655.1 uncultured Bifidobacterium sp.
GGTTCGTCCTCGATCTTGGCGCGCAATCTCTTGATGTGCACGTCGAGAGTCTTGGTGTCACCCACGTAGTCGATGCCCCACACACGATCGATCAGAGTTTCGCGAGCCAACACGCGACCGGCATTGGAGAGGAGGAGATGCAGAAGTTCGAACTCCTTCAACGGCATCTGCACGTGTTCGCCGCGAACACGCACGACGTGCTCGTCGGGATCGAGGCTCACATCACCCACTTCGAGAACCGAACCATCGATCTCGGACGGCGTCGAACCGCGCTCGGTCGATACACGGCGCATCACCGCGCGCATGCGGGCCACCAACTCGCGCATTCGATACGGCTTGGTGATGTAGTCGTCGGCACCCACCTCGAGCCCGACGACGGTGTCGATCTCGGCTCCCTTGGCCGTCACCATGATGATCGGCACCTGCGTGCGCTTACGCAATTGACGGCACACGTCGATACCCGACATCTTGGGCAGCATCACGTCGAGCAACACGACATCGGGCTGCACCAGATCGAAGCGGTTGAGCGCCTCCAGGCCGTCGCGGGCCACCTCGACCCGGAATCCTTCACGCTTCAACCCCACGGTGAGCGCGTCGACGAAACTTTCCTCGTCCTCGACGAGCAGAACCGTCTGCGTGGCCATGACGTCGTCTCCCTTCCCGTCAGCCCGCGTCCCGCAGGGCCGTCGACACGAGACCGACCGCAGCCGGAATCCTCAACGTGAAGGTGGATCCCTCACCCTCCACACTCATCACCTTCACCTCACCACCGTGGTTGGTGGCGACGTGGCGCACGATGGCGAGGCCGAGTCCGGTCCCACCGGTCTCACGCGAACGAGCTCGATCGACCCGATAGAAGCGCTCGAAGATCCGGTCGATGTCCTTCTGCGGAATGCCGAGGCCGAAGTCGCGAACCGAGAGATCGACCCACTGGCCGTCGGACGTGGCCGACACCTCGACCCGGGAGTCGGAGTCGGAGTACTTGACGGCGTTCTCGACCAGATTGCCGAGGGCCGACACCAGTTGACGGCGATCGCCGAGCATTCGGACGCGATCACTCGACGGAACGATCACGAGTTCGATGCCGACTCGCTCGGCGAGCGACCGAGCTCGATTGACGGACTCGTCGACCACCATCGACGCGAGCACCACGTCCTTGACCGCCTCGCCACCGAGCTCGATTCGCGACAACTCGAGCAGATCGTCGATGGTGCGACCAGCCCGCATGGCTTCGTTCACCATCTTGTCGGCCAGGCGCTGGATCACTTCGGGTTGATCCTCGTCGGCCAGCGCCTCGGCGAGAACCGACAAGGCCCCCACCGGCGTCTTCAGTTCGTGGCTGATGTTGGCCACGAAGTCGGTGCGCACTGCATCGAGCCGCGATCGCTCGGTCACGTCTTCGATGATGGCCACCGCTCCGCCATCGGCGAGAGGGACAGCCGACACCGACACCACTCGACGCGGCGGTCCGAACAACTCGATCGTCTGACGTCGGGTCTGACCTTCGAGGGCCGCCCGAACGTGGATCTCGATGGCTTCCTCGACCAGGACGTCGGAGTGGAGCGCCCCGGTTGGTCCGCCGGCGATCGCGTTGCCGAACACGATCTCACCGTCGGCCGACGCCACGACGACGCCGATGCCGAGTGCGTCGATGGCCTGCTCGAGCAACACGTCACCCGAGTCGGAGGCCGTCGTCGACTCGGTCGCTTCCGTGCGGGCCGAAGAATGGGTCCGACGACGTTCGACCACGATTCCGACGACGACGCCGATCACCACGGCGACGACGAGAAGGAGAACGGTCATGCGCCGCTCGGGGGCCGCTCGATACCGATCGGTGTCAGATCTCCGCGTCCGTCGCGGTGATGATCGCCCGCCGGAGGGAGCACTCCCGTCACGAGGAACTCGACCAGGCGTGCGATGTTGACGGCGTGGTCGCCCACCCGCTCGTAGAAGCGAGCCGTCTTGGCCATCTGGATACCGACCGCCAAGTCGATCTTGCCGTCGCTGTGGGCTTCGAAGATCGCCTGGATGAACTGCTTGTGGAGCTGATCGAGGTAGACGTCCATGTCGCTCACCGATTTGGCGACGGCCAGGTCGCGATTGGCGTAAGCGTTCATCACCTGCTTCATGAGCAGATGGGCCTGATTGCTCATGCGCTCGATGAGAGTGGCCAGGCGATCGTCGAGCGGATGACCGTTGATACGGCGGGCGACCTTGCAGAGATTGGTCACCAGATCGGCCGAACGCTCGAGCTCACCCGACATTTTCATGACGACCACGGCGTGACGCAGTTCGCTCGCCACGGGAGCATGCAGCGCCATGAGCGAGATGCTCGCTTCTTCCAGCGCGATGGTTCGGGCGTCGTACTCGTCGTCGGCCAGGATCTGGTACTCGGCCCCTTCCATGTCCTGTTCGAGCAGAACCTTGGTGGAACGGGGAATCGAATCGACAAGGATCTCGCCCAGCGCGAGCGTCTCGTCGCGCAGGTCGTCGAGTTTCTCCTGTGCGGTGCGATTCACGACGACCCCTCCTTCGACGACGAGGCCTGCCGAGCCCGGAACCGCTCGGCACCCGAGTGCTCGGGCAGCCAACCCGACACTTCGAACCGAACCTTCTCCCCGATGTTGACCGCATGATCGCCGATGCGCTCGTAGAAGCGCGCCACCACGGCCAACTGAATGGCGACCTGAAGATCGATACGACCCGACGAATGCGACTCGAAAATGGCCTGGATGAACTGACGCTGAAGATCGTCGAGGAACGAGTCCATGTCGTCGATGGCGGCAGCGCGTGCGGCATCACCCGATGCATAGGCGCCGGTCGCCTCGCTGAAGAGCTGTCGAGCCTGATCGGACATCTTCACGATGAGTCCGCGCAGACGCGGATCGAATTCATGGCCATAAATGCGTCGGGCCGCCTTGCAGATGTTGACCACCAGATCGGCCGAACGCTCGAGTTCGCCGCAGATCTTGAGGGCCGCCACCACCTGGCGCAGTTCACCGGCGACCGGCGCTTGCAGAGCAAGAATCTGGATGCACCGCGACTCGATGTCGACGGTACGCGTGTCGATGTCGTCGTCGGCCATGATCATCCGCTCGGCCTCGGCGAGATCCTGCTCGATGAGCACGTGAGTGCCCCGCGGGATGCTCTCGACGATCGACGCCGAGATGCGCACGAGTTCCTGATGGACCTCGGCGAGATCCTTGTGGAAACTCTTGCGAGCTTCTTCCATGGCCATGATCGTCAGCCGAACCGACCGGTGACGTAGGCCTCGGTTCGCTCGTCACTCGGGTTGGAGAAAATCTTCTCGGTCGCATCGAACTCGACCAGCACTCCCGTGCGGCGATCGCTCTCGGGATTGACCTCGGTGGTGAAAAAGGCTGTGCGGTCGCTCACTCGAGCCGCCTGTTGCATGTTGTGCGTGACGATGATGATCGTGAAGTCTCGCTTGATTTCCTGCATCAGATCTTCGATGCGAGCTGTCGCAATGGGGTCGAGAGCCGAGCACGGTTCGTCCATGAGAATCACGTCGGGCTCGACGGCGATGCATCGTGCGATACACAGACGCTGTTGCTGACCGCCCGACAGGCCCATGGCCGACGCCTTCAGACGATCCTTGACCTCGTCCCACAGCGCGGCACGCTTGAGCGACGACTCGACGATGTCGTCGAGTTCGCCCTTCTTCTTCACACCGTTGAGTCGAGGGCCGAAGGCCAGGTTGTCGTAGATGCTCTTCGGGAACGGGTTGGGCTTCTGGAAGACCATGCCCACGCGTCGCCGGACCTCGACGGCATCGACGTCTTTGTCGTAGAGATCGATGCCGTGGTACTCGACCTTGCCCTCGACTCGTGCTCCGACAATGAGATCGTTCATGCGATCGAAACAGCGAAGCACCGTCGACTTACCGCAGCCGGACGGGCCGATGAAAGCGGTGATCTCCTGGCCGTTGATGTCGACGTTCACGTCGCGCACGGCGCGGAACTCGCCGTAGTACACCGCAAGGTCATGGGTGCGAAACACCGGCACCTGCTCGGTCTCAGGACCACTCGACATGCTCACTTCTCCATTCTGCCGGGTCGACGTCATCGATGAATCGTGGATCGACATCACCAGCTCCTCTCGAATCGATTGCGTAACCAGATCGCCAAACCGTTGATGAGAATCACCAGGATGAGGAGGATCAACGAGGCAGCCCCGGTCACGGCCTGGAAATCGGATCCGGTCTGACGGGCGTACGAGAAGATGGCCACCGGCATCGACGTGAATCCACCTTCGGTGATCTGGGTCCACAGACTCTGATTACCGGTACGAAGCAGGCCCGTCACGGCCCCGACGAGGAGGATCGGTGCCGCTTCACCGGCGGCGCGCGACAAGGCGAGAACCGTCCCGGTCAAGATGCCCGGCGCCGCCGAGGGCAACACGTGTGAGCGGACGGTCTCCCATTGCGTGGCGCCGACACCGAGAGCTCCTTCGCGGATCGAACGTGGAACGGCGCGCAAGGCCTCCGACGCCGTGATGATGACCACGGGCAACACGAGCACCGAAAGGGCGAGGCCACCCGAGATCACGGTTCGTCCCCCGGTGAGACCTCCGGCGAACTTCACGAAGATGGTGAGACCGAGGATTCCGTAGACGATCGACGGCACGCCGGCCAAGTTGCGGACATTGATACGGATGAGTCCGGCGATCTTCGACTTGCCGGCGTACTCCTCCAGATACACGGCGCAGGCGATGCCGAGTGGGAACGCCACGATGGCGACGATCACCGACAGGATGAGCGTGCCTCGAATGGCCTGCCACACACCGGCGTCGGCGGCACTCGATGCGTCGATGCCCGAACTGAGGAAGTCGCCCAGGCGACCCGACAGGATCGGCCAGGCACGGTCGATCAGGTTCACGATCAGAGCGACGAGGATCAACAGCGAGATCAGGAGCGTCGACAACAACGTCCATTCGACTGCTCGACCTTTCACGTCGCGCGTGGACGACGTGAGTCGAACGGTGACGTCGTTGGCCGAGCGAGCTCCGAACCGATCAGGTGTGGTGAGCGACATCTCAGTACTCCTCTCGCACTCGGCGGACCAACCGGTCGCCCAGGAGGTTCAACAACAGCGTGAGCACGAAGAGCAGGAACCCGATGAAGAAGAGGCTCTGGAAGGCCAGGCCGTCACCGGCCACTTG
>CAZTPF010000023.1:0-20022 GCA_964614655.1 uncultured Bifidobacterium sp.
CCCAACTACTTCGGCGACGCCTGTGTGTGGTGGGGTCTGGCTCTCGTGGCTGCCGAGACCGGAAGTGGCGCGTGGGGTCTGCTCGGCGCGTTGGTGATGACCGTGTTCCTGCGTCGAGTGTCGGGGGTGACGCTTCTCGAGCGGTCACTCCGCAAGCGCCGTGAGGGTTACGAGGAGTACATCGCTCGGACGAGTCCTTTCGTTCCACGCCCACCGAAGAAGATCTGAGCCGGCCGTCGCCCTCTATGGTGGGCGAGTGAACATGACGAGTCCCCCGATCGTCGCGCGACCCGTCGCCTTTCGAGCGGTGGCGCTTTTCGTCGCCGTCGCTTCGGTCGGAGTGGGAATCGCACTCATGGTGACGGCCGACCTCGGGGTCGCACCAGCCGACGTCCTCAGTACTGGAGGTGCCGATCGACTCGGTATCGGTGTCGGAACCATGGGGTGGATCTCTGGTGCCGTCATCACCTCGGCGGCGTGGATCATGGGGCGACGCCCGCAATGGGGAACGCTGTGGGGCACCTTCGTCGTCGGACTCTCGGTGAACATCAGCCTGTCGCTGTTGTCGGAGACCGACTCGATGGTGTGGCGGATCGTGATGTTCGTGATCGGACTCACCGTCATCTATCTCGGTATCACCGTCGGTGTGTCGACCATGCTCGGCACCGGTCCGATCGAACTCCTGATGCTCGCTCTCACCGATCGGGGTGCATCCGTTCAGGTGTCGCGCTGGGGTATCGAAGCACTGATCCTTCTGATCGGCGCGTTGCTCGGGGGTCAGGTCGGAGTGGGAACGGTGATCTTCGTGGTACTCGCCGGCCCGGTATTGGCGCGCACGTTGCCCCCGGTCGTTCGATTCATGGGGACGACCGTTCTCGATCGGCCACTTCCGATCGAACGCTGAACGTCAGGTCGAACGAGGCAGGCGGCTCGACAGGACGTCTCGTCGCTCGAGCTCGTCCACCTCGGCGTCGGACATCTCGAGGAATTCCTTGAGGACCGCGCGGTTGTCCTCACCCCGATAGCGCGGCGAGCCCATGTCACCGAGTTCGGCATCGGCGAAATGCCACGGCGGGCGGGGCACCCGGACGAAACCTCCGACACGATCGGGGACCTCGGAGATCGCCTCTCGGGCACGAGCCCAGTTCGACTCGGCCAACTCGCGAACCGATCGAACGACTCCGACCGCGAGACCGAGGGTCGCGCACGTCTCCTCGAACGTCGTGGCATCGGGAACCGAACGAGCCCAGTCGATCATCTCGTCACGCAGAGCGTCGAAGTTGACGAGTCGAGTGGCGACATCGACGAACCGTGGATCGTCCAGAAGGTGAGGACGCTGCATCGCCTTCACCATGATCTCGAACGTGCCTCGTTCGGCCGGATGACCGCTGATCACGACGACGGTTCCGTCGGCGACCGAGAGGATCGGATAGTCACCCGGGCGGAACGATCGGATCCATTGCGGATCGATCGGCCGGTCGAACAGCTGATCGTGCGCGTGCTCGTTCACGTAGAGCATCGTTTCGGCCATCGACACGTCGATACGGTCGCCCGAACCTGTTCGCTCGCGTCGCAGCAGACTCGCGAGAATCGCAGTGGTCGTCTCGAGAGCGGTGTACGTGTCGGCATGCGACCACGGGTCGTTGACGAACCGACCACTCGACTCGCCTTGCATCCTTGTGAGCCCGCTCTCGGCACCGATCACGGTCGCGTAGGCACGACGATGCATCCACGGTCCGTCGGCGCCGTACCCCGAGATCGATGCGTAGACGAGGCGCGGATTTCGCTCGCGCAGAACGTCGGGGCCGAGACCGAGTCGATCCATGACACCGGCTCGATAGTTCTCGACGAGGACGTCGCTCACCTCGGCCAGTCGAATCAGCAGATCGGCCCCGGCTGGTGTCGACAGATCGATGCTCATGCACCGCTTGCCCGTGTTCTGTTGAACGAAGTAGGTCGCAAGCGATCCGACACGCGGACTCGAGAAGCGGGTCAGATCGCCGTCCGGCGGCTCGATCTTGACGACGTCGGCACCGAGGTCGACGAGCATGCGGCCACAGTGCGGTCCGGCCAGAACCCGAGTGAGATCGAGAACTCGGATCCCGGCGAGCGGGGTGCGATCGCTCGGCGTCGACGACATGGGGCCATGATGCCGGGTCGGCCTATCGACGAGGGAATCGGTGCGTTCGAACCGTTGTACGGTCGGGGCATGTCGACGTTCTCGTCTCTACCCGATTACGACGAACTGCCCGAACGAGCCGGACTTCCTGTGAGTTGGGACGTCTGGCCCGAGGGTGACGGACCGCTCTTCGGCTGCCTCAATCTGCTCACTCCCGAGCGGGTCGTGGAGGCGGCCGGACTCGTGCGCGAGGGGAGAGTGTTCGCTCTCAACTGGAGCATGGGGTTGCCCGATCCTCCGCTGTTCGGACGCCAGCCCTTTCGTCACGAGGTCACCGGAGGGGAAGCCAGCACGAGTCACGACGACGTGCTGCACGGCTGGAACACGCAGTCGAGCAGTCAGTGGGACGGATTCCGGCACATTCGAAACCACGCTGCGGCCACGGCGGCCGACGTGGAAGGAACGGGCCACTTCGGTGGCGTCGACGATCACGACCACGGGATCGACCATTGGGCCGAGCGGGGCATCGTCGGCCGTGCAGTTCTCGCCGATCTGGCCCGTTGGCGCGCGAGCATCGGACGTCCGATTCGCTGTGACGACGCCGACCCGATCGATCCTCACGAGATCCTCGAGTGCCTGTCGGCGCAGGGGACGGAACTTCACGAAGGCGACGTGTTGTTGCTCCGGTTCGGTTGGATCGAATGGTACGAGAGTCTGAGTGTCGACGAACGACGCCGAATCGCCGGTGTCGACTCGTTACGCACACCTGGATTGCGTCCCGGTGAGGAACTGGCGCGCACTCTGTGGAACCTCCATGTCTCGGCGGTGGGGTGCGACAACCCGGCGGTCGAGGTGTGGCCGCCCGGAGCCGTGAGCTCTCCCGAACACGAGGCCGAGGTCCGATCCGATCGGTCTCGACTGCACGAGATCTTCACGCACACGCTCCTCTTGCCGATGCTCGGGATTCCTCTCGGCGAGATGTGGAATCTCGACGCACTCGCGTCGCATTGCGCAGCCACTAGGCGCTACGAGAGCTTCTTCGTGTCGGCACCGTTGAATCTGCCGCGCGGAGTCGCCAGCCCTCCGAACGCCCTCGCCATCGTGTGATCGTCGACGGGTGTGGCAGGATCGCCTCATGACTCGACCTGTTGATCCTCTGGCTGGCCAACTCGCTCTGGTGACCGGAGGTGGATCCGGTATCGGTCTCGGCTGCGCCCGTGAACTCGTGCGCGATGGTGCGAGCGTGATGCTCGCGGCGCGCAACGTCGACCGGCTGAAGGCAGCTGCGGACGAACTGCGTTCGATCGCATCGGGTGGTGCGATTGTTCATGTGCAGTCATGTGACGTGACGTCGGAGGCGAGTGTCGCCGAGACGTGCGCTGCCGCTCAGGCGGCCGGACGACTCACGATGGTGGTGGCCAACGCCGGCTTCGGAACCGGTGGTCCGATCCATCTCACGTCGCTCGACGACTGGGAGGGAATCCTGCGGACGAACCTGACCGGGGCCTTTCTCACCATCAAGCACTCGGTTCCGATCCTGTCGGCCAACGGAGGTGGTTCGATCGTCGCCATCTCGTCGATCGCCGGAGTGGCGACGCATCGCTTCATGACCCCGTACGACGTGTCGAAGGCCGGTCTCGAGATGCTCGTTCGGCAGACGGCCGACGAACTCGGTTGTCGAAACATCCGTGCCAACGCGGTTCGACCCGGTCTCGTTCCCACCGATGCGACCGAGGGTCTCATGACCCTCGACACCATCGTCGACGACTACATGCAGCAGATGCCGCTCGGACGAGTGGGGACGACCGAAGACATCGGTCAGTTGGTGCGTTTTCTGCTCGGCCCCGAGAGTTCGTGGATCACCGGCACGTGCATCAGCATCGACGGTGGTCATCACCTGCGTCGTGGTCCGAACATCGAACCGGCCATGGAGATGGTGCTCGGCGATCAGAGGTATCCGGCTGGCCCGGCCTGATCACCCCGGTTTTCAGGCTGGCTGTAGATGACGCAGGGCGGCCGCACTGTAGAGAGCGATACCGGTCGACATGGCGTCCTCGTCGTAGAAGACGCGATTCGAATGATTGGGCGCCGCGGTCGCCGGGTTGCGGTCGTGGGGTGTGGCGCCGAGGAAGACCATTGCTCCCGGGATTCGTTCGAGAACCACGCCGAAGTCCTCGGCCCCCATCACCGGGTTCGGCAACTCGACGAAACGATCACGACCGACCACGTTGCGAACGAGGCCGGCCGCGATCGACGCGTAGTCGTGATCGTTGACGGTGACGTCGTATCCGATGTGGAGATCGATCTCGACCTGTAGGTCGTGCGCGGCGGCGATTCCTTCGGCAACTCGCTTGATCCCGTCGTGTACCGCCGTTCGGGTCGCTTCACTGATCGCCCGAATGGTGCCCCCGATCTCGGCGACCTCGGGAATCACGTTCGACGCTGTGCCGGCGCGTAACTGGGTGACCGAGAGAACCGACGGATTGAACACGTTGATGCGGCGGGTGACCATCGACTGCAATGCCTGCACCAATTCACAGGCGGCCGGGACAGGATCGAGCGTGCGGAACGGTTCGCTACCGTGACCGCCCTTGCCGATCAGACGGATCGAGAACGAGTCACTCGATGCCATGAGAGGTCCGCCGCGAGAACTCACGAATCCGGTGGGGAGAGACGACGTGGTGTGAATGGCGAAGGCACCGGTGATCGGCGATTCGGCTCCTGATGTGAGCGGACCGATATTGAGCAAACCCTCGTCGATCATGTGCTGAGCGCCGTGATGACCTTCCTCGCCGGGTTGGAACATGAAGAGGACCCGACCGTGAATGTCGGATCGGTGGTGAGCGAGAAGTCGAGCCGCACCCACCAGCATCGCCACGTGCGTGTCGTGGCCACACGCGTGCATCGCCCCGTCGACGCGTGATGCGAAGTCGAGTCCGGTGTCCTCGGGCATCGGCAAAGCGTCCATGTCACCTCGCAGGAGCATTGTCGGGCCGGGATGCTCGCCTTCGAGAGTGGCGGCAATACCCGAAGTGGTTTCATGGAGCGTGATGCCGAGAGGCAGACCCTCGAGTGCTTCGAGCACGTTGTCGCGGGTGACGGGCAGATGGTTTCCGATTTCGGGCCATTCGTGCAGAGTGCGTCGGAGGGCGACGGCGCCGCTCTGGTGATCCATCGCCTCTTCGGCGAGTCGGGACAGGATCTCGGGTTCGCTCATGGCGTCACCCTAGACCTGCGTGGGAGAGTGACGTGGTGGGCGACGAAATGGTGGACGTGGTCGACCCACATGATCGAGTCGTCCGTTCGGTGACCCGGGCCGAGATGCGTCGCGAACGCCTGCGCCATCGAGCCGTTTTCGTGGCGGTGACCGATGGGAACGGTCGACTGCTCGTTCATCGTCGAGCGATCACCAAGGACGTGTGGCCGGGCTGGCTCGACATCGCCGTCGGCGGTGTGGTGGCGAGCGGTGAGTCGTACGACCGGGCCGCCGAGCGAGAACTGGCCGAAGAGGTGGGGGTGTCGGGTGTGGAGGTGGAGGCGCTCGACGGTGGAGTGGCCCGAGCGTATGACGACGAGGAGGTGTCGCTCCTCGGACGTTGCTACCTGGTGACGTCCTCGGGGCCCTTCGTGTTCCGGGACGGTGAGGTGAGCGAGGCCTGGTGGATGACGAGGGCCGAGTTCGAGGAGTCGAGGTTCCGAGAACGATTCCTGCCCGACTCCCTGGCCCTCCTTCTCCCCCTCCTCCCGAACTGGTGAAAAGCGCGCACTCTGTTGCGGTGATGACCGCCGGCGGTAGGAAACGCAACAGAGTGGGCGAATTACGCTGGTGGGGGTGTTGAGGGTCGAGTTCACGGTGGAGCCGTTCGTGGAGGGTCAACCGGGCCCGCACGTCACCGCGGCCCTCGATGCCGTTCGCGCCCTCGGTCCCGACGTCGACTTCGGGCCCTTCGGCACTTCGTTTCTCGCCTCGGACGACGTCGTCGCCGCCTCGGTGTCGGCCCTCGTGGCCGCTGCCTATGCCAACGGCGCCACGCACGTGAGCATCCATGTCGAGAGGACGTTGTCGTGAACCAGCCCGACACGTCGGTCCATCCGGCCATCTCGATGATCGAGCCGCTCCTCGAACTTCTCGGTTGCGAACTCGTCGAAGCGGATTCCTGCGAACCGGCCGACGTTCCGCTCCGCTTCGAGGGCCGAGTGGTGGCCGCCGTTCGCCTTCCGGCACTTCACGGTGCACTCGACCGACTCATCGACACCGTCGAACGCGAGATCGGTTGCCGGGTGACCGACATGAACCGAGAGCAGAAGCAACTCGCCATTCGTCTGCTCGACGAGCGAGGCGCGTTCATCCTGCGCCGAGCGGTGGAAGACGTGGCCGACGCGATGGGCGTCTCGCGAATCACCGTCTACAACTATCTGAACGCCATTCACCGGTGAGGTGTCGGTGAAGACCTTCGACGTCGTGGCGTTCGACGCGGACGACACGCTGTGGCACAGCGAGGACGGTTTCCGAGCCGCCGAGCACCGCTTCTACGAACTTCTCGAACCGTACGCACCGGCCGGTACGAGCGTTCGGGACGCCCTCACGGCCATGGAACGGGCCAATCTGCCGATCTACGGCTACGGCGTGAAGGCGTTCGGACTCTCGATGGTCGAGGCTGCTCTCACGATCGGACAGGACCGCGTTCCGCCATCGGTTTTCGCCGAGATCGTCGACATCACACGTGATCTGATGTTGGCGCCGGTGCGTCTGCTTCCCGACGTCTCGACAGTCCTCGACACCGTGGGTTCACACTTCCGCATCGTGATGATCACCAAGGGAGACCTGATCCACCAGACTCGCAAGGTCTCGACGAGTGGACTTCAACATCTCTTCACTCATGTCGAAATCGTTCTCGAGAAGGACGTCGAGACGTACTCGCGTGTCGTTCGAGAGCTCGACGTCGATCCGATGCGCTTTCTCATGGTCGGCAACTCGGTGAAGAGTGACGTCTTACCCGTGCTCGGGATCGGAGGGCACGCGGTGCACGTTCCGTACCCGCACCTCTGGGAGCTCGAGCGAGCCGAAGAGCTCCCGTCGGGTGACCGATTCACCGAGCTCGCCAACCTGCGAGATCTGCCCAATTGGCTGGAAATTCCGGCACACTGACGGCGTGATGCCGTTCTTCAGCACCCTCAGTCCGTCTCCGGACGAGACCACCGCAGGCGAGGTGATGTCGCGTCCCCTGGTCGTTCTCATCATCGTCGTGGGTGCGATGATCCTCACCCGTCTCACGCATCTCACGGTCCGACGGGTGGTTCGGCGGGTGTCACAGCGCAGTGCGATCAATCCGTCGCGGTGGTGGCGCACGCGCATCCGTTACGGCGAGTACGAATCAGCCGAGATCGGTGAGAGCCGACGACAGCAGCGGGCCGACGCGGCGGCGCGGATGATCCATCACGTCTTCGCGGTGTTCCTCTGGATCGGCGTACTCATCGCCGTGTTCCACGTACTCGAACTCGACGCCGCCTTCTTCTTGTCGAGCGCCGGTTTCATCGGTGCCGGACTGGCGATCGGTGGCCAGCACAAGGTCAACGACTATCTCACCGGCTTGTCGGTTCTGCTCGAGGATCGCTACGGCATCGGCGACGAGATCGAGGTGTCCACCGGTTTCACCAACGGTGTTCGGGGAAATGTCGAACACATCGGCCTCGTCTCCACGCGAGTGCGTGACGGCTTCAGCACCGTCCACATGCCGCACAGCGCTCTCTTGTCGGTTCGCAACCTGAGTCAGGAGCCGATCGAGACCCGTCTCGCCATCCAGGTTCCCGGAGATTTCGATCGGGCCGACGTGGCATCGCGCGCCGCCGAGACGATCCGCGAGTTGGCCGGCACACCCCACCTCACCGATGTCGTTCTCGTGCGAGACGTCGCATCGGCGACTCCGATCGAGGGCCACGACCAACTCGAATTGAAGGTCGTCACCGCGAAACCGCTGTCGCCTCACGAGCGCGAAATTCTCGTTCGTCGCACCGAAGAACGTCTGAACGCCCAGGACGGCTGAACCCCAGGACGACACGGCGTCCGGGACGATTCAGCACGGATTACCCTGAGGTGATCGTCCGGGGGGACGGTGACGGAGGGGGACAGATGTACACCGCCGACTTCGAGTCGTTGCGCACCCATGCGGTTCCGACATGGTTCGACGACGCCAAGTTCGGAATTTTCGCTCACTGGACCGTCGGTTCGGTACCGGCCTTCGCACCAGGGGGAAGCGATCCGTTCACGTTGGCGCGTGAGCACGGTGAGGAGATGGCGTTCAGCCACACGCCGTACGCCGAGTGGTACTGGAACTCGATCTCCATCCCGGGATCGCCGGCTGAGGCGTATCACCGCGAGGTCCTCGGGTCTCCTGATTACGCGACGTTCGTCGACACGTTCTTGACTCGGGCCAAGGAGTGGGATCCGGGACACTGGGAAGACGTCTTTCGTCGCTCGGGCGCCAAGTACTGCGTTTTCGTCACCAAGCACCACGACGGGGTCCTTCTGTGGCCGTCGGACCATCCGAATCCGACTCACGGCGAGCGATGGCAGTCGGAGCGCGACCTCGTCGGCGAATGTGCAGGGGCGGCTCGTCGGGCCGGGATGCGCTTCGGCGTGTACTACTCGGGCGGAATCGACTGGACGTTTCAAGGGCTCGGCATCAAGAGTTGGGCCACGCTCTTCTCGGCGATCCCGCAGGACGACCGGTATCTCGGATACGCCGATGCGCATTGGCGCGAACTCATCGCTCGCTATCAGCCCGACGTTCTCTGGAACGACATCGGATATCCCCGTTTCGGAGAAGGCGCCGCCCCGCTCATGGCCGACTTCTACAACCAGAATCCCGACGGAGTCGTGAACGACCGCTTCGACATGATCGGTGTGATCCAGGGGCGTAGTCACGCCGACTTCGGTACCCCTGAATACACCACCCGTCCGCTCGACGCCACGAAGAAGTTCGAAGTGTGTCGGGGAATCGGTACGAGTTTCGGATACACCCAGTTCGAGAACGCCTCGACCTACCTGCCGATCGACGAGTTGATCACGATGTTCGTCGACATCGTGGCCGACGGGGGAAACCTGCTTCTCAACTTCGGTGCAATGCCCGGTGGCTACATCCCATGGGAACAGCAGTTGCGACTGGTCGCAATGGGTGAATGGTTGAAGGTGAACGGGGCGGCGATCTATGCGAGTCGACCGCACGAAGTGACGAGGCTCGAGACCGACGAAGAAATCGCTGTTCGACTCACCCGTGGTCACGACGGACACACGTACGCGATCGTGTGCGGCCGTCCGAGTTCGGCCACCGTCACCATCGACGGCTTGCCCTCAGGTGAAGTCACGTGGCTGTTGGACGGTGGTCGAGTTCTTCGGCGGGGAGACGTCCTGACCCTCCCCACGCGACCGGACGACACGCCAGCCTGGACGCTTCGGATCTCCTGACCGGTTCAGCGTCCGGACGTGACGTCGAGCCAGTCGCGCGGTCGTAGTTCGACCAGTCGTCGTGTGCCCACGAGACGGCGGCGCAACTTCTTCGAACCTCGACCGGTGAAGTAGATCGATTTCTGCCAACGAGTCATGTCACGGCGAGGATCGGTCGCAGTGGGAACGATTGCCCGTGCACCACACGCGGCAGCGGCGGTCGCAGTGCGTCGCAGACCCGAGGTGACCGGCAGGACGATCGCAGTGACGGAGACCGTGGGAAGAATGGCGACATCGACCGGGGCGATCGATCGGGCGACACGAGTCGTGGGTTGATGGGGCTCGAGCCACACACGGCCGAGCGTCGTACCGTCGGGCTCGATTCCTTCGATCAGGTACCCCTGAGCGATGAGTCCGAGAGGAAGACCACTACGGGTCGGAGTGATGCGGATCGATCCGCCTTCGGGTGACTCGATCTCGAAAATCCGTCCGGGTGAGGCAACGTGGGTCGACGAGCAGCCGGCGGCACGAGCGGCCTTGGCGGCCTTGACCGGACCCCAGACCGGAACGTCGGAGAAACGGCGAAGGGTGTCGGGTCGTAGGTGATCGTCGACCGATGTGCAGAGGATCACGGCGGAGATCGTTCCCGCCTCGCGTCGAAGATCGTCGTCGGTGACGAAGCCCGCTCCATGGACACGATTGAAGACGCCGGAGATCGCGTCGGATGTCAGCCAGGGATCGATCAGGATCGACGTCCCGCGATGGATGACTTGCCAACTCTGGTAGTCGTCGAGTCGTCGGAGAAACATCAGCGGGAACCGGACGCCTTTCGTTCGTCGTCGATCGTGCCGGTGTCGATCGTCAGAGTCAGGGTGGCATCGACCCGGGCCGACGAGGACGCGACGCGAATGTCGTAGCGACCGGGTTCGACGTACCAGCCGTCAGGACGCCAGTAGGCGAAGGCGCGTGGTGACAGCGCGATCTCGACAGTTCGGGATTCGCCGGGAGCGAGCTCGACCTTGGCGAAACCCTTCAATTCCTGCACGGGACGAACGACCGAACTGTGATGGGGAGCCACGTACACCTGGACGACATGCGATCCGTGACGTGAACTGATATTGGTGACCGGCACGCTCACGGTCACGGTGTCGTCGCTCGCGCAGAGGTCTCGGTCGAGAGTGACCGGTCCGATCGCGAATTCGGCATAGGAGAGGCCGTGGCCGAACGGGAAACGAACCGGTAGGTGACGCGAGTCGTACCAACGGTGCCCGATGAAGAGTCCCTCTCCGTAGCGAACCTGACCGTTCTCGCCCGGGAAATTCCCGAACGCCGGTGTGTGTTCGATGCGTAGTGGAATCGTCGTGGGGAGACGTCCACCGGGATCGGACTCCCCGGTGAGAACGTCGGCGACTGCGGGCCCCATCTCTTGGCCTCCGAACCAGATCTGCACGACGGCCGGCACCTCGTCGGCCCACGACATGTCGACCGGTGCACCTGTGTTGACGAGAACGACGGTGCGCGGGTTGACGGCCGCGATGGCCCGAATCAGTTCGGCTTGCCGCCCGGGAAGATCGAGTGTCGCGCGGTCGTGACCCTCGCTTTCCCAGTCGTCGTTGGTCCCCACGACGACGATCGCCATATCGCATGACGCCGCAAGGTCGCGTGCCTCGACCACCGGATCGGTGGTTTCGACGCGACGCAGGCCGATCTGCGCCCCGTGAGCCCATTGACGTTCGAGAGCATCGCATTCGAGAACGACATCGTGTGGACGTCCGGCTTCGAGTTCGACGTCGGCCGTCAGTTCTTGGCGGAAGAGTCCGAAGAAGGTGTCGCCAGGCGGTGGAAGTTCGGTTCCGTCGATCACGAGAGCGCCGTCGACGAACAGTCGACACGGACTGGCCTCGATCAGCGAGAAGGTGTGTAGTCCACCGACTTCCACGACGAGAGACGAACGAGCCGAAAGATCGAATCCGGAGATCGGAACCGATTCGTCCTCTCGTGCGACGACCATCACTCGCCCGTCGGGGCGATGGAGAGATGCAAGACGTTGGTGGGAGTTGCGATCATCGATCACGACCTCGAAACCCGATCGACCGTCGGGAGCGGTCAGTCGATGACCGTCGATCACGGGAACCGATTTGTCGATCGAGCATCCCGGAGCGTGACGAATCGTGACCGAGTCACCGAGGTGCGTTCGCAGTGCGTCGACGATCGGAGTCTCGTGATGAGGAAGAACTTCGGCCGAGCCGCCACCCATGATCCGAGCACGTTCGGCGTTCGGTCCGATGACGGCGATGGTCGACACCGAGGTCGGATCGAGAGGGAGAACCGGTGAACCAGCCACGGGCTCGTTGCGCAACAGCACCATCGACGAGGCCGAGGCTCGACGAGCGAGTCGACGATGTTCGGGGAGGTCGACGGCTGTGGGTTCGGTGGGCGCATCGTCGAGAGCACCGAGGCGGTCGAACACTCCGAGAAGAGTTCGCGCCGCACGGTCGAGCGCGACCTCGTCGACACGACCCTCCTTCACCGCCTCGGCGAGAACCTTTCCGTAGGCGCGTGACGGTGCCGGCATCTCGAGGTCGAGTCCGGCTCGTGCCCCGCCTTCGGTGGAGAAGTTCGCGAACCAATCGGTGACGACGAAACCTTCGAAGCCCCACTCGCCTCGCAGGACGTCGGACAGCAGCCATTCGTGCTCGGCGCAGAAGGAACCGTTCATCCGGTTGTACGCCGTCATGATCCCGAGCGAACCGCCGTCTCTGACCGCCATTTCGAAGGGAAGGAGATACACCTCTCGAAGGGTTCGCTCGTCGATGACACTGTCGATCGTCATGCGTTCGAACTCGGCGTCGTTGCCGACGAAGTGCTTGACCGTCGTCGCACAGCCTTCGGATTGCACGCCCCGCACGTAGGCCGTCGCCAGTCGGCCCGACAGGAGTGGATCCTCCGAGAAGCATTCGAAGGCGCGCCCGAAGAGCGGTGATCGATGGAGGTTGACGGTGGGGGCCAGCAGGACACGCGCCCCCTTGGTACGTGCCTGATGGCCCACCGCACGTCCGAGTTCTTCGACGAGTGCAGTGTCGAACGTGGCTCCGAGCGCCGAGCCGCAGGGAATACAGAGCGTCGCGACCTGTCGTCCGAGACCGGGAGTGAAGGGTCCGCGAGCCCCGGCCGGACCATCAGTGACGGTGACGCTTGGCAATCCGACTCTTTCGACCGGACGGGTCGTCCACATCGTGGCGCCCGTCGTGAGTGCCGCCTTTTCGTCGATGGTGAGATCGGCGACGACGGCTTCGATGTCGCGTCCCCCCGTCGTCATGGTCTCATTGTGTCAGTTCTAGACGCCGAACTTCGTCGCCTTCAGTTGCTCGACAGCGTCGGCCGGTCCGTCGAACGCGACGTCGGCGACCGACGAACGGCCGTACAGGAAGAGCACGATGTCACCGGGGGAACCGGAGACCGTCACCGACGGTTGGCCCTTCTTCGCGACGACTTCTTCGTGACCGGCGATCGCCAGGACCAGTCCGACCGGGGACCGACGAGCCAGAAGTCGAGCGCCACGCTTCAGGAGGCGAACGAGTGCCGCGTCGACCACCGGGTCGAGAGCGACGTCACCGCCATCCGGCCGTGCTCGTCGAACGTCCTCGAGATGGACGAAGAACTCGATCGTGTTGGTGAGATCGTCCAAGGAGCGAAGCCGCATGGGCGACAGACGAGGCGGCCCGGAGCGCACGTCGTCCACGAGCTCGGGCCACGGACGATCGGCGACTCGTCGTCGAACCCGGTCCCCGTAGGAGGCGGCGGCCTTCACGAGGATGCCGGCGGCGGCGTCAGGTCGTGATTCACGAACCACGAGATGGGCGGCCAGATCTCGGGTGGTCCAGCCCTCGCACAGTGTCGGCGCATCGGGGCCGACGGCGTCGAAGAGATCGCTCAGGTCGTGGCGAAGTCGGGCGGCGACGTTCGTTCTGGTCATGGGCGGCTCCTTCGTTCGTCGTGATCACGATCGCCACGGCACGTGGTCGGGCCAGCGACCGACACCTCCATCCTGGACGAGGAAACCAGTGTGTGTCCTGTCGGCGTGCGAACTTCTCCAGACCAGCATGTCCTGGGCGATTCGCAGAACACGTTCGGGATCGGTGACCCGAGTACGCCAGGTGGGGTCGGCGGCCAGGTCGAAACACAGCCACGATCCGTCGTCGAACTGGACGTAGGCCGTGTCGACGGCGCGACGAACCGTGAGGTGCTGCTTCTCGAGGCGTCGGTCCCAGGGCCACGGATGGTCGCCGAGCGGGATGAGAGCGAAGCGCCAGTCGAACTCCCAGGTGGCCGCGTCGCGCCACCAAGGCGGATCGTTCGAGTCGAGGAACGGTGTGAGAGGGAGGCCGTCGCACTGCAGTGGAACGGGTTGTGACCACGTCTCGGCGAGAGTCGGCACGACGTCGACGCTCTCGGTGAAGTGTTCGACCACGTTGCCTCCGACGCGACGTGGATCGCGCCACACGAGTGGAATGTGATGGCTCTCTTCGAACCATCCGACCTTCTGAACGAGTCCGTGATCTCCGAGTTGCTCACCGTGATCCGACGTGACGACGACGACGGTGTCGTCCCAGAGATCGAGTTCGTGCAGAGCGGCCACGAGACGACCGATCTCGTGGTCGACGGCCGAGATCATCCCGAAGTACTGGGCACGCAGTCGGCGCATCCCGGCATCGGAGTCCGGTGTCTTCACGATGTCGAGACCCATGAGGACGTCGTGAAACCGATGGCGATCGTCGGCCGGAGCGATCGGTTCTCCGACCTCGTCGGGGTGATACATGGTCGAGAAGATGCCGGGGGCCGAGTACGGCGGGTGAGGACGCAGATAACTGGCGTGAACGAACCACGGTGAGCCGTCCGGAATGCGACGGAGATGATCGACGATCCGATCGGTCGTGAAAGCCGAAACACCATGCTCGGCTGGCCTCTCGTTTTCGGTCTCGAGAAGTCGAACGTGTCCGTCGGTGACGTCGTATCCGAGCGAGTCGAGCCAGGTGACCCACGGACTGTGATCGCCGGTGAGATCGAGCTCGACGTCGAAGCCGGGAAGTACACCCTCGTAGTCGTCGAGCCGTGGATCGTCGGCACCGGATGCGACGCGAGGATCGATGGCTTGATCGGTGTACCCGAAGAGAACTCCCTGACGTCCAGTCCGTTGCGCCAGTCGGGCCACGTTGTCGAAGCGATCATCGAGGGGAGTGCCGTTCGCGACCACTCGATGGTTCATCTGGTACATACCGGTGTAGAGACCGGCTCGACCCGGAGCACATGGCGTGGCCTGTGTGTAGTGGCGGGCGAAACGTGTTCCTACAGCGGCGAGGGCATCGAGGTGTGGAGTGCGAACGACGGGATGTCCGGCGCACGAGAGTGCGTCACCTCGGAACTGATCGAGAGTGATGAAGAGGACGTTCGGACCGGACGCGGTCATGGGCAGATCGTGTCACATCACACGATGCGGACGTATTCGTAACGCCCCTCGGTGTCGCGACGATCGAATTCGCCGGCGACCCGAAGATGTTCGAGATGGGCGTAGGTCTCGCTGTCGGCCATACCGCCCTGGGCGCGGGGCGAGAAGAGGTAGCGCGACATCTCCATGACGGTCGCCGGTCGGTCGAGTTCGGCCGCCGCGTCGCGTAGGCGCTGGAGTCGACCTTCGTGGTGGACCTTGATCTCGTTGGCTCGTCCGGCCAGGTCGGCGAACGGATCGCCGTGGGCCGGCAGCGCGAGGGTCACGTCGGCTCCGAAAGCGGCGACTTTGTCGAGGGAATCGAAGAAGAGCTTGAGCGGATCGCGTCGGCGCACCAGACCGCTGATGTGCGGGGTGATCGTGGGAAGGACGTGATCACCGCACAGCATGAGACCGGCTTCGGGATCGAACAGACAGAGATGATCGGCCGTGTGGCCAGGGGTGTGCAGGGCAACCCACTCACGGCGAGCGAAGGTGTAGCGCTCGGCGTCGTCGAGTCGGACGGTGGGACGGGGCAAGTGGAGAAGTTTGGGGAAGCGCTGGGCGACCTTCATGCGGGCTCGCCGGCGCCACGGGACGTTCATGCCCGGTCCACCCCAGGGGGTGGGTTCCCACGGTCGTCGATACGGAGGAAGGTCGGGCACGTCCTCCACGTCGACGTCGGGTGGTTCGGTCGGATCCCAGAACACCCGGAAATGGCGACTCGTCACGATTTCGGCACCCGAATGGCTCTGAATCCACTCGGCTCCACCGAAGTGGTCGGGGTGACTGTGCGTCACGATCACGGTGTGCACTCGCTTCAGCGGGACCCCGATCTCCTGAAGACGTTTCCGGATCGCGGAGTAGCTCTGCTTGTTGGCCAGACCCGGATCGACGACGGCGACACCACGGTCGTCTTCGAGGACGTACATGTTCACGTGACCGAGACCCGGAATGTCGATCGGCAACTGGGTGCGAAGGACACCGGGAGCCAGTTCGTCGATCGTCTCGGTGGCCGGACGCTGCTCCTGCTTCATCGGTCGCGGCGTGTCGTGCGCGTGCGAATGTTCCCCCGGGTTGGTCACGAAGTCAGGGTAGTGGTGGGGTCGTTCCCGGAACGAATAGACGTTCGCGGTAGAAGCGCAGTTCCTCGATGCTCTGTCGAACGTCGTCGAGAGCTCGGTGCGTACCGGCCTTCTCGGGTCGAGAGGTGTCGAGATCGGGATACCAACGCTTGGCGAGCTCCTTGATCGAGCTCACGTCGACCGAGCGATAGTGGAGATGGTTCTCGATGTCGGGCAGATACTTGGCGAGAAAGCGACGATCGGTTCCGATGGAGTTGCCGCAGAGCGGCACCGATCGCGGCTGCGGGACGTGCGATCGAATGAAGTCGAGTGTCTGTTTTCCAGCATCTTCGAGAGTGGTGGTGGAGGCGCGAATCGCCTCGAGCAGACCCGAACGAGTGTGCATGTCGACCACGAAGGGATCCATGGCCGCAAGTGCGGCCTCGGATGCCTGCACGACCAGATCGGGACCCTCGGCCACCACGTTCAGCTGATCGTCGGTGACGATGGTCGCGATCTCGACGATCACTTCCTTCTCGTGATCGAGACCGGTCATCTCGAGATCCATCCACACCAGCACGTCGGAAACCATAGGTCATCGATGTGGCGACGAGTGGTTCCCGAAGGAGATCGAACGACGAATAGGGTGAAGTCGTGAACGCGATCGAACGCCTCGAAGTGCCGGTCGTTCGACTCGACCCCGATCTCCCGCTTCCCGCCTACGCACACGACGGTGACGCCGGGATCGACCTGGTGGCTCGTGAAGACGCCGTCGTCGTCGCCGGCGGGGGTCGGATGCTCGTCCCGACCGGTATCGCGCTCGCCCTTCCACGCGGTCATGCCGGCTTCGTACTGCCCCGCAGCGGACTCGCACTGAAGCACGGGATCACCGTGGTGAACAGCCCGGGTCTCATCGATTGCGCATATCGCGGCGAGATCAAGGTCGTTCTCCTGAACACCGATCCTCATGACGACTACCGGGTGGCACGCGGTGATCGCATCGCTCAACTGGTGGTTCAGCGAGTGGTCGAGATCGTGTGGAGCGAGGTGTCGTCGCTCGACGGAGACGATCGAGGCGGAGGTTTCGGTCACTCGGGCCGTTAGGCGGCGCTCATCGTCGAGAGTTCGTCGGCGATACGAGCACGAACCCGTTCGCGCAGTGAGGCGATGTCGGCCTCTCCGAGACCATCGGTCGGAATCGGTTCGAGAACACGAACCTCGGCTCGCGAGTCGCCGAGTCGCCAGTCGTGTTTGCGTAGCGCGGTGCGGGTGCCATGAACCGCGAGAGGGAGGATCGGAGCACCCGATTCGATGGCCAGTCGGAAGGCGCCGTCCTTGAAATCGCCGAGTGATCCGTCGGCCGAACGCGTGCCTTCAGGGAAGATCATCACCGAGACGCGCTTCCCGAGACGGTCGTGGCAGGACTTCATCGCCGCCGCGCCACTCGAACGGTCGCCGCGAACGAGACGAATGTCTCCGGCCATGCGCATCATCCATCCGATGAGCGGATACTTGAAGAAGGTCTCCTTGGAGAGCCACTTCATCTCGATCGGCAGATGGCTGATGAGGAGGATGTCGACGAAGCTCTCGTGGTTGGCCACGACGACGTAGGGCCGGCGTTTGTCTTTCGGAAGATCGCCGCTCGTCGAGAACTTCCACATCGGCGTCACCAATTGATGGGCGACGGTGAGTTTGCGGAAGAGATAGCCGGCTGCGTAGCGACCCTTGTCGAACGGAGCGGTGACGAGCCAGGTGAGGGTGACCAGAGGAAACCACACGATGATGATCACCACGAGGGCGAACCAACTCCAGACGCTGAGCACGCTTCTCCTGAGCACGTGCCATCCTCGCACACCGACCGCGAGTTCGCCCTAGATTCGCGAGCATGAGCGATCTGTCCAGTCACCCTGCTGAACATCGGGTTCCCGAACTCTTCGAGGCGGCGCGTGCCGTCCAGTCCCGCGCCTACGCCCCGTACTCTCATTTCGACGTCGGTGCCGCGATTCTCACCACGAGCGGTCGCATCTACGCGTGCTGCAATGTCGAGAACGCGGCTTACCCGGTCAGCACGTGTGCCGAAGCCGGTGCGATCTCGATGATGATTGCCGGCGGCGACGACTCGATCGCCGCCGTTCTCACGATCTGCGACAGCGAGGAGGTCGGAACCTGCTGCGGGGGCTGCCGTCAGCGAGTGCGCGAGTTCTCGTCACCGACCACGGCGATCTACGCCTGCGGACCCGAGGGTGTGCGAGCGGTGTTCACCATGGACGGACTCCTGCCGGTCTCGTTCGGCCCCGACAATCTGCGCGGCTTCGTCCGATGACCGACGCGGGGGCGGCCGCGACCGACGCCCGTCGGATCCTGGGTCTCCTCGATCTCACCGACCTCGGTGATTCGTGCACCGACGCCGACGTGACCTCGCTCTGCGCAAAGGCCGTCACCGCCCACGGAAACGTCGCCGCCGTCTGCGTCTGGCCGAGGTTCGTTCCGCTGGCCGTCGGCCATCTGGTCGGCACCGGGGTCGAGGTCGCGACCGTGGTCAACTTTCCGAGTGGCGACGAATCGATCGACCAGATCGTGTCGACGACTCGGAAGGCGCTCGAGGACGGTGCCGACGAGATCGATCTCGTCCTTCCGTATCGCGCCTTTCTGGCGGGTGATCTCGATCGAGTGACAGCGGTCCTCGACTCCGTTCGATCGGTCGTCGCAACTCCCCGACGTCTGAAGGTCATCCTCGAGACAGGAGAACTCGAGTCGCAGAGTCGCGTGGCCGACGCCGCACGCCTGGCGATCTCGCACGGGGCCGATTTCGTCAAGACCTCGACCGGAAAGTCGAAGGTCTCGGCGACTCCCGATGCAGTTCGAACGATGCTCACGGTGATCGCCGAGTCGGATCGAGTGGTCGGTATCAAACCATCGGGAGGGATCAGAACCGTGGCCGACGCCACGACCTATCTGAGTCTGGCCGACGACGCCATGGGCCCGGCGTGGGCGACGTCGGCGACGTTCAGATTCGGGGCGAGCGGACTCCTCGACGCGCTCCTCGACGTACTCGACCGCAGCTGAGCGACTCGTCGGCGAATTAGCCTGACACCATGACTGCGAACTCGTACGTGACGTCGAAGTTGCGCGAGTTCGGAACGACAATTTTCGCCGAGATGTCGGCCCTCGCCGTCGAAACGGGGGCGATCAATCTCGGTCAGGGCTTTCCCGATTACGACGGTCCGCGCGAAGTGCTCGATGCCGCCGTCGACGCGATCAGATCAGGACAGAACCAGTACCCGCCCGGGCCGGGAGTACCAGTACTTCGCGAGGCCGTCGCCGAGCACCAGACCCGCTTCTGGGGACTCACGTACGACCCGAACGCCGAAATCCTGGTCACCGCCGGGGCCACCGAGGCACTGGCGGCGTGCCTGCTCGGACTTCTCGAGACCGGTGACGAGGTCGTTCTGCTCGAACCGATGTACGACTCGTACCAGGCGTGCATCGCCATGGCCGGCGCAGTGGCGCGGCCAGTCACCTTGCGCCCACCCGATTACGGGTTCGATCCCGATGAACTGCGGGCGGCGATCACCGATCGGACTCGGGTGTTGTTGGTGAACTCCCCGCACAACCCGACCGGTGTGGTTTTCGACGACGAACAGTTGCGAACGCTTGCCGACCTCGCCGTCGAACACGATCTGATCGTGGTGTCCGACGAGGTGTACGAGCACCTCACCTACGACGGAGTTCGACATCGTTCGATCGCGAGTCTTCCCGGAATGCGCGATCGAACTCTCGTGATCTCGAGTGGGGGCAAGACCTTCAACACGACGGGTTGGAAGGTCGGGTGGATCTGCGGTCCGGCGCCGCTGGTCGCCGCGGCTCGTTCGGCCAAGCAGTTCCTCACCTACGTGTCGTCGGGTCCGTT
>CAZTPF010000023.1:20122-31713 GCA_964614655.1 uncultured Bifidobacterium sp.
TCGCCGCGGCTCGTTCGGCCAAGCAGTTCCTCACCTACGTGTCGTCGGGTCCGTTTCAACCGGCGATCGCGGTCGGACTCCGACTTCCCGACCGCTACTTCACCGAGCTGGCCGCTGATCTCCAGACCAAGCGCGACGCCCTCATGGGCGGCCTGCGGAGTGCCGGATTCGAGGTGTTCGAGCCGAAGGGCACGTACTTCGTGACGGTCGACATCCGGCCCGTTGATCCCGAAGGTGATGGACATGCCTTCTGTCGCTCGTTACCGGAGCGATGCGGAGTGGTCGCCGTTCCGAACGTCGTCTTCTACGACCGACAGCATCGAGACGAAGGCCGACATCTGGTGCGCTTCGCGTTCTGCAAACGCATGTCGTCGATCGACGAAGCGGTCGATCGCCTGTCGACTCTCGCGTCGCGAGGTGTCTCGTGAAGGTGGCGGTCGTCCAGCACGACATCGTGTGGTGCGATCGCGAGGCGAACTACGCACGTCTCGCACCGCGGGTCGCCGAAGCCGCGGGAGGCGGCGCCCGACTGATCGTGCTGTCCGAGACCTTCTCGACCGGTTTCGCCGTCGAGTCGGACACCTTCGCCGAACCCGAGGACGGCCCGTCGTCGCAGTTCTTGCGCGAACTCGCCACCTCGCACGGTGTCTGGATCGCCGGATCGTGTCCGGAAGTTCCGGCTGACTCGGGTGACGACGACCGGCGACCGGCCAACACGCTCGTTCTCGCCGATCCGCAAGGAGAACTACGTCGATATCGCAAGATCCACCCCTTCACCTACGGCGGTGAGGATCGACACGTCAGACCAGGATCCGATCTCGTGACCGTCGACGTCGACGGGCTCAGGGTCTCTCTCTTCGTGTGTTACGACCTTCGTTTCGCCGACGAGTTCTGGCAGGTCGCTCCCGACACCGATGTGTACCTGGTGCCCGCCAATTGGCCGGCGTCCCGTCGCGACCATTGGACCACTTTGTTGCGGGCCCGTGCGATCGAGAACCAGGCCTATGTGATCGGATGCAACCGAGTGGGCGAAGGTGGTGGACTCGTGTATTCCGGCGACAGTCTCATCATCGATCCGTTCGGGGAAGTGTTGGCCGATGCTTCCGACGAGGAGCGGACGGTCTACGCCGAAGTGACCGCCGAGCGAGTCGCCGACGTTCGTGATCGATTCCGGTTCCTGCCCGATCGGCGTTGATCAGCGCAGACGCTTGGCCATCAAGCTCACGATCTTGCCCGGTCGCGTCTCGAGTTCGGCGACCTGGTCGAATCCCTCACGTCGGTGGAACCGAAGCGATCCTTCGTTCGGGGGTTTCACGTTCACCTCGAGGGTGAACCATTCGGCTTCGCTGCGGCGTTCGACCTCACGGTAGAGGAGCGGACCACCGCCACGACCTTGGTGACTCGCTGAGATGGCGACGCGATCGAGATACACGAAATCGTCGTAGCGGGACTCGAAGAACAGATAGTTCGGGCTGTCGTATTCGGTGCCCGGTGGCAGGACCATGCAGAAGCCGCAGACCGACCCCGACTCTTCGAGGGCGAGGGCGACGGAGCACATGGAGAAGATCGACGAGAAATCTTCGAACGTCTCGTGTCCGACGGCCGGTACGTTCTCCTGGTTGATCCGGTGTGCGATCGTCAGGTCGGCTGCGGTGAGGTCGCGAACGAGCATCGAACAGACTCTAGGTGCGCCAGCAGTATCGTGTCGCCGTGCTTCCGATCGTGTCGGCTCGTGGACTCACGAAGAAGTTCGGCGACTTCGAGGCGGTTCGGGGCATCGACTTCGAGATCGCACCCGGTGAAGCCTTCGGCTTCCTCGGGCCGAACGGAGCCGGTAAGTCGAGCACCATGCGAATGATCGGGTGCGTCTCGCCGGTGACGTCGGGAACGCTTCGATTGTTCGGTCTCGACCCGGCGACGAACGGCAAGGAAATTCGCGCGCGTATGGGAGTCGTACCGCAGCAGGACAATCTCGACAGCGAACTGACGGTCTTCGACAACTTGGTGGTCTACGGACGGTATTTCGACATTCCGCGAGCCGAATGCAAGTCACGGGCGCGTGAGCTTCTCGACTTCGTCCAACTCGCCGATCGAGCCGACTCGCGTGTCGAGCCACTGAGCGGAGGTATGAAGCGTCGCCTCACCATTGCTCGAAGTCTGATCAACCAACCCGAACTTCTTCTCCTGGACGAACCGACCACCGGCCTCGACCCCCAGGCCCGTCACATCCTGTGGGACCGTCTGTACCGCCTGAAACAGCAGGGTGTCACTCTCGTCCTGACCACCCACTACATGGACGAAGCGGAGCAGTTGTGCGATCGACTCGTGGTGATGGACGGGGGCCGCATCGTCGCCGAGGGTTCGCCGCGCGATCTGATCTCGCGGCACTCCACTCGTGAGGTGCTCGAACTCCGATTCGCCGCCGGAACGAATGCCGAGCGAAGCGACTCGATCGCCGATCTCGGCGAACGTCAGGAAATTCTTCCCGATCGAATTCTCGTGTACGACGACGACGGCGAATCGGTACTTCACGAAGTCCACGAACGGGGTCTGGCTCCAGAGAGTGCACTCGTGCGGCGCAGCACGCTCGAGGACGTGTTTCTCCGGCTGACCGGCCGAACTCTGGTGGACTGACATGACCACCCCGCCGGCCGTTCGAGTCTGGGAGAGTCACATGACTCTCCTGAAGCGCATCTGGAAGACGAATCTCACGCTCGGATTCGTGCAGCCCATTCTGTTCCTCCTCGGAATGGGGCTCGGAGTCGGATCGTTGGTCGACGCTCGAACCGCGACGTCGGACGCTCTCGGAGGGGTCGGGTACCTGGCTTTCCTCGCGCCGGCACTTCTCGCGACCACGGCCATGCTGGTGGGGTCGTTCGAGTCGACCTATCCCGTGCTGGCCGGTTTCAAGTGGGAGGGGACTTTCGAGTCGATGGCGGCGACGACGTTGACCTCGCGCCAGATCGTGGCTGGACAGTTGCTGTGGTGGGCCACTCGTGTGTCGCTCGCCGTCGTCGGAGTGACGATGGTGTTGATCGTCGTTCCCGACACCCGTTCGTGGGGCTTGGTTCCAGCGACTCTGTCGGCGGTGCTCTGCGGCCTGTCGTTCTCGACCACCGTCGGCGCCTATGCCGCGACTCGTGAGTACGACCAGTCGTTCAACTACGTGCAGCGCTTCGTGGTCACGCCACTCTTCTTGTTCGGCGGCGCCTTCTATCCGATCGAAGCCCTGCCCGATGCTCTGAAACCCGTCGCCTGGGTGACACCGCTGTGGCACGGGGTGGAACTCACACGCGGTTTCGTCCTCGAGACGATCGGCTTCTTCGCGGTCGTCGGACATCTGGCCGTGCTCATGGCCTACATCGGTGTCGGGCTCGTCCTGTGCGATCGCTACTTCTCGCGAAGGCTCTACCGATGACGCAGTCGACACTCGTCTGGAGAGTGGTCCCTCCGATCCTGCGGCAGTCACGCCGGGCTCATCGCATGATCGAGCGAAGCCTCTACGTCAACAAGTTGTCGTGGATGATCGTCGTGTCGGGCTTCTTCGAGCCACTCTTCTATCTGTTCTCGATCCGGATCGGTTTCGGTTCGCTGATCGGCGACATCGAGTTCGCCGGACGAACGGTCTCGTACGCGCAGTTCGTGGCGCCGGCTCTCATGGCGAGTTCGGCCATGAACGGAGCGGTGTACGACAGCACGATGAACGTCTACTTCAAGCTGCGTCACGCCCGTCTGTACGACGGAGTTCTGGCGACCCCGATGAGCTCGAAGGACGTTGCGGTCGGAGAGATCGGCTGGGCACTCACCCGTGGAACCCTCTACTCGATCGTGTTCCTCGGCTGTCTGATCGCGCTCGGTCTCACGGACTCGTGGACGGTCTTCATGGCCGTTCCGGCCTGTCTGCTGCTCGGAGCGGCTTTCGCCTCGGTGGGTATGGCGGCCACGACGTACATGCGATCGTGGGAGGACTTCGACTGGGTGCAGACGATCGTGCTTCCGCTCTTTCTGTTCTCGGCGACCTTCTACCCGCTGTCGTCGTATGGCGCGTGGGGATGGGTCGTTCAGATCAGCCCGCTCTACCACGGAGTCGCTCTCGTCCGGGCGGCCTGTCTCGGTATCGCGACGTGGGGAATCGTCGTTCACGTGGCTTATCTCGCCGCACTCACGATCGCCGGTCTGACGATTGCCGCTCGTCGAGTCGACACGCTTCTCTGCAAGTGACCTAACCTCGAAGCATGCTGTTCGCCAAAAAGAATGCGTCGATGGTGGCACCCGAGAACGCTTTGCCTGGTCGCACCGATCAGACGATGCCGGTGCCCGAGAAGCATTTCGTGCTCGATGCCCCGCTCACCCCTCCGTGGCCGGACGGCCTGCAGACGGCAGTCTTCGGGATGGGCTGCTTCTGGGGTGCCGAGCGCAAGTTCTGGCAGACCGACGGCGTGTTCTCGACCGCCGTCGGATACGCCGGCGGCTACACGCCCAATCCGACCTACGAAGAGACCTGCAGTGGACTCACCGGGCACACCGAAGTCGTTCTGGTCGTGTTCGACCCGGCTCGAGTCACCTACACCGATCTTCTGCGCGTGTTCTGGGAGAACCACGACCCCACCCAGGGAATGCGCCAGGGCAACGACATCGGCTCGCAGTATCGCAGTGCGATCTACACCACCTCCGACGAGCAGACGGAGTCGGCGACCGAGTCGGCTCGCATCTATCAGGCGCAGTTGTCGGCTGCCGGTCTTACGACCATCACCACCGAGATCGTCGCGCTGGATCGTTTCTTCTACGCCGAGCCCTACCACCAGCAGTATCTGGGCAAGAATCCGAACGGCTACTGCGGTATCGGCGGTACCGGCGTGAGTTGCCCGATCGGCACCGGAGTGTCTCAGGCCTGAGCGGACTTCCATTCGACGAGAGCGTCGCGCAATTCGTCGAGTGATCGCACGAGCTGGTCCATCGAACACTGCATCATCAGGTTCACCACTTCGTCCGGAGCGGGGAAGCGGGCTCGCCAGTCGGTGTACAGACCGATGATGTGCTTGCCGAGAGCGAAGGCGTATCCCATCTCCCACGCCGTTCCGTCGTCGGTCATGACACCGTTCAGATTGGCGACCACTACGTCGCAGCGATCGATACCGCCCTTGTCGTTCTCGAAGATCAGACGGACGTTGTCCGCAGTCTTCGGCGGATTGTCCCGATGGGGGAGGAAGGTGTCGAACCCGCAGTCTCGAACCAGGGCGTCGACCTTCTCGATGAACCACCGTTCACCTTCGTCGAACAGCGGACCGGCCACGTACACGTAGGGCTTCTCGCTCATCTTTCCCATTCCTTTCGTCGGATTTCGTCTCCATCGGCGTCGAGCGCACGACCGGGATGTCGAAGCACACCTGGAGTTCGTGACAGTCGTGCGATCAAGTTCTGCATCGGTGTATCACCGACGTCGACGATCGCCTGGCGCTCGACGAAATGCGGATCGACGGCGATATCGGCCATGTCGAGGACCGGGCCGATGGCCGCCTCGGCCTCTTCGAAGATTCGGATCACTTCGTCGCGAGTCCGTTCGGCGCACCACGTGCTCATTCGCTCTTCGAGTTCGTCGCGATGTGCTGTGCGGCCGGTGAACGACGCGAACCGAGGATCATCGGCCACACCGAGAATCTCCATCACTCGCATGGCCACGGTGTCGGACGATGCCGACACCCCGACCCACTTCGCATCGGCGCACTGGTACACGCCACGGGGGACGGTGTACGGAAGACCAGAACCGAGACGGGGCTGGAGTTCTCCGGCCAGCGCGAACAGGGAGGCCACCGGACCCATGACGTGGAAGATGCTCTCGAGCAAGTTGACGTCGACTTCTTGTCCGACACCGGAATGTAGGGCCACCATGGTGGCGAAGGCGGCGACGAGCGCCGTGAGCTCGTCGGTCAGTGCAATGGCCGGCAGCAGAGGTGGGCCGTCCTTCTCTCCGTTGACGGCGGCGAATCCCGACATGGATTCGGCGATCGAGGCGAAGCCCGGACGGTCGGCGTACGGTCCGTTCTGCCCGAAGCCGGTGATTCGTGTGATCACGAGCGACGGGTTGAGTTCGAGCAGCCGATCGGGTCCGAGGCCGAGCCGCTCGAGGGTGCCGGGTCGGAAGTTCTCGACCAGGACGTGGGCGTCGCTCACGAGGCGCTCGAACAATTCTCGATCGTCGGCATTCTTCAGATCGAGGGCGATCGTGCGCTTGTTTCGATTGGCGAGCTTCCACCACAGACCGACCCCGTCGCGCGGGTCCTTCCAGGCCATGTTGCGGAGGCTGTCGCCAGTGTCGGGACGTTCGACCTTGATCACATCGGCCCCGAAGTCGGCCAGATAGCGCGCGCAGTTCGGACCGGCGATCACCGACGACAGATCGACGACGCGTAGATCGCTCAGTGGGGTTCGGTCATCGGGCACGATTCAGGGCTTCCAGGTGCTCAGCACGTCGCACGCCTGCTCGATGTGTTCGAGGGATCCGGCGTACGAGAAGCGAACGTATCGGTGGCCGCGGGCCAGGTCGAAATCGAGGCCGGGTGTGGTGGCGACTCCGAGTTCGTCGAGCCAACGCCGGCACAGATCCATCGAGTCGTCGGTGAGACGACTCACGTCGGCGTACACGTAGAAGGCACCGTCGGCGCGTGCGATGTCGACGAGGCCCAAACGACGGAGTCCGTCGATCAGCACGTCTCGGTTGTGGGCGTACCGCGCCACATGGGAGTCGAGCTCGTCGGTGCAGTCGAAGGCGGCCAGGCCGGCGATCTGGCTCACGTGCGGCGCGCAGATGTAGAGGTTCTGCTGCAGACGGTCGACGGTCTCGCGCAAGTGCTCGGGCAGCACCATCCAACCGAGACGCCAACCGGTCATCGAGTAGTACTTCGAGAACGAGTTGATCACGACCGGATTCGGAGATCGGCCGACGACGGTCGCCGCTGGCCGGTCGTAGGTGATGCCGTGATAGATCTCGTCGGCGATCAGTTGAATCGCGTTGGCATCGCAGTAGGAGACCAGATCGTCGAGAGTCGTCGGATCGAGAACGGTTCCGGTGGGGTTGGAGGGCGACGCGATGACGAGTCCGTCGAGGGGCCCGGCAGCGTCCAGAAGTTGGTGCGTCGGAGACCAGTTGGTCTCGGGACCGATCGGGATACGAACCGGTTCGATACCGAGTGCCACCAATGCGTTGCGGTAACACGGATAGCCCGGTTCGAGGACGCCGACCCGATCGCCAGGATCGAAGGCGGCGAGAAAAGCCAGAGTGAACCCGGCCGATGCGCCCGACACGATCGTGACCGAGTCGGTGGTGATCGAAGTGCGGTATCGCTCGTCGTAATGCTGGACGATGCGGTCGATCAGCGTCGGCAGCCCGGGCGAATTGGTGTAACCGAGAGGCCGATCGGCTTCGAGGGCTTCGATGACGGCCCGTCGTGCACCGAGTGGAGCTCCGGTACTCGGCTGGCCGACTTGAAGGAACATGGTCGGTAGACCGCGGTGGGCTCGATCGGTGGCCTGCTTCGACATGGTCATGGCGTGGAAGGGAGGAACACGCATCGCCTGCTCTCCGGCCGAGAACGACGCGTGGTTCACGTCGTGCGATCCGGGAACACGAAACAGCGTTCGTCGAGCGAGCCGAGTGCATACGACTCGTACTTCATACCGAAGTCGGCATACAGACCTCGACATCTTTCGCTCCAAGCGAGGGCTTCCGGATCGGACACCCGGTGCACGATCTGCATCACCCCACCCTCGTACACCCGGTACTCGGCCCACGTGCCCGGGAAGTCTTTGACGGTTCCGACTTCGACCGTCGGCACTCCGCACGGCATGCGGCGCACGCGGTGTCGGTGCGTGTGGCCGGCGGTGTATCCGATCACGTTCGTATGACGGGCGATGAGCCGATCGAGGTCGTCACTCGAGTCGGGGTGCAGGCCGAAGTAGTCGTCGCTTCTCTTTCCGTCGACCCACTGCTGATGATGTCCCATGACGAGTACTCGAGTGTCGGTGGATGCAACCCTGTCCTCGAGCCATGCGATCTGATCGGGTGTGAATGCACCGGTGGTCTCGGTGGGGATCACGGTGTCCATGAGAGCGATGCAGACTCCCGGTAATTCGATCCAGAGATCTCGGTCGTACCGACGTTGATCGTGGTAGGCGTCGTGGTTGCCGCGTACGACGTGCAGTCGATCACCGAAAGCTGGTCGGTAACACGCCTCGAAGGCTGCGAATTCCTCGTCGGTTCCGTCGAGGGTGATATCGCCCTTGACGACGACAGCCACCGGATCGATGGTCGCGATCTCGTCGACGGCGGCTCGGTTCATGAGTTCAGGGTGCGGTGTCTCGTGCGACTCGCGTCGCTGAATCGGGCCGTCGGTACGTCCGTCCATTCGTCCGCACTCGACTTCGCCGAAGTGGACGTCGTTGACGGTTGCGAAGCGGCAGAGCATCTCGCCGTCGGGACGAGGCAGAGTACGTGCGGTCACCCCATCGAATTCGTAGATGGTTTGGGGTCGCAGTTCGTTGCGACGTGTCGTCATGGTTCCGTGATGGAGAACGACCATGTCGTCGGCAATTGTCGTGACGTCCACGTCCGAAGGGTAGTCAGTCGTCGACGGCAGTATTTTCGTACTGGCGCGAAAATTTCGGGGGGGGGGTAGGACATTTGTTTGCCTCACCTCTCGATGTCGAGTCGGGAGACTCGTTCACATGAGAGTTCACCTCGTGACCACCAACCCTGCGCTCTGCAGCGTTCTTGCCGACGATCTCGACGAGATCGACGACGTGGAGGTGCAGATCATCGACGCGCGAGAGCTGGAGACGGCGTCCTCACTGAAGTTCGACGAGGTCGTGATCGTGGCCGAGGCCGCTTTGAGAGCGTGGCGCCGAGCGCGTGGCGAACTCCGTATCGACCCGTCGGCGGTGCAGGTGGTGGGAAGTCTCGGTGCATTCTGGGCGCTGCAACGCCACCCCGAATCCCTGGGCTTCGACGGCTACATCGATTTCAAATGGCCCACCCGGCAGATCGTGCACGAACTCGTTCGAATTCGATCCAGCCAGTCCGATCTACGGATGACGAACCTTCGACGAATACTCCGGCCACCTGGTGACGACGACACGCCGGCGGAACTCGATTCGATCGAGCGACGGATCGTCGCCTACGTCACCATGGGACTCTGCGATCGCGACATCGCCGGCAAGATCTTTCTGTCTCCGCAGACCGTGCGTAATCGAGTGAGTCGGTTGCTGGACAGATTCCATCTGTGCAATCGGACTCAACTGGCGATGATGTGCGCTCAGGATTCGCGAATCGTCGATGGTCGGCTGACGACGCCCGAGTCGGCACCGCTCAGAGCCAAGGTCCAGCGGTAGAAGTCGATCGCCAGTTGGGTGCGATTGGCCATTCCTGATTCGAGGAGCATGTTGCTCACTCGGTTGCGGACCGTTTGTGCGTTGAGATTCATCATCTCGGCGATCTGGGCATCGGTGTGGCCGTCGACGATGTAGCGGAGGATCTCGACGTCGCGTGTGTCGCGACAATGCTCACAGAAGCGAGTCTCGAGGAGCACGCTCTGGTCGAGAGTCCACAGTTCGGACGCTGCGACGGGCGGTCCGAAGGTCAGCAGATCTTGTATCGCCGTGACAGCCGACGACGTGTCGACCTCGGTGTCCACGACGCCGGCGAAACCGAACAACCGCGCCTGCGACACGAAGAGCGGTGCCGGTGATCGGGCGAGAAGGACGGACACCAACGTCGAACTCGTCGTCGGCGCCAAATTCGAGAAGAGGTTCCGGCAGACGTCCAGAGGTATGGCGTGGACGACGAGACCGGTGACGTCGGCGAGATCGTCTCGATCGACCTGTGGGGTCACCAGTGGGTCGATGCCAAGCTCTCGCCCGATGATGGAGGCGATCCCATCGGCGAGGAGAGCGGTCGGGCTCCAGACCACCAGCTTCATCATCGACCTCGTGAGAACGAAGTCTGTTCGTGATTGGACTCCGAAGTGTGAAGTAAATTTCTACTTCACGAGCGATCGAAGAAGTGGTGTCTTCAGAAGGGTCGGCTGCGTCGGAAGACGATGGGTGGCGACCACCAGCGCCCGCTGAACCGCCACGACGTGCGGCGGGACGTCGTCGACTCGCTCACGACCACGGGCTTGGGCCACAACGCTTCGACGGCCGCGGCAATGGCCACGGCCTCCTCGTCGGTGGGGGTGGGGCGGATCTCGGACGACATCGGGGAATCGATCAGAGGGGCATGTTGCCGTGTTTGCGTCGGGGCAACTCTTCACGCTTGCTACGCAACATGCGGAAGCCGGCCACGACCTTCTGACGAGTTTCGGCCGGATCGATCACGTCGTCGACGTAACCGCGTTCGGCGGCGGCGTACGGATTGGCGTACTTCTCGGTGTACTCGGCCACCAGCTCGGCCCGGCGCGCCACCGGATCGGCAGCCTGCTGGAGTTCACGTCGATACACGATCTCGACGGCTCCGTTCGGACCCATGACGGCGAGTTCGGCGGTGGGCCAGGCGTAGGCGAGATCGGAGCCGATCGACTTGGAGTCCATGACGACGTAGGCACCGCCGTACGCCTTACGAGTGATCACCTGGATACGAGGCACCGTGGCCTCGCAATAGGCGTAGAGCAACTTGGCGCCGTGACGGATGATGCCGCCGTACTCCTGATCGACGCCGGGAAGAAATCCGGGGACGTCGACGAAGGTGAGCAGCGGAACATTGAAGGCGTCGCAGGTGCGGACGAATCGAGCGGCCTTCTCGGCACTCTCGATGTCGAGCACTCCGGCCAACACCATTGGTTGATTGCCGACCACGCCCACTGTCTGGCCGTCGACGCGCGCGTAGCCGCACACGATGCTCTTGGCCCAGTGCGGGAAGTATTCGAAGAACTCACCGTCGTCGACGACCGACATGATGACCTTCTTCATGTCGTACGGCTGATTCGGCGACGGAGGAAGGATGTCGCGAAGTTCTTCGCAGAGACGATCGGGATCGTCGCCCGAGTCGACCGTGGGCGGCTCTTCCATGTTGTTCTGCGGGAGGAACGACACCAGGTAGCGAACGTCGTCGAGGCACGCCTTCTCGTCGGCCGAGACGAAAGTGGCCACACCCGACTTGCTCGCGTGGCTCATGGCACCACCGAGTTCTTCGAGGGTGACCTCCTCGCCGGTCACCGTCTTCACGACGTCGGGGCCGGTGATGAACATGTGGCTCGACTCGCGCACCATGAAGATGAAGTCGGTCATGGCCGGCGAGTAGACGGCGCCTCCGGCACACGGCCCGAGAATCACCGAGATCTGCGGGATCACTCCACTCGACAGAACGTTGCGGTAGAAGATGCCGCCGTAACTGGCGAGGGACACCACACCTTCCTGGATGCGGGCACCGGCACCGTCGTTGAGCCCGATGACGGGTGCACCGACCTTCAATGCGAGGTCCATGAGCTTGTGGATCTTTTCGGCGAAAACTTCACCGAGTGCACCACCGAACACCGTGAAGTCCTGCGAGAAGACGAAGACCTTGCGACCCTCGATCGTTCCCCAACCCGTGATCACACCGT
>CAZTPF010000024.1:0-30237 GCA_964614655.1 uncultured Bifidobacterium sp.
GCCAAGAAGGCTCCGGCCAAGCGCAAGGCAGCCAAGAAGAAGGCAGCTCCGAAGAAGGCAGCTGCCAAGAAGGCTCCGGCCAAGAAGGCCCCGGCGCGCCGCAAGCGTCGTACAGCCAAGAAGTAATTCGTCACCCACCACGGGTACGGAACGGATCGAGCGGGGGAAACCCCGCTCGATTTCATTTTCTGGGTCCAGTCATCGCCGGAAGTCGAGAGGTTTCCCGAGCCCGATGCGAGAACTCGCGAGCCGAGAGGCGACACTGCTTTGGTGAGTCGCCCGAGCCGTACGTCCATCTGCGCCGATCTGGCCGACGAGCACGCGGCTCTGCACGACCTGGTCGCGAGCGTCGATCTCGAGGAGTGGCGTCGGCCGACGCCGTCGCCCGAGTGGTCGATCGCCGATCAGATCAGTCACTTGGCCTTCTTCGACCACCGAGCCGCTCTCGCTCTGACCGATCCGGACGGCTTCGCCGCCGATCGCGCCCGTCTGATCGAAGCCGCGCCGCGAGACCTGTCGGTCGAACTCGGTCGTCTCGTGTCGGCTGACGAACTCATGGGTGAATGGACGACAAACCGCGATCGCCTCCTGGACGTGGCCCGGGAAGTCGACGAGTCGGTTCGAGTTCCGTGGTACGGGCCGTCGATGTCGGTCGCCTCGTTTCTCACCGCTCGGCTCATGGAGACTTGGGCGCACGGATGTGACGTGGCCGACGCGCTCGACCGACCGATCGTGTCGTCGGCCCGACTCCGTCACGTGGCCCACATCGGCGTGTCGGCCCGCCCGTACAGCCTCATGGTGAACGGCCGGGAGCCCGACAGCCGTCCGATTCACGTCGAATTGACGGCACCCGATGGAGACGCATGGGTGTGGGGTGAACCTGGCGCCGCAGGCGGGTCGGTCAAGGGGACGGCTCTCGACTTCTGTTTGGTGGTCGTGCAGCGTCGCCACCTCGCCGACACGTCGCTCACCGTTCACGGTGACGCCGCGCTGTCGTGGATGGATGTTGCCCAGGCGTTCGCCGGACCGGCCGGCACGGGGCGGGAGCCTCGTCGCCGCTAGGGCTCTCCGTCGTCAGAGGTTGTCGAGCTTCTTGAAGATCTCGGCGGCCGGACGCCCGACTCGTTCTCCGAGTTCGGCCAAGCGACGGCGAATACGCCGTTCGAACTCGTCGAGAGCCGCCTGATCGGTGGCCTTCATGGTGCTCTCGAACTGCGACTCATGAGCGAGGAGAGCGGCGATCTTGGCGTCGATCGACTGCGACACGTCCTCGGCATGATCGGGTTCGTCGGCCTCCCACAGCAGCAACGCGTCGGGTCGATGGTGGGCGATGCCGTGTTCGGGGCAGAAATGAGGATCGCGGGCGACGACGATCGCGTCGCACGTGAGGAAGCCGGCGTGCCGGTGATCGGGGTGGAGGCGGTAGCGCTTCCAAGGATCGTGGCCGAGAACGACATCGGGTCGCAATCGTCGGATGTGACGGGCGATCTCGCTCACGAGGGCCGGCGACTCGGCGAGCTCACCGTCGATCTGGTCGAGGAACACCACCTCGCCATGAGAGCCGAGACGACGCGCCGCCTCGCGTTGCTCGTCCCGTCGCCGAGCGACGAGGGCCGAAGTGTCGGCGTCGACGTCCCACGTTCCTTTCGATCCGTCGGTGAGGACGACGTGATGGATGGTGCAACCGGCCGCCGCCCATTTGGCGAGGGTCCCGCCGCATCCGAATTCGACGTCGTCGGGATGGGCGCCGATCGCCACGGCCACCGACGGCGTGACGAGATCGACACTCGAGATGACGGGTCCGGGCGAGGGGGAGGGCTGTCCCGGATCGTTGGCGTCGTTGTCGTTGCCGGTCATGTGAGGGTCCAGTCGGGGAGGGTCGTCTTGACGAAGTCTCGCACCAGATCCAGATCGTCGACCGTGTCGATGTCGGTCGACAGTCGCTCGTCGTCGATCACCACGAGGGGTGCGCCCAACTCGCGGGCCAGTTCGCAGTGAGCGGTGAAGGATCCTCGTCCGTAGCGGAATTCCCAACGTGGGAACAGGAGGCGAGGGATCACGATTACGTTGCTGCCGTCTCGATGACGGTCGGGCGCGACGAGGATCGAGTCGGGTGCGCCGTCGATCGCTTCGGTCACGATGGTCACCAGATCGGCGGCGAGGGGCAGGTCGGCGTGGCTGAGCACGACGTGGGACGCCTCGACGGTGGCGATGGCGGACGCCGCCTCGGTGAGGGACGGATTCAGACCCGACGACGTCACTCGAACGGGTGAGGCGCCACGCGAGCGCGCCCACTCGTCGATCGAGTCGTCGTCGCACACCACGAACCAGCGAGCGCCGCGTCGAGAATCACGTCGCGGATCGACCACGATCTCGGCCATGGCACGGGCCAGACGCTCTCGTTGGGCGGCGGTGAGGGATTCCGCCAGGCGTGACTTGCCCATGTCGAAAGCTCGCACGGGGACGACGACGGCGAGATCGACGACTCGGTTCACGGTTCGAGCCTAGGAGTGGTCCGAGCACCGTTACGCTCGGAGCGGGGGTGATGGCCATGACGAACGGTCGTTCGATGAGAGTGGCGGTGATCGGTGCCGGATCGTGGGGAACGACGGTGGCCTCGGTCGTGGCGCCCAACGCGTCGACGGTGCTCTGGGCACGCAATGCAGAACTCGTCACCGCCATGTCGTCGACGCGTCGAAACGATCGCTACCTTCCTGACGCACCGCTCCCCGACGACCTCGAATTCACGTCGTCGTTGAAAGAGGCGGTGTCGTCGGCCGACGTCGTCGTCATGGGTGTGCCGTCACACGGATTCCGCGACGTGGTGTCGGAGGCGTCGCAGTTCGTTCGTCCGTGGGTCCCGGTCGTGAGTCTGTCGAAAGGGCTCGAACGCAGTTCGCTGAAACGTATGAGCGAAGTCGTCGCCGACGAGATGCCCGGTCATCCGGTGGCCGTTCTCACCGGACCCAATCTGGCCAAGGAGATCATGGCCGGCCAGCCGGCGGCGGCCGTCGTCGCCATCGACGACACGACCATCGCCCAAGAACTGCAGAAGGTGTTCTCGCGACCGGCTCTGCGCGTGTACACCAACCCTGATGTGGTGGGTAGCGAGATCGCCGGAGTGGCCAAGAACGTGATCGCGATTGCGTCGGGGATGGCGGCCGGTATGGGTTTCGGTGACAACACGCGGGCCTCGATCATCACTCGTGGTCTGGCCGAGATGACTCGCCTCGGTATGGCCATGGGTGGTGAGGGTCTCACCTTCGCTGGTCTGGCCGGGATGGGTGATCTCATCGCCACGTGCTCGTCCACGCAGAGTCGCAACAATCAGGTCGGACTGCGCCTTGGGCACGGTGAGACGATCGATGCCATCATGGAGTCGATGACGATGGTCGCCGAAGGGGTCAAGAGTTCGCCGTCGGTGCTCGATCTGGCTCGACGGCACGATGTCGAGATGCCGATCACCGAACAGGTCGTCGCCGTGTGTCATCAAGGACGGTCGGCGGTCGACGCCATGTCGCTCCTCATGCAGAGACGACGACGGAGCGAACTTGGCTAAGTGGTGGCGACGTCGACCGGCCTCGGTCGAAGCGTTGTCGACTCGCAGCAATCTCACCGGGGTGTTGGGCGCCTCGTGGCGAGCCTCGGTCACGCAGTGGGGCGATCTCGAGTTCGAGGACGGATCGGCGTCACTGAGCTGGTTCGTGGCCGCCGACGACCGCTGGCATCGCCCCTCACAGGAAGCAGCGGTACGTCAGCGCATGATCGAGGGCACGCCGGTCTTCGAGACGCGGATGCGCGTGCCGCGTGGCGACGTGGTGCAGACCATCTGGAGTGCGACAGCCGGTGGGGTCGGTGTGACGGTGATCGACGTGGCCAACGAGTCGGCACTGCCTATCGCCGTGGCGTTCTCCCGCACTGATCTCGTGACGTCGCGTCCGACTGCGTCGTCACAGGAGTGGCCGGCCCCGGGTCTCGACCTTCCAGTACGGCCCCTCGTGGTACCGATCGGCCATCGATCGAGTGTCCGGGTCGTGTTGCGACACGACGGGCGAGTCGATCCACTCTCGGCCGACGTCCCTGATGTGGAGTCGGTCGTTCGGGGTTGGTTGGCGGTGGCCGAGCGCGCTGGTCGCCTGACCGTCCCCGACGTCATGGACGGCGTGCCGCTCGCCGATCGGGTGATGGCCGCTCGTTGTCAGGCGATCCTGCACGGCGACGACGCCGAGACCGCGGCCGAACGTCTGCTCGATCTCGACGAGCGCGTGCGTGCCAATGTGGAAACTGCTGACTCGATGGTGGTTGCGGGCATGGTGGAAGAACTGCTCGCCGATCTACGTGGAGGTCGGGTCAACGCGACGACGGCGCGACTGGCTCTCTTCGCGGGAGCGCGTTTGCTCGCCGACGACACTCGGGCCGTCGACGATCTGATCGCCGCAGTGGCGAAAGCGCGCGGCAAACGAGCCGACGATCTGGTGACGGCGTGGGGCGAGGTCGATCCGATGACGTCACTCGACGTGTCGCGTCACGTGTCGCCGGCTCTGGTGCACGATCGACTCGTTCGCACGACGAATTCCGGCACGGTCACACTGTTAGCGGACGGCATGCCCGCCGATTGGTTCGGAGCGTCGTGTGAAGCTCACGGCATCGCAGTGGGTTCCGGACATCGAGTGTCGTTCGCCGTGCGGTGGCACGGTGAACGGCCAGCCGTGTTGTGGGAGGTCGATGGACCTCCGGGGCTGACTCTTCGTAGCGGCGTCGACGACACGTGGTCGACCACCGAAGCACGGGGTGAAGCCTTATGGAACGTGCCTCGTCGTTCGCCGACCTCGTTGTCGGTGGGGTCGGAATCTTATTCGTGACGTGCAACCGACGATTGAAGTGATGGTGTCGAATGTCGGGGTCTACGACTGGAGATTCGCCAGCCGCTGACTGATCAGATCCTCGATCTCCGGATCGGTGGTCGTGCCGTCGGCACTGATGCGTTCGGCACCTTTGGCGATCTGCACGACCGGTTCGCTCGCCATCGTGTTGCCGAGCAACGTGAGGATCCCCGACAGTTGCTCGATCATGTGCGCGCCGCCGGTGCTGCCGGCACTGCTCACGATGCTGACGGTCTTGCCGCGCAGCGCATGCTGACCGAGTGGTCGCGTGACCCAGTCGATGGCGTTCTTCAGAACACCGGTCGGCCCGAAGTTGTATTCGGGAGCGGCGATGAACACCGCGTCGGCGCTTGACACGGCGTCGCGCCATTCGCGAACGATCGCCGGGGGATCGGTTTCCAGGTCCTCGTTGTAGTAGGGGAGTTCACCGAGTCGGTCCCAGAACCGGAAAGTCACACTGTCTGGGGCCAGACGTTGAGCCATGCGGACGAGTCCGGTGTTCGACGACTGGCTGCGGAGACTTCCTGAGATGGCGAGAATCGAGTGAGGGGACGACATGCCTCGAGTCTGGCTGGTCGTGACGACGATCGGGGAACCGTGCACTGGCGCCGAGGTGTGGCCCTCACGGGGCAAGATAGGAGTGTGCAAGCCCCCGTGCGCGTGGCGTACACCCTCGAACAGTGTTGGCACCGGGTGCCAGGAGGTACGGCGTCGTCGGCTCTGCGCACAGCGGTGGCTCTCGTCGACGTGCCGGGTGTCGAGCTGTTGGGGGTGGCCGGACGACATCGCCGTCCACCGCACCCGGCCTTCACGCCCACGGTGCCCGTTCATCAGCTCCCGTATCGCGGGGCGATGCTGTACGAGTTCTGGCTGCGCCTCGGTTGGCCGCCGATCGAGCGAGCGACCGGACCGGTCGATCTGGTCCATTGCACGGGTCTCATTCCACCCCCGAGCAAGGCGCCTCTCGTCGCGACACTGCACGATGTCGCTTGGCGCCATCGACCCGATCAGTTCACGCGCCACGGAGTGCGGGTGTTCGAACGCAGCCTCGCCGAGATCAGACGGCGCGCCGATCTGGTGCTGTGCCCGTCGACAGCCACCATGCTCGACGCCGAACGCGCGGGCATCGACGTGGCACGTCTGCGACTGGTTCCGTGGGGAGTCGAACGTCATCAGGTCAGCGAAGCCGACCGAACGGCTGTGCGCGCCAAGTTCTCGTTGCCGTCGGAATTCCTGTTGTTCGTCGGCACCGTCGAACCGCGCAAGAACCTGAAGCGACTCGTCGAAGCCATCGCCGGGATGAAGAAGCCGTTGCCACTCGTGGTGGCCGGCGCGCAGGGGTGGGGCGATTCGGGTATCGACGGTGTCGACGGTGTGCAGTTCATCGGTTTCGTCCCCGACGACGATCTTCCGGCTCTCTATTCGGCGGCCTCGGTGTTCTGCTACCCGAGCGAACGCGAAGGTTTCGGGATGCCGGTGTTGGAAGCCATGTCGCAAGGGGTTCCGGTGGTCACGAGTCTCGGAACGTCCACCGAGGAGGTCGCCGGGGGAGCTGCGGTTCTCGTCGATCCCTTCAGCGTCGACGACATCCGGCGAGGCATCGAAGACGCGTTGTCGCGGCGCAGCGAACTGATCATCTGGGGTCTCCGGCGGGCGGCCCGCCGCGAATGGTCGGAGACGGCCCGCCTCACCGTGTCGGCCTATCGAGAGGTCGTCGGAGGATGAGCGCGTCGGTCGCCGTGAACCTGCTCTGGTGCCGTCCGGGTGCAGTGGGCGGAAGCGAGGAGTATCTGGTTCGTCAGTTGACCGGTGTGTCGAACGAGGGCTTTCGCACTCGGGTCTTCGCGCCGAAGGGTTTCACGACGGCCCATCCGACTCTCGCTGAACTGCACGATGTCGTCGAGGCCCGACATGACTCGTCGTCGCGGGCCCGACGCATCCTCACCGAGTCGACGTGGTTGCGTCGGTGCACACGCGGTGTCGACGTGGTTCAACACGGTGGCGGAATACTTCCGCCACGGAGCATCGAACCCACGATCCTCACGATTCACGATCTGCAGTACCGCAAGTATCCCCAGTACTTCTCCCGAGCCCGACTCACGTATCTCGAATCGGTCATGCCGCGTTCGGCCCGTCGAGCCACTCTCATCACCGTCCCGACCGTCTACGTACGGCGGACGGTCGTCGACGCTTTCGGAGTCGACCCGGAGCGCGTGATCGTCGTTCCTCATGGAGTGGACGATCGGCTGAGCGCCGATTGCACACCCGAGGCCGAACTTCGGCAGCGTTTCGATCTCGGTGACGGGCCGATCGTCGTCTACCCGGCCGTGACCCACCCTCACAAGAACCACGGTTTCTTGATCGACGTCGCCGATCGCCACTGGTCGCATCTCGGGGTCAAGTTGGTCCTCATGGGCGGCGCCGGCGGAGCCGAGACATCGGTGCGACATCAGCTCGCCGACGAACGAGTGGCTCGTACGGTGGTTCACGTGGGGCGAGTCTCGGATGCCGATCGCAACGGTCTCGTCCGCATGGCCCATGCACTGGCGTTCCCGAGCGAATACGAAGGTTTCGGCGCACCGGTGATCGAAGCCATGCAACTCGGAACCCCGGTGGTGGCGAGCGATCAGGCCTGTCTGCCCGAAGTGGTGGGCGACGCTGGTCTGGTCATCGCGTTGCAGGAGGATCTGTGGGCCGGCCTGCCCGATCTGGTACGGGCGCGACGAACCGAACTCGTCCAGCGCGGCGTCGAACGGGTGCGCCAGTTCTCGACCGAGGCGTCGGGGGCGGCCCTCGCCCACGCCTACCGGATGGCGGTGTCGTGACCGGTCGGTCTCTTCGAATCGCGGTGCTGTGTCCTCACTTCGCGCCCGACACGGCACCGACGGGTGTCGTGATGACCCGCATCGTTCATGAATTGGCGGCGCTCGGTCACGAGGTGCACGTCGTCACGTCGTTGCCCTGGTACGCGAAGCATCGCGTCGAACCCGAGTGGGAGAACTTCACGTGGCGGACGCGAACGGCTGCCGAGCCGTGGGGGACCGTGACGCGACTCGATCCCTACGCCGGTTCCGACAAGAGAAATCTGTGGCGTCGGGCTCTCGGGTTCGTCGGGTTCTCGGTCACGGCCGCCGTCGCCGGGTCGCGCGTGGCGCGTGGCCGACGTCTCGATGCGGTTCTTGTCATGTCGCCACCACTCACCCTCGGCGTGTCGGGCTGGTACGTCGCTCGGCGGCGACGGGCACCACTGGTCGTCAACATTCAGGACGTCTTTCCCGATGCCGCAGTCGAATCAGGGGCCATCACCAACCGGATCGTGATCGCCGCCGCTCGTTTCCTCGAACGGTGGGTCTACGGGAGAGCCGAGGCGGTGACGGTTCTGTCGGAGGATCTGGCCGACAATCTGCGGGCCAAGGTGCCTCGTCAGCGTGCCTGGCGCGTCCGGACGATTCCCAATTTCGTCGACGTCGAGGCCGTCAGACCAGCCGATCGCTCGACCGACTACCGACGTGAGCTCGGCATCGACGATCGTCCGGTCGTGATGTACGCCGGCAACGTCGGCTTCTCGCAATCGCTCGAATCGATGGTCGCTGCCGCTCGTGCTCTTCCCGATGTGTGGTTCGTGATCAACGGAGACGGAGCGGCTCGGCCCGAACTCGTACGACAGGCGCGCGACGTCCCGAACCTCGTGTTCGGCGAGTATCAGCCGGCCGATCGACTGTCGGAGGTGCTGGCGACCGCCGATGTGCATGCGGTGCTACTGAAGACCGGGCTCGGTCGGGTGAGTGTTCCGTCGAAGACGTACTCGATCATGGCCGCCGGGCGTCCGATCGTCGCCGCCGTCGACCCCGACACCGAAGTCACCCGTCTGGTGGCGGCGTCCTCGGGCGGGATCTGTGTTCCGCCTGACGACGCCTCGGCCTTCGTCGACGCCGTGCGCTCCCTCGTCGATCTTCCCGACCGGGGTCTCGCCTTGGGGCGCCGAGCCCGACGTCACGTCGAATCCGAGGCCTCGCCGGCCGCGGTGGCGACCGCCTACGCCGAATTGTTGTCGTCACCGGGTGTCACACCTGATCGGAGTTTCTGATCCGACCCGACCCGTCGCCGAGCCGTCGGCCAGGTAGCCTCGGACACTCGTGGGTAAGGCATCGTCATCCAAGAGAACATCGGCCGACCGAGTGGCGAAACTCGCCGCCAAGGGGAAGGGTCGCAAGGTCCGCTTCAAAGGCGGTGCTCTCTTTCCGGCCGTGATGATCGGAGTCGCCGTCATCGGTGCCGCCCTCGTCATCTATTCGCGAGAGTCGATTCCCGATCGCAACGTGCCGCCCACGATCACCGACCACTGGCACGTGTCCTATGGCTTCTACGCCTGCGACTCGTGGTTGCCCGACCTTCAGGGCAACAAAGAAGAGCTCGACACGGCCGGCCAGCTGATCGTCGACGAGTTCCGGCGTACCGGCATCCACAGCCACGACGACGGTGTGATCCACTGGCACCCCTACACGTCGGCGGCCACGGGCCGTAACGCCAAGCTGAAGGTCTTCCTCGACGTCTACGGCGTCAAGGTCAACGACACCAAGATCGAGTTCCCGGCCGATCAGGGCGGAGCCGTCTACGAAGAGGGCGAAACCAAGTGCATCGACGAGAACGGTGATTCGGTCGACGGTGAAGTGATCGTCTACCTCTACCAGTCGTACGACGACGCCTCGGACTTCGCCACCTACATCACCAACTTCGGCGACATCCGATTCGACAAGGACGGTATGGCGATCACGATCGCCTTCGTGCCGGCTGGCACGAACCCGGGTATGCCTCCGTCGGCGATCAACCTCCCCGAACTCGGGGCCGTCGACGCCGGTCAGGCTCCCCCCACCACGATCGATCCGAATGCACCGGTTCCGACCGACACCGGAGCCACCACCACCTTGCCGTCCGGTGACGCCACGGGCGCCACGACCACGATCGCGGGGCCGACGACGACCGCAGGCGGCTGATGCGTGCGGTGGTCCTCGTGGGCGGGTTCGGCACCCGGCTGCGACCGCTCACCTTCACCACGCCCAAGCCGATGCTTCCGGTCGGCAATCGGCCGATCATCGAGAACCTGGTGACGATGTTGTCGCAGGCCGGGGTCTCCGAGGTGGTCCTCGCTCTCGGATTCAAACCCGAACCGTTCATGGCCGCCTTCCCCGACGGCCACTGTGCGGGTGTCGCCCTTCACTACGCGGTCGAACCCGAGCCTCTCGACACGGGAGGTGCGATTCGGTTCGCCGCCGAACACGCCGGTGTCGACGACACCTTCGTCGTGGTGAACGGCGACGTCCTCACCGATCTCGATGTGAGTCGGCTGATCGACTTCCACCGGACGACCGGTGCCGAGGCGACCATTCACCTCACCCCCGTCGACGATCCGTCGGCGTACGGGGTCGTCGAACTCGACGACGAGGGGCACGTCCGAAGGTTCGTCGAGAAGCCGGCTCCGGGTACCTCGCCGAGCAATCTGATCAACGCCGGCACATACGTCTTCGAGCCGTCGGTGCTGTCCCGGATCCCGACCGGACGCAAGGTGTCGATCGAACGTGAGACGTTTCCGATGTTGGTCGAGAGCGGATCTCTGTACGCCTTGTCCACCGACGACTACTGGATCGACACCGGGCGGCCCGATACGTACCGACAGGCGAACTTCGACCTACTCGACGGGCGTCGTCGTCTCGCTCGGTGCGATGCCGTGGCACCGGGTGCCGACGTCGATCCGACCGTCCGGATCGAGCATTCGCTCGTCGCGGCGGGAGCGCGAGTCGGTGCCGGTTCGTCGCTCCGCGACGCCATCGTCCTTCCCGGAGCCGAAATCGGCGACGCGTGCGAGGTGGAGGGCAGCATCGTCATGGGTCGCGTGGAGTCCGGGGCGCGCGTGGTCGACAGCGTGATCGGTGCCGACGGCGTGGTGTCGGCCGGGTCGACCCTCGCATCGACGTCCGTCCCCGATCCGTCACGGGTCTGATCGCGACATGCCCCGACGCGCGGCCTCCCGCCTCCCCGAGTCGGTCATGGTCGTCGGAGGGGCCGGATTCATCGGCTCCCACCTCGTCGATCGCTTCCTCGCCGAGGGGTCCGTGGTGCACGTGGTCGACTCGCTGGTGTCGGGATCGCTCGCCAACCTCGCATCGGCGCGCCGTTCCGGCCACGACGGTCGTCTCACGATCCAGCAACTCGACGGTGCCGCGCCCGAATTCGCGGACTATCTGGCCCGACGACGCCCCGAGGTCGTCTACCTCCTGGCCGGACTCGAACCGGCGGCCCGTCGGCCGATGGAAGCCGTTCTCGCCTTGGGCACGTTCGTGAACGTTCTCGAGGCCGTACGGGTCGGGTCGCCCACGACCAAGGTCGTGTTCACCGTGCCAGGTTCCATCTTGTACGGGGATCAACCGGCCCGATCACTGCCGGTCAAAGAAGACGCCGAGCATCGACCGGTCGGCGTCGCCGGCGTGGTGGCATCGTCGATGATCGACACCGCCGACACGTATCGACGCGAGCACTCCGTCGAGTTCACGGCAATCGTGCTCGGGACCGTGTACGGATCCCGACTGCGACCCGATTCCAACGTGGTCGGAGCCGTCCTCGCCTGCCGACGGGATCGAACACCGTTCGGAATCGAAGGCGACGGACGTCAGACCCGAGATCTGCTGCACGTCGACGATTGCGTCGACGGATTGTTCCGCGCGTCGACGCGCGGAGGTGGCCTCGTGCTCAACGTCGCGACCGGCATCCAGACGGCCGTTCGCGACCTCTGGGCGGCCGTCGGTGGCGGTGACACGACTCAGGCCGAACCTCGTTTCGGTTCGCCGTCGCGCGTGGCGTTGTCGCCGTCGAGGGCTCGCCTTCATCTCGGGTGGTCGCCCTGGACGTCGCTCGACGACGGCCTCGCCCGGTGCGGCGACGACTGACGGTTCAGCGAAACAGGTCTTCGGAGGCCGGTCGCACGATCTCGCCGATCGACGAGTCGCGCATCCAGCTCGAGTCGCAGCCACGAACCACTGCAACCGGTACGCCACTCGACTTGCCCATCACCAACTCGGCGGCCGAAGCGATTTCGTCGGCCACGCAGACCTCGGTCACCTGCATGGTGCGTCCGAGGGAGTCGGGTGTTCCGCGCAAGTCGACCACCGCCGCGACACCGGCCACTCCGATCGCCACGTCGGTCAGGCCACGTCGCCAAGGTCGTCCGAAGGTGTCGGACACGATGACTCCGACCTCGACCCCGAGACGAGCACGAACGATGTCGCGGATGCGACGAGCCGATCGATCGCTGTCGACCGGAAGCAGAGCGGCGTAACCACGTTCGACGTTCGACAGGTCGATGCCGCTGTTGGCGCACACGAAACCATGAGAGGTCTCGGTGATGATCAGGTCACCGCGTCGACGCACGATGCGCACGGCCTCGTCCTCGACGAGTGACTTGTGGGAGAGGGGATCGTCGGGGTCGATCTCGACCATCCGTCCTTCGGCCTTCGACACGACCTTTTGCGTCACGACGAGCACGTCACCGTTCTGCAAGGGGCCGTTCGGCTCGGCGCGACATGCGTCGGCGACGACGTCACCCAACTGATCGCCCGGCCGGATCTCCCCGATACCGGTGACGGGCCAGATGCTGAGTCGTGTTCCGGTCATCGTGACTTCCTTTCGACGATCGACGAGACGGTCGTCTCGGCCAGGTTTCGCGACACGTCGGCCGACGACATGACCGTGTCGGTGACGACGCATCGCATGCCTTCGTTCTCGATCTCGTGCGCTCGGTCGGCGTCGCGCTCGTCGACGACGAGAACCGAGCACACCGGAGCGTAGAGACGCGCCACGCCGACGACCGAGGGCTCGTGGCCGAGTTCGACGAGCATGCGGTCGGCTGGACCCTTCAGAGCCGCGCCGGCGACGATGGGCGAGACGGCCACGACTCGGTCGCGCAATCGTGCGAGCCGCTCGTCGACTCCGGTGAGTGCTCGAACCGGCCCGATCGACACCAGAGGGTTCGAGGGAGCGATCACGATCACCTCGCTGCGATCGAGGTCGTCGAGAAAAGTCGGCCGAGCTCGATCGACACCTTCGAAGCGAACTCCTGTGACTGGGACCGAGTGTCGACGTCCGACGAAGTACTCCTGGAAACCCACGGTTCGTACCTGGCCGTCGTCGTCGACGACGTCGATCATGGTCGTGACCGAGTCGTCGGTCATCGGAACGATCCGGAACGGCACGCCCCACGCTCGACGAATCTCGTCGGTCACGTCGGTCAGAGTCGCGCCTTCTCCGAGACGCATCGTCCGATAGAGGTGCGTGGCCAAGTCCCGGTCGCCGAGGTTGAACCAGGTGTTGGCGGCCGACGATCCGTCGGGTCGCACCTCGGCGTAGCGAGACAAAGACTCCATGGTGCGCCAACTCTCGTCGGCGAGACCCCATCCGCGTTCGGGATCGATGGCCCCGGCCACGGTGTAGGTCACGGTGTCGAGGTCGGGCGACACACGAAGTCCGTTGATCAGCGAATCGTCACCGGTGTTGACCACGGCGGTGATCGAGGAGGCGTCGACGGCGTTCATGAGCCCGCGTAGGAAGCGAGCCGCTCCCACACCTCCGGCCACGACCGTGATCATCGGGCCAGTCTCTCGTAGAGATCGGTGAAACGGTCGATCGTGGTCGCCCACGAGAAGTCGGCGCGTCGCAAGCGGCCGGCTTCGATCAGCCGACGTCGGGTCGTCTCGTTCGACACGACCTCGTCGAGACCTCGTGCCAGTCCGTCGACATCGCTCGGTGCCACGAGAAGAGCGGCGTCGCCGGCGATCTCGGGAATCGAGCCGGCGTCCGACGCGACGATCGGGACGTCGCAGGCCATCGCCTCGAGAAGTGGGAATCCGAAACCCTCGTCGAGAGACGGATAGGCGAGGACCCTGGCGTGTCGGAGGATCCAGGCCGCTGCGTCGTCGTCGACACGTCCGAGCAGGTGAACGCGCGATCGAGTGGACGGCGACGCGGTGGACAGGGCTTCGTCGACCATCGTGGCGTCGTCGCCCATCGAACCGGCGACGACCAGTCGGAGATCGGAGTGCTGCTCGGCCAGTCGCGTGAAGGCGGTGATGAGAGTCGGAACGTTCTTGCGCCTCTCGATCGTTCCGATCGACGCGACGAAGGGGGCCGACTCGAGGACGGATGGGAGCGAACGTGGCATCACAGTCGGTGACGGGCGCGGGTCGGTCGGTCCGAGGTGGATCACCTCCACCGGAGCGCTGGGAAAGTGAGCGGCGAGGCGACGTGCAGTCGCGTGTGACGACGCGTGGATCACGGCGCCGTCGTCGACGGATCGGCGCAAGGCGTTCATCGCGAGGCGGACGTGAGCATGTACGTATTGCGGATGATCGAGAGCCCAGCAGTCGTAGACGCTCACGAGACGGGGCCGTCGGGTGGGCGGAACCACGTAGTTGGTTCCGTGAACGACGTCGACGTCGCGCCAGAGTCGCTCGAGCCGAGGGCGCGACGTGGCGGCCCACGTGCGAAGGGCGACGGCGGCCGGCAGAGGAATGCGACGGGTTCCGTCGGTCAACCGGGCGCGGAAGCTGAGAACGTAGGGAACGATTCGCACGTCGCGTCGCGACAATTCGTCGACCAGACCCGAGGTGGCCCGGGCGATTCCCGTGGCCGGACCGTGCAGCGGGCCGGTGTCGACGGCGATGGTCAGCACGTGACGAGTGTACGACCGTAGACTTCCCCGACGCCCTCGACGGGCGTCGACGAAGGAGTCCCATGCCCCGCGCCCTCATCACCGGAGTCACTGGCCAGGACGGCCAGCACTTGGCTCAACTTCTCCACGAGAAGGGGTACGAGGTGTTCGGCGTCGTGAAGGGTCAGAACAACCCCAAACTCGAGATGATGCGCGACGAATTCCCGTTCGTCGAAGTCGTCCCCGGTGACTTGGCTGACCTCCCGTCGCTCGTGAAGGCGCTCGAAGTCGCCCAGCCCGACGAGGTCTACAACCTGGCGGCGATTTCTTTCGTGGCGTTGTCGTGGAACCAGGCCGAGCTCACCTCGAATCTCACCGGTACCGGCGTGTTGCGCATGCTCGAAGCGGTTCGCATGGTCGGCGGCGCCGAGAACAACCCGATTCGCTTCTATCAGGCCTCGTCCTCGGAGATGTTCGGCAAGGTCCGTGAGATTCCGCAGTCCGAGAAGACGCCGTTCCATCCGCGCTCACCGTACGGATGCGCCAAGGTCTTCGGCCATCACATCACCGTCAACTACCGCGAGAGCTACGGCCTCTACGCGTGTTCGGGGATCCTCTTCAATCACGAGGGTCCGCGACGTGGTGTCGAGTTCGTGACTCGCAAGGTCACCAATGCCGCGGCGCGTATTCGGCTCGGACTACAGGACGAAGTGGTGATGGGCAATCTCGACGCCAAGCGCGACTGGGGCTACGCCGGCGACTACGTGAAGGCGATGTGGCTCATGCTGCAGCAGCCCGAACCCGACGACTACGTGATCGCCACCGGTGAGACACACACCATCGAGGAGCTCGTTCAACTGGCTTTCGCCGAAGTCGGTCTCGACGACTGGAAGAAGTACGTCCGACAGGACCCGAAGTTCTTCCGCCCGGCCGAAGTCGACCTCCTCATCGGCGACGCCTCGAAGGCTCGCGAGCAACTCGGCTGGGAACCCGAGGTCACGTTCCCCGAACTCGTGAAGATGATGGTCGCCCACGACCTGCAACGCGAAGCGACGCGCGCCGGGCTGCCGATCCCGTCCTGATCAGCCCTCCAGCGGGCGATCGGTGAAGGCCTCGAGTGCCGAACTGGCATCGGGGGTCAGGCCGTCGGCCAGACGTCTCTGCAACGACACGGCGAAGATCAAGAGGCCGCAGATCGAACTGGCCACCAGACCGATCTCGACCCGGAGGTACAAGTCGTCGGCGCCGATCGCAGTGGCGACCACGAACACCGCCATCGACACCAGCCAGCCGAGGCCGACCATCGCGTGCCCGTGGAGGGCGATCACCGCTTGGGCGGTGGCGAGCGCCACCATGTAGATCGAACTGCCGAGCGCGAGAAGTGTGAGCGTTCGGCGGTCGAGTCCGCCGTCGTACACCACGTCGAGGAGGGGTGGGCCGATCAGAAACGATCCGACGGTCCCGATGGCTCCCACGCCGATCACCACGAGGAGCAGACGCCGGAAGCCGTTGCGGAATTCTTGAAGGTCGTTCTGCGCGGCGAGTCGCGCGAGGCGCGGCAGTAGTGCGGCCTGCACGGCTTGGAACAAGAAGAGGGGAATGCGGGCGAGTAGCACGCCGTTGCCGAAGCGCGTCACTCGTTCGGCTTCGTCGGAGCGGGCAAGGATGTCGACGGCGATCGGGCCGGCGTTCACGAGACCGGCTCCCATCAACGAGCCGAGCAGGAGCCACCCGAGGTTCGGAGTGACTTCGCTCCACGGAGCTTCGGGGCCGGCATCGGTGGTGAGTCGACCCCGAGCCGCGACGTACACCACACCGGTGAGTGGCGACAGGGCGACGAGCAGTGCATAGGCCCCGACGTTTTCGACTCCGAGCCGCCACAGGACGACGGCGCCGACCACGCGCACGAAGCCGTCGGCACCCATGACGATGCCGTAGGACGAGAAGCGGGCCTGTCCGGAGCAGATACCGCGGGCGAGATGGGCCGGCGCGTAGGCCATGAACGCGATGATCAGCGAGGCGGTCACGAGGGCGTAACCCTCGAAGAACTCCCGGGTGGCGATCGAACTGAAGCCGGCCATGACGGCCACCACCACGGCGGCGATGGCCACACCGAGGGGAACCACCCGCGCCACGATCGGTCGACCGCCGATGCCGAGGGCTCGCCGGTGGGCGAGAGCTCGGCCCATTTCTTGTTCGAGGGGCAAAAAGAAGCCCGGCGCCACGACGAAGGTGGCGAACCACAAGGCGACGATCGGCTTGAAATCGTCCTTGCCGAGGGCCTCCTGGCCGACCTTGAAGAACAGGTAGCTCGACAGTCCGGCGATCACGAGCCCGACCCCGACGGCCGTGGTGCCTTCGGGTAGTGAATGTCGGGGCTCGACGCCCTGGTCGGTCTCGCTCATCGTGGCGTCATCGTCTCTGCTCATCGTCAGACTCTCCACGCTAGCCATGAGGCCAGGGCATCGTCGGGGAGGGTGTCGGACGGGGGAGCGACCTCATCATGGCTGGCCACACGGGTAGCCTTCGCCCATCGTGGCCTCACCCTCCACCCCGTCCGAGTCCGTCATGGGCCAGGCGACACCGGGTGGGGCGGTCCCCGGGGTCGTGGCCGCGGTGGTGGTCGCCCCCTCCAGTCCCGACCTGGGCGATGTCCTGGCATCGTTGGCCGCCCAGGACTATCCCTCCATCCAGGTGGTCCTCCTCGTGACCTCCACCGATGACGAGGTCGTGGCCGCTCATCGTGACCTGGCCCTCTCGGTGATTCCGTCGGCTCACGTCCGAGGTGTCGGAGACGTCGGCTTCGCCCGGGCCGCCAACCAGGTGCTGCGCCTGGTGGAGGGGGACGGCGGATTGTTCCTTCTGCTGCACGACGACGTGGCGCTGGCCCCCGATGCCGTCCGCCTACTGGTGGAAGAGATGTTCCGATCCAATGCCGGTGTCCTCGGGCCGAAGTTGGTGCGCTGGGAGGCCCCGGGTGTCTTGTCCTCGGTCGGGTTCGACGTCGATCGATTCGGCGAACTCGACGACGGCCTCGAACCCCTTGAACTCGATCAGGAGCAGCACGACGCGACCGGTGACAAGTTCGCACTGTCGTCGGCGTGTCTGTTGATCCGGGCCGACCTGTTCCGACGCCTCGGGGGATTCGACATCGATCACCCGTACCACGGTGAAGCCCTCGAACTGTGTTGGCGCGCCCATGTCGCCGGCGCGCGAGTTGTGGTGGTGCCCGACGCGGCAGCCCGTCATCGCCAGGCGATGTTCCACCGCAACCCGTCGCTCGTGAACGAGTCCGATGCCGAGCGGCAGCGGTTGGCAACCGTCGTGTCGGCGACCGGTCCGCTGCGACTCGTCACGGTGATCCCGGGACTCGTGATTCTCGGACTGGCGACGGCTCTCGTCGCCTTGCTGCGCGGCCGGCCGCGAGCGGCCCTTGCACGCGTGGTTGCGATCACGTCCCTCGTCACCGGGCTGCCGCGTATCGTCGCGCGTCGTCGACGGATCGCCGCACTGCGAACCGTTCCCGACCGCGAGATCGCCGATCTGCAGGTGCGGGGAAGCGTCCGTTGGAACCGATTCCGCCGAGGCCGCGCCCGCGAGAGTGTCCTCGACGAGGTCGCGTCCGATCGCTCGACGCTGTCGGTGGTGGTCTGGACCGTGCTCGTCGTTCTCCTCGTGATCGGAGGCCGCCGCGTCCTGTCCGATGGCATGAGGCCGGTCGGCGAGATGCTGCCCGTCACCGATTCGCCGGTCGACTTGATCCGATCCCATCTGTCGGGGTGGTGGGATCGCGGACTCGGCGACACGACGGCTCAACCGACCGGGCTCCTGCTGCTCGGCGTGGCCGGCTTGTTTTCGTTTGCCCAGATGGGCCTCCTGCAGACCGTCGGGGTGCTCGGGGCTCTCGTGGTCGGATGGTCGGGAGCGTCGCGTCTCGTCGCCGGCCGCGGTGGACTGGTCGCAGCCGTTGTGTACGCAGCCGTTCCACTTCCGTATGCGGCGATTGCCTCGGGCCGGCTCGCGGCCCTCGTTGCCTATGCGGTGATTCCCTGGACGGTGGTGTTGACGCGACGAGCGGTCGACGCGATGTCGATCGACCAGAGAGTGTCGACGCTCGCTCGGTTGGTCCTCATGATCGCGACGGCGGCCGCGTTCGCGCCGTCGGCTGCCGTCGTCGCGCTCGCCGTCCTCGTCGTGGTGGCCGTTGCATCGTTGGCGGCCGGCGACTCGTGGCGACGGGCGGCGACGACGATCGCCGTGGCCCTCGTGTCGTTCACGGGTGCGATCGTTCTCCAACTTCCGTGGTCGCTGCGTTTTCTCGACGGTGACGGGTGGATCGCCGTGGTCGGAAGTCCCGAGCGTCCGACCGCCGATCGAGGACTGTGGAGGCTCTTGCGGTTCGACATCGGGCCGGCCGCGCTCGGAGGTCTCGTGATCGCCGTGTACGCGGCTCTGATCGTCGGCCTTCTGGTGGCGCGATCGACGCGACTCATCGGTGCCTTCACGGCCGTTCTGGTGTCGTCGCTCTTCCTCGTTCTGGCCGTCACCGCCGATGCCGGCACGTGGTGGCTGCCGCAGGCCGGGGTCCTTCTGGCACCGGTCGCCTTCGGACTCGCCCTCGGTGCCGGAAACCTCGTCGCGTCGTTCCAGTTCGACGTGCGGGGAGGCCGTTTCGGCTTCCGGCAGCCGGCCAGTGTGATCGCCTTGGTCGCCGTGGCCGTCGGATGCCTCCCCCTGGCGGCCGCCGCCGTCGACGGTCGGTGGCAGCAGCCCTCCACGAGTTTCGTGACCCAACTCGACGAACTACTGGCCGATCCGATGTCGAGTGGCGACTATCGCGTGCTCGTGGTGGGAGACCCCGAGATCGTCCCCGGAGCTGATCGTTTCCACGCCGAGGGCATCGCCTACTCGATCGTCGACGGGGGGCGATTCGACGTGAACGAGATCTGGTCGGCCCCCGGGTCGGTCGACGGTCGGGCCATCGACGACGTCTTGACCGCGATGGCGACTCGGTCGACGGCGCGGGCCGGACGTCTCATGGCTCCCTTCGGTATTCGTTACGTCGTGGTGCCGTTCGTCGATCGCGTCCGCTCGACCTCGGAGTCGCCGCGGCCACTTCCCGTTGGGTTGATCGACGCGCTCCGCGAACAACTCGATCTCCGCGCGGTGTACAGCCCGGCCAGCATGTTCGTGTTCGAGAACGAGCAGTGGATCTCGACGACGGCGATGTTGAGCGACGAGGCCGCCGAGGCGAGCGAACTCGGTGGGGCCGGAGCGCTCGTGAGAACTGAATTCGGCAACACGCGACCAGTTCTCACCGGTACGACCGCCTGGTCGAGTCCGAACGAACCTCTCGGACCCGGTTACGTGCATCTCGGTGTTCCGTTCGACGATCGCTGGTCGATCGACATCGACGGTCGCCGGATCGACGGACAGGGATCGTTCGGATCCGTGATGGCATTCCCCCTCGACGAGCGAGGTGACGTGTCGCTCCGGTACGAACGACCGCTCAGCCGCTGGGCGTGGCTCGTCGTCCAGATCGTGGTCTGGGTCGTCGTCTTGGTGGCCGTTCGCCGCCGTCGTCGGCCGATCGCCGAACCAGCGGCGATCGTTCCGATCGAACTGGTCGAATCGGAGGACGTTCGATGAGTCGTCGGCTTCTGGTGGTCGTCCTCGGACTGCTGGCGATCGCTGGTGTCGTCGTCATGGCCTCGGCCTCCGACGCCACGAGCAACGACGTGGTGTTCAGTCGTGCCGACGATCCGGGTACACCTCGTCTGGTGGTCGTCGACGACACGGTCTCCGTCACGTGGTACTGCGGTGGAACCTCGGCGCTCGGACAGAGCGAGAGCGGTGAATACGGCGGTGAGGTCGTGCTCACCAACACCACCGACACGACATCGCTCGGGACCGTCACCGTGTTCTCGATCGATCAGGAGCCGTTGGCCATCGCGGTCGACGTACAGCCTCGCTCGCAGACGGTGGTCGACCTCGACGAAGCGTTGACGGCGTCCTACGTGAGTGCGATGGTCGAAGTCGATCGTTCCGAAATCTCCGTCGAGCAAATTTCTCGCCACCCGGCCGGGGACGTCGTGTCCACCTGTACGGCCACCACGTCCGACTCCTGGTTCGTGGCCGACGGCTTCACGGCCGAAGGGTCCGACATGAGGGTGCTCGTGACCAACCCGTACTCGACGGCGGCGATCGTCGACGTCGAGATCTCGACCGGCGCCGGACCCCGCACGCCCGATCAGCTGCAGGGTTACGTGGTGCCTCCGCGGTCGCTTCGAGTTCTCAACATGGAAGACGCCGGTTTCCGCGACGAACCGGTCGTCGCCGTGAACGTGCGCGCCACGACCGGACGGATCGTGGTGGCCAAGGATCAGCACTATCTCGGTGGGGGACGACTCGGCCACGTCACATCGCTCGCGTCACCCGCGGTGAGCGACGAATGGTGGTTCGCCGACGGCCGTCTCGGCGGTGGCGTGACGGAGCGTCTGGTCATCTTCAATCCCACCGAGAACGACGTCGAAGCCGATGTCGTGGTGCTCGGAGTCCGTGCGCTCGAAACCGATTACGAAGCGGCTTCGCTGACCGTGCCGAGTCGCGAAGTGGTGACGTTCGACGTGGCCGGGATCCCGGCGATCGGCGAGGGCTCGCACGCCCTGCTCGTCACGGCTCTGGCCGGACCTTCCCTCGTGGTCGAACGGGTGATCACCGAACCAGCCGGCCAATCGGTCGTCACGTCGACGATGCTCGGCTTGCAGGGCGAGGCCTTGACGAGTGAATGGTTCGCCTCCCTGACGACGAGCGACGGCGACGGAACGGCCTTCGTAATTCTCAACGTCTCACCCGACCCGACCAGGATCGACGTCTCGTCGTTCGGTCCCGGTGGGCCCGAACCGATCACCGAACTCACTGGAGTCGCTCTCGAGGCCAACGAACGACGCGAGATCTCGCTCGGTGGCGTGGCGGGTCGACCGATTTCGATCGTGGCGTCCGACGCGATCGTCGTCGAGCGCCTGCTCGAACGCAACGAGAGCGGGATCGGCCGACTTCATACGCTCGCTCTGCCGGTGAAGAGGCGTTGAGATCGTGACCAACCTGTTCGTCGCTCTCGGGGTGTTCGCAGTGGTGGCCGTCGTCGCCCTCGTCGCTCGGCGGCGCCAGGCGGCCGACGTTCCGACCCAGCGTTCGTGGACGGTTCCCCGTCAACTCGACCCGGCCGACTTCCCGGCGTCGCGAGGCGAGAGTTGGACGGTCGTGGTGTTCACGTCGTCGTCGTGTCACGTGTGCGCCGATGTCGCGGCCAAGGCTCTGGTGTTGGCCAGTTCAGAGGTGTCGGTCTACGAAGTGGAGTACACCAGCCGACGAGAACTCCACACCAAGTACGGCATCGATGCCGTGCCCACTCTTCTGGTCGCCGATCGCGAGGGTGTGGTTCGCCATCACAGTCTGGGTCCGGTCACCGCCACCGACCTGTGGGCAGCCGTGGCACGAGTTCGTGACCCGGATCTACCGGTTGCCGAAGGTGGGTGTGCGTCGACCGATCGCGACGACGATCACTGATCGGAGAGCGACTCCGCCGAAGGCGACGGTTCTCCGAGACCCTGCTGAACCAGTCGGGCCACCTTGTCACCATCGATGGTCTCTTCGTCGAGAAGGGCTTCGGCGACCAGGTCGAGGCCACGTCGGTGAGCCGTGAGGATCTGGACGGCCCGCTCCTCTTGCTGTCGCAGGATCGTGTTGATCTCCTCGTCGACGAGACGGGCGGTGTCGTCGGAGTACTCGCGACCACTTGTCATCAGGTCTTCACCGAGGAACACCTGCTGATTGCTGTGCCAGGCCATCGGGCCGACTTTGTCGCTCATACCCCACTCGCGCACCATGCGCCGGGCGAGACCGGTGACGACTTCTAGGTCGTTGGCGGCTCCGGTGGTCTGCTGGTCGAAGACGATGCGCTCGGCCACTCGTCCGCCGAGCGCCATGCAGATGCGATCGAGGACGTACTCGCGCGAATAACTGTGGCGCTCCTCGGGAAGCGTCTGAGTGACGCCAAGGGCCATGCCCCGGGGAAGGATCGTGACCTTGTGGAGCGGATCGCCGTTCGGGAGCACGGCGGCGAGCACGGCGTGTCCGCCTTCGTGATAGGCCGTCGTCCGCTTCTCTTCGGCCGACAGGATCAACGAGTCGCGTCGAGCGCCCATCATGATGCGGTCGCGCGCCGACTCGAAGTCGATGCGTTCGATCTGCGCACTGCCGCGGCGGACGGCGAACAGCGCCGATTCGTTCACGAGGTTGGCCAGATCGGCGCCACTCATTCCCGGTGTTCCCTTGGCCATCACCTCGAGGTCGACGTCGGGGCCCATGCGCTTGTCGAGAGAGTGCACCTTCAAGATGGCCAGTCGCTCTTCGAACTCGGGTAACGGGACCACGATCTGACGGTCGAAGCGACCCGGTCGCAGCAGAGCAGGATCGAGGATGTCGGGACGGTTGGTGGCGGCGATGATCACGATGCCCTCGGAGGTCTCGAAACCGTCCATCTCGGCCAGCATCTGGTTGAGCGTCTGCTCCCTCTCGTCGTGACCGCCTCCGAGTCCGGCGCCGCGCTTACGGCCGATCGAGTCGATCTCGTCGATGAAGATGATGGCGCGGCCCATCTTGCGCGCCTGCTGGAACAAATCGCGCACGCGACTCGCGCCCACGCCGACGAACATCTCCATGAAGTCCGATCCGGTGACCGACAAGAAGCCGACACCAGCTTCGCCGGCCACGGCGCGGGCGAAGAGGGTCTTGCCGGTTCCCGGCGGACCGACCAGAAGGATGCCCTTCGGCACTCGGGCGCCGATTTCTTTGAATCGCTCGGGCATGCGCAGGAAGTCGACCACTTCTTTGATCTCGGTCTTGACGCCTTCGTAGCCGGCGACGTCGGCAAAGGTGGTGGAAGGACGGTCGGTCGTGTAGGCCTTGGCGCGGCTTCGTCCGATCGACATCACGTTGCCCATCTGTCCCGAGGCGCGTCGGTTCATCCAGACGAGGAAGGCCATGATGAGGATGAAGGGCAACAGGAGCGGGATGAGGCTCACCAGCCAGTTGGACTGCGGGGTGCTGGCCTGGAAGTCGACACCTTGCGTGCGGAACAGCACACGGTCGGACTCGTTCGGAAAGCCGGGGGGAGCGGTGGTGGAGAATTCGCTGCCGTTGGTGAAGACGCCGGTGATTCCGAGAGTCGTGTTGTTGAGTTTGAACTCGTCGACTCGTCCGGACTCGACCTGGGTCATGAACTCTTCGAAGCCGATCTTTTCGCGATCGGGTCCGGGGAGAAGCTGCGGGCCGAAGATGAGCAGGAGAACGATGCCGAGGAGCACCCACGGCGACCACTTGGGGAGGGCCGGCCGGCCGCCACGACCCTCGGGGCGCTGTTCGTCGGACTTGGTGGGGGTGGAGCGCCGGCGATTTCCGGATCGATCTCCGGGCGGTGGAGGCGGCGGAGGGGGAGTCGAATCGCTCATGAACCCATGCTAGGGCGGGGGTGCGCGAGGGCGCACCGCGGAGCCGGGCGTGAGAGAGACGTCACGCCAGACCGAAGCGGGTGTCGATTCATGCTGGTGAGCGGGTCGAAATCCACGATCTCGACGGCCCTTTTGCGTACCGTTGTTCCATGCGCCTCTGTACTCGCAACGGCTGCCGCGAGCACGCCCGCACGTCGGTCACCTTCCACTACCCGTCGTCGGTGATCTGGCTCGATCACCTCGCTGACGAACGTACGGCCGGTGTCTATGAATTCTGCGAGTCGCATCTCGAACGTTTCGTGTCGCCGAACGGCTGGCGCCTCGAGGATCGTCGACGCGTCGAAGTCCTTCCTTTCGTTCACCGTCTCGCCGGCTGAACGTTCCGTGCGACCGGCCAGTCACGACGCTCGTTTCTCCTTGGCGGCCGCCGGCGCCGTGTGGCTCGGTGCCTACGTCGCCGCCCTTCCTCTTCAGGCTGCGGTCATCGGACTGCTCGGCCAATCCGGAGTCGATCCCGACGATTGGCCGACGTCGACGATGGTCGCCACCGTCTTGTGCTTGTGGGTTCCTTTCATCGTCGCCCTGTTCCTTCTCAGTTCGCGTCGGGGATCCGGATCGATCCGCGACGACTACCGAGTGCGTTTTCGAGCGATCGATCTGGTCGGGCTTCCCATCGGAATCGTCGGACAGTTCGTCCTCGTTCCGCTTCTCTATTGGCCGCTCACCCGACTCTTTCCCGACGCGTTCGATCCGGCCAAGGTCGAGGAACGGGCGACCGAACTGTGGGATCGCGCCGGCGGCTGGTGGGTGTTGGCGCTGATCGCCGTCGTCGCCGTCGGCGCACCGCTCGTGGAAGAGTTCGTCTACCGCGGGGTGATTCTCCAGTCGCTCGAAGGTCGGTTGAACGACACGGTTGCGCTCGTGGTGTCGGCGGTGTTCTTCGGTGCGATTCACCTGCAGCCTGTCGAGTTCCCCGGGCTCTTCCTGATCGGACTCGTGTTCGGCCTCTGCTGGCAACGAACGGGTCGCATCGCCTGTCCGATCCTCGCGCACCTCGCTTTCAACGCGTCCGGCCTTCTCCTCGCCGCCAACTGATCGAACCGAGGCGTGGCCGAATGGCAGAATGACGACGTGAGCGAGCCGACGGATCTCCCCGTTGACGACGTCGAACCCCGACCTCAGCAGATGTGGAATCCGTTCCGCGGTTGGCCACGCGAGAAGTTGGTGCGCTTCTGGGTACGTCTGGTCTTTCTCGGCGTCACCACCGTCGTCGCAATTCGGGTGGTTCAGCCGTCACTGCTCTTCCGCGACACGACACCGACAGGTGGCGACATGGGCGCCCACGTGTGGGGGCCGGCGTATCTGCGCGACCACTTGCTTCCGTGGAAGCTGAACGGCTGGTCGATGGACTGGTACTCGGGATTCCCGATCTACCGCTTCTACATGGTGGTGCCCGCTCTCTTCATCGTGCTGCTCGACGTCGTTCTTCCTTACGGCGTCGCCTTCAAGCTCGTGGCAGTACTCGGCATCGTGACTCTGCCCGTGTGTCTGTGGATCTTCGGACGGCTGGCGCGGTTCGCCTATCCGATCCCCGAGATGTTCGCGATCGTCGGACTGGTCTTCCTTCTCGACGAGAGCTACACGATCTACGGCGGAAACGTCGCGTCGACGATGGCCGGAGAATTCTCCTTCTCCATCTCGCTCTCGTTCGCCGTGCTCGCCTTTGGCCTGTTCGCCAACGGGCTCGAGACCGGACGCCATCGAGCCAAGGCCGCGATCTTCATGGCCCTCGCCGTCTTGAGTCATGGAATCGTGGCCATCTACGTGGCGGTTGGCCTCGTGATCATGGGCCTTCTCTGGCTCGACCGCCGTCGCCTTCGATGGTTCGCCGTCACAGTCGGAACCGGCTCTCTGCTCGCGGCGTTCTGGATCGTGCCGTTCCTCTTGAACCACGCCTACATGACCGACATGAAGTACAAGGGCGAACCGGGTAACGGTTCGTTCACCTCCTACTGGGGAATGTTCTTCGCGTTGCCACCGTTCTGGAACGTGTTCTTCACCTTCTTCGCCGCTATCGGCTTGATCGCAGTTTTGGTTCGACGTCACACGAACGGAGTGTGGATCGGCGTGACCGGTCTTGTGTTCGTGGCCTTCGTCTACCTCTTCAACGACAGCCTGCCGGTCATCGGATTGCTCTGGAATCCGCGACTGCTACCCATGGTCAACTTGTGTCGGTATCTGCTCGCGGCGATCGGCATCGTGGAGGCGGTGCACGCCTTGGTGCGCCTCGCTCAGGCCGAGCGGCGTGAGCGCCTGATCGATCCCGTCCCGTGGATCGACGACACCGTGGCGCGGCGGGCGTTCTTCCGCTGGCGGACCATCGCCGCCGTGTCGAGTCTCGTCGTGGCTCTCGTCGTCCTCGGCTTCCGGTTCCAAGTGCTGCCCGGGGGTCGATTGATCGACGAGGGGCAAGGTCTCGAGTACACGTGGGGTCCGTTCGAGACCGAAGCGTCCGACAAAGGTTTCGTCGACGGTTGGGCCCGGTGGAATTTCACGGGTTACGAGGGCCGTTCGGCGTACGGCGAGTACTACGCGTTGGTGCAGTCGATGAAGCAGATCGGAGAGGACCGAGGTTGCGGGCGCGCGCTGTGGGAGAACTACAGCAACAACGATCGCTACGGAACGACGATGGCCCTCATGCTCCTGCCGTTCTGGACCGACAGTTGCATCGGATCGAGCGAAGGCTTGTTCTTCGAGGCAGCCGGCACGACTCCGTACCACTTCTTGGCGGCTGGCGCGATGTCGAAACAGAGTTCCAACCCCGTACGCGAACTTCGCTACGTGAACAACGACGCGACGATCGGGATTCGCTACCTGCAGTCGCTCGGCATCCGCTACTACATGGCCGTCACCCCCGAGGCGATCGAGGAGGCCGACGCTCTGTCGGCGTCGACCGGCGAATTGACCGAGATCTACCGTTCGGGTCCGTGGAGGATCTACGAGGTGTCCGACTCCGACATCGTGGTTCCGCTCGACACTCGGCCGGTCGTCGTGGAGGGTCGGAGCGGCGATCAGCGTGAACGTTGGCTCGAACTCGGAACCAGTTGGCTGCAGAACCCCGACGAATGGAACGCGCTGCCGGCGGCCGATGGCCCCGATTCGTGGCAGCGAGTCACGGTCGACGTCGATCTCGGCCGCCGAGTCGGCGAACCCGGAGCCGATTCTCGTCAAGTCGACGTGGTCGTGCCAACCGACTCGATCGAGGTCGTCGACGTCGGAGCGGTGTCCATCTCCGACGTGGTCGTCGGCAACGAGTCGGTGTCGTTCTCTGTCGATCGGGTGGGAGAGCCGGTGCTGGTGCGAGTGAGCTACTTCCCCAACTGGAAGGTGTCGGGCGCCGACGGGCCGTATCGCGTCGCCCCCAACATGATGGTCGTCGTTCCGACCGAACGCGAGGTCTCGATGACCTTCGGAGCGAGCGTCGTCGACCGCTTCGCCCACGTGTTGACCCTCGGTGGTTTTGTCGGCCTGTATCTGATTCGCCGCGACGACCGACGTCGACGCCGACTGATGGAAGGGTCGGCCGAGGCCGAAACACCCGATTCGCCGGAATCGATCGAGGTATCCCTGTCACCTTCGGGTGAATACGACGATTCACCAGGGGAAACGTCCGGGGAACGAATGTAAACCTCCCCGTGGTCGTCACGGGGCACCGCTAGCGTGGTCGATTGCTATGCCGAACGCCGAGACTCTCGACACGATCGTCAAGGCGTACGACATTCGTGGCACCGTGCCCGATCAGCTCGACGCCGACGTGGCTCACGCCCTCGGGGTGGGCTTCGCGCGATTCAGTGGATCGTCGGTCGCCATCGTGGCCCGTGACATGCGTCCGTCCGGCGTCGACCTGGTCGACGCGTTCTCGCGAGGACTCATGGAACAAGGTGTCGACGTGATCGACATCGGACTCGCGTCCACCGACCTCGTGTACTTCGCCGCCGGTCGCCTCGACGCTCCCGGTGCCATGTTCACCGCTTCTCACAATCCCGCGCAGTACAACGGCGTCAAGTTGTGTCTCGCAGGCGCTCGGCCCGTGGGTGTCGACACCGGACTCGACGTCGTGAAGGAGACGGCGCGCCGCGTCCTGAACGGCGACGGTCCGAAACCGGCCGATCGTTCGGGTCGTCGTACCGAACGTGATCTCCTCGCTTCCTTCGTCGATCACGTGCTGTCCTTCGTCGACGTCGACGAACTCCGTCCCATGAAAGTCGTCGCCGACACGGCGAACGGCATGGGCGGACTCGTGGTGCCGGCCGTGTTCGAGCGTCTGCCGCGTCTTGAACTCGAGGTGATGTATCCCGAACTCGACGGAACGTTCCCGAACCATCCGGCTGACCCGTTGCAGCCGGCCAACCAGCGCGACCTCCAGGCCCGTGTGGTCGCCGGAGGATTCGACATCGGACTCGCCTTCGACGGTGACGCCGACCGGGTGTTCGTCGTCGACGAGCAGGGTCGCGGACTCTCCGGATCGACCACCACGGCGATCCTGGCCGCGTCGATGCTGCGCAAACATCCGGGAGCGACCGTGCTCCACAACCTGATCTGCAGTCGAGCGGTATCGGAGATCATCCGCGAGAACGGTGGGTCGCCGATCCGGACCAAGGTCGGTCACTCGTTCATCAAGCAGACCATGGCCGAGACCGGCGCGGTGTTCGGCGGCGAGCACTCGGCGCACTACTACTTCGCCGACAACTACCGCGCCGACAGTGGCCTCATCGCCACCATGTTGATGTTGGAGGAACTGTCGCGGTCGGGAGTTCCGATGTCGGAACTTCGTCGGCCGTTCGAGCGGTACTCGTCGAGCGGCGAGATCAACACGCAGGTGGAGGATCCGACGGCGGTCATCGACGCCGTGTCGAAGAAGTTCTCCCACTTCGATCAGGATCGACTCGACGGTCTGACCGTCGACTGCGGGCCGTGGTGGTTCAATCTCCGTCCCTCCAACACCGAGCCACTGCTGCGCCTGAATCTCGAGGCTCCCACTCGGGAGGAATGCGACGAAAGAGTCGCCGAACTACTCTTGGACATCACGTCGGTCTGAGCCGACCCGTCGCCGGAGGAAACATGCCCCTCGATCCCGAACTCGTGAGCGTCCTGGCCTGCCCCGAAGATCACGGCCCGCTTCACGTGTTCGACGACGAGGATTGCATCTACAACCCGCGCTTGAAGCGTCGGTACGCCATTCGTGACGGCATCGCCGTGATGCTGATCGACGAGGCCGAGACGGTGTCCGAGGCCGAGCACGAGCGCCTCATGGGTCGGATTTCTCGTGGCGAAGGTCGCGCCACGGGCACTCGCGTTGCCTAGTCTCGTCGTACAGACGTCCGACCCCGTCCCTGTCAGGAGTTTTCGTGTCCACTCTCGCCGCCCGTCGTGATTACCGCGTCGCCGACCTTTCGCTCGCACCATTCGGCCGCAAGGAGATCCACCTCGCCGAACACGAGATGCCAGGTCTGCGGGCGTTGCGCAAGGAGTACGGTCCGCAGAAGCCCTTGAAAGGTGCTCGTATCTCGGGTTCGCTGCACATGACCGTGCAGACGGCCGTGCTCATCGAGACCCTCGTCGAGTTGGGGGCCGAAGTCCGATGGGCGTCGTGCAACATCTTCTCCACTCAGGACCATGCCGCGGCCGCCGTGGTGGCCGGACCCACTGGCTCGCCCGACGACCCGCAGGGAGTTCCGGTGTTCGCCTGGAAGGGCGAGACGCTGGAGGAGTACTGGTGGTGCACCGAGCAGATGATGACGTGGCCCGACGGCGACGGACCCAACATGATCCTCGACGACGGTGGTGACGCGACGCTGCTTCTGCACAAGGGCGTCGAGTACGAGAAGTCGGGGGAAGTGCCCGATCCGACCACGGCCTCCAATGCCGAATTGGCCATCGTCCTCGGTTTGTTGGCCCGTGGCCTGAAGCAGGATCCGACCAAGTGGAGCCGGATGGCCGCCGGTATCAAGGGCGTCACCGAAGAGACCACCACCGGTGTGATGCGCCTCTACAAGATGCACGAGCGCGGCGAACTGCTCTTCCCGGCCATCAACGTGAACGACTCGGTCACCAAGTCGAAGTTCGACAACCTCTACGGCTGTCG
>CAZTPF010000025.1:0-1966 GCA_964614655.1 uncultured Bifidobacterium sp.
ATACGACAATCCGCTCGACCTGATGAGTGGGGGACATCACTTACCTCTGGCGGTCGACGTTCTCGCCGCCGGATGGCTCGACGACGAGCACGTGGTCGTCCACGAGGAGGGCACGACTCAAGCCTTCGTCGATCCGCTACTGAGCGGAGGAAGCGAATTGATCGTCGTTCGCTCGGCGGCTCATCGCAATTCGTTCCTGACGATCGAGCATCGGCCGAACGTGTTCGGCAGTGAACCAGGCATCGCCGTACACCGAATCGACCAGCCCGGCAGTGGCTGCGGATTCCACCGCACCGATCCGTGTCTGTCGACCGAGCGACGTCAACGACCCGCAATCGGTCGATCGGGAAGCGTGGATCATGCTCTTCGCGTCGGCGAGTCGATCGTCGTCGACGGTGTCGTCGTCACTGTCGAGAGTCGGATCGGCGACTCGTTCGACGTGACGGTCAGTGGACTTCTGGACGCCCTGACAACACGACCGTGACGACGGCGTAGTCGCCGTCGTCGAACGGCTCGCCGTCCCAGTTGCGCCAGGTGCTCAGGGGCGTGGCGCCGGCAGAGGCGTTGCCCTGTCACGTTCTCCGACTCGATTCGTGGAAAAGGGCCAGACGTCCCGGAACTCGAGACGAATGCGGGAGATGATGACCAATACTGATAGCGACCAGATCAGCTCCGAATCCAGGGGCTCACGTTTGCCCAAGTGGCCCGAGTCCCGTCCCCAGCTACCGTTTCCACCCCCCGTCGCCCAAGTCACAAGAGATATGTCCGAGCCGAATGGGGGCAAACCGTGAAAGTGCATCGATCCTCGAATCGCAAGACCATTCGCCTACTCTCACCGTCGACCCTCCTCGTCGTCGCGGCATTGTTGACGAGCCGCCTCGGCTGCGCCCCGGTCCCAGCCAAGGACGGAAGTCGAGAAAACGACGATGACTACACCACATTGACCACACCTTTGCCACGCGTGGGGTTCGACCGCCCTGACGACTCGGATCAGCCGTCGGTCAAGGTTCTCTACGTGGTTCCTACATGGGCCAAAGATCGCCAGCGCGACACCAACGGCGAGATCGCCCGCCACATCTTCGCTCAGAACGAATGGATCGCCTCCCAAAACGGAGGATTCGGAGTCCGACTCGACACGTACAACGGTGCTCTCGACATCGGGTACGTCAGCCTCGACGTGACAAGGGACGAGTGGGCCTCGTGGTTCGATCAAGACCTCGGACCGGCCGCCGACGAATTACGGCGCCTTGGGTGGCCGGTTGGCAGAGAGCCTGACGACAACGGCGGCGATCTCTATTACGTGGTCTGGGAAGCATTCGCCGGAAACTACAAGCGGACCGGGGTCGGAGCAGGAACGTGCCGACCGACCATCGACGGCAGCAATTCCGGCAACCGTATGGGTGGATTCGCCGTCGCCATGTTCGATGGGACTCCTTGTCCGCTCACCACACAGCGCTTTCCCTTCCATGCAGGACCCACCTCCCAGCGCGATTGGTTCCGCAACAGTGCACCCTTCGTGGATCACTCGCTTCAATTCATGCGAGCCTTGCCCGATTGCGGCCTGACCGAATCACCTCGGGATGGTGAAATCGTCGTCATTCCTGGAACGAATGGCTCGAGCGAGATTCGTGGTGGATTCATTCGCGACCTTCTTCCTCCCACCGATCCTCTGGCCTACCGATGGTCGGAAGCCGATCCCATGTCTCGACCGGGTCTCGATCCCGACCATTGGGTGTACTTCCACATCACGAACGACAAGCTGGCCCGCACGTCGTGCAACAGCGATGCCTCACGACATCCGATGTGGGACGACAAGCCGTTCGATCGCCAGGGCTATCGAACCCTTCTTCGGTCGAGTTACGACCGACCCGACGACATCTCCGGACCGCAGGTCCATGTGGTGTACGCCGTGAAGAACGGAACGCCCGACCGACAGTTCGACACCAACGGTCTCATCGAACGTTCG
>CAZTPF010000025.1:1976-29108 GCA_964614655.1 uncultured Bifidobacterium sp.
GAACACATGGATCGTTGGCTCTTCGATGAGTCGGGCGGAACCGGAATCCGCTTCGACACCTACCAGGGCCGCCTCGACGTGACCTACTTCCCCATCCCCGTTGGCATCACGACGACGGAAGGCCGATCTTGCAGCGGACCGCCCTGTCCGAGCGAGATCGACCTCGTCAACCATCTCAAGGCAACCGGTAAATACGTCGAAGGGAAGCAGTATCTCTTCTTCTACGACGGCGGAATCGTGTTCAACCGTGGCTCCGGCGGCCTCTGCGGCGGCTCGGTCAAAGGTCCGTCGTCGTTCGTCAATCTCGATCACGCCATCGGCCCGATGTGTCAGTACATGCCGTGGTTCAGTGTCGACACCACGAAGTGGTCGGTCGGACTTTTGATGCTCCACGAGTTGTTCCACGCACTCGGTGCAGTATGCAACTCGACGACGGGGCACTCGCCTGATCCGACGGACTTGATGTACGCATCGGCCGGAGACGGCTCGAAGCTCGACCCGGGTCGCAACGAATACTGGGGCAACACGGATGGAGGATGCGACGACCTGTCGAAATCTCCGCTCTTCACCAAGAAGTCGGCTCCGTTCGATTCACCATTCCCCTGGTGACGCGTCATGACGACACGACCGTGACAACGGCGTAATCACCGTCGTCGAACGGCTCGCCGTCCCAGTTGCGCCAGGTGCTCAGGTGCGTGGCGCCAGCAGAAGTCGCGTCGGCGACGAACTGGTGGGCGTGGTACGAGTCGGCTCGCCTCTCCTGCGACCAACCGCAGACGAGAAGCCCGCCCGTGTCGAGATGGTGCACCATGTTGCGGACGATGTCGGGCTGCACACCGGGCTCACAGAAGTTGAGGATGTTGCCGATCATCACCACCACGTCGAATCGTTCGTCCAACGTCAACGCGGCCAGATCACCCACCAGCCACGTGATCGTCGACGACTTCGGTCGGGCCTTGTCGACCATGTCGGGATCGAGGTCGATCGCGGTCACCGTGTGCCCGCGGCGTTCGAGTTCGACGGCCAGGCGACCGGTTCCGCAGCCGGCGTCGAGAATCCGACATGAACGACCGCCGAAGTGACTCTGGATCAATCGGGTCACGGCATCGGCCTCTCCGTGGACGTTGTCGCCTCGTGCCGCCATGGCATCGAATCTCTCGTCGTACTCGTCGAGGTCGATTCGGGCGCGCCACTGCGCCCACCGTGCCGAGACCCTCTCGCCCGGCGTCGTCACATCGAGACCAAGTCGAGAAGAGAACGCACACGAAGGAAGTCGGCGCCATCGTGATCGTCGTATGGGTCGAGAAGAACCGGCAGCAATCCGGCGTTGCGAGCTCCGCCAACGTCCATCGTCACGCTGTCACCCACGTACGCGACCCTCGACCGATCGAGACCGGGCAGTACCTCGAGTCCGAAGTCGAAGATGCGCGGGTCGGGTTTGGCCACACCCACCACATGACTGTCGACGACGATGCGCACCGGCACACCGTGACCGTCGCCCACCTGGCAGACCTTCGATCGCGCCAACACCGACTCGATCTGGCCCGTCGCATTGCTCACCACGCCGATCGGCACCTGCCGTTCGTGCAATTCACGCAACGCGCGCACGCTGTCGTCGAGCGCGAACCGCCACAACCATGCCGACCTCGTTCGATCGAGCACCATCGAAGCTTCCGACACGTCGTGATCGTGCACCCCGACCGACTCGACGTAGGCGACGTTGTAGGCCGACCAGTCGGACTCGGCCGACTCGGCCCGCGACTTGGCGGCCATTCCGGCGTAGTGCGCCCGGTGGTACCGATCGAGATCGTCGGACCCTCCGTAGTACCGAAGCAACGGTGCGACCACGTGCGGATCGGGGATCACGAAGATTCCGCCGGCGTCGAACAACACGGCGTCGACTTCGTGGCCGTGGATCAGTAGAGGACTCGTCACACCTCCAGGGTAGGGCGTACCCTTTCGGTGTGCGCAGTGCCCGTGACTTCTTCAAACCCCTCGCCGTCGGCGCCCCCGAACCCGCCCGCGAGATCCCCTTCCGTCCCAGTCGGATGATCCATTTCTTCCCACCGTCGAACGACAAGATGGTGGCCAAGCTCCCCGACATCGTGCCGACGGTCGACATCCTTCTCGGCAACCTGGAAGACGGAGTTCCGGCCTCCGACAAAGAGGCCGCCCGAGCCGGACTCGTGAAGGTGGCTCGCACCGTCGACATGGGTTCCACGCAACTCTGGACGCGCGTGAACAGTCTCGACTCGCCGTGGGCGCTCGACGACCTCACCACCCTCGTGACCGAGGTCGGCGACAAGTTCGACGTGATCATGATTCCGAAAGTCGAAGGTCCCGAAGACATCCATTACGTGGATCGTCTGCTGGCGCAACTCGAAGCCAAGGCCGGTCTCACGAAGCCCCTTCTCGTGCACGCCATTCTCGAAACCGCGCGCGGGGTGGCCAACGTCGAAGAGATCTGCGGCGCGTCGCCGCGCATGCAAGGTTTGTCGCTCGGGCCGGCCGACCTGGCCGCCAACCGCCGCATGAAGACGACCCGTGTGGGTGGCGGCCATCCCGATTACGTGGTGCGCGAAGATCCGAATCCCGACGACGCCGACGCCGCTCGCCCCACCTATCAGCAGGACCTGTGGCACTACACGATGGCGCGCATGGTCGACGCCTGCGTCATGCACGGGATCCTTCCGTTCTACGGTCCGTTCGGCGACATCAAGGACGTCGTCGCTTGCGAGGACCAGTTCCGTAACGCCTATCTGCTCGGCTGCGTCGGCGCCTGGTCGCTGCACCCGGCTCAGATCGACATCGCCCGACGAGTGTTCAGCCCGCGGCCGTCCGACGTGGCCCACGCCCAGCGCGTCATCGAAGCCATGGGCGACGGAACCGGCGCCATCATGCTCGACGGCAAGATGGAGGACGACGCATCGGTGAAGCAGTGCAAGGTGGTCGTACAACTCGCCCGCGACCTCGCCGCCCGCGACCCCGAACTCGCCCAGACCTACGGATTCTGAAGGAAGTCGCCATGACCGATCTGCGCCCCCGCCGCTCCGCGCTCTACATGCCGTCGTCGAACGAGAAGGCGCTCGAGAAGGCCAAGACCATCTCAGCCGACGCCCTCATCTTCGACCTCGAGGACGCCGTCGCCCCCGACGCCAAGCCAGCGGCCCGAGTCAATGCAGTGGCGGCGGCCAAGAGCGGCGACTACGGACGCCGTGAGATCACCATCCGCTGCAACGGACTCGACACCCAATGGGGGGCCGACGATCTCGCGGCCGCTGCCACGTCAGGTGCGTCCGCCGTCGTCATTCCGAAGATCAACTCCACGGCCGAACTCGACGAGGTATCACGTCGACTCACCGCCGCCGGTGCCCCCGATTCCATGACGATCTGGGCCATGGTCGAGACGCCGACGGCCATCTTCGACGTGCGGGCGATCGCCGCCCATCCCCGGGTAGCGACTCTGGTGATGGGCACCAACGACCTCGCCAAAGAACTGCGCGCCACTCAAATTCGCGGTCGCGCCCCGTTGCTCCCCCATCTCGCAACCGCACTCTTGGCGGCGCGTGAAGCAGGCAAGGTGATCCTCGACGGCGTGTTCAACGACGTGAAGGATCTCGACGCGTTCCGTGCCGAATGCGAGCAGGGCGCGCAGATGGGTTTCGACGGCAAGACACTGATCCATCCCGGTCAGGTCGACGTCTGCAACGAAGTGTGGGCGCCCACCGACGCCGATGTCGATTACGCGCGTCGTGTGATCGCCGCCTTCGACGAGGCCCAGGCCGATGGCCGCGGTGTGATCACCGTCGACGGACGCATGATCGAAAATCTGCACGTCGACAACGCCCGTCGCGTACTGGCCGTGCAGGCCGCCATCGACGCCCTCGGCTGACACCTCCATCTAGGGTGGCGTCATGAGGGTCCCGGCAAAGTGGGTTGCTGTTGCCGTGGGTGCCATCGGCGGACTCACCACCGGCGTTTTGCTCGGCATCTACGTGTTCGACGACGACCCGCCCCGCACCAATCTGGTCACGGTCACCACGCCCGCCCCGGCCCCGGCGACCACAGTGCCACCTTCCACCACGTCGACCGAGGCGCCGGTTGCGTCCGAGTCCGGGAGTTTGACCTCACCCCCCTCGACGTTCGCCTCGTGCAGCACGTTCACGGGAGCCGGCTCCGATCTGCCGGTGGGGCTCTGCGAAGGCGGCGACATCGTGCGCCTCGTGCAGGACTTGTTGCGAGCCAACGGCTACGACGTGTCGAGTGACGGACGCTTCGGACCGCAAACGGCCGAAGCGGTGGCCGCCTTCCAAGAGAGCATGGATCTGCCAGTCGACGGCTCCGTCGACGCGTTCACGTTCCGGGCCCTGTGCGACGAATCGCCGGTCGACATCTGCGCCACGAACTAGTCGCGGCAACTCGCTACAAAGTCGAGCGGAAGAGTTCGAGCGTTCGACCGAAGGCGAGGGCCGAGGCCGCCGCGTCGTAGACGTCGGGGCGCGTGTCGTTGAAGAACGCGTGGTCGGCTCCGGCGTGCACGTGCAACGTGGCGTCCTTGCCGAGATCGCGAAGCTGGGTCTCGAGGGCGCGGACCGCGTCCGGGCCGGCGAAGCCGTCCTTCTCGGCGTACTCGCCCACCACCCTGGCCGACAGCTTCGACCAATCGGGTTGAGCCTCGGCCCACGGGATCACGCCGTAGTACGGCGCGGCGGCGGCCACTGCGTCGGGGCGCAGAGTGGCGAGCACGAGGGTGAGCCCTCCGCCCATGCAGTAGCCCACCACGCCCACCTTCGGACGTCCGGTGCGCTCCTGCAAGAAGTCGACCGCGCCAGTCAGGTCCTTGCCGGCCTCACCCAGATTGAGCGCCATCATCAACTTGCCGGCCTCGTCGGGTTCGAACGACGCCCGTCCGTGATAGAGATCGGGCGCCAACGCCGTGAAACCCTCGGCGGCGAATCGGTCGGCCACGTCCTCGATGTGGGGAACGAGACCCCACCACTCCTGGATGACGATCACGCCCGGACCGCCCCCGTCGGCGAGGTATCCCTCGCAGGTTCCACCGTTCGACTTGAAACTGACGCGCTCTCCCATGCGATCGACCGTAGCAACCGGCACGCCGGCACCTGACAACGCTTTGTCCTGTTACGAAGTGGGGTCTGTTCACCCGTCGGTGTAACGAATATTCTGAGCCCATGACCAGCCTCGAAACCCGCCCGTCCGAAGCGTTCGTGAACGACCGCGCCCACGTGTTCCACTCGTGGTCGGCCCAAGGGATGATCAACCCGATCGTGGTGGCCGGGGCCGAGGGCAGCTGGATCTGGGACGACCAGGGCAACCGCTACCTCGACTTCTCGAGTCAGCTCGTCAACGTCAACATCGGACACCAACATCCGAAGCTGGTCGCCGCCATTCAAGAGCAAGCGGCCCGTCTGTGCACCATCGCCCCCATTCACGCCAACGACGCACGCAGTGAAGCGGCTCGTCTCATCACCGAGCGTGCACCGGGCGATCTCGACATGGTGTTCTTCACCAATGGCGGCGCCGAAGCAACCGAGAACGCCATCCGTATGGCTCGTCTGCACACCGGTCGCCACAAGATTCTCACCACTTATCGCAGTTATCACGGTGCCACCGGTGGCGCGATTCAATTGACCGGTGATCCACGACGCTGGCCGAGCGAACCCGGCTTGCCTGGTGTGGTGAAGTTCTGGGGGCCCTATCCCTATCGGTCGGCGTTCCATTCGAGTGACGAGATCGAAGAGTCACAGCGCGCGCTGCAGCATCTGCGTGACGTGATCATGGTGGAAGGTGCGCAGACCATCGCCGCCATCCTCATCGAGAGCGTGGTCGGCACCAACGGAATTCTCGTTCCGCCGCCCGGCTATCTCGACGGCGTGCGCGCCATCTGCGACGAGTTCGGCATCGTGTTCATCGCCGATGAAGTCATGTCGGGATTCGGTCGTTGCGGTGAGTGGTTCGCCGTCGACGCCTGGGACGTCGCCCCCGATCTCATCTGCTTCGCCAAGGGCGTCAACTCCGGTTACCTGCCCCTCGGTGGTGTGGTCATCAGCCGCCGTATCGCCGACACCTTCAAAGAGCGTCAATTCCCCGGTGGCCTCACCTACAGCGGACATCCGCTCGCCTGCGCGTCGGCCGTGGCCAGCATCAACATCTTCGAAGAAGAAGGCATCATCGACCACGCCCGTCACCTCGGACGCGATGTCATCGGTCCTGAACTCGCGAAGTTGAAGGAGAAGCACCCGAGCGTCGGCGACGTGCGCGGCCTCGGTGTGTTCTGGGCGATCGAACTCGTGAAGGATCGCAAGACGCGTGAACCGCTCGTGCCGTTCAATGCCGCCGGCGAAGCCAACGCGCCGATGGTCGAGTTAGTCGGTGCGTGCAAGGCACGCGGGCTCTGGCCGTTCACCCACTTCAATCGCATGCACGTCGTGCCACCGTGCACTACGAGCGACGAAGAGATGCGTCAGGGCCTCGCCATCATCGACGAGGTTCTCGATCTCGCCGACAAGCACTACACCGGCTGACCCCGGTGTTCTGGTGAGGACGAGCGGGTGGTGAGGTAGACGCCGGAGAGGGCGACGGCGAGTCCGACGAGGGCGAGAGCACCGAGTCGCTCACCGAACAAGATCGCACTCTCGAGAGTGCTGAGAGCCGGGGTGAGGAAGAACAGGCTGCTCACACGAGCCGCCGCCTGTCTCTGCAGAAGCCACAACATGATGAGCACCGCAGCGATCGACAGAACCACGACCGCCCAGGTGAGCGACAACCAGAAACGAGTCGTCATCTCGACCTCGAATCCTTCGTAGGCGATCGATCCGACACCGAGCGCCACAGCGGCTGCTGCGTACTGAACTGCCGTACCGCGCAAGAGTGGCATCGCACCACCCTTCGCGCGTTGCACGAGGGTTCCGGCCGACATACCGAGCACCGACACCGCCATGGCGATCAGGGCTCCGGCCGTGACTCCACTCACGCCGGCGTCGAGACGATCGACGACCACGGCCGCCACTCCCCCAACCCCGAGACCGACACCGATCCATTGACGACGCGAGAGCCGCTCACCCAAAAGGGTGAGCGCAGCCACCGACGTGATCACCGGATGCAGACCGGCGATGAGAGCCGAGAGACCGGCCGGCAGATTCCAACTCGAGGCGATGAACACACCGCCGAGGTACACGCCGTGCAAGAAGAAGCCGGCCACCGCCGCCCACACGACGTGCTCCCGGCTGAGCCGAGGTGCATTGGTCGCCTGCGCCCACACCCAGAGAACTCCAGTGGCGATCACGAGCCGCAAGAAGAGGAACGTGAGCGGCCCGGCATCGCGCGTGCCGTACCGGGCGACGATGAAACCCGTGCTCCAGAGGAGCACGAACATCACCGGCGCGACTTGCGCCGGTGAGACGCGAAGCGGGCGGGCCGAAGCCCGCCCGCCTGCGTTCTCCGAAGGAGAAGCCTGATCGATCAGGCGCCACCCTCTTGGAGTTCGACGGTGATCGGGCTGTAGCCCGAACCCTTGGTGTCGACACCGAGACCGTCGAGGATCGCCAGAGCCTCGTTCACGATGTCGGTGTTGTAGGAGTCGGCGTCAGGAGCCGCGGTGAGGACGGTCGAACCTTCGAGGTTCTTCGTCTCCTGCGACAACTGTGCCGTGCGGTCCCAGGCCGCCTTGTCGATGACACCAGCACCACCAGCAGACGGCCAGATGAGCTTGTTGACCTCGTTCATCTGCCACAGCTGGTGCGAAGCACCGAGCATCGAGCCACTCGACACGACGATGTCGGCACAGTCCTGCACGTTGTCACGGCAGTACGCCCAACCCTGGAGCGACGCTGCCACGAACTTCACGGCAGTGTCACGGTAGGTGGCGTCTGACAGACGACCGCCGTCCGCCCAGATGGCGTCCTGCAACATGCCCACGCCCTCTTCTTCGTACGACACGACGTTGAGATCGTCGGCGGTGTAGAGCTCACCGGTGTCGGGGTTGATCGCCTCGAGGACCATTGCGTACTCGTTGTACGTCATGGCCTCGGCGGCGTCGATGTCACCGGCGAGCAGAGCCGCCATGTCGAACTGCTGCTGTACCAACTCGACGTCGGCCGCCGGATCGAGACCGGCCTTGGTGAGAGCGGCGAAGATCTCGAACTCGTTACCGAAGCCCCAGTTACCGATCTTCTTGCCGGCGAAGTCGGCCGGCGAGGTGATGCCGCTGTCCTTGAACGACACCTGAAGAGTTCCGGAACGCTGGAACACCTGGGCGATGTTCACGATGTTCGCACCGGCTTCACGGCTGGCGAGAGCCTTGGGCACCCACGCCAGAGCGAAGTCGACCGCACCGTCGGCGAGCTGCTGCTGCGGAACGATGTCGACACCACCCTCGACGATGCTGACATTGAGACACTGGTCGGCGTAGAAGCCTTGATCGACCGCGGCGTAGTAACCAGCGAACTGAGCCTGGGCGAACCACTGCAACTGCAGCTTCACCGGGGTGAGCGACTCGCACTCACCAGCCGACTCACCGCCACCCGATTCTCCAGCGCTCGAGTCGCCGTCGTCTCCGCCACAGGCGGCCACGGCGAGCGACAAGGCGGCGACCACACCGGCCGCTGCCTTCCATCCCTTGAGCTTTCTCATTCTGTTGTTTTCCTCCCCTGGGCGGTTGCCCGTTCTCGCGAGTGTGTCACAACGGACGAGCCCGTCGCTTCCCACGTCTGGCGCCGCCACCCGGTGTGGCGACCCCCTCCAGCAAAGTGGAGATCACATAGAACGTCAGGCCGAGCAGACATGCTCCGAGCACGTAGGCCCATGCCACGGCGTTCTTCGAATTGGCGATGTTGCTCGCAATCCGGCTACCGAGGCCGTTCTGCGAACCACCGAAGTACTCGCTCACGAACGCGGTGATGACCGAGGCCGGAGCGGCGATCTTGAGCGCTGTGAACAGATACGGCACGGCGTTCGGGACCCGTACCTTGCGCAGGATCGAGAACTCACTGGCCGCGTACGACCGCATGAGTTCGACGTGGGTCGGGCTCACCTGAGTGAGGCCGCGGGCCACGTTGACGAGGACGATGAAGTAGACGACGAGGGTCACCATGATGCGACGGGGAACCTCGCTCGTGATGGCGAACATGTTGTTGAGCACCGCCACCAACACGAAGATCGGGATGGCGTTCAGCGCGATGGCGAGCGGGGTGACGATCTCGCCGAGCACCTTGTAGCGACTGAGCAGAAGGCTCATCACCACACCGAAGGCGGTGCCCACGAGCAGACCGACCAAGGCGTTGGTGCCCGACACCTTGGTGGCGCCCCAGATGAGGTCGAAGTTGGTGGTGAACATCTCCCAGATCTTCGACGGCGGTGCCAAGAAGTAGGGCTTCAGATCGAAGCCTTTGACGACGAGTTCCCACGCGGTGAGGAACCCCACACCGAACACGAGCGGCGGGAGGAAGCTCCGCAGGAACGCGACGACCCGAGAGTTCATCGGTCTTCGATCCCCCGGACGTGATCGCTCATCTCGACTCCACGCAACGCCTCGCGCACGGCGGTGATACCGGCGAAGAAGGCGGCGTTGTCGCGGGTGGCGTCGGTGCGCTCGCCGTCGATGTCGACGTCGACGATCTTGGTGATGCGCCCCGGACGCGGCGACATGACCACGACCCGGTTCGAGAGGTACACGGCCTCGGGAATCGAGTGCGTCACGAACACCACGGTCGTGCTGGTTCGACGGCAAATGCTGAGCAACTCGCTCTGCATGTGCTCACGAGTCATCTCGTCGAGCGCGCCGAAGGGCTCGTCCATCAACAGCAGCGGAGGATGCACGGCGAGGGCACGAGCGATGGCGACACGCTGCTGCATGCCGCCCGACAACTGCCACGGATAGTGATCGGCGAAATCGGGCAACTTCACCAACTCGAGCATCTCCATGGCCCGTTCGCGGCGCTTGGCCTTGTCCCAGCCTTTCAACTCGAGCGGCAACTCGATGTTCTTGGCCACGGTCCGCCATTCGAAAAGACCCGACTGCTGGAACGCCATGCCGTAGTCCTGATCGAGACGAGCCTGCTTGGGCGTCTTGTCGTTGACCGTGATCGAACCCGACGTGGGTTCGAGAAGATTGGCGATGAGGCGCAACAAGGTGGACTTGCCGCAGCCCGAGGGTCCGATGAGCGACACGAACTCGCCCGACGCGATCGACAGATCGACGTCGACGAGTGCGTCGACCTGGTTGGCCGCTCCCTGGTTGAAGACCTTGCCGAGACCTTTGATGTCGACGGCACTCACGTGGTGGCCTCCTTCGGGCGATTGCGCATCATGAACATGTCGGCGAGGGCCACGAATCCGGCCATGGCCAGACCGAGCAGAGCCGCACCGAACACAGCGGTGAACACCTTGGCCGGATCGCTGGTTGCGGCTCGGGCGTACTCGATGATCAGGCGACCGATGCCACCCTTCAGACCGGTGGAGATCTCGGCCACCACCACGCCGATCACCGACGACGAGGCGGCCAACTTGAGGGCCGGCACGACGAAGGGAACCGACGCCGGGAACCGCAACTTGAAGAGCGTCTGGGTCCAGGACGCGGCGTAACTCTGCATGAGTTCGATCGAAGCCGCCGGCGGCGACTGCAAGCCCTTCAGCGCGCCGACGGCCACCGGGAAGAAGGCCAGGAACGCACCGAGTACCGACGCCGACAACCAGCGCGGCCAACTCCAACCGAAGACTTCGATCTTGCCGCCCCACGAGACGACGAGTGGTGCGAGGGCGATGAGCGGCACCGTCTGCGACACCACGAGGTACGGCAGGATGCCGCGCTCGGCCACTTTGAAGCGGCACATCAACACGGCCAGACACAGTCCGAAGAACGTGCCGACCACGAATCCGACCAACGCCAGTCGGAACGAGAACCACGCACCGGCCAGAACCACTCGCCAGATCTGGCGATCGGATCCGCGCACTTCGGGATCGGCGTAGCGCGACAACATCTCCCACACGTGCGGCATGGCCCGATCGTTCGACCGCGGCAGCAGATTCCAGCCGAAGATCTTGCCACCTGCTTCGGGGCCGACGAGCTTGTAGACCTCCCAGGCGACGGCCACCAGCAACAGCGACGTCACGAAGAGGGCGACCCGTCGGAAGCGCTTCATTCAGCTCTTCGCCAATACCTGCTCGGCGATGGCCGGGATGACCTTCTCGCCGTACGCCTGCAAGGTTTCGTCCTTGGCGTCGTGCTGAAGGTAGATCGAGAACTGATCGACACCGAGTTCGCGCAACCGCATGAGTCGGTCGATCTGGGTCTGCACCGGTCCGACGATGCAGAAGCGATCGACGATCTCGTCGGGCACGAAGGTGGTGTGCGTGTTGCCGGCCTGACCGTGCTGGTTGTAGTCGTACCCCTGGCGACCCTTGATGTAGTCGGTGAGGGCCTTCGGTACCGGCGCGTTGTCGCCGTAGCGCTCGACGATGTCGGCCACATGATTGCCCACCATGCCGCCGAACCAGCGGCACTGCTCACGGGCGTGAGCGAGATGGGCCTCGGATCCGTCGGTCACGTAGGCCGGTGCGGCCACGCAGATCGTGACACTGTTCGGATCGCGACCGGCCGCTTCGGCCGCCGCGCGCACGGCACCGATCGTCCATTCGATGATGCTCTCGTCGGCCAACTGGAGGATGAATCCGTCGCCGACTTCACCGGTGAGGGCGAGCGCTTTCGGACCGTAGGCCGCCACCCACACTTCAGCGCGGGACTTGCCGGCCCACGGAAGGCGCAGCGACGAACCCTTGTAGTCGACCGCCCGACCGTTCACGAGTTCGCGGATCACGTGGATGCTCTCGCGCAGTGTGGCCAAGGTGGTGGGCTTGCCGTTGGTGACGCGCACCGCCGAGTCGCCGCGGCCGATGCCGATGACGGTGCGGTTGCCGAACATCTCGTTGAGAGTGGCGAAAGCACTGGCCGTCACCGTCCAGTCGCGCGTGGCCGGATTGGTGACCATCGGGCCCACGATCACGTTGCGGGTCTCGTTCAGGATCTGGGTGTAGATCGGGAACGGCTCCTCCCACAGGATGTGGCTGTCGAAGGTCCAGACGTGACTGAACCCGAACGTCTCGGCCCGCTTGGCGAGATCGACCACCCGCGACGCCGGTGGTGTGGTCTGAAGTACGACTCCGATGTCCATGTCAGCGGTTCTGCGGGAATCCGAGGTCGACCTTGCTCGTACGCGGATCGGGCCAGCGCGACGTGACGACCTTGCTGCGGGTGAAGAAGTTGATGCCCTCGGGGCCGTACATGTGCTGGTCGCCGAAGAGCGACGCCTTCCAGCCGCCGAACGAGTAGTACGACACCGGCACCGGAATGGGCACGTTGATGCCCACCATGCCGACGTTCACGTCGAACTGGAACTGTCGAGCCACACCGCCATCGCGGGTGAAGATGGCCGTGCCGTTGCCGTAGAGGTTGTCGTTGATGAGCTGCAAGCCCTCCTCGTAGCTCGACACTCGCACGATCGAAAGCACCGGTCCGAAGATCTCGTCGTCGTAGCACTTCATGCCGGGCTTCACGTTGTCGATGAGGCTCGGCTTCAAGAAGAAACCGTCGGCCGGCGCGCCGTCGCGTCCATCGACGAGAACCGTCGCGCCTTCACCCGAAGCTCCGGCCACGTAGCCGGCGACCTTGTCGCGGTGCTCGGCCGAAATGAGTGGGCCCATCTCGGCGTCGGGTTCGGTGCCCGGGCCGACCTTCACGTTCGGGATGCGATCCTTCACCTTGGCGGCCAGTTCGTCGGCGATGGTGTCGACAGCCAGCACGACCGAGATGGCCATACAGCGCTCGCCAGCCGAGCCGTAGGCCGCGCTCACGAGAGCGTCGGCAGCCATGTCGAGATCGGCGTCGGGAAGAACGAGCATGTGGTTCTTGGCGCCACCGAGCGCCTGCACCCGCTTGCCGTTCTTGGTGCCGGTCTCGTAGATGTACTTGGCGATCGGCGTGGAACCGACGAAGCTCACCGCCGACACGTCGGGGTGTTCGAGCAGACGGTCGACGGCGACCTTGTCGCCGTGCACCACGTTGAAACAGCCGTCGGGAAGACCGGCCTGCTTCAGCAGTTCGGCGATGAACATCGACGCCGACGGATCCTTCTCGGACGGCTTCAACACGAAGGTGTTGCCGCACGCCAGCGCGTTGGCGAACATCCACATCGGCACCATGGCCGGGAAGTTGAACGGCGTGATGCCGGCCACCACACCAAGGGGCTGGCGGATGTTGTAGACGTCGACACCAGCCGACGCCTGCTCGCTGTAGCCGCCCTTCAGCAGATTCGGCACACCGCAGGCGAACTCGACGTTCTCGAGACCTCGGGCCACTTCGCCGAGGGCGTCGGACAACACCTTGCCGTGCTCCTTGGTGAGCAGGCTGGCGATCTCCTTGCGGTTGGCGGCCACCAACTCGCGCATGTGGAACATGATCTCGGCGCGACGCGACAGATTGGTGGCCCGCCAGGCCGGCAGAGCCGCCTTGGCCGTGGCGACGGCGGTGTCGACTTCGGAGACGTCGGCGAAGCCGACCTCACCCTGTACCTGTCCGGTGGCCGGGTCGAACACCTTGCCGGAACGTCCGGACTTGCTGGCGACGGCCCGGCCGTCGATCCAATGATCGATGCGATACATGATTCCTCTTTCGTGACTAGACGAGGTACTGCGACAGGCCGCGCTTCACGTACTGACCGTGACCCTTGCGACCGATGTACTGATCGTTCTCGACGATCACGGCACCACGTGACAACACGGTGTCGACCTTGCCGTCGATGACCCAGCCCTCCCAGGCCGAGTGGTCCATGTTCATGTGATGCTTGTCGTTGATGCCGATCTTGGTCTTGGTGTTGGGATCCCACACCACGACGTCGGCGTCGGCACCCGGAGCGACGATGCCCTTCTTCGGGTACATGCCGAACATGCGCGCCGGTGTGGTGCAGCACGTCTCGACCCAGCGCTCGAGCGACAGTTCGCCGTTGACGACACCCTGGTACAGCAACTCCATGCGGTGCTCGACGCTGCCGATGCCGTTCGGGATCTTCGAGAAGTCGCCGAGGCCGAGTTCTTTCTGATCCTTCATGCAGAACGGACAGTGGTCGGTGGACACGACCGCGAGTTCGTTCATGCGCAGGCCCTTCCACAGGTCGCCCTGGTGGCCGTGACCCATCTGGCCGATGTAGTGCGGATCGTTGTCGCGTGACCGCACCGGAGTGGAGCACACCCACTTGGCCCCCTCGAAACCCGGCTTGCCGAGCGTCTCTTCGAGCGTGAGATACAGGTACTGCGGACAGGTTTCGGCGAACACGTTGCGTCCGGCGTGGCGAGCGGCCGCCACTTCGTTGAGAGCGTCACCGGCCGACATGTGCACGATGTAGAGCGGAACGTTTCCAGCGACGTGCGACAGAACGATCGCACGGTGCGTTGCCTCGGCCTCGAGCGGCGACGGACGCGTGTACGAGTGGTACTTCGGATCGGACTCGCCGCGGGCGAGGGCCTGCTGCACCAACACGTCGATCGCGATGCCGTTCTCGGCGTGCATCATGATCATCGCCCCGCACTCGGCGGCGGTCTGCATGGCTCGCAGGATCTGGCCGTCGTCGGAGTAGAACACCCCCGGATAGGCCATGAACAACTTGAACGACGAGATGCCCTCGTGTTCGGTGAGGTACTTCATGGCCTTCAACGACTGCTCGTCGACACCGCCGATGATCTGGTGGAAGGCGTAGTCGATTGCGCACTGGCCTTCGGCCTTGCGATGCCATTCGGCCAGACCGTCGAACACGTTCTCCCCGTACCGCTGCACGGCCATGTCGACGATCGTGGTGACACCGCCCCAGGCCGCTGCACGCGAACCGGTCTCGAAGGTGTCGGACGCGAAGGTGCCGCCGAAAGGCAGCTCCATGTGCGTGTGCACGTCGACACCACCGGGAATGACGTACTTGCCGGCGGCGTCGATGACCTTGTCGCACCCTTGTTCGGCACCGGCGAAGTAGCCGTGGGCACCGAGAGCAGTCACGGTCTCGCCGTCGATCAGCACGTCGTTGTCGTGCACTCCGGTCGGTGAGATCACCTTGCCGTTCTTGATGAGGATCTTGGCCATTCCCCTCCCCTTTCGTGTGCGGATCCGGTTGGTTGTCTTACGGTTCGACGAGTTCGTCGTAGGCGTCGGGTCGGCGATCGCGATAGAAGGCCCAGCGATCGCGCACTTCCTGCAACTTCTTCATGTCGAGGTCGCGCACGATCAGTTCGGGCTTGTACGGGTCGCCCACGTCGCCGACGAACTTGCCTTCGGGATCGACGAAGTAGCTCTGACCGTAGAAGTCGTTCTCGCCGAGCGGTTCGATACCGACTCGGTTGATCGCACCCACGTAATAGATGTTGGCAACTGCGGCAGCGGGCTGCTCGACGCGCCAGATGTACTCGGAGAGTCCACGGTGCGTGGCCGACGGATTGAAGACGATCTTGGCGCCGTTCAATCCGAGAGCACGCCAGCCTTCGGGGAAGTGGCGGTCGTAGCAGATGTACACGCCGACCTTGCCGACCGCGGTGTCGAACACCGGGTATCCGCCGTTACCAGGCTTGAAGTAGAACTTCTCCCAGAAGCCCTTCACCTGCGGGATGTGCTGCTTGCGGTACTTGCCGAGGTAGGTGCCGTCGGCATCGATCACGGCTGCGGTGTTGTAGTAGATGCCCGGCTGTTCGATCTCGTACATCGGAAGCACGAGCACCATGCCGGTCTCTTTCGCGATGCTCTGGAAACGCTGCGTGGTCGGGCCGTCGGGGATGTACTCGGTGTAGCCGTAGTACTCGGACTCCTGCACCTGGCAGAAGTAGGGGCCATAGAAGAGCTCCTGGAAGCACATGACCTGCGCGCCCTGCTTGGCCGCTTCGTGCACGGCGGCCTCGTGCTTGTCGATCATCGCTTCTTTCGTGCCGGCCCAATCGGTCTGAAGCAGCGCGGCCCTGACGACGTCACGTTCCATGTCGATCTCCCCCTCGCCGAGCCGTTCGGCCCGAAACGATGTCGCCAGAGTAATTGGCACACGGAAAAGGGGACAATGGCAATATTGTGCCAGGACAATCGTTCACGATTCCGAAACACGCCGGTCACGAGCACCCATGATCGATCTCATCTGCCAACACGTCGACGACCGCAGCGCCCGGGGCATCGCCACGTCCATCGGGCGCCTCGTGTCGACCGGTGAACTGTCCGTCGGAACGCGGCTCCCCACGGTGCGGCAGCTGTCGAAGCGGCTCGGCGTGTCACCCACGACCGTCGGCGAAGCGTGGCGCACCCTCGCCGACATCGGTGCGATCGAGACACTCGGCCGCAACGGCTCGTTCGTGCGTCAACCGACCGGGCCCGGCTCGCCGCGTCGCTACCGACGACTGGTGGCCGATCCGGACGACCGCGGCCACTTCCGCATCGATCTGTCGACCGGCACGCCCGACGCCGCACTCCTTCCCGACCTCGGCCCGGCCCTCGCGCACGTGAGCGGCCGGTCGCTCACGAGCACCTACCTCGACCACGCCGTGCTCCCCGACCTCGAGGCAGCCCTGCGCAACTCGTGGCCCTTTCGTCCTGAGGAGCTCACCGTCGTGGACGGCGCCCTCGACGCCCTCGACCGCATCGCACAAGTGGTGGTGCACCTCGGCGATCGTGTGGTCGTCGAACATCCCACGTTCCCACCGTTGCTCGACCTGCTCGACCGACTCGGCGCAGTGGTCGTCGGCGTGCCACTCGACGACGAAGGAATGAGACTCGAAGAGCTCGAGCGGGCATTGGCCACGTCACCGACCGCACTCTTCTTGCAACCGCGAGCCCAGAACCCGACCGGCGTCACGATGACTGCGTCGCGCGCCGAGGAGATCGCCCGTCTGGTGGCGGCGAGTCCGAACGGCGACCGGATCGTGGTGGTCGAGGACGATCACTCGGGTGACATCGCCATCGGTGAGCCGGTGAGTGTCGGACGTCATCTCCCCCGTCGAACCGTGCACATTCGCAGCTACTCCAAGAGCCATGGGCCCGACCTCCGTCTGGCTGCCGTCGCCGGAGCCGGTGACGTGATCACCGCGGCCGCCAACCGACGCATGCTCGGTCCGGGTTGGAGCAGCCGCATCCTGCAGGCCGTCCTGGTCGAACTTCTGGCCGACGACTCCACACTGCGTGCACTCGAGCACGCGCGCACCGAATACGCCGAACGCCGCCGACGTGTCGTGGAGATCCTGTCGGCGTCCGGTGTCACCACCACCGGTCGCGACGGCATCAACTTGTGGGTGCACGTGATCGACGAACGCGCGGCTCTCGTGAGCCTGGCCGCGCAGGGAATCGGCGCCGCACCCGGCGAACCGTTCATGGTGGACGAGCATCCACCGGCCATGCGACTCACCGTCGGCTTGCTCGGCCCATCCGCCGACCTCGAGGGAACAGCCGCAATGATCGCGTCGGCTGCCACCACGAGCGGCGAGTCACGTCGCGGTCAGCGCTGACCTTTCGGTCGCGCTCGGCTCAGTAGCCGCCACCGATCTTGGTGTGGTCCCACGAGACGACACGTTCGACATCGATCTGAATGCCGAGTCGCTTGTTGGCCTGTGCTTCGAGGAACGGCAGCGCGGCGTCGCTGATGGCGGCCTCGCCGTTGTACTTCACGCCGACCGCCTTGCCGATGGCCAGAACCTGGTCGTAGTCCTCGATGATGCGGCCCGTGCCGACGAGTTCGACACCCTTCAACTGGTCGTAAGTGTCGCCACTCTCGACGAGTCCGGTGATCTTGGGGTCGCGGCGCAGGTTCAGGATTTTCTGGCTCTTGCCGAACGTCCAGAACGTGACCTTTCCGTCCATCACCACGTACCACATGGCCACCAGATGCGGATGCCCGGTCGGGCCGATGGTGGCGATATTGAGGATCGTCTGTTCCTCGAGGTACGCCTCGAGTTCGGCGTCGGTCATGGTGATGGAAGCACGCTTGTTGGCCATGGAACGACCCTAGACCAGGGCCTTCGGTGCGCTACCGTTGTCGACGTGGTTTCGACCCCCGCCCCCACCACCACCCTCGATCCGATCGGCGCCGAGCCCCGTCCGCTGTCCGAGTGGCTGACCACCTTCCATCTCGCTTCGGTCGTGCTCGACCCTTACACCAACGAGAGTTCCTGGATCCTCCAGACCGCCGCCCGCGTGCTGCGTGGATTCGCCGGCGCCGCCGTACGCGTCAATTTCGTCGTCACTGCATCCGATGACGAAGCCCGCGCCTTCCTCGGCCCGTTGGCCAAGGAATTCCTCGTGTTCGCCGACCCCGACCGGGCATTCGTTCGCAGCCTCGGCCTGTCATCGTTGCCGGCCTTCGTCTTCCTGCGCTCCGACGGAACCGTTCCGGCGGCCGCCGAAGGTTGGGACGCTCTGCAATGGCGTACCGTCGCCAAGTCGATCGCCGACACCACGTCGTGGTCGGTACCGACGATCCCAGCACCAGGCGATCCGGTGTCGTTCCACGGCACCCCGGCCGTGGCCTGAGCCGGTTCTGATTCCTTCCGTACCGCGCACCGATCTGCCCATCGAAGACGTCGTCGACGACGTTCGCGCCGCGCTCACCGACCGGTCGTCTTGTGTTCTCGTCGCCCCTCCCGGGGCCGGCAAGTCCACCCTCCTTCCGCTTCGCCTTCTCGATCTCGAGTGGCTCGACGACCGTCGCATCGTGATGCTCGAGCCGCGTCGTCTCGCCGCCCGGGCGACAGCCCGCCGGCTCGCGCAACTGGTGGGCGGCGAGCCCGGAGAACTCGTCGGCTACCAGACACGCGACGAACGGCGAATCGGTTCGTCGACTCGTCTGGAGGTGGTGACCGAGGGGATTCTCACACGGCGACTGCAGTCCGATCCGGAATTGCCCGGAGTGGGTCTCGTGATCTTCGACGAAGTGCACGAACGCAATCTGCCCACCGATCTCGGACTCGCCTTGTGCCTCGACGCACGACGAACCTTGCGTCCCGACCTGCGAGTCCTCGCCATGTCGGCAACGGCCGATGCTCTTCCCCTCGCGCGCCTGCTCGGAGACGCACCGGTGGTCGAAAGCGCCGGTCGACAGTTTCCGGTCGACGTTCGCTGGGCCCCACCGGCCAAACAACAACGTCTCGACGACGCCGTCGTATCCACCGTGCGGCGCGCCCTTCGCGAATGCGACGGTGACGTCCTCGTGTTCCTGCCCGGTATCGGCGAGATCAAGCGTGTCGAATCGGGATTGACCTCGGCTGGTGGACTCGGCGACGTCGACGTCTATCCACTCGCCGGGGCACTCTCGCTCGCTGATCAAGACGTGGCACTCGCGCCGTCACCACCCGGACGACGTCGAGTCGTGCTCTCGACCGACATCGCCGAAACGAGCCTCACGGTCGACGGCGTGTCGGTGGTGGTCGACGCCGGCGAAGCACGCGTACCTCGACACGATCCACGCACCGGCATGACTCGTCTCACCACGATTCCCACCTCGCGTGCGTCGGCCGACCAGAGGGCCGGTCGTGCCGGGCGACTCGGCCCGGGTGTCGCCTACCGATGTTGGAGCAAGCTCGAACACGGCACGCGACGTGCGCATCTCGCGCCCGAGATCGAGTCGGTCGATTTGTGCGGATTCGTTCTCGAGACCACGGCGTGGGGCACACCACTCGACGAACTCGACTTCGTCGACGCGCCACCTGCGGCGGCGCTGCAGAGCGCTCGCGAGGTGCTGAACATGCTCGGCGCGCTCGACGGCGACGGACGGCTCACCGACGCCGGCCGCCGCATGCTCACCGTTCCGGTGCATCCGCGTCTCGCCCACATGATCACGTCGTGCGATCCGAGCGATCGCGGTCTTGCTTGTGCCGTCGCTGCGCTGCTCGACGATCGCGACGTGATGCGGGGTCGCCCCGACGACGTACCCGTCGACGTCATGTTGCGTCTTCAGTGCGCAACCGGTGTCGCGTCCGACGATCGCGCCGACCGCGGAGCCGTTTCGCGCTGGCGTGAACGTGCACGCGATCTGGCCCGACGGGTGGGTGTCGATCTCGATTGGTCCGACATCGAACCCGATCACGCCGGACGTGTGCTGCTGCTCGCCCATCCCGACCGTCTCGCCGTTCGCCGCCAACCCGGACAGTTCCAGATGCGCAACGGCAACGCCGCCTGGTGTCGCCCGACCGATCCGCTGGCCGAAGAGTCGTTCGTGGTGGCGGCCGATCTCGACGGGGATCGAAAGAATGCCCGCATTCGTCTCGCTGCCGCCGTCGACGAGGCGGCGATCGCCACGGTCCTCGCCGATCAGGTGACGGTCGAGTCGAACATCGTGTGGGACAAGGAGAAGCGCGACGTGGTCGAGCGGGTGACCCGTCGACTCGACCGCATGACCCTGTCCGACGTTCGTCGTCGACCGTCGCCGTCGTCGGAGGTGCAACGAGTTCTGTGCGAACGCATCGTTGCGTCTCGACTGAAGGACCTCCCGTGGACGGCAGCGTCGACCGAACTGCGCAGTCGCGTGGCGTTCCTGCGGCGCGAGATCGGCGAACCGTGGCCGGACTGGAGTGACAAGGCTCTCGTGGCGTCGGCTGGCGATTGGCTCGAGCCATACCTGGCCGGCATGACGTCGATGAGTGACGTCGCTTCCCTCGACGTGGCGATGCTTCTGCGTTCGCGGCTTCCGTGGCCCGAAGGCGCGCGCCTCGACGAACTCGCTCCCACCCGACTCGAGTTGGCGAGCGGACGCTCGATCGTCATCGACTACTCGAGCGGCGTCGCCGAGGGAACCGCACCCGTGGTACCGATCCGTGTTCAGGATCTGTTCGGAACACGCGAGCACCCGACCATCGGCGACGGTCGTGTGAAACTCGTTCTGCAACTCCTCTCGCCAGCCGATCGTCCCATTCAGATCACGTCCGACTTGCCGGGTTTCTGGTCGGGTTCATGGGCCGAGGTGAAAAAGGAGATGGCTGGCCGCTACCCGAAGCACCAATGGCCCGACGACCCGGCGAACGCCGACCCGAAGAGACTGAAGGGTCGCTGATGATCGCTGCCATCGACATCGCCGGGCTGTCGCTTCCGATGGTCGCGCTCTGCATCGTGCTTGCAACCATCGGCTCCACGATCCAAGGAACCCTCGGATTCGGCCTCGGCATGCTCACGTCGCCGATCTTCGCCATGATCGATCCGTCGTTCGTGCCGGCCGCACTCATGGTCGCGGTGCTTCCGCTGACAGTCGGAGTCGCCGTGCGCGATCGATCGCACATCGACTCGACCGGTTTCAAGTGGGCTCTGCTCGGTCGCTTCCCCGGTGTGTTCATCGGAGTCGTCGCGCTGCGCGCCATGAGCCACGACACGCTCGCGTACGCCGTGTCGTCGGCCGTGCTGTTCGCCGTTCTCGTCTCGGTGATCACCGCTCGACGCGGTCAGGTGATCCCGACCAACTCGTCGACTCTCACCGGCGCCGGTTTCGCGAGCGGATTCATGGGGACGGTCACCGGAATCGGCGGACCGCCCATCGCCCTCGTGTACAGCAGCGGCGAACCGGTGACGGTGCGGGCCACGATCTCGGCCTTCTTCACCATCGGCGCGGCGATCAGCGTCGCCGGATTGGTGCTGTCGGGAGCCGTCGGACGACACGAGCTCGCGCTGACAGCCGTCATCCTTCCCGGGGTGCTCGGCGGGCTCGCCGTGTCGTCTCGCATCGGACATCTGCTTCCGGCCCAGGTCATGCGTCCGCTCATCCTCACGCTCTGCGCGTTCTCCGGATCGTTGCTTCTCCTGCGCACCGCTCTGTGACTCCCGCCCGATACGGGCACAGACTCGGTGTCGTCGCACCGAGGGGCATAGCGTGACGGCATGGCCGAATTCGCCTTCACCGAACTCCTTCCGCTGGGCCCCGACACCACGCCCTACCGCCTCGTCAGCACCGACGGTGTGAGCACCTTCGAGACGTCGGCCGGCACGTTCCTGCGCGTCGAACCCGAAGCGCTCACACTCATCACCCAGGAAGCCATGCGCGACATCGCTCACTTCCTGCGCCCCGGTCATCTGCAGCAGCTGCGCAACATCCTCGACGATCCCGAAGCGAGCGACAACGACCGTTTCGTCGCCCTCGATCTGTTGAAGAACGCCACCATCTCGGCGAGCGGTGTGTTGCCGATGTGCCAGGACACCGGCACGGCGATCGTGAAGGCCAAGAAAGGCCAGTTCGTGTTCACCGGCGGCGGCGACGAAGAGGCCATCGCCCGCGGGGTGTTCAACACGTACCTGTCGAGCAACCTGCGATACAGCCAGATGGCCCCGCTCACGATGTACGACGAGGTCAACACCGGCAACAACCTGCCGGCCGAGATCAAGATCGCCGCCACCGACGGCGACGCCTACAAGTTCCTCTTCATGGCCAAGGGCGGCGGTAGTGCGAACAAGTCGTATCTGTTCCAGGAGACGAAGGCGCTTCTCAACGACAAGACGCTCTTCCCCTGGCTGTTCGAAAAGATGAAGACGCTCGGCACGGCGGCCTGTCCCCCGTACCACTTGGCGGTCGTGATCGGCGGAACGTCGGCCGAACACGCGGTCGAGACAGCGAAGTTGGCGAGTGCGCGCTACCTCGACACGTTGCCCACTGCGGGCTCGAAACTCGGACACGCTTTCCGCGACGTCGACATGGAAGCACGGGTGTTGAAGTTGTCGCAGGAGACCGGTATCGGTGCCCAGTTCGGCGGCAAGTACTTCTGCCACGACGTGCGCGTGATCCGACTGCCGCGCCACGGCGCATCGTGTCCCGTTGCAATGGCGGTGTCGTGTTCGGCCGACCGCCAGGCCCTCGGCAAGATCACCCGCGACGGCATCTTCCTCGAACAACTCGAGACCGATCCGGCCCACTATCTGCCCGAGGTCACCCACGACGATCTCGAGGGCACCGAGTGCGTGCAGATCGATCTCAATCGCCCGATGAGCGAGATTCGCGCCGAGCTGTCGAAGTATCCGGTGAAGACGCGCGTGATGCTCACCGGCCCGATGGTCGTGGCGCGTGACATCGCCCACGCCAAGTTGAAGGAGCGCATCGACGCCGGCCAAGGATTGCCCGAGTACATGAAGGACATGGCGGTGTACTACGCCGGTCCGGCCAAGACGCCCGAAGGAATGGCGAGCGGTTCGTTCGGCCCGACGACGGCCGGCCGCATGGACAGTTACGTCGACGAGTTCCAGGCCAACGGCGGAAGTTTCGTCATGCTCGCCAAGGGCAACCGCTCACGAGCGGTGACCGACGCGTGCAAGACGCACGGCGGTTTCTACCTCGGTTCGATCGGCGGCCCGGCGGCACGGTTGGCCCAGGACTGCATCACCAAGGTCGAGGTGCTCGAGTATCCCGAATTGGGGATGGAAGCCGTGTGGAAGATCGAAGTGAAGGATTTCCCGGCCTTCATCGTCGTCGACGACAAGGGCAACGACTTCTTCGACCTCGTCAACAAACCCTTCTCCGGCACCCCCGTCTCCCTGACATAAGCCCCCACCCTGTTGCGCAGGTGAACCCACGGGTCATTTGCGCAACAGAGTGCGCGAATTTGGTCGGTTTGGGGAAGTGGGGCCAGGGATTGTGGGAGGGTCAGGGTTGGAGGAGGTCGCCGAGGGCGAGCTCACCCTTTTTGGTCTGGCCGCCGTTCCGCAGGAATCGCTCCATGGCAGCTCGAGTCCCCGGCCCGCCCAATGACGCCGAGAACGCATTGCCCTCGGCCAGCAGATCGGCCTCGACCTCTTTTTCGGCTCGCAACACCGACGCCTTGGCCGCGGCGACCGCATGAGGTGGATACGACGCGATACGCGCCGCCAATCGCTCGACATGAGCCCACAACTTCTTCTTCGAGAGAGACCGATTGACCCAACCCCACTGCTCGGCGAGCTCGGCGTCGACGTCGTCACAGCCGAGGATCACCTCGAGAGCTCGTGACCGACCGATGAGGCGCGGCAGTCGCTGCGTTCCACTTCCACCGGGGAGGATTCCGAGGCCCACCTCGGGCTGATTGAACACTGCACCCGGATGCTTCTTCGACGCCTTGAGCGCGAATCGCATGTCGCAACTGAGCGCCAATTCGCTTCCACCGCCACCGACCCGCCCTTCGATCACAGCGATCGTGGCTTTCGGCATCGTGCGCAACTGCTCGCACATCACGTGATACGCGTTCAGAGACGTTGCCGCTGGCTGGTCGGTCGGGAAGGTGAGAATCGCCTCCACGTCGAAGTGGGCGATGAAGAAGTCAGGATTGGCCGACGACAGAATCACCACTCGTACGTCGTCGTCGACGGCGAGATCGGCGACGATTCGCGCCGTGGCGGCGAACTCCTCGACCGTGAACAAGTTGATCGGCGGGTTGTCGAAGACGATCCGCGCGATCCCGTCGGCCTTGTCAACCTTCACTCCGGCCATGTCCCCCTCCTGGCCTGATTCGCTACGCAAGCAACTTCTTCAAGGCGTTCCGAGTGTCGGCGACTTCGTCGGGGGTGCCGCCGAATTCGACGGCGGCGAAGTCGGTCACTCCCATGTCGGCGAGGGCAGAGATGCGATCGAGCACCTCGGATTCGGAACCAGCGATGGCGATGTCAGCCGGACCGGCCGCACCTTCCTTGTCGAGCATGGCCCGATAGCTCGGAAGCTGGCCGTAGATGACGAACACCTTGGCGGCGCGCTCGTGGGCAGCTGCGATGTCCTTGGTGACGCACACCGGCAGCGCGGCGATCACGCGAGCCGAATCACGTCCGTGCTTGTCGGCGGCGGCCCGGATCGTCGGGATCGTGTGATTCTTCAATGTCTGCGGACCGGTACACCACGTGAGGGTTCCGTCGGCCAGCGCCGCGGTCACGTTCAGCATCTGCTCACCGAGCGCAGCGACGACCACACCCGGTCGACTTCCGCCGGGGACGTCGACGGCACCGTTCACGCGAAACGCTTCGCCGGCGTGAGCCACCGGCTTGCCTTCGAGCAGAGGCATCATCACTTCGAGATATTCACGCATGTGTCGGACCGGCTTGTCGAAGCTCATCCCCCACATCCCCTCGACCACCATCTGGTGGCTGAGCCCGATTCCGAGACACAGGCGGCCGTCGGTCGCGGCGTTCACCGTGAGCGCCTGTTGGGCCATCATCATCGGGTGGCGGGGGTACGTCGGAACGACGCTCGTGCCGAGTTCGATCCGCGGCACGTCACGACCGATCACGGCCAGCGCCGTGAGGGCGTCGTGGTTGAAGATCTGCGGGACCCAGAAACTGGCGAACCCGTCCTTTTCGGCCCGGGAGGCCTCGTTGATCATCGACCCGAGGGTCCCGTCGTTGGCCGCTCCACCGAAAATTCCTACGCGCATGCCCGCACCCTAACCGCCGAAATTCACCCACTCTGTAGCGCTGGCTACCTCTAGGTGGCGTTTCCGCTACAGAGTGGGTGAAAAGCGTCAGGAGAGGGAGACGAGGTCGAGCCAGGAGGAGGAGAAGTAGTCGACCTCGCCATCGGGCATCAGCAGCACCTTGGTCGGCTCCAACCTCTCCACGAACTCGACGTCGTGGCTCACGAACACGATGGCGCCCTTCCACCCCGACAACGCCTCGGCCACCGCGTCACGGCTCGGCGGATCGAGGTTGTTGGTGGGTTCGTCGAGCAGCAGCAGGTTGTTGCGCCCGACCATCATCATCGCCAGCGCGAGCTTCGTCTTCTCTCCGCCCGACAACGTTCCCGACCGCTGGAACACCTTCTCTCCCGACAGTCCGAACATGCCGAGCAGACCGCGCAACTCGGTCTCGGTCAACTGCACACCCGGCGGAACCTCACGACGGATGTTGTCGAGCAGCGACGCCGTCGTGTCGAGGTTGTCGTGCTCCTGCGCGTAGTAACCCGCATGCACCTGATGACCGAATCGGAAGTCACCGAGATCGGCTGTGGTCTCACCGGCGAGGATGCGCAACAGACTCGTCTTGCCGGCACCGTTCAATCCGAGGACCAGCAGTCGTTCACCGCGGCCGAGATCGAACGAGACGTCCTCGAACACCAGCGGTCCGCCGTAGCCCTTGCAGAGATGCTCGCCCACCAACACCGTCTCTCCACACGGCGGCGGATCGGGGAACCGCACCCGAATCGATTTCTGCGACGTGGGAGCGACGACCCGCTCACCTTCCAGACGGTCGATGCGTTTCTCGATGCTGTGCGCCATCGCCGCCTTGGTGGCCTTGGCACCGAAGCGATCGACCACGGTCTGCAGACGGGCGATCTCCTTGGCCTGCTGGGCCGCCTTCTTGGCCAGACGGATCTCGTCCTCGGCCCGCGCCTTGCGGTATTGGCTGTAGGTGCCGCGATATTCGACCACTTGTCCGGTCGCGTCCTCGGCTGGCCGATCGAGATGCAACACACGCGTGATCGCTTCGTCGAGCAGATCGAGGTCGTGGCTGATCACGAGCAGAGCACCGCGGTACTGACGTAGGAATTGCAGCAACCACGTCTTGGCGTCGATGTCGAGGTGGTTGGTGGGTTCGTCGAGAAGCAACGCGTCACTGCCGGCGAACAGAATGCGCGACAACTCGACACGACGACGCTCCCCACCCGACAACACGCCAACGGGCAACGACAGGCGTTCGGCGTGAAGACCGAGTCCGGCGGCGATCGAACGAGCCTCGCTCTCGGCCGCGTATCCACCCTTCAGGGCGAACTCCTCCTCGGCGCGCGAGTAGCGGGCCACGTTGCGATCGCTCGCCTCTTCCTCCATGGCGATCCGCAACTTCTCGATGCGGGCCAGATCGTCGTCGATCTGGCGGCCCGACAAGATGTGCGAGATCGCCGTTCGCCCATCGAACACTCCGGCGATGCGCGGATCCTGGGGCAGATAGCCGAAGCCTCCCTTGCGGACCACTTTGCCGAGGGTCGGTTCGACGTCGCCGCCCAGCACTTTGAACAGACTCGTCTTACCGGCGCCGTTGCGACCGACCAGGCCGACCTTGTCCTTGGCCATCACGGTGAAGGTGGCCTGGTCGACGACGACCCGACCTCCCACTTCGACCGTCAACGCCTGGACCTGGAGCACCTCTCAAGTGTGTGGCACGGAGTCGACGATCACAACCGTCCGACGAGC
>CAZTPF010000026.1:0-28412 GCA_964614655.1 uncultured Bifidobacterium sp.
ACCTCGGAGTCGATGCCTTCATCTTTTCGGGGTATCCGCACCTCGACGAATGTCGTCGATTCGGCGAGATGGTGCTGCCTCTCGTCGACCACGGACCGTTGGTGGTCGACTCACCGAAGCCGTCGTGATCGCTTCGCGAGGAAGGTTCGATCAGAGCGTCGTCGGATAGGGGAATTTGGCGTCGACTCCGCCGTCGACGACCAAGGTCCTTCCTGTCATGTAGTCCGACAGATCGCTACTGAGGAAGAGTGCTGCCGAGGCGATGTCGCTGGTGGCACCCATGCGCCCGAGGGGCGAATTCCCCGCATTCGCACGTCGCTGATCGTCGGTGAAGATGGCGTCCATGCGCGGGCTGAGAATCGTCCCGGGTGAGATTGCGTTGGCTCGGATCGAATGGGGTCCGAGTTCGACGGCGAGTGACTGGACCCAGGCCATGAGAGCAGCCTTGGCGGCACCGTACGCCGCATGCATGGGTGCGGCGGTCAACCCACTGACAGATGCGATGAAGACCATCGTGCCACCGCCGGTGTCTCGCATCATCCGGCCAAAAGCCTGTGACAACAGGAATGCGTGGCGAAGGCAGATGTCGATCTCCCAGTCGAACGTCTCGTCGGTCATGTCGAGGATCGATTCCCACTTCGCCATTCCGATGATGTCGACGAGTCCGTCGACACGGGGCAAGAGGCGCTGGCAGTCGTCGGAAAGTCGAGCGACCCCCTCGCGCGTCGTCACGTCGCCGGACCATGGCATGGCGACGTCCCCTAATTCTCGTGCGACGTCTTCGGCTCGTTCGGGGTCGATGTCGACGCAGACGACTCGGGCTGCGCCCGCTTGCGCAAGCGCATGGCAGGTCATGCGTCCCATGCCGACTCCGGCTCCGGCCACGACGTAGTTCTTTCCGTCCACTCGGAGGCGAGACAAGAAGTCGGGTACTGCACTGTCGTCGAATCGAGTCACGCCATCACCGTCCCACCGTTGGCTCGAATCACCTGACCGGTGACGAATTTCGAAGCGTTGCTCGCCAGATAGAGCATCGCCAGAGCCTGGTCGATCGCCTCACCCGTGATGTTCATGGGCGACTGAGCGGCTCTCATCTCGATGAGTTGGCTGCGGACCGTCTCGTCGACGGTTCCGTCGGGTCGTGTCCAGTTGCGACGGACCATGGACGTGTCGGTGAAGCCGGGGGCGATCGCGTTGACCCGAATGTTCTTCGGTCCGAGTTCGGCGGCGGCGCATCGAGTGAGCTGGGTGACGGCGGCCTTCGTCATGGCGTACACGGAAAGAGAGGGAGCCGGCATCTCGCCGCCCGCCGAGGAGACGTTGATGATGCTCCCTCCGGACTTCATGGCTCGGCCGGCAGCAGCAGTGCCCCAGAAGGTTCCCCACTGATTGACGCGTGTGATGCGCTCGAGGTCGTCCTCGGTCACCTCGACCACCGGCGAGTTGCTGATGATGCCGGCCACGTTCGCCCACACGTCGAGACGGCCGAAGGCCTTGATCGCTTCGACGGCGAGACGGTTCACCGAGTTCCGATCGCCCACGTCACATGAGATGACTTTGACCCGCGCGCCTTTCGAGGTCACCATCGCCTCGGTCTCGGCGAGCCCGGTCTCCTCGACATCGGCGAGAACCAAGTCGGCTCCGGCCTCGGCGAAGACGATGGCCGTCTCACGTCCGATGCCACTGGCTGCACCCGTGACGACGGCGACTTTCTCCGTCAACGTGAACTCTTCGAGGAGGCGTTCGGACAGCAGGGCACGAGCGACACGTCGGGACGCGTCAGTCTCGTTTCCGTGAGCGGCCTGCGCTCGAATCCCGGAGATCATGTCCATGAACGGTCCTAGCTGAACGAAGCGACACGCGAATCGACCCGGTGGCCACGTCGCTCGAGTTCCGGGATCACGTGAGTGCCGAGAAGTTCGAGGTTGCGGAGGACCTTTTCGTGAGGGAGGTAGCCGAACTGGACGTAGCAGAGAAGCTGGTCGACTCCGGCCTCGTCGTATCGAATGATCTTCTCCAGACACTGTTCGGGGGTGCCGACGATGATCATGTCCTCATCCACGTACTTGTCGACGTCGACCGTCCCGGCGATCGTGTCCTGCAGGAGCGGGAAGACCTTGGCCTGCTCTTCGGGCGACAGATTCGGGGCCTCCCAGGCGAGGGTGAATTCGGCGAGGTGTCTGTACCACCAAGTGATCGATTCCCACAGGCCGTAATTCTTCGCTTCGTCGAGATCGTCGCAGCAGTGCACGAGCGTGTAGGCGCCGACACGGTCGTTGCGTACACGTGTGAGCGAGGGGACTCCTTCGATCTCCGCCTCGAGTTGGGCGGCTCGGTACTGATTGATGATGTCGGCCATCACTTCGACGGGTTGGAGGAGGGCGAACGACAGGAGTCCGAAGCCTTCTCGACCGGCGGTGATGGCCGAAGGTGCACTTGCGGCAGCGAGCCAGGCGGGAGGATGCGGATCCTGGAACGGTTTCGGGCACTGCTTACGTCGAGGGAATTCGATCAGATCCGAGTGCCACTCCAGTTCCTCCGACATCCATGCTTCGACCACGAATTCGACGGCCTCGCGCCACATGCCGCGACTCCGATCGTCGGCAGGCACGCCGAAGGCGATCTGCTCCATCGGTGTCGAACGACCGGTGCCCCACTCCACGCGGCCGTGGCTCAAGACGTCGACCGTTGCGACCTTTTCGGCGACTCGGGCCGGATGCTGGAAACCAGGCGGCATCAGGCTGACGCCGAAACCCAAGCGCAAATTCTTGGTGATCGTCGACAACGCCCCGAGGACCACTTCGTTGCTCGGGCACGCCGATCGTCCGTCGCGAAAATGATGTTCGACGCACCAGACGGTCTGGAATCCCAAACTGTCGGCGAAGCGGATCTCTTCGATGGCTTCGTCGTAACAGGCTTGTTCGGCCTTCTTCTGGCCGACCGGGAACGGCTCGACGTACGGGCCGATCTTTGGCTGGAACTCGTACAGAAGATCAAGTTTCATATCCCCTCCCGATATGGATCTTGCGAAGTCTCGGACAAATTTTCGATATTGCGAAAAAATGTTCGCTATAGTGATCCCAGACTATGTCAATCGTCATATTTGCGCAAGAGGCCAACTGATGGCGAGGCCCGCTCCGGCTGCCGAGCGAGTTCTCGGAATCCTCGACATTCTCGTGACGAGGCCGACCGAGCGGTTCACGTTGTCCGAGCTCGTCCGATTGACCGGGATGAGCCTCGGCTCGGCCCACGCCATCCTCACAGTTCTCGAAGACGCCGGCTATGTCACGAGGCAGCAGCGGCCCAAGGTCTATTCACTCGGACCGGCATTGGTCGTGGCGGGTGTGGTCGCTCTCGAGCACCATCCGGCCATCGAATACGGTCGACAGCAATTAACGGGGCTGGCGTCGTCGTTGGGTGTCGAGGCCGTTCTGACGGCTCGGACTCGGAACGACATCATCTTCGTCGCCCGACACGGGCAACATTCGGCGCGCTTCCCCGATGTCAGAGAAGGTGAACGAGTCCCGTTCGTACCTCCCTTCGGAACGATTTTTCTGGCCTGGTCGAAAGACGAGGAGATCGAGGACTGGCTTCGGCGAGCCGGTGAGATGTCCGAAGAGGTGTCGATTCGTTTCAAACGAGCGCTGGATCGAGTCCGCGAGAACGGAGTTCTCGTCACGGTCGACAGCGACACTCAGCGGTCGGTAGGAGAGCGTCTCTACTCGTTGGCGACGGACCCTTCGAAAACCGAGTTGCGTGAAGACGTCGAGAAGCTGCAGTCGACCCTGCTCGGCATGGAGTATTTCGCCTTCGAGACCGACGCCGAGGACGTGGTCGACGTGGGAATGATCGCCGCGCCCATCTTCGATTCGCAATCGAACGTCACTGCGGCCATCACGGTCTATGGGTTGGAGTCGCCGATGAGTGTGTCGGAGTGTTTGGAGATGGCGGACCGCGTCAGGCAGGCGGCTCTTCAAGCAACTCGCGAGTCTCGGGGACGGCCGCCCAAGGACCGGCTCGTTCCGCGCTGATCAAGCGGGCGGAGTGCGGGACGTGACCCGCTTCACGAAGGCTGCGAAAAGTTCGAGTCCGCGAGTCGCCTCGGGAAAGGCAGGGTGGTTGACGATCCAGATGTGGGGCATGTCGTCGAAGACGTGAAGTTCCACGTCGCCACCGTCGGATGTGATTCTCTCGGCGAGACGAAGAGAGTCACCGAGCAGCACTTCGGCATCGCCTGCGGCGACGAAGAAGGGCGGAGCTCCTCGCCAGTCGCCGAGGGCCGGAGAGACCAGAGCATCGTCGGGGGATCGCGAACCGAGGTACATGTCGCGGGCCTCGAGGGCTGATCCGAGAGAGAAGAGGCGATCGGTCGACGCACGACTCTCGAAGGTCTCCGAGGTCAGAGTGAGATCGACCCAAGGCGACAGACAAGCGACTCCAGCGGGCTGCGGGCCCGATTCGAGATGAGCGAGAGCGACCGACGCAGCCAAGCCTCCACCAGCCGAATCTCCTGCGACCACGGTTCGCTGGGCGAGTTCGGGTCGGGACGCAACGTGGCGCCACACTCGCGAGACGTCCTCCAGGCCGGCGGGGTACGGATCTTCCGGGGCCAGTCGATAACGGGGAACGATGACCCGTCCGCCGATGAAGGCGGCAATGTGAGCGGCGAAGGATCGATACGCCAACGGCGACCCGATACGAAATCCGCCGCCGTGAAAGTAGACGACCGTCGGCGAGGAATCCGAGAAGTCGTTGCTGGTGCACTGGAGACCCGGAACACCGTCGAGTCGCACCTCCTCGACGGTGACGTCGTCACGAACGGGCAGTTGTGACATGGCGACGTCGATGCGGGCCCTCTGCTCGGGCAGCGACTCGCCCGCCGGGGGACTCGGCCGACTGGCCATCGCCATCGAGAAGTCGACGAATTCCTTGCTCGGCATGATCGAAGAGTAATCGGGAGAATTCGATACGCCGATCGACGGCCTGCCGCGAACGGGAATCGAGGTTTCGCATCTGCGAAAGTCGCCGAGGTAGCTCTCCGAAATCCAGAAAGATTCTTGACGCAACACTGTTTTCGTTTGTTATTTTCGGCTTCGCTTCGTGCCGACTGGACGAAGCGTTGAACGGAGGGGGAAACAGTGAAACGAAAGTATTCGACGCGCCATCGATTGTTGGCCGTTGCCGTGGGCGCCTCGTTGGTCGTCGCATCGTGTGGAGGCGACGACGGAGAGAGCTCTTCGTCGGACGAGCCGGCGACGTCGGCCCCGCAGGCGACCGACGCGCCGACGGAGGAGACGATGGCTCCGACAGAGCCGGAAGCAACAGAAGGATGTGAGGCCACTGTGGCCGGGTCCGAGTTGAACATCGGTGTGTACGTGCCGACGGGCAGTCTCGATCCGCTGCGTACGTCTGGAGCTCTCGTCGGAGGAACCGATATCGCAGCGATCTACGACGTCTTGATGCGTTGGGACGAGGCGAGTGGTGAATGGGTTCCCCATCTGGCCGAATCTCTCGAGCCCAACTCCGACTACACGGAGTGGACGCTCACTCTCCGTGAAGGCGTGACCTACGCCAACGGTGATCCCATGCTGGCCGAGCATGTGCTGGCGAACATGAACCGTCTGCTCGGCCCAGGCGCCAATGCGTCGCGTGGTTTGATCGCACGCGTCGACTTGGAGAACTCGACGGTCGTCGACGACCGGACGGTCACCTTCAAGTTGTTCAGTCCCTGGGTCGAGTTCGCCTATCTGCTCGGTGATGCGGCAGGCATGGTCGTGAATCCGAGCCTGGGCGATGCCAAGGATGCCTCGGACGTGAGTCTGATCAGCACTGATCCGAACGGTGCAGGTGCGGGCCCTTACCTGGTCGACAAGTTTGCGCCGGGTGAATCGCCGTACCTCGTTCTCAAGGCACGAGACGACTACTGGGGTGGTCCGGTCTGCATCGAGACCGTGAACATGGTCTACATCACGAGCGATCAGCCCAAGCTCGAGGCCCTCGATCTCGGGGAGCTCGACCTCGCCTTCCTTCGTACGGCGAATGTCATCGCTGATGCTCGCGCCAGCGGCCAGTACTCGGAAGCATTCTTCTTGCAATCGGCCGGCGAGGTCATTCTCATCAACAACGGAGTGGGTACTCACACCCCGGTCACCGCAGACAAGCGATTCCGTCAAGCTGTGAACCTGGCGATCGATTCGTCGGTGATCAGCGAGCGAGCTTTCGGTGGGGAGCTCTTGGAATCGAAGGCCTTCATCGACGAGCGTTCGACCTATTACTCGGGAGTTGCCGGAACATCGGCGGACCCTGATGCCGCACGTGCTCTCGTCGACGAGTTGAAGGCCGAGGGTTGGGACGGATCCATCCGATTCAACTGCCGTGACACCAATGCCAATCTGCCGGTAGCGATCGTCGCGTCGCTCGAAGCGGTGGGTATGACAGTCGAGGCGACCGTCACCGATCAGAACTCCAGCATCGGAGCTGTGATCCAGAAGGACTTCGACATGGCGTGCTGGGGTTGGAACATCTCCGACTCGGCGCTGTATCGACAGATCGGCTTCAACTTCCGGAGCGACAGCCCTTCCAATCGAATTGGCTACAGCAATCCCGACATGGACGCGGCCATCGACGAGATGTTCGCCGCTCCGGATCGTGAAGCTCGAACGAACGCCATCGCCAAGATGTCGGAAATCTTCAACGAAGACGTCCCCAGCGTGATCTACGCGGCGGTCGAGGAGGGCTACGCCATCAGTGATCGTGTTGCGGGAATCGTTCCGACTCAGCAGACCGTCCTCCTTCTGGGTGACGCCTATCTGGTGAGTTGATCCGGTCGATTCGGGTGGCCGCGGTTTCATGCACGCGGCCACCCGAATCACTACGATTGTCGTCGAGTGATCAGAACCTTTCTCCACAAGCTTCTGCAGCTCGTACCCGTTCTTCTGATCGTCAGTTTTCTGACTCTCGCCCTGTTGGAACTGGTCCCGGGCGATCCGAGTATCAGCATTCTCGGCGCCGACGCCCCGGCCGCTGAGTACGAACGGGTTCGTGAGCAGCTCGGACTGAATCAGCCGCTTCTCGAGCGTTACGGGAATTGGCTCTCCGATGCCGTATCCGGTGACCTGGGTGACAGCGCCGTCCGCCCTGGAGTCTCGGTGTGGTCGTTGATCGCCAGCCGACTGCCGGTCACGTTGCAGATCACCGTGATGGCCTTGGGTCTGGCCCTGCTCATCTCGATTCCGGTCGGTGTTGCAGCAGCGGCCAGAGTCGGTTCGCGGTTCGATCGTGGCGTGGCGACCGTGACCTCGGGACTGATTTCGGTACCCCAATTCGTGGCCGGTCTGCTCATCGTTCAGCTGTTCGTCTTCAATCCCGACGTACCGCGGATCGGAACCGCGATCCTTCTGTGGCTCGCCGCTCTGATGCTGCTCGTCGACTGGTGGCGCCGTCTGGCGTCGGGTCGAGACAGAGGTGCCGGATCGGTCGTCGTGGGTTGTCTCGCTGTCGGACTCGGCTTGTTGGCGTTCTTCTGGTGGCCGTCGTTCCCCCGTCAGGGCTTTTCGCGTCTCACGGGAGAGGACGGCCTCGCCGAGAATCTGCGAACGACGTTCCTTCCCGCTCTGACGGTCGCTCTGTCGGAAATTGCAGTCTTCACACGTCTTCTCAGAAGCGACATGATCAGTACGTTGCAGGAGGACTACATCCTCGCCGCCAACGCTCAGGGGAAACCGTTGTGGAGGATTCTGTTCCGCGACGCTTTGCGTCCGTCTTCCTTCTCCCTCATGACGGTTGCCGGGGTGTCACTCGGGCGCCTGATCGGTGGAACGGTGATCGTCGAGACGATTTTCAACCTGCCGGGGATGGGTCGATTGATCATCCAAGAAGGGGTGGTCGTCAACGACTTTCCCATCGTCCAAGGTGGAGTTCTCGTGATCGCGCTGTTCTACGTGATCTTGAACGCTCTCGTCGACATCTCGTATGCCGCACTCGACCCGAGGATTCGCCGTGGAGTCGTCTGAGAGTCGTCCGAGTCCATGGCTCGGAGCGCCTCTCTTCGTATTCGGGGTCCTCTCGGTATGGGTCGGTAGTGACCTGCTCGAGCGACAAGGAGGGCTACTTCGAATCGGTGTGGTGTCAGTCGGACTCGGCGCGATCTATGTCGGTCTCGATCGAATGTTGTGGCGGCTTCGGGGTCACCGCGTCGCCGTCGACTACTGGTTGTCGGTGTCGTGGCTGGCCGTGATCGGACTAGCGGCGATTTTCGCCGACCTGTTGCCATTTGCCGAATCACGCGACGCCTCGAAGTCCTTCAGCGCCCCGGTGGCGGCCCGGCCCGATCTCTTCAGTTCGCATCCACTCGGCACCGACACGTTCGGACTCGATTTGTTGGGTGGTGTGGTCTACGGAGCACGCCTGTCGCTGCAGATCAGCTTCGGTGCGGTGATCATCGGGCTGGTGCTCGGAGGAATGCTCGGAATGTTGGCGGGGTATTTCAGAGGTGTGACCGACGAAGTCCTGGGTGTGCTGACGAATTCGTTGCTGGCGATTCCGCCTCTGATCTTCCTGATCGCACTCATGGTCGCCATCGAGCCGAGTGTTCTCAATCTGTCCATCGCGCTTGCCTTTCTCGGGATCCCTACTTACGTTCGGCTGGCGCGGGCCAACACTCTTGTATTTCGGCAGAAAGAGTTCGTGGTGGCGGCCAAGAGCACCGGTGCACGACATGGAAGGGTGCTGGTTCGGGAGATTCTCCCGAACGTTCTTCTGCCCCTGGTGTCCTATGCGTTCATCGTCGTTGCGGTACTGATCGTGGCCGAGGGATCACTGAGTTTCTTGGGTCTTTCCATACCGAGGCCCGAACCGACGTGGGGGAACATGATCAGTGCTGGAGCGAACGACTTGAGACGTACTCCTCACCTCGTCTTCGTCCCTGGGACCGTGATGTTCATCACTGTTTTCGCCCTCAACCGAGTCGGTGATCACGCTAGACAGAAATGGGATCCGCGAGAGTCCAGAGTCTGAACAGTCGTCCGATCGGAGGGGGAGTGAACGGGAAGCAATCTTCCGAATTGCCTCGGGTGCTCGGCCTCGTGCACGTGGTGGCGAGTGGTGTCGGCATCATCGTGGGAGCGGGGATCTACGTACTTCTCGCACCGGCCGCCGAAGACGCCGGAGGGCTGGTGTGGCTGTCGTTCGTGATCTCGGCTTTCGTGTGCGCCTTCACTGCGATGAGCTACGCCGAATTGGCGTCGATGTTTCCGAGAACTGGGGGCGAGTACGAGTATTCGTCTCACGTCTTCGGTCGCCGGGTGACCTTCATGATCGGATGGGGGATGGCGGCCGGTCTCGTGATCGCCGGCGCGACGGTCGCACTCGGTTTCGCTCGCTACGCGCAGTATTTCTGGGACGTCGACGATCGGTGGCTGGCCCTCGGAGTCCTCGCGCTGTCGTCTCTGCTCGTGGTGTGGGGTTCCGATCGCTGGTCGAGACTGGTCGTCGTCCTGAGCGCGGCCCAGGTGGCCGGACTGCTCTTCGTCGTCGTCATCGGAATCGGCCACTGGGGGGACGGCGAGCTCCTCACCGGCCGGGGAGGCTCGGGTTGGACTGGCTTCAGCGGTGTGATGTCGGCGGCCGCCTTGGTGTTCTTCGCCTACATCGGCTTCGACGAGGTGGCCACGCTGTCGGAAGAGACCAAGGATCCCACTCGGATCACCCCTCGGGCTCTTCTGTGGTCGCTCGGAATCTCGGCGGTCCTCTACGTCCTGGTCTCGGTGGCGGCCGTGAACGTGCTCGGCGCCGAGGGTCTGGCTGATTCCACGCAGCCTCTCACCGATGTGGCGGCCGACGTCGTGGGTGGTCAGGCCGGATCGGTGATGGCGGTGTTCGCCATGTTGACCACGGCCAACACCGTGATCCTCGTGCTCACCGCCGCGTCGCGGATGGTCTTCGCCATGAGTCGGGCGGGGGATCTTCCGGCGATCGGGTCACGTCTGTCCCGTGAGGGCACTCCGAGGCTGGCCGTGGTGGTGGCCTCGATCGTCGCCGCGCTGTTCGCTCTCTGGGGTGATCTGAAACTCATCGCGAGCGCGACCGACTTCGCGATCTACGCCATCTTCTTGTCGGTCAACGTCATGGTGCTGGTTCTGCGACGACGTGAGCCCGATGTGAGTCGACCCTTCCGGTCGCCATGGTCGGTGAACGGCTGGCCCGTCCTTCCGATACTCGGATTCGCCATCACCGTCTGGATGATCGTTCTCCTCGAGCTCGAGGCGATCTTGGTGGGTGTCGGACTCTTCGTGCTCGGAGGAGTGATCGTCGCGCTTCGTCAGGCGTGGTCGGGCCAGAAGCCCTCAGCGTGACCAGCGTTCCATTTCGATCACGTCACCGTCGCCGGAATGCGGCAGTTCCTCTTCGCCGCCGATCGCCTCGATGAACTCGTCGACATCGCTCGACTCGCCGCCGATGAGCCAGACGACCGATTCGCCGTCGTGATCGGCGGGATCACGGGGAAGGATCCCCTCGACGGTGTACTGATCGACCGTGATGGTCTCGTCGTCGGCCACCACGGGGGCGACGATGGCCAGTTCGAGGACCGCGTCCTGATCGAGGTCCTTCAAGATGTCGATGAGCTCGGCGACGTTCACCAGCGAAGTCTTTCACGCTCTGCGGTCGAGGTGCGGTTCATTCGTCCCCGAGCCATGACGGTGCGAGGTCGAGGAGATAGAGGCTCACGTCGCGACAGCGATCGAGCGTGGCGCAGAACTGCTGATCGTCGTTCTCGTAGACGTCGACGAGCGGGACCTCGAGCCGGGCGACGATCGACAGCTTGCGTTCGGGGGCGTCGGTGACCGATGCGGTGGAGTCGATGGCCGAGACCTCGAGGGGGAGCTCGATCCCGCCGATTCCGGCCAATTCGGTCGCCAGAACGAGCAGATCAGGCGGCTGCCGGAGGGGTGGCAGGGTCCAAGTGAACAAGAGGGGGAAGGTGAACCCCGAGGGTGGCGATTCGTCGCCGTCGGGATCGAGGGTGGCGACGACATCTTCGAAGCCGAGCAAGGCCCTCGGGTCGACTTCCAGGGAGAGGTGCAGATCGATCGGCCCGTCGCACGCCTCTTCGGGGTGCAAGTCGACCTCCCAGAGTTGGCGCAACGAGTACGTCTCGACGAAATGTCGTTCGTCGTGCACGTGGAATCCGTGATCGATCGCGTGACTCTTCATGTCGGAGACGAATCCGGCGACATCGATGACGGCCACGACGTCGACACTACCCTGTGCGCCGTGACTCCCGATCGGCTGCTCGAGACCTTCGGCGAGGTCGCCGAAGCCGTGACGTCAGCGGTGTCGGCGACCGACGACTGGGGTCTGTCGGGTGAGCGCGACGGCCAATACAACGTCGATCTGGTGGCGAATCGCGCCGCACTGGAGATTCTCCGCCGGTTGCCGGTGGGGTTGTTGTCGGAGGAGTCGGGTGCCGAGAACCTCGAACGCGACGTGGTGATCGTGGTCGATCCACTCGATGGCTCCACGAACGCAAGTCGCGGTGTTCGGCACTGCGCGGTGTCATTGTGCGCAGTCGACGCCGACGGACCTCTCGTGTCGATGGTCGCCCATCTCTCGGCGCCGACTCGATGGTGGGCCGTTCGCGACCAGGGTGCATGGCGCAACGGTGAACCGCTCGCCCCGCCATCGGTTCGCCCCTGGGAGGAGTCGGTGGTCGCCGTGTCGGGTCGACCGCCTGCCGATCCGGGCTGGTGGCAGTTCCGTGCGTTCGGCGCCTCGGCGATCGACATCTGCATGGTGGCCGACGGGACGCTCGATGCCTTCGTCGACTGCTCGGTCGACGCGCACGGCGTCTGGGACTATCTCGGTGCGCTCCTCGTGTGTCGAGAAGTCGGTGTCGAGGTTCGTGACGCACGAGGGCGTGATCTCGTGGTGCTCGACCACGCGGGTCGTCGGACTCCGGTGGTGGCGCACCCGACCTCGATCGAGCGGGCGTTGGCGGTGCGGGCGACGCTGAATTGACGTCAGCCGGCGTCGGCGGCCTGCTGGCCCTGATGCCACACCCGGGACACGCTCGGGTGGCGCAATTTGCCGAGGGCCCGGGCCTCGATCTGGCGGACCCGTTCGCGAGTGACCCCGAGCATGTCGCCGATCTCGGCCAAGGTCTTGGGTGGGCCGTCGATGCCGAAGCGGGCTCGCAGCACTTCTTCTTCCCGCTCCTCCAGTCGGCGGAGCTGCTCGATGAGGGCTCGCTTTTCGAGGGCGGCCGCCGCGGCGTCGAAAGGCGAGACCGCCATGTCGTCGGCGATGATCTCGGCCAATTCGGTGTCACCGTCGCTGTCGAGCGGGGTGGAGAGCGACACGAGGGGTCGACGATGTTGGCGGACGAGAGCCACGCGTTCGGCGCTCACCCCCGAGAGTTCGGCGACCTCTTCGACGGTCGGCTGACGGTCGAGGGCGGCGGCCAACTTCTCGGTCGACTGGTCGATGAGCGAATAGACCTCCCGCACATGGGATGGCACCCGGATGGTGCGTGACGAGTCGGCGAGGGCTCGACCGATCGACTGACGGATCCACCACGTGGCGTAGGTGGAGAACTTGAAGCCCTTCTGATGGTCGAATCCTTCGACCGCTCGCATGAGGCCGAGGTTGCCCTCTTGAATGAGATCGAGAAGCCCGAGGCCGGATCCTTCGTAGCGGCGAGCGACCGACACGACGAGGCGCAGGTTGCATTGGATGAAGGTCTGGCGGGCGGCGTCACCCGTTCGTACTGCTCGGGTCAACTTGGTCCGGTCGCGTCCGGTCGGCTTCGGTTCGGCGTCGAGACGCTCCTGAGCCGTGCGGGCCTCGAGGATGGCGGCCGCCAGTCGGCGCTCGTCGTCGGCCGACAACAACGGATACGTTCCGATGTCGTCGAGATACTGGCGGAGCAGCTCTGCTTCGGCGTCACTAGGGCGGGGTGCCACGCCCAAACGGTAGTTGCGCGCTTCGCGCGGTTGGTGGATACCGGACCAGGGCTTCTCGGTGCGCCGATAGGCTCCGAACCTCGTCCGGGCGCATAGCTCAGTTGGCTAGAGCGCTTCCCTTACAAGGAAGATGTCGGGGGTTCGAGTCCCTCTGCGCCCACCGAGCAGCCGTGCACGAATGCGGCACGAATGCGTCGTCGGTCATTCGTCGTCCAGCGGTCGAGTGGGCCGTCGATAACGGTCGGCATTCCCCTCGCTCGGATACGTGTCGCCGGAAGGTCCTTCGGCGAACACCCGCAGGACACGAGACGTCACCCCTCGGACGAATTCGGTCGCGTCCTCGTCGCCCCAGTACTCGGCGTCGAGGGCGTTGATCCAAGCGATCGTCCCGGTGGCGAAGACGCCGGCACCGCTGTCGGTCGAGTAGTAGGTCATGGCGTGGTCGTACTCGGAGTCCTTGTACTTCACCGGACCCGACGCGAGTACCTCCAGATTCTCGGGTTCGACACTCGCCGGTCCGAGGCCGTCGGCTTCGATCGACACCAACTTCTTGAACGACGAACCGTTGCGGACGGTGACGTCGTCGAACACCCAATTGGACGGATTCACCACTCGCAGTGCCGCCGTGACCCCGGCCGCGAAGTACTGCACGCCGATGAGCGATGATTCGGGGCGGTTCAGCGGCGGGTTGCGCCATTGCACGGTCGACTGTTCGGGGTCGGTGTCGGTCAGCGGATCGCTGGCCGCCGTGCGGTAGTTGGGCATCTGGCGGTACGGCACACCGTCGGCGTTGGGTTCGAGTCGGACGTGCCGGTACACGGCGTTGGCGCCGAAGAAGGCGAGGTTCACTCCGGCGTCTCGCGCCCGGCCGAGGGTGTCGCGCATGGCCGTCGAGTAGTACTCGTCGTGACCGGTGGTCAACAAGGCGGTCCGGTTCGAGAAGACGGAATCGCGAATGTCGTTCTCGCCGAGTCCGCTCGTGTGCAGGTCGATGTCGGTGACGTAGGCCGTGTCGAGCCCGAGCTCCTCGATGAGGGCGATGAGAGGTAGTTCGTGGGTGAGGAAGTCGGCCGAGCCCCAGTTGTAGGTGCGGGCGTAGGGGCGATCGAACGATACGACCGTGCTCCGACCCGGCCCGTCGAAACACTGGTAGAGCGAACAACCTCCCCACGGGTTGTAGGCCTGCCAAGTGGTCACGGCCGAGACGACGACGAGTCCACCCACGGCCGAGTCGCGACGAATGGTGAGCGGGACGTAATGCGCCTCACCCGACGAGGCGACGAGCTTGACGAGGTAGGAACCCGGCGGCCACTCGTCGTCGATTTCGACGGCGAGCGACGGGCCCCAGTCGGCCACTCGCATCTTGGTCGTGTCCGACTGGTCGACATCGGGATTGAACTGCCATCGCTTTTCGATTTCGTCCGACGTCCACACCAGCCGTCCGAGGTCGCCGCCGTACCAACCCATGCGGTACGCCTCGGCGTGCCACGATTCGGCATCGGTCGACACGAAAAGGGTGACCGTCTGGCCCGGACGCGCGCTCGTGGTGTCGGCGTATCCCTCGATCCATCCGGCCGGGATCTTCGACGATGCGCCCGGGACGTCGCTGTCGATGCGCCAAGCGGTCGTGCCGGGCCGAGCGTTCTCGGCGGCCAGCCATCCCGGGGAGGTGTAGGGCTCGCTGGCGGCGACGGTGGTGGTGGTCGTCGACGTGCTCGTCGTGCTGGTGGGGGACGTGGTCGTCGTGGTCGACTCAGTCGACGTGGTGGTCGGCGCGCCGTCGGAGTCTCCGCAGGCCGCGGCGATGGCCGCTAGGCCAAGTGCAGTCGATCGCGAGATGAATTGCCGGCGGTCGAGGTTCATCCGCGCCACAGTTCCCACGGGCTCTTGTTGCGGTCGCAACCGCTCGGAACGGCGACGCTCTCACCCGAACGAGCTGCGACGTAGCACGCCGACACGATCTCCATCATCCAGCGGCCGAACCTCACGTCCATGATCGAGCGACGACCCTCGGTGTGCAGCGCGGCGACGGCTCGCAGTTGATCGACGTAGCCGAATTCCTCCAGAACGCCGATCGATGCCGACACCGAAGGGAGGCGAACGGGATCTCCGTTGCTCTCCATGGACAGCGTGGGTCGCAGATCGAGGCGGAGCACCGCCGTCCGCGACGATGCCTGGACGTCCCACACGCCGGATTCGGGGCCGTCCCAACTGCTGATCACCCGCGCCGACAGTCCGGAGGCGAAGGTGAGTGTGACGTCGGCGTGTGTGTCGGTCGTGTCGCCGTCGAGAGTCGCGCGTACGGAGACGACCTCGCCATTGCCCGTGCTTCGACCGATGACGACGGCCAGGGCGAGAGGGTGGACGCCGAGATCGAACAGAGCGCCACCTCCCCATGCGGGATCGAGGAATCCGCCCCACGTGGGGCGGGATTGAAGAGTGCGCAGTTCCAGATGGGTGAGGGGTCCGAGAGTGCGCACCCGAGACAAGAACTCGGCGAACGCCGGGGCGAACACCAGGTTCTCGGCGTAGACGATCCGGTCGGCGCCGTCGGCGGACACCAGGCGATCGGCCTCGGCGAGGGTTCGACAGAGCGGCTTTTCCACCAGAACGGCGGCTCCGGCCGCCAGGGCGTGCCGGGTGTGGTCGGCGTGCTCCGACGGGGGAGTGGCCACGATCACGACGTCGGCTCCGGCCGGCAGTTCGGGATACTCGACGACTGCGGCACGCGCCGATCCGGCGAGTCGTTCGGCGCGTTCACGAGTACGCGACGCGACGGCGATCACCGGTAGGCCGATCTCGCGGGCGGTGAGGGCGTGGACACCGGCGATGGTGCCGGCTCCGCACAGGGCGATCGAGGTCATCGTCCGTTCAGCGCCGCCACGACGGGAGCGAACGACTCGACGTCGTTCATGCCGACGATGACGTACGAGAACCCCCAATGTTCGCGGCGTTCCAACAGGTCGTCGACGATCTTCGACGTCGGACCGACGAGAGCGAAGGGAGTCTCCTCGACTTGTTCGGCGGTGACGCCGAGCATGCCGGCGATTCCTTCGGCGGCGGCCCGCGCGTCGTCGGCGATGTTCACCAGAAAGGCTCGAATGTTCAGTTCGATGTCGGCCCAGCGTGATCCGGCGGCGTCGCGGACGATGGCCACCTTCTCGTCGACGGCGGACGCGGTCATGGTGTCGAAGGCCTGCGGTCCGATCACACCGGCGCTCATGGTGGCGTTGATGCCGACGATGTCGGCTTCGCGGGCGGCGATGGAGAGGACTCGTTTGCCGCCTCCGCCGATGAGAATCGGAGGGCACGGTCCTTGAATCGGTTTGGGCGTCCCGTTGTGGGCGGTGATGCGGTAGTGCTGACCTTCGAACGAGAACGGATCGGGTCCCATGAGACCTTTGATCACGGCCAGGCCTTCGACGAAGCGGTCGATGCGCACTCCTGCTCGGTCGTACGGCATTCCCGACTGCTCGTAGTCGGCGATCATCCATCCGGCGCCGAGTCCGATCTCGACGCGTCCATCCGACAGCACGTCCATGGTGGCCAGTTCCTTGGCCAGAACGAGCGGATGCTTGTAGTCGTTGTCCCAGACGAGTGCGCCGACACGCAAAGTGTCGGTGACGGCGGCGGCCGCGGTGAGTGCCGGGACCGGCGCGAGTTGGTCGTCGAAGTGGTCGGGCATGGTCAAGGTGGAGTAGCCGTTGCTTTCGACACGACGGGCCAACTCCTTCCACGCCGAACCGGTCAGCGATCCGCTGGCTTGGACACCGAATCGGAAGGGACGCGTCGTTGAAGTCATGGCCCGACGCTAATGGGTGACCGGTTCACCGGCGAACCGACCGATACGGTTGGAGCACCGTGCGTGTGGTGAGTTGGACGATTCGTGTGGCCCTGCTGGTCGTGGCCGGAGCCCTGTTCCTGACTGCGGTCGTGGTCGGCGTGTCGCCTCGTCTGTGGCAGTTGGCCAATGCACACGAAGAAGTGCCGGTCGGCCTGCCACCGGTCGAAGACATCGCTCAGCGCTCGTACGTGTACGACCGCAACGGCAACGAGATCGCGATCTACGAGTTGGAGAATTCCCAACCGGTGTCGATCGAACAGATCCCCGACGACGTCATCGCCGCCGTGCTCGCGGTCGAGGATCGCGAGTTCTACCGCCACAAGGGCGTGAACGTCCGCAGTCTCTTCCGTGCCTCGTTGTCGAATTTCGAGGGTGGGGCACGTCAGGGCGCGTCCACGATCACCCAACAGGTCGTGAAGGTCGACTACCTGGCCGGTCTCGAACGCGATGGCCGCTACAAACTTCTCCAGATCGTGTACGCGTTGCGTCTCGAGAAGGAACGCACCAAAGAAGAGATCCTCGAGCGCTATCTCAACACGATCTACTTCGGCAACAACTCGTACGGAGTCCAGGCCGCGGCCGAGGTCTACTTCGGCAAGTCGGTGGAGGATCTCACTCTGCTCGAGGGGACGTTCCTGGCCGGAATGATTCAGGCCCCGTCCAGTTACGACCCCATCCGTCGCCCCGAGCCGAGCCGACGTCGATTCGTCGAGGTGTTGGATGCCGTCGTCGCCGAGGACCTCATGTCACGCGACGAGGCCGACGCGGTGGTCGAGTGTCTGTCGCCGCGAGAGGCCGACACTCCGGTCGAGCAGGAGGAGCTCGACGCGCGGTGTGAGGGGAGTTGGCAGATTCCCGAACTCGTGCAGTCGCGACCCGAGCAGACCATCGCGCGCACTCACTTCAGCGAAGAAGTGAAGTCGTTCCTCCTCAACCGCAGCGACATCCTGGGCGACACCTACGAAGAGCGTTACTACCGTCTCTTCCGCGGTGGACTCAAGGTGTACACCACCCTCGATCCCGAGGTGCAGGTGGCCGCCGAGTACGCCAAGGCCACGCAGTTGCCGGCCAATGCAGCCGGTATCGAAGCCGCTGTCGTGACCCTCGACGCCAAGACCGGGGCCGTGCGGGCGATGGTCGGCGGACGCCCGTTCGAGGGCGGTCGCAACGAGGTCAATCTGGCGTTGTCGACGCGCCAGACGGGATCGAGCATCAAGATATTCATCCTCGCCGCCGCCATGGAAGCCGGAGTCCAGAACGACGACCTGCTCGACGGGGTGCGGCCGTGCGTTCTCCCCAACCCCGACGATCCGCGCAATCCGTTCGTGATCGAATCGGGTGTGAGCCGTGCCCTCGGACCGGTCGAGGAGATGACGTGGTTCTCGATCAACTGCGCGTACGCGCGACTGTCGCTCATGGTCGGACTCGATCGCGTGGTCGACACCACCTATCGACTGGCCAGCAGCCCGTATCTCTATGCGGGACAGAGCGTTCTCGAACGCGAGCCGATTCGCCCCTACGCAAGTTTCGCGACCGGCGCCAACGAGATGAGCCCGCTCGACATGGCCTCGGGCGCGCAGACCTTGGCGAACGGCGGAGTCCACCACGAGCCGTATTACATCGAGCGCATCGAAGGTCCGAACGGAACGCTCTACCGTCACGAGGTTTCCGGCGACATGGTGATGTCCTCCGACGGCGCCGCCCGCACCACGTCGATTCTCGAGGGAGTCATGAAGTCCGGCACGGGGCGTCGAAGCGCACTCGACGGGCGTACCTCGGCCGGCAAGACCGGAACTCAGGACAACAACACCAACGCCTGGTTCGTCGGTTACACGCCTGAACTGGTCACGTCGGTGTGGGTCGGCCATCCCGACCTCTATTTCCCGATGGAAAACATTCCCGAATTCGTGGCGGCGGGTGTCAACCGAGTGCAGGGAAGCACCTTCCCGGCCGCCATCTGGAAAGCGACGATGGACGTGGCGTTGGCCGACGTTCCACCGGGAGTATTCGCTCCAGGACCCCCCAATCGCCGTGAAGCCATGCGGTTGTTCCTGCCCGAGGTCGACTGTCCGGTCGCCACGACCACCACCACGACCACGACGGCGGCTCCTGTGACGACGTCGTCTCCCGTTTCTGCTCCGCCGGTCACCGACCCCGAGACGGGGGAGACCGTGCCGACGTCGTCGACCACCACCACGACAACGACGACAACAACCACGACGACAACAACGACGACCATCGCACCCTCCACCTCCACGACCCTCGTGGGAGATGACGCGGCCTTCGACTTCAGCACCACGATTCCGCGAGGAGTCGTCGATCCCACCTGGCCGGTCCCGACCCTCGTGATCGATCAATTCGACATCGAAACCTGCGCCACGGCTCCGACGGCTCCTCCGGGTTGACCGGCGATTTCGATGAGTAAGGTTCGAGGGTGGACCTGGTCGCCTTGCTCGCCCTGCAGCATCTCGACACGGCGATCGAACAGGCCCTCCACGCACGAGATCGCCTGCCGGCGCGTCTGGAGGCCACGGCAGCCGAGTCCGACGTGGCGACTCTCGTCGAAGCGCGTGGTCGGGTGGAAACGCTTCAACGCGAGGCTCAGGGAGAACTCGATCGCATCGAGTCCGAATCCGACGAGATTGGCCGGAGCCGCGAGCGACTCGACAAGCAGTTGAAGACGATCCTGTCGCCGCGAGAAGCCGAAGCCATCCAGCACGAGATGCAGGTTCTGGCGTCCCGTCGTAACGAGCTCGACGATCGGGGACTCGAACTCCTCGAGGCCTCGTCGGCCGGGGACGAGGAGTTGGCTCAGATCGACGCGTCGCTGGTGCGGGCGCGCGAGATCGCCGAGGCGGCCGGTCGGCGAGCGGAGGAAGCCGAGGGAGAGGCCGATCGAGCCCTCGCCGACCTTCGGGCCGAGCGGACAAGCGCTGCCGGGGCCCTCGATCCTGCGACACTCGCCGAGTACGACCGGCGTCGAGCAGCTTTCGGCGGAATCGCCGTGGCGACCATCGATCGTGGTTCGTGCACCGCATGCCACATGGGGCTCTCGGTGGCCGAGACCGACGCCATCAGGCGATTGCCCGACGATGCGGTGCCCGAGTGTCCGCATTGCGCTCGCATCCTCGTACGGTGATCCCGTGCTCTTCTGGTTCGTCGGCACCGCAGTCCTCGGCGTGTGGTCGGTTTTCCGCGATCCACGTTTCGACTACCGCCTACTGATCGTCGGCGTTCTCGCTCCCGACGTGATCGACGGACTGTGGGGAGGAGCACGCGCCTTCCATTCGGTCGTGACGATCGTCGGAGTCCTCGCAGCCGTCATGCTCGCCACGACCGGTCGACGTCCCATTCGTCGTCGGCTTCTCGCCCTGCCGATCGGCGCGTTCGTCCACCTGATCGTCGACTTCGCCTTTGCCGACACCTCCACCTTCTGGTGGCCGGTGACCGGATGGTCGTTCGAAGGTGCGCGACTCCCGGTGGTCGAACGCGGTTGGGTGAACGTGATCCTCGAGGTCGTCGGACTCGCTCTTTGCGCAATCGTGTGGAGGCGTTTCGGATTGTCCGATGCCGAGCGCCGCCGCCGGTTCGTCTCCGACGGAGTCCTGGAGGAGATCTGAGCCGTGTCGGGCGAGATTCTCCTCGTGCGCCACGGACGGACGGCATTGAACGCGGCCGGCCGACTTCAAGGCCGTGTCGACGAACCACTCGACGCACTCGGACGCGATCAGGCGGCGCGCCTGTCGCAGTCGCTGTCGGCGCTGATCGGCGACGACACCCTGGTGGTGAGCAGTCCGCTCGTACGGGCGAGATCCACCGCCGAGGCGCTCGGTCGACCGGTCGAGATCGACGACCGGTGGATCGAGATGTCGTACGGGGTGTTCGACGGACTTCCCCAAGGTGACGTCGGCCCGGAGATCTGGGCCGAGTGGCGCGCCGATCCGCATTTCGCACCCGAAGGGGGAGAGTCGTTGTCGGCAGTCGCTCGACGCGTCGAGGCGGCATGCGAGGAGCTACGTGAACGCGCCCTCGGCCGACGGATCGTGGTGGTGAGCCACGTGTCGCCGATCAAGGCCGCCATCGCCTGGGCCCTCGGCGTCGATTCGTCCACGAGTTGGCGGATGCGGCTCGACACGGCGGCGGTGACACGTCTTTCGGTGTCGCGTGCCGGAGTGGCCCTGACCTCGTTCAACGAGACCCATCACCTGCACGTCGACCCCGAGCGCCGACCGGACGCTTGACTACAGTCGCTCTGACAGAAGTCGACCCCCCGAGGGGAACGGAAAGGGAATGTCATGCCCGAAGCAGTGATCGTCGCCACCGCCCGCAGTCCGATCGGCCGTGCCCACAAGGGTTCGCTCACGTCGTTGCGCACCGACGACATGGCGGCCCAGATCGTGCGGGCTCTCATGGCCAAGGTGCCGCAGGTGAAGGGCTCCGACGTCGAAGACCTCATCATGGGAGTCGGCCAGCCGGCTGGTGAGGCCGGATTCAACCTCGGACGCATCACGGCGCTGCTCGCCGGGATCCCCGAGGCACCCGGCGTGGTGGTCAACCGCTACTGCTCGTCGTCGCTCCAGACCATCCGCATGGCGGCCCACGCCATCAAGGCCGGTGAGGGCGACTGCTTCATCGCCGCTGGTGTCGAAGCGGTGAGCCGGTACGGATCAGGCGCGAGTGACACCGCTCCGAACCCGATCTTCAGCGAGCCGGGCGAGCGCAGCAAGCTGCGATCCGGTGGCGGTCAGCCCACGTGGACGCCGCCGAACGGCCTGCCCGACGCGTACATCGCCATGGGTCAGACGGCCGAGAACGTCCGCGAGATCGAGGGCGTCACGCGTGAAGAGATGGACCAGTTCGCGAAGTTGAGCCAGGACCGCGCGAGTGAGAACGTGAAGAACGGCTTCTTCGCCGACGAGATCACACCGCTCACCCTTCCCGACGGAACAGTGGTGTCGGCCGACGACTGTCCGCGTGAGGGCACGACACTCGAAGGTTTGGCATCGTTGAAGCCGGCCTTCCGCCCCGACGGACAGATCACCGCCGGTAACGCATGTCCCCTCAACGACGGCGCAGCAGCCGTGATGGTGATGAGCGACACCAAGGCCAAGGCGTTGGGTCTCACACCTCTCGCGCGAGTCGTGTCGAGCGGTGTGTCGGCTCTCAACCCCGAGATCATGGGCCTCGGCCCGATCGAGGCCAGCCGTCAGGCTCTGGCGCGAGCGGGTATGACGATCGATCAGATCGACTTGGTCGAGATCAACGAGGCCTTCGCGGCGCAGGTGATCCCGTCGGCCAAGCATCTCGGTATCTCGTGGGACAAGTTGAACGTGCACGGTGGCGCGATCGCCCTCGGCCATCCGTTCGGGATGACGGGTGCGCGCATCATGACGACGCTCATCCACGGTCTGCAGGAGACCGACAAGACCTTCGGACTCGAGACGATGTGTGTGGGCGGTGGCCAAGGCCTCGCCATGATCATCGAACGCCTCAGTTAGTGGTTCTGGCGGCAGATTCGTCACGGCTTTCGCCGGAATCTGCCGCCAGTTTCAGTTCGTGGCCCAGCCGACCACGGCGTCACTGAGTGCCGGCCATTCCACCCGAGCCACATCGGCCCAGGTTTCGAACCGGCGATTGGTGAGCGCGACGAGCGAGACGTCGATCTCGGGATCGACCCACATCATCGTGCCACTCCCGCCGAAGTGGCCGAACGTTCGGGGCGAGTTGAGCGGTCCGGTCCAATGCGGATTCTTCTGGCCCCGAATTTCGAGACCGAGGCCCCACGGGTTGGGACGGAACGATCCAAAACCCGGAGTCACGCCGTTCAAGTCGCCGAACTGAACGCTGGTGGCGTCGACCGCCATCGCAGCGGACACGAGACGCGGGCGCAGGAGTTCGCGCGCGAACTGCGACAAGTCGGTCACCGTACTGGTGGCGGCATAAGCGGCCGAGCCGTGCAGTTCGCTGTGAGCCATGCCGAGGGGAACGAACACTGCTTCGCGCAGATACGTCGGGAACGGAATGGACGATCGTTCGGCCACGTGCTGGGCGGCGACTTCGATGCCGGTGTTGGAGTAGATGCGGTTACGGGCCGGACGGGTGATCGGTCCGGGTGTGTCGAATCCGTAGCCGGCCGCATGCGCGAGCAGATGACGAAGGGTCGCACCGGGAGGACCGACCTCGTCGTCGAGCGACACGGTCCCTTCTTCGACGGCGACCAAGACGGCCCAGGCCGACAACATCTTCGACACCGACGCCAATTTGAACACTCGTTGCACGTCACCTCGTGAGCCCACGATTCCGTCCGGACGTACGACGGCCACGGCGACGTGGTCGACCGGCCAGTGGTCGACCGCTTGGAGCAGAGTGATCAGTTCCGACTCAGGCAAAGCCGGAAGTGCGGATCAGTTCGGCGACGGCGAAGGCCAGGTCGAGTCCCTGACGTCCGTTGAGACGCGGATCGCACACCGTCTGGTAGCGGTCGACGAGGTCGCTCACCTGCAGATCGTCGGCACCGCCCAGACATTCGGTCACGTTGTCGCCGGTGAGTTCGACGTGAATTCCGCCCGGCCAGGTGCCTTCGGCACGATGGGCGGCGACGAAGCCGGCGATCTCGCGCATGATGTCGTCGAAATGGCGAGTCTTGTGGCCGCTCGTCGACGTGAACGTGTTGGCGTGCATCGGATCGCACGCCCAGACGACCGGATGTCCGGCGTCGGTGACGGCGCGAAGCAGTGGCCGCAGCGACGACTCGACCTTGTCGGCACCCATTCGGCTGATGAGTGTCAAGCGCCCGGGAACTCGCGCCGGGTTGAGCGTCTGGCACAACTCGAGAACGAATTCGGCGTCGGTGGTCGGACCGATCTTGCATCCGATGGGGTTGCCCACACCGCGCAGGAATTCGACGTGTGCACCATCGAGCTGACGGGTGCGTTCCCCGATCCAGAGCATGTGCGCCGAACAGTCGTACCACGACCCGGTGAGGGAGTCCTGGCGGGTGAGAGCTTCCTCGTAGCCGAGGATCAACGCCTCGTGACTGGTGAACACGTCGACTTCGTGCAGGGCCGAGTTGTTCTCGGTGTCGACTCCACAGGCCCGCATGAAGCGGAGTGCCCGATCGATTTCGGCGGCCAACTGGTCGTAGCGCTGTCCTTCGGGGCTCGAGCCGACGAACTCCTGTGTCCAGGCATGCACACGCGAGAGATCGGCGAAACCGCCCTTGGTGAAGGCGCGCACCAGGTTCAGCGTGGACGCCGACTGGTGGTAGGCCTGCACGAGACGCTCGGGGTCGGGAATGCGTGCGGCCTCCGACGGCGACGGGTCGTTGACGATGTAACCCCGGAAGCTGGCCAGTTCGAGATCGCCCACCTTTTCGGTGGGGCTGCTGCGCGGTTTGGCGAACTGTCCGGCCATGCGGCCGACCTTCACCGTCGGGACACCGAGGCTGTACGTGAGCACGACGGCCATCTGCAGGATCACCCGCAACTTTTCACGGATGTTGTTGGCCGAGAACTCTTCAAAGCTCTCGGCGCAGTCGCCGGCCTGCAACAAAAAGGCATTTCCGGCCGACACCTGGGCCAGGGCGGCCTGTAAAGAACGAGCCTCACCGGCGAACACCAGTGGGGGATAGGACGAGATCTGCTTCAGCGCTCGATCGAGATCGCCCTCATCGGGCCAATCCGGCTGCTGCACGGCGGGAAAGGTGCGCCATGACGACGGAGACCACGTGTTTGCCATGGGGAAAAGACTAACGACCCGGTCCGAAAAGGGACCGGGTCGTTTTTGAGAGAGTCGTATGGAGATGGATCAGGCAGCGAAGATGCCGTCGGCTTCTTCTTTCAACCCGGCCACGGCCCGACTGACGAGACGACGAGCGGCCTCGGCGGTCACGCCCAGCTTTTCGCCCACCTCACGGAAGCTCTTGCGCTCGCCGTCGATGAGGCCGAAACGTGCCTCGACGGCGTAACGAGCCCGAGCATCGAGCGTGTCGAGCAACTTGGTGAGCTGCTCGGTCTCGCCCTGAGCGATGATGTGGTCTTCGGGCGTCGGGTCGCCGTTGGCCATGAGGTCGCCGAGTGTGGCGTCACCGTCGTCGCCGATCGTCTTGTCGAGCGACACCGGGGTGGTGAGGCGGTGCAGTTCGGCATTGGCCATGTCGAGGGTCTCCCCGTCGCCGCTCGCCTGACGAAGGGCGGCTCGCAGGCTGGCCGAGCGATCACCCGGGATGCGGATGAGGCTGGCCTTCTGGTCGAGGGCGCGTCCGATGGCCTGGCGGATCCAGAAGGTGGCGTAGGTCGAGAACTTGAACCCGCGACGCCAGTCGAACTTGTCGACGGCGTGCTCGAGACCGAGGTTGCCTTCCTGGATGAGGTCGAGGAGATCCATTCCCTGCGGGAGCGGATAGCGACGAGCGATCGACACCACGAGGCGGAGGTTGGCGCGGATGAAGCGGTCCTTGGCCTTGGCGGCTTCGCGGATGTCGCGGTTGATGGCAGCGCCACGCTCGCCGGCGGCTTTGCGTGCTGCGGCTTCGCGGCCCTTTTCGATCGCACGCGACAGGACGCGTTCGTCTTCGGCGGTGAGCAAGGGGACCTTGCCGATGTCGTTCAGGTAGATGCCGATGGAATCGTTCATGATGATTGTCTCAACTGTTCATTCGTCGTCGTTGTTCCCCGGAGTCCGGTGCCGTGGGGCACAGGGCACGGCTTTTCACCTGGAGGGTGAGAACCGATTCGGGGGTTCTGGGGGCTGGCAAGAAACTCGGGTCGGAACTGGGGGGTCCCGAAAGAGGGACCAGTAAGTTATCAGGTTTCTTTGGGGCTGTCGCATCGATTGTGGGCGGGTGGACGGCCGAGGTATCGGAGGGCCGGTCCGAGAACTTGAGACTTTTCTTCCCACGGGACGATCACGGGTCTGAGCAGGCCCGTTCCTCGACCATCCCTAGACTCGTTCCCGTGTCGCAAGCGCCCCACGTCGATCGTTCGGCGCGCCTTGGTGTTCTGGGTGGCACCTTCGATCCGATCCATGTGGGGCACCTGGTCACGGCGGTGAACGTCCGCCATGCCTTGTCCCTCGATCGGGTGATCCTCATGGTGGCCAATGTTCCCTGGCAAAAGGAGGGGCAGCGGTCCATCACACCGGCGGCCGACCGTCTGGCCATGGTGGAAGCCGCGGTGTCGGGCGTGGACGGCCTCGAAGTCGGACGTCTCGAGATCGATCGAGGGGGTCCGAGCTATACGGCCGACACGTTGCAGGAATTGGCATCACGCCACGCCGACACCCGGCTCTTCACGATCGTGGGCGATGATGCGGCAGCGGGTATTCACTCGTGGGAGAGGGTCGACGAGGTTCTGGAATTGAGCACGATGGTGGTGGTCGATCGACCTGGGGTGCGCGTTGCGTTGCCGGGCGACATCGAGTGGGTACGCGTCGAGGTTCCTCATCTCGACGTGTCGAGCACCGATCTACGAGCCCGCTTCGCCGACGGTCGACCGCTCGATTATCTGATCACCGAGCCGGTGCTCGAAGTCATCCGCGCGCGTGGCCTCTACGCCGAGGCCGCAAAGGCAGAGTCTCGGATCACGACATCGGAGAGGGTATGAGCTTTCTCCGTTCGCGACGTCGTCGCGCCACGGCGATCGCGCTCGTGTCCGGACTGGTCGTCGCTGCTCTGCTTCCGGTGTCGGCGGTGGTGGCGTGGCGAGCCGTTCGCGATTCCCGCGCTGCCGAGGCCGTCATCGCCTTGCCCACCATGGCGATCCCCACCACGCCGACGGCGATCCTCGGCGTCACCGACGATCAGAACTTCTTGGCGTCACTGGCGATCCTCACCATCTCGCCGAGTGGTGCCGGGGGAACGATCGTGTCGGTGCCGGTCGGCATGTCGGTGGCCGGTCGCGATCTGGGCGATCCGCAACGCCTCGCCGACGTGTACGGCTCCGACGGGCCCGAGGCTCTGAAGGAGGCACTGCAGGCCCTGTCGAGTTCGGAGATCGACATGATCGCCGTCGAAGGCGCGGCGGGAACAGGAGACCTCATCGCTCGGGTGGGAACGGTGACGGCCACGTTCCCACGGGACGTCGTCGACACCGAGGACGACGGTGAGCGGGTGGTCGCCGACGAGGGCGAGAACTCGTTCTCGCCGATACAGGCCGCCCAGGTGCTCGCAGCGCGTGTCGACGGTCGACCCGAGTCGACGCGACTGCCCGATGTGAAGATTCTCTGGGAGGCGTTGGCCGATGCAGTCGGAGCCGGGAAGATCGGGACCACTCCCGTCCCGGTGATCCCCGACGTCGGCGCGCAGACGCCGTCCGACATGGCCACCTTCATGTCGGCGCTCTTCGCCGGCCCGGTGCGCGTGTGGCAGATCGGCTACCAGGCCGTGCCGGAAGGTGACACCAACCCCAACGGCCTCGATCTCTACGGGTACGACTACGGCGAGGTGGTGATGGTGTTGGCGAGCGTCGCCCCGAGCGCCATGGTTGCCGTTCTTCCCACGTTGAGCCTGCAGGTCGACAGTTCGTACCCCGATTCCGAAACCCTGCGGCAAGCGGTGTTCAGACTCCTCTACATGGGAGCCAACGTGCTTCTGGTGCGCAACACCTCGACGCCGCCGCCCGAGACCACCACGATCTACTACTCGGACGAGATGGATCGAGGTATGGCCGAGCCGCTCACGATCCTTCTCGACGAGGTGAAGTGGGAGAAGGCGACCGAGCGGGTCGCCGGAGTCGATCTGCGAGTGGTCCTCGGCGAGTCCTTCGTGCGTTTCTTGGAAGAGACCGCCGGTGTGAGCCTCGACGAGGTCGCCGCCGCGAAACTGCCGCCCACCACCACTGTCCCGGAGGACGAATGAACGAGTCTCTCGATCTTGCCGTGTGCGCCGCACGCGCCGCCGACGACAAGCAGGGAGTCGACACCATCGTGTTCGACGTGGGCGAACTGTTGTCGATCACCGAGTACTTCGTGATCACGTCAGCTTCCAACAGGAGGCTCGTTCGCGCCATCTCCGACCACGTCGAAGACCGCATCAAGGAGGATCTCGGGCGCTCGCCGTTGCGCGTCGAAGGTCATCGCGAACAGCAGTGGGTGCTCATCGATTACGGCGACGTGATCGTGCACGTGTTCGCACAGGACACGCGCGATTTCTACGAGATCGAGCGTCTGTACAAAGACGCCGCCCGCGTCGAATGGCGAGCCTGAGCTGCCCGGCGTGCAGCCGGTGGTCGGTCGACGTGGACGACCACACCTGGCGGGTCACCGCTCGTGCCGCCGACGTCGCAATCGTCGATCCGTGTGAGAACCCGGACCTCGTGCCCTCGGAACAACTGTGGGCCGACCTCGATCTCGTCACGGCCCGTTCGGAGGAATGGCGGGACCGCGGGGTGTACGACCCGATGCCTCCGCCACCCGATCCGCCGAACTCGGTGGTCGTCGTGCGGTGTCCTTGCGGAATGGAGACGGTGTTCGAACGACCCTCCGGTACCTAGTTGGGGCGGGGCCGAACGGGGCGGTATCGTTCAGCCGTCCCACCCGGGGCTATAGCTCAGTTGGCAGAGCGCTTCCATGGCATGGAAGAGGTCAAGGGTTCAATTCCCTTTAGCTCCACG
>CAZTPF010000027.1:0-14086 GCA_964614655.1 uncultured Bifidobacterium sp.
AGGTCGGTGCCGAATGCCGTGAGAATGGCGAGATACATGAGGCCGGTGGCCGCCATGACCGCCGAGTACGAACGCTCTTTCAAGGCGCGTTGCGTGACGACGGTGAGCACTCCGGTGGTCACCGCACAGGCCGCCCAGAACCAGCCGAGCTGGCCGCCCCAGCCGTCGTCGACCGAACCCGAGAACACGCTGAACATCCCGGTGGGAAGCAGCATCACCAAAACTTCGAGCGGCCAGATCACGAGGAATGCGGCGACGATCTCGTTGATGTGACGTCGCGGTAATCCGGGCTGCACGAGATACCAGTGACCGAGAAGCATCGCGTCGGTCACGAAACCGAGGAACGCCGCGCCCACCAGCAGCCGAACGACCGCCACCAGATCGTTGCCTCCGGCGTCGACACCAGCCGCCACCAACGCGACGACGCCGACGACGGCCGGTACGAGATCGAGACGCGGATCGAAAGCGCCTTGGTCGACGTTGCGTCGCCGGCGAACACTCGACACGAGCGCGACGACGATGGCGAACGTCACGGCCACAGCGGCGGCGTCACGCACCCGCGCGGCCGCTCCCCCGTCGGACGAGAGACCGATCACCGCACCCGCACCGGCGAGCAGACCGAAGATGATGCGCAGCAACCATCCGTAGCCGACCCCGACCTCGCGCTGGCGGGTCGTGAACCAGGCGCCGGCCATACCGCCCACGGCCCACTGCACGAGGAACGAGGCCGCGTCGAGTTCGATCACGCCGACACGCTACGCAGTTCACCGGCTCCCGGCGCGACCGGCCCGTAGGCTGAGCGAGTGACACGAAACCTGCGCCGAGCCGTTCTCGTCGGCGCGTCACTTCTGCTGGCCGGGTGCGTGACCGGTGAACGTCCTCGCCTCATGACCGACGAAACCCTTCCGCCGGTCGACGATTCGGCCATCTCGACCGTCATCGACGTGCTCACCTCGCCTCCCGACGGGTCGGCATTCACGGTCGTGTATCGCATCACCACCAAGTTCGGCGGCCAGACCACCGACGGATCGATCGTGATCGACCCGCTGAACGGCACGAGCGTGCAGATCGCCGACACGCGCTACGTCACACGACTCGACGGATCGACGGTCACCTGCTCGACGGTCACCGATACGTGCGTTCCGGGAGTCGACGAGACCCGCGTGGCCGATCGCATGCTGAATTCACGCATCTTCCGCGAGGCCATCGTCGACCGTCTGCGCCAGGACGCCAACGTGGCGGTGGGCGACTCCACACTCGAACGCCGCAGCATCGCCGATCGCCCGGCATCGTGTGCGCGGGTACCGGTGGTCGACGGTTCCGGATTCACGCAACAGAAGTCGTACTGCGCGTTCGACGGATTGGGTGTGTTGGCCTCGTTCGACGGCGCCGATCTGTTCATCGACACCGAGCGGGTTCTGCCGACGGCCGATCCGGCCGTGTTCTCGACCGCTCCCTGACGCCGACCCTCGGCGAGTCAGCTCGGATCGAAGAACTTGCTGCGACCCAGCGAACGGTCGGACAGGTGCCGAACCTCGACCACTCCACCCGGACGTGGCGAGTGCACGATTGCGCCGTCGACACCGAGCCACATCATCACGTGACCCGGGTAGCGCAGGAGATCGCCGGCCTGCGCGGTTTCCGGCGTGCGCGCATCACCGGCCCGCCACTGCAACGTGGAGTTGCGAGGCAACACGTGACCAGCCTGCGACCACGCCCAACCGGTGAGCCCCGAGCAGTCGAAGGCCACCCCGGGCTGACTGGCCCGGCGCTTGTACGGGGTTCCGAGTTGCGACAGGGCCGCCATGAGCGCGATCTGATGATCGGCGTCGGCACGACTCCACGCTGATTCGAGAAGTACCGGGTCGAGTTCGAGGACTCTCGCCACATCGGCGGCCACTCGCGCCCGCCAGGCCACGAACGAGGCTGACTCGATACTGGATCGTGGGATGTTCTGCCGCTCGACCTGGGCGAGCCACAACGCTCCCCCGGCGAATTGCGCGATCTGCTCGGACACCACTTCGGGCCGGGCTTCGATGCGAACCGGCGCCGCCGACAGGCTGGCCGGCGCCACGAGGGCCCCGAGACTCACGACTCCGGCGATGAGAACCAGCCGGGTCGACCGATGATGACGGTGATGACGGATTTCGTCACCCTATTGCAACACTTTCGTAATGATCCAGTCGCGACCTGGTCTCGGACGAGCGTCACATGTAGGACGGACACACATTCCTCGCAAAAGTCCTGGGTACACGGCATGATGACCCCATGGCGACTGTGGCGGTTGTACTGGCAGCCGGAGCCGGGTCCCGCTTCCAGGGCGACACCCACAAGCTTCTGGCGCCCTTTCGCTCCACCACCGTGATCGATGTGGTTCTCGACAACGTCGAACGCGCCGGCTTCGAGCGGGTCATCGTCGTCACTGGGGCCGCCGACATTCCGAGCGAACTTCTCGATCGACCCGGATTCCAGGTCGTGCCCAACCCCCGTTGGGCCGAGGGACAGGCCACCTCGCTGCAAGCCGGTCTCGCGGCCGCCAAGGCTCTCGGCGCCGACGCGGTGGTGGTGGGTCTCGGCGATCAACCACTCGTGACCACCGAATGTTGGCAGCGCGTCGCGGCAGGTCGATCCCCCATCACCGTGGCCACCTACGACGGTCAACGCGGCAATCCCGTTCGACTCGAAAGTTCGGTGTGGCACATGCTTCCGACCGACGGCGACGTGGGCGCACGACACGTGCTCGGCCAGTACCCCGAATTGATTTCGGAAGTAGCCTGCGAGGGTTCGAGCGCCGATATCGACACCCAGGAGGACCTCGATCAATGGAACTGAACCATTCGTTCACCGTGAACCAGCCGATCGCCGAAACCTGGCAGATTCTCACCGACCTCGAGCGCATCGCTCCGTGTCTCCCTGGCGCTCAACTCCAAGAAGTCCACGGCGAGGTCTACAAGGGTGTCGTCAAGATCAAGGTGGGCCCGATCACCGCGCAGTTCAAGGGTGATGCCCAGTTCGAAGAGCGCAACGACACCGACTTCAAGGCGGTCCTGAAGGCTTCGGGTCGCGACACCGGCGGCAAGGGCAATGCCTCGGCCACGATCACCGCTCAGCTCACACCGGTCGACGCCACGTCCACCACGTGCAATCTGCTCACCGATCTGTCGATCACCGGCAAGGTGGCCCAGTTCGGTCGCGGTGCTCTCGCCGATGTGAGCGAGAAGCTCCTCGCCCAGTTCTCCGACAACTTGAACGAACTCATCAAGACCGAAGGTGCTGCACCGGCTCCGGCCGCCGAGCCGGCGCCCGCTCCCGCCGCCGACGCCTCGGGTCAGCCGCAGATTCGCAAGATCGAAGGTCCGGCCGCCGAGCCGCTCGATCTTGGCAACGTGGCCGGTGGTGCCGTCATGAAGCGAGTTCTTCCGTTGCTGGCCGGCCTGGCCGCCGCCCTTCTCTTCGTTCGCCGTCTGTTCCGCCGCAACAAGAGTTGAACGATCACGACCGGGTGCGTGCGCTGCTCGGCCGTGAGCCGAGTGGACGCTTCACCGTGGTGGTGCGCGACGCCGACGGGGATCCGGTGGTCATCCGCAACGAACCGTTCCTGCACGACGGCACACCCATGCCCACGCTGTACTGGCTGTGCGGCGAGGAGGAGTACGTGGCCGTCAGTCGACTCGAAGCCGACGGTGCCGTAGATCGAGCCGAGGCCGAAGTCGACTCCGACGAACTCGCCGATGCCCATCGTCGCTACGCCGCCGAACGAGACGCCCTGATCCCCGCCGATCACGTGGGCCCCCGGCCGTCGGGCGGTGTGGCCGGCACACGTACCGGAGTGAAGTGTCTGCACGCGCACTACGCCTGGTTTCTGGCCGGTGGTGACGATCCGGTCGGTCGTTGGGTGCAGAACCGGCTCGACGAGAAGGTTGCGGGCCCGACATGACTCGACACGTGGCCGCTGTCGACATCGGTACCAACTCCACCAATCTGCTCGTGTGCGACGCCGACGGTGTAGTGCTCGAACGGCACGTCAACATCACGCGACTCGGCCGAGGGGTCGACGCGTCCGGACGTCTCGACCCCGACGCCGTGGAGCGCACGTGCCAGGTGCTCCGCCAGTACTCCGACCTGCTCACCCGACACGATGTCGACGCGTCTCACGACCTGCGCGTCGTGACCACGAGCGCGGCCCGAGACGCGAGCAATCGCGACGAGTTCTTCTCGGCGGTGCACGAAGCGATCGGCCGGGTTCCCGACGTCTTGTCGGGAGACGACGAAGGTCGGCTCGCCCACCGCGGCGCGCTCTCCGGACTCGACGCCGGCGGCGGTTGGCACGTCCTCGTCGACATCGGCGGCGGATCGACCGAACTGGTGCTCGGAGAGTCGACCGCATCGGGCCCGACCGTGCGCGCCGTCCGCAGTCTCGACGTCGGTGCCGTCCGACTGACCGAACGTCATCTGCTCGGCGACCCGCCCCGACCCGAAGAACTCACCAACGCCATCGGCGACGCCTACGACCTCATCGACGACGCTCTGCGCGACGTCCCCGACATGAAGTTGGCTTCTCGCTTGATCGGGTCGGCCGGCACCATCGTCACTGCGGCAGCCGTCGAAATTGGCCAGCGGGTCGTCGATCCGGAAGCCCTGCACGGATTCGTCCTCGAACGCGACGCCGTCGAGGACGTCTTTCGCACCCTCGCCACCGAATCGGTGGCCGACCGTGTGCACAACCCGGGCCTGCCGGCCGATCGAGCCGACGTGATCGTGGGCGGCTTGTGCGTCCTCGTGGCGGTGATGCGACGCTGGGACGCACGCGACATCCTGGTGTCTGCACACAACATCATGGACGGCATCTGTGCTGAACTGCTGGAGACGCCATGACTCGCTTCCGCACACCCGATTCGCACCCGGCCCGCACCTCGTCGGGCCTGCGCCTCTACGGACGGCGGGTCCTCTTGCGTCCGCTCGTACCCCCCGACTTCGAGTCGTGGAAGGAAGTGCGTCAGCGCAACCACGACTGGCTCACGGTGTGGGAACCGCAGCGCTCCCCGCACGCCCCCGATCCCACCACCGACCGGGATGCGTTCAGTTCACGGTGCGGCCAACGCGACCGTGATCGCCAGTCGGGTGTGGGATATGCGTTCGGGCTGTTCGTCGAGCAGACCCTGGCCGGCGAGATCAACCTCAACAACGTGGTGCGGGGCGCACTGCAAACCGGCACCGTCGGCTACTGGATCGACCAGGCCAAGGCCGGACAGGCCTACGTCGCCGAGGGCGTGGTGGTCGTGTTGCGCTACGCCTTCGAAGAACTCGGACTGCATCGCGTCGAGATCTGCATCGTGCCGCGCAACCACAACAGCCGTCGTGTGATGGAGAAGCTCGCCATTCGCGACGAAGGCACCGCCCAACGCTTCCTCGAGATCAACGGCGTGTGGGAAGACCACGTCCGCTACGGCATCACCGTCGAGGAATGGCAGGCGCGACGCGACGAGTTCGTGTCGACCTGGCTCTGAACGACTGGCCCGAACGAATCGGGTCGTCGACTCAGGCCGAGTCGGCCAGCCGCCGGTACGCGGCGTTCTTCTGTTGACGCACGAGGGTGCGGCGCTTCCACTCCTTGCGCTTCCAGTGGCGCAGGCGACGAGTGCCGTTCACCTTCTTCAACGCTTTCTCGGCGTCGTGATGGTGCATCGGTTTCCACGCCGCCCCGGGCTCGACCACGTCGTCGGGTTCGACCCCGTGACTCACCTGGTCGGCCAGCAGATGGAGCTCGCTCTTCACGCGGTGGCGTTCCGCGTGGGCGTGGGCCCGCTGTTCGGCACGCGGGAGCGGTACTGCCTCCTCGGTGCGATGACGCTTGCTCATCGGTCCCCCTTTCACAGGTTCCGTTGAAAAGCCTCCCCTTGTGAAGAACCGTACTCCTCTGGATTTGCGTGTCAAGACCATTCGACGGGGTCGTCGGTCCCGATTTCGTCGCGATCAGTTCTTCTTGCTCGAGATCTTCGACTGAAGTGCGGCCAGACGCTCGGCGAACCAGGGCTGACGAGTGCTCCACAACTGCGGTTCGAGTTCGCGAGCCACGGCATCGGGATGCGTCGACACGTCGGCCATGTCGCGAATCGTCTTCTTGGTGGCGATCACCAGATCGCGCGGTGCCGAGGCAGCCCGGGCCGCCATCTCGTGAGCGGTCGACGCCAACGCCTCGTCGTCGACGCAGCGGTGCACGATGCCGAGTCGCTCGGCTTCGGCGCCGTCGACGATCTCACCGAACACGACGGTGGCCATCGTGGCCTGGGGGCCGGCCAGGCGTCTCAGCATCCAGGTGTGACCACCACCGGGATGGATGCCGATCTGCAGGAACCGCGTGTCGAACCTGGCGCGTCGCGCCGCGATCCGCACGTCGCAGCCGAGGGCCAGGTTCATACCGGCGCCGACGGCCGCACCGTTCACGGCGGCGATGGTGGGAAGGTCGCTGCGCGCGATGCGCAGGAAACCTTCGTAGATGTTGCCGAGGCTCTCGGCCGTACTCTCGCGCAAGTTTCCGAGATTGGCCCCGGCACAGAAGGCCGGCGGTGCGCCGGTGACGACGATGGCTCCGACCGCCGAGTCGGATTCGATGCGATCCATCACCGCGGTGATCTCGGCGACCATAGGTGCGGTGAGCGTGTTGCGTTCACCAGGGTTGTTGAGGGTGATGGTGGCCACGCCGTCGGCCACGTCGAGCAGAACGAGTGAATCGGATGAGGTCGTCACCTCTCGAGTCTCCCACGCCGTACAGTCGGCTCGTGCCTCCGGAGATCGAACATCGCATCGAACCTCGTGACGACGGACGAGCCGCCAAGAGCCGGCCGGCCGCCACGGTGATCCTGGCTCGGGAGAGTTCGTCGTCGGCGTGCGGTCTCGACGTGCTCATGTTGAAGCGCAGTTCGGTGGGTGCCTTCGCCGACATGTGGGTGTTCCCGGGCGGCCGAGTCGACGACGCCGACGCCGGCACGACCGAACTCGAATGCGCGGCCTCGGCCGCCGTACGCGAGGCCCACGAGGAAGTCGGTGTCCGCGTGGATCGGCAGAGTCTGGTGACGTGGAGTCACTGGACTCCACCGCTCATGGCGCCGGTGCGATTCACCACCTGGTTCTTCGTTGCACCCTGGGCCGGGGACGACATCCGTATCGACGAACACGAGATCGTCGACCATCGCTGGCTCGCTCCCGATGCTGCGCTCTCGGCCGGCCTCGCCATGGCACCACCCACCATCGTCACCTTGCACGAGTTGGCCGAATGCGGGGATCCCTCACGCGTCTGGGCCGGCCGAGCCGAACCGCCGGCCTACGTGACGCGCCCGGCGCAGACGTCGGACGGGACATCGGTCCTCCTGTGGAACGGCGACGCCGGGTACGAATCGGGTGACGCCGATACCCACGGACCCCGGAACCGTCTGGTGATGCTCGACGGTTTCGGCGGTCAGCAGTGGAGATACGACCGGCAGATGTAGCGTTTCGGTCGTGCTCGACCACGTGTTCACCGATGTGATCGGCGCGTTGCGCGACGCCTTCGAACGCGCGCTTCTCGAGCGTCAGGCGTTCGAGGAGCACTTCCAGGTCGACGTGATGCTCGGCGACGTCAGTTGGGAGACGAGTTACGGACTGCCCGGTGAAGGTCAGCCGCCGCGCGTGGTGGCGCACGTGACCTTCGAATGGCCGTCGTGGAGTCAGACCGCGTATCGCCGTTGGTACGTCGACGGCGAGATCGACGAGCAGCCGGCCATCGACATGGAGATCGTGCTGCGCATCCAGCGCATCGCCTCGGCCCCCGATCTCACCAAGGTGCAGTCGGTCCTGCCGGTGCAGAGCCCCCTCATCGGCGACTGCCGTCTCGAGCGGGCCGGTATCACCGTCGAAACCACGCACAACGACGACGATGACGGCCCCGACGTGGAGCACGCCATCGAAGCCACCTACGAAGGTGCGTACGAACTCGGCGAATCGGCTCTCGCCGACGGCGCCAATGCGTCTCTCGACGACCACTTCGGCGCACTCGGCGGTTGGGTGGCCGCCACTCTCGTGAAGCTGGGCGACGTCGACTATTCGTTCCTGCCCGCCGACTCCGAGAGCTGACACCCGACCGACTAGACACGTCGTCATGACCGAGACGAACGACGTCGTGCTGTTCGAGGTGAGCGAGCGGATCGCCACCATCACCCTCAATCGCCCCGAGGCGCGCAACGCGTTGTCGAGCGACGTGTTGCGGCTCTTGCCGCAGCGCATGCGCGAGGCGAACGATCGCGACGATGTCGACGTGATCGTCCTCACCGGAACCGATCCGGCGTTCTGCGCCGGACTCGACTTGCGTGAGCTCGGTTCGACGGCCGGCAATCTCGGGTCGGGTTCGGGGGCCGACGGCCGACCGAACAGCGACGGAGTGCGCGGTCCGTTCCCGATGGTCGACAAGCCCTTGATCGGCGCGATCAACGGCGTAGCCGTGACCGGTGGTTTCGAATTGGCGCTCAACTGCGATTTCCTGGTGGCGAGCGAGCACGCGAAGTTCGGCGACACGCACGCTCGAGTGGGCGTGATGCCCGGCTGGGGGCTCACCGTTCTCCTCCCCCAGGCCATCGGCGTACGACGAGCGCGTGAGATGAGTTTCACGGGCAACTTCATGCTCGCCGACGAGGCGCTTGCCTTCGGACTCGTGAACCACGTGGTCCCCCACGCCGATCTCATGCCGTTCACGCGAAAGCTCGCGCTCGACATCGCCGGCAACGAACAGGACGGGGTCCGCCAGATCCGTCGCACCTACCGAGAGATCCACGCCGAGACCGACGGCTGGACGGTCGAAGCGCGCGACGGGGCCGAGTGGCGCCGCACGCAGTTCGCCCCGGAAAAAGTGGCCGAACGCAGGGCGAAAATCCAAGAGCGGGGCCGGGGCCAATAGCCGCCCGCGACTAGTGTTGGATCATCCACTCGCCTGGGCACTTCCGTTCAGGCGTTCTAGGGGAGGAAACAACACATATGCGCAAGTCAAGACTGTTGCTGGCTCCGCTGGCAGCCCTCGGTCTCGTAGTTGCGGCCTGTGGCGGCGACGACGGTGGTTCGTCGTCGGAGACGCAGGCTCCTGCCGAGACCGAAGCCCCCTCGGGAGGTTCGTGTGATCTCGTCGGTGGTGTCGCATTCGACACCGGCGGTCGTGGTGACGGAACCTTCAACGACTCGGCCGGCCAGGGTGCCGACCGCGCCACCTCCGAACTCGGTATCGAGGTCAAGGAGCTCGAGGCGAACGTCGACGAGGACCGTAAGGCCAACCTCGAACTCCTCGTCGAAGGTGGCGCCAACGTCATCGTCGGTGTGGGCTTCATGTTCACCGATCCCATGGGTGAGATCGCTGCTGCCAACCCCGACGTGACCTTCGGAATCGTCGACTCGGTCGTCGAGGCCGACAACGTTCGCAGCCTCATCTTCGCCGAAGAGCAGGGCTCGTTCCTCGTGGGCGCCGCGGCTGCTCTGAAGAGCGAAGGCGGCAAGATCGGCTTCATCGGTGGTCAGGAAATCGACCTCATCAAGAAGTTCGAAGCCGGCTACATCGCAGGTGCGAAGTACATCAACCCCGACATCGTCGTGGAGTCGAAGTACCTCGGACCGGCAGGTGACAACTCCGCATGGGGCAACGTCGCTGGCGCCAAGGAAATCGCAGCTGGTTGGTACGCCGACGGCGCCGACATCGTCTACACCGCCGCTGGCGGTTCGGGCGCCGGCACCATCGAGGCGGCCGTCGAGGCCGGCAAGTGGGCCATCGGTGTCGACAGCGACCAGTACCTCACGGCTGGTAGCGACGAGCAGAAGGCACACATCCTCACCTCGATGCTGAAGCGTGTCGACGTGGCCGTGTTCGAGACCATGAAGGCGGCCTGTGAGGGTGACACCTCCGGTGGCATCAAGGTCTTCGATCTCAGCAACGACGGCGTGGGCTACGCCACCTCGGGTGGCTACGTCGACGACATCGCTGCTCAGCTCGACGAGATCAAGGCCGAGATCGTGAGCGGTGCCATCACCGTTCCGACCGCTCCCTGATCACAACCGAACCTGACGTCCTTCGCGGACGTGTGGAGCGCCCGGGTCTTCGACCCGGGCGCTCTGCTATAACAGAGCAGGTCCAAGGGGGAGCATGAGCGTCAGTACACCTGCCGACGGATTGGCCGTCGAGCTCATCGGAATCACCAAGCGCTTCCCCGGAGTGGTGGCCAACTACGACGTCGGCCTGAAGGTGCGCCCGGGCACCATCCACGCCATCGTGGGCGAGAACGGCGCCGGCAAGTCCACTCTCATGAAGACGCTGTACGGGATGCATCAGCCCGATGAGGGTCGCATCGTCGTGAACGGCCAAGAAGTCACGTTCCGCTCCCCCACCGACGCCATCGGAGTCGGTATCGGCATGGTGCATCAGCACTTCAAGTTGGCCGACAACCTGACGATCCTCGAGAACATCATCCTCGGCGACGAGCCAGTGGGCGGGCGGGGCCGCATCAAGTTCGACGAGGCTCGCAATCGCATCACCGAACTGGCCGCCACTCTCGGGGTCGACTTCGATCCCGACACCATGGTGGGCGAACTCGGTGTCGGCCAGCGTCAGCGGGTCGAGATCCTGAAGGTGCTCTATCGAGGGGCGAACGTGTTGATCCTCGACGAGCCGACGGCCGTGCTCGTGCCCCAGGAGGTGGAGGAGCTCTTCGCCACCCTGAAGCGACTGGTGGCCGAGGGCCGCACCGTCATCTTCATCTCGCACAAACTCGACGAAGTGCTCACCTATTGCGACGAGATCACGGTGATCCGCCAGGGCACCACGGTCGGCCAGACCACACCGTCGCAGATCGATCGCCGCGGCCTGGCCGAGATGATGGTGGGCAGCGATCTCCCCAACCCGTCGGGCCGCACCACGTCGGTGGGCTCACACGTGGTGCTGAACGCCTCCCATGTCGACGTGGCCGGCAAGGTGGCCGGCGCGAAGTTGGCCCTCGAAGACGTGTCGGTCGTGGTGCACGACGCCGAAGTCGTCGGTATCGCCGGCGTGGAAGGCAATGGACAGTTCGAACTGTGCGAAGCCATTCTCGGACTCGTGCCGCTCGAGCGTGGAACGGTCGAGATCGACGGCGTCGACCGCACCGACGACGAGACGAAGGACCGGCTCACGTCGGGCCTCGCCTACATCCCCTTCGACCGTCATCGTGAAGGCTTGCTCCTCGACTCGCCGTTGTGGGAGAACACGTTGCTCGGTCGCGAGCACGAAGCGTCGCTCACGTCGGGGCCGTTCATCGTGCGTCGCAAGATCGAGGCCGATTCACGGGCCATCATCGAACGTTTCGGCGTGCGCACGCCGAGCGAGCAAGTGCCGGCCTTCGCTCTGTCGGGTGGCAATCAGCAGAAGTTGGTGGTGGGTCGTGAGATGGCCACCGAACCCAAGGTGCTCCTGGCCGCCCATCCCACCCGTGGTGTCGACGTGGGCGCCCAGGCCGCCATCTGGGACGAGTTGCGCCGGGCCCGCGACAACGGTCTCGGCGTGCTGCTCATCTCGGCCGACCTCGAAGAACTGATCGGCCTCTCCGACCGCATCCTCGTGATGTTCGACGGACGGGTGACGGCGGAGTTGAACCCCCGTGAGGTCACGCCCGAACTTCTCGGTTCATATATGACGGGTGCGGTGCAAGGAGCCGGACGATGAAGAGTGCACGACTCCAGCGAGCCGCCGTCACAGCGGTGAGTTCGCTCCTGGCCGTGGGTGTGGCCCTCGTGATCTCGGCGATCATCCTGCTCGTCACCGGCAAGGATCCGGTGAAAGCGTTCAGCACGCTGTTCGGTGCCGCCGGCGAACCCAAGGTGTTGCAGGGCATGGCCAATCGCGCCACACCGCTCATGATCTCGGCCGCCGCGGTGGCCATCGGCTTCAAGATGAACCTGTTCAACATCGGCGTCGAAGGTCAGATGCGTGTGGCCCTCCTCACTACTGCGGTTCTCGGCGCCGCCGTCGAACTGCCGCCGGTTCTCCACGTGACGTTCTGCTTCGTGGTGGCCATGGCGTCGGGTGCTGCGTGGTCGGGTATCGCCGGCTGGCTCAAGGTGAAACGCGGCGTCAACGAGGTGATCTCGACGATCATGCTCAACTTCATCGCGCTGGCTCTGGTGGCGTGGGCCTTCGACGACTTCTTCCGCGTCGAGAGCAGCACCCAGAGCCTGCTGGTGAAGACCAAGGATCTGCCCCGTAGCGCCTGGATGCCCGACATCGTCGACCGCCGCCTGAACGGCATGTTGATCATTGCGATTCTCGTGTTGATCGTGTTCTGGGTGCTCATCTGGAAGACGAAGTTCGGCTTCCGACTGCGGGCCTCGGGCGGCAACGCCGGTGCGGCGCGCGCCACGGGTGTGAACCCGAAGAAGATGATCTTCGTCTCGATGCTGATCTCGGGTGCCTTCGCCGGCCTGGTGGGTATGCGAGCCCTCATGGGCGATGTGCACGCCTACCAGAACAACCTGGCCGAGCAGCAGGGCTTCAACGGCATCGCCGTGGCGCTCCTCGGACGCAACCATCCGCTCGGCATCTTCTTCTCGGCCATGCTCTTCGGTTTCCTCGGTGAAGCATCGGGCCGACTCCAGCTCGAAGACATCCCGAAGGAGATCACGACGATCATGACCGGCATCATCGTGCTGGCCGTCGTGATCATCAACGAAGCCGTGAAACGATGGGACGACCGCCGTATCCAACGCAAGGCGGCTGCGGCGCTCGACGCCGAGAAGGCGACCGCTGAGGCGGTGACGGCATGAGCGCCACGCTCTCTTCTCCTGAGGCGACGACTCCGGGCTACTGGAAGTCGCTGTCGGCCTCGCGCCGCACGATGATCATCTGGCTCGGTGGCTTGCTCGTGTTGTCGATCGTGCGCATCATCACCGACGCCGACGACATCACCTCGTCGGGCACCATCTCGTCCACCTTGCGTGTGGCCACGCCGATCCTGCTGGCCGGTCTGGCCGGCCTGTGGGCCGAGCGGGCCGGCATCGTCAACATCGGTATCGAAGGCATGATGATCGTCGGCACGTGGTGCGGCGGTTACGGCGCCTGGAAGTACGGCTCGTGGGCCGGCATTGCGATGGCCCTCATGGCCGGCGCGCTGGTCGGACTGCTCCACGCATTGGCCACGGTGCGCTTCAACGTCGACCACGTGGTGTCGGGTATCGCCATCAACACCTTGGCCGCCGGTGCGACCGAATACCTGTCGATCATCTTCTTCAAGGGGCAGCCCGGCGGTGGTGAGAGCCAGTCGCCCACCGGCAAGGGCGGCTATGGCGAGTTCGACATGCCGTTCCTTTCGGGCGGGCCGATCGGCAGCTGGGACACCCCCGACATCTTGAGTTGGTTCGAGAAGCAGAAGGACTGGCCGCTCGTCCCCGACCTGGCCGGCCTCATCCGCGGCCTCACGAGCGACCTCTACATCCCGACGGTGGTGGCCGTGGCCATCGTGCCGTTGTCGGTGTGGATCCTCTGGAAGACCCGCTTCGGACTGCGCCTGCGGTCGAGCGGTGAGTCGCCCCAGGCCGGTGAGAGCCTCGGCGTCAACATCGTGCGCCTGCGCTATCAGGCGATGGCCGTGAGCGGAGCTCTGGCGGCGTTCGGCGGCGCCTATCTGTCGGCCGTGTTCACGAGCACCTATCGCCAGGGTCAGACCGGCGGACAGGGCTTCATCGGACTCGCCACGACGATCTTCGGAAACTGGCAGCCGTGGGGCGTGTTCCGCGGCGCGTTGCTGTTCGGTTTCCCGTCGGCCCTCAAGTTCCGCGCCGAGAAGAACGTGCCGGCGCTGTTGGTGGTGTTCGCCGTGGGTCTGGCGATCCTGGCCGTCTACATGGTGTGGCGCAAGCGCAACGTGATCGCGACGAGTGCGCTGGCCGCCGCCGTGTGCTTGGTGATCGCCTACAACATCATCGACGACGTGCCGTCGGAGTTCGTGGCCGCCACGCCGTACATCGTGACGGTGGTGGTGTTGGCCGGAGCGAGACAGAAGTTGCGCCCGCCGGCATCAGCCGGAGCTCCGTACCGCCCCGGCGACTCCCA
>CAZTPF010000027.1:14186-19037 GCA_964614655.1 uncultured Bifidobacterium sp.
AGGCGCCGAGGCGGGCGACGGCCTGGACTTCGATACCGCCGCGCGGACGCTGCGTGAGCGTGACCGTGACGGTTCGCGGATTGGCGGTGGTCATGATCTCGCGTGCGATCTCGGCCGCCAAGGCTTCGGCGAACACCGCCCGGTCGCGAAATCCCCAGAGGTACAACTTCAGACTCTTCGACTCGATGCACCATTCGAGAGGTTCGTACTCGATCACGACGTGTGACAGGTCGGGCTGACTCGTCACCGGACAGATCGACGACAACTCGTCGGTCGTGAACCGCACGGTCGACACGTCGGCCGGCGCCGGGAACACTTCGACGTGCTCGATGGATTCGCGCACCGTGTTGCCGAGCACCGTGAGACGGGCCAAGACCTCGGCGTCGTGGGAGTCGAGTCGACGTTCGGGAAGTGCCATGACGCACAGGGTACGGCGAAATCGGAATCCCACGACTCGCCGTTACGCTTCTGCCATGGAAAACCCGTACGCCGACTTCGTGAAGTATCCGAAGGTTCTGTTGCACGACCACCTCGACGGCGGCCTGCGTCCGTCGACCGTGATCGAACTGGCGAACGAGTACGGCTACAAGAACCTCCCCACCACCGACGTGGCCGACCTGTCGAAGTGGTTCCACCGTGGCGCCAAGCGCAACGACCTCGTTCTGTATCTGGAGACCTTTGCCCACACCGTTGGCGTGATGCAGGATCGCGACGCCATCGAACGCGTGGCTTTCGAATGCGCGCAAGATTTGGCGAACGACGGTGTGGTGTACGCCGAGGTGCGCATGGCCCCCGAACTCTGCACCGAGAAGGGCCTCACCCTCGACGAAGTGATGCAGGCGATCATGGACGGCTTCGAGCGGGGCTCGGCCGGCACCGATCTCACGATCTACGCGATCTGTTCGGCCATGCGTACGGCGGCTCGCAGTCTCGAGATCGCGCAGCTCGCCGTCCGTTGGCGTGACCGTGGTGTGGTGGGCTTCGACATCGCCGGTGCCGAGGCGGGCTACCCGCCCACGCGCCACCTCGAGGCCTTCAACCACGTACAGCACGAGAACTTCCACACCACCATCCACGCCGGTGAAGCCTTCGGCCTGCCGAGCATCTGGGAGGCGGTGCAGTTGTGCGGAGCCGAGCGGCTCGGACACGGTGTGCGCATCGTCGACGACATCACCGGGCCCGAGGGTCAGGAGTCGTTGGGTCGCTTGGCCGCTTTCGTGCGCGACCGCCGTATCCCTCTCGAGTTGTGCCCCACCAGCAACGTGAACACCGGGGTATGTGCTTCGATCGCCGAGCACCCGATCGGCATGTTGCGCCGCCTGCGCTTCCGGGTCACGGTCAACACCGACAACCGCCTCATGAGCGCCACCTCCATGTCGAAGGAGTTCGGCCAGTTGCACGAAGCCTTCGGCTGGACGGTCGACGACTTCGAATGGCTCACGGTGAACGCCGCCAAGAGCGCCTTCGCCCCCTTCCCCGAACGCCTGCGGATCATCGACGGTCTGGTGAAGCCCCGCTACGCCCTCATCCGAGCCGAGCAGGCATTGGGGGCCATCCCCGGCTGATGCGCGACAATGGGCCCATGCCCGTCGAAGTGCACATCGTCGACCACCCGCTCATCGCCGACTCGCTCACCCGCATCCGCGACGTCGCCACCCCGAACGCTTTGTTCCGTCAGGAACTCGAGCGTGTCGGAACTCTGCTTCTCGCCGAAGCGACTCGCGATCTGCCCACCCACGGTGTGAAGGTGCAGACACCCCTCACCGAGACCGACGGCCGCGTGCTGTCGAGTCAGCCGGTGGTGATTCCGGTGTTGCGAGCCGGACTCGGATTCGTGCACGCCGCCCAAGAACTCATGCCGAACGCCGACGTGGGCTTCGTGGGCATCAGCCGCGACGAGCAGACGTTCCAACCGAAGCCCTACGTGAACAAATTGCCCGAATCGCTCGCCGGTCGCACCTGCATCGTGCTCGACCCGATGCTCGCCACCGGCGGTTCGCTCGCTCATGCGATCGAGTTGCTGCTCGAACGTCACGCCACCGGACCGATCATCGTGATCTGCGTTTTGGCGGCGCCGGAAGGCATCGAGTTCTTGCGCAAGCAGGGATCCAATCTGCAGATCTACACGGCCGCGGTCGACGAACGACTCAATGAGAACGCCTTCATCGTGCCGGGCTTGGGCGACGCCGGCGACCGCCAGTTCGGCGCCCCGCACTGATCTCCGTCTACGAGCTGGCCAACATCTCGGCGAGCGGTTCGCGGAAGTCGCGGGTCATCGGCCAACCGAGATCACGCCACACAGCGTTGTCGAGCACCGAGTTGGCCGGACGGGACGCCGGTCGGGGCGGGTCGAGTTCGGTCGTGGTGATCGGCTTCACCCGATCGGGATCGGCACCGAGTTGCCGGACCACTTCGCGCACGAACTCGTACCAGCTGACCGCCCCCTGATTGGTCACGTGCACGAGCCCCGGCACCCGCTCGACAACGAGCCGACGTAGTGCCGGCGCCAGGTCGGCCGTGAAAGTGGGATGACCGACCTGATCGGTCACGAACGACATGGGGATGTTCTCGGCCACCAGTCGCTGCACGGTGCGCACCATGTTGGAGCCGTGTGCGCCGCACACCCACGACGTGCGCACCACGGTGGCGGCGTCGCCGATGGCCAGAGCTTCGCGCTCCCCCATGAGTTTCGACGCGCCGTACACCGACTGCGGATTCGGCTCGTCACTCTCGACGTAGGGCGTGGTCTTGGTGCCGTCGAACACGTAGTCGGTGCTGATGTGTACGAGTCGCGCTCCGATGGCATCGCAGGCCTCGGCCACCCAGCGCACGGCGAAACCGTTGGCCAAGTGAGCCCGCTCGGAATCACCCTCACAGGCGTCGACAGCCGTCCAGGCCGCGCAGTTGACCACCACGTCGGGCCGCCAGGCCACCAACAAGTCGTGCACCTGATCACGGCGGGTGATGTCGAGTTCGTCGAGATCGGTGCCGAGCAGTTCGTCGCCGGCCGCTCCCCACGACGTCATTACATCGTGGCCGAGTTGACCTTTGGATCCGGTGACCAGAACGCGCATGGGCGATCCCGACATGTCAGAGTCCGGCACGAGCCTTCAACGGCTCCCACCACGCCCGATTGCTGCGATACCAGTCGACGGTTTCGGCGAGCGACTCCTCGAACGAACGTTGCATCTTCCAACCGAGAGCCGTGATCTTGTCGATGGTGACCGAGTAGCGACGGTCGTGGCCGAGGCGATCGGCCACCGGCTTCACGAAAGATTCGTCGCGCCCACACAACTCGAGCAGTCGATAGGTGATCTCGCGATTCGTGATCTCGTTGTGAGCACCGATGTTGTACACCTCGCCGACGTCACCCTTCTCGAGCACCAGATGGGCAGCGCGATTGTGGTCTTCAACGTGGATCCAGTCGCGCACGTTCCCGCCGTCGCCGTACAACGGCACCTGCTTGCCGTCGAGCAGGTTGGTGGTGAAGAGCGGAATCAGCTTCTCGGGGAATTGGTACGGGCCGAAGTTGTTCGAGCAGCGAGTGACGACCACTGGCAGGCCATACGTGGTCACATACGACAAGGCGATCAGATCGCTGGAGGCCTTCGAGGCCGCGTAGGGCGAGCGCGGCCCCAGACGATCGGTCTCGGTGAACGATCCGACGTCGATCGATCCGTACACCTCGTCGGTGCTGATGTGCAGGAAGCGCTGCACCTCGACCTGACGGGCCACATCGCACATCACGTTGGTACCGAAGGCGTTCGTGCGCACGAAGGCATACGGGTCGACGATCGAGCGGTCGACATGGCTCTCGGCGGCGAAATGCACGACGGCATCGTGGCCCCGCATGGCCTCGAGTACCACGTCGGCTTCACAGATGTCGCCCTGCACGAAGCGGCAGCGGCGGTCGTCGACGAGGTCGCGGATGCTCTCCATGTTGCCGGCGTAGGTGAGCTTGTCGAAGATCGTCACCTCGTGGTCGGTGTTGGCGAGCAACCAGCGCACGTAGTTCGATCCGATGAAACCGGCCGCGCCGGTGACGAAGAGTTTCATGTGCGCATCGGCCAGCGAGGCCGCACACCCTCGGGAATGTCGACTCGGCGCGGGTTGGTGCGATCGCGCTCCGACATCACCGGCTCGGCCACTCCCCAATCGGCGTTCACATCCGGGCAGTCCCAAGCAACGCCGAGTTCGTCGGCCGGGTTGTAGTAGCCGTCGACGAGATAGGTCATGGTGAGGTCGGTGAGAGCCGAGAAGCCGTGCGCCACACCCGGCGGGATGTACACACCCTTGTGCTCACGGGCGTCGAGATCGATGGTCTGCGTGGCACCGTCGGTCGGGCCGCCGGCCCGTAGATCGTGCAGCACCACGCGCATCTTGCCGGCGACCACGTACCAGTAGTCGGCCTGATGGAGGTGGTAGTGCAGACCAACCAGCGCGCCGGCCGACTTGTCGGAGCGGTTGGTCTGGATCATCTCGCGAGCACCCGGAATCCATTCCCGGCGATACGTCTCGACGAAGCGACCGCGGTCGTCGCCGTGGATGAGAGGTGTGACGACCCAGACTCCGGCGATCAGGTCGCTTTCGATGACGCTCTCGGCTTGGGTGGGCATGTCACTCCGTGTCGATCTGGCAATGGTCGCCGACCATCAACCGTAGGGCACGGGGCTTGCGGCCCGAGCGCATCACCTCGGCCTCCTTGCCGATCAGACTGTCTTCGAGACGCGGAATGTCGACGATGCGGCTGCGTTCCATGATCACCGAGTGCTCGATTTCGCTGTGCACCACTTCGCAGCCGTTGCCGATGGCGCTGTACGGGCCGATGAACGAGTCAGTGATCGTTGCGCC